>NZ_JARJBC010000001.1:0-638440 GCF_029269905.1 Streptomyces silvisoli | reverse complement strand
CCCCCGCCATCTCGCTCCGACGCATCATCTGCGCTGGTCGTGGTGGCGACGCCTCAGCCAGACCCGAGCCCGCCGCAGCCACTACAAACGCCGAGGCCACACCCCATAACTGTGATTGCAGTACTAGTGTCCCGTCGACCCGCGGGACTGGGTTGAGTAGGCGGCCGCGCTTGCGGACTACGTAGCGCACGAAAGACCCGGTCAGGGCTCAGGTCCCGCCACGGCTTCCGCCAACTCAAAGGGCTCAAACAGACAGGCGTGCCGTTAGTTCGCCGCGGGAAACGTCCGTCGCCCTCAGCGACCCGCTTCGGCCGACGCCTGCTCGGCTTGCGCCGAGCGCCTCGACCGTCTCGTGCATCGCGTCGGCGATCGGCGGGTGCCTCTCCGTTGAATGCTGGTGGATCCGCGCCGCCCGCGGGCTGTCGTGGCCCGCACGCGCGATGATGTCTCGCAGGCTCGTGCCCGGTCACCCGTGCATGTGGCGCCGGAGAAAGTCGTGCCAGGTGTGCCCGAATGTGCGGGCGAGGGTCGACTTCGGGGCGAACCGGTCCCAGGCGTGGAACGCGCGGGCGTAGAGGTGCAGTTCGACCGGAACGCCGGCGGCGATCAGTCGCCGCGCGAAATCCATGTCCTCGTCGCGGAACACGTCGAACTGGGCGGCGGCGATGAAGGTGTCCGGTATGCCGGTGAGATCGGTGGCGCGTGCGGGCGCGGAGTACGGATCCAGAGCGGGATCGCCGACCCGGTCACCCAGCACCACGGCCCAGGCGAGCAGATTTTCCCGGCGGTCCCAGAGGCCGAGGTCGGTCACCTCGAAGCTCGCCGGCGTCTCGTTGCGGTCGTCCAGCATCGGGTAGCTCAGGGACAGGAAGCAGGGCCGCGCATCCTGGCGGTCTCGAAGCATGAGCGCGGTCGCCGCGGCGGGCGCTCCGCCCCCGCTGGCACCGGCGATGCCGATCCGGTGTGGATCGATCCGGTGCTCGCCTGCGTCTTTCGCAGAGTTGGGTGTATGCCAGGTAGCCGTCGTCGGCGGCGCCGGGAGCCGGGGTTTCCGGCGCGAGGCGGTAGTCGACGACGGCGAGGACGCAGTCGAGCGCCAGCGCCAGGGCGGTGTGGTATTCGACGTCGTCGTGGGCGGTGCCGAGGATCTGCCCGCCGGCGTGGAACCAGAGCATGGCCGGGCGGGTACGGTCGGCGTCGGCGGGGCGGAACAGGACGACGTCCAGCAGGGATCGGTCGTCTCTCGGAATGCGCAGGGTCTCGACCCTGACCCGAGGATCGTCCGGCATGTTCGTGGCGAGCGGGCTTACCGCGCGCAGCATTTCGCGCAGCGCCGGGATGTCGGACAGGTCCATCAGACTACCGTTCGCGGATCTGGGCATCGCCGCGAGCTCGGCCGCGAGTTCGGGGTCGAGCAAGGTGTCCTTCTTCGGTCTTCCTTTTCCACGAGGTTCAGAAGAGGGGAGGCTGGCCGCAGGCGGCGGTGATTCCCCCGTGGACGGGCAGGACGGTCCCGGTGATGAATCGGGCGTCGTCCGAGGCGAGGAACGTGACCGCGCCAGCGATGTCGGCCGGGGTGGAGTATCCGGCGAGCGCCCGGCGCTGGTTGAACCGGTCGATCAGTTCCTGGAATTGGGGGCTCGTTCGTCGTCGATCGTGAGGGCGGGGGCGAGGGCGTCGAGCTTGTCCTTCCGTCGCGCCGCGAGCACGACGTTCGCTCCTTCCGCGGCGTCACGGTCGCTGCATGCCGACCCCAGCAAGCACGGAGATGTGTGGCCGGTAAGCGCCAGGCCTGGTCCGCTGCTGTGCGATGACGAACGGACCAGGCCGTCGGCGACCGGCGGCCGGGATCGGGTGAGGTCAGTCCTGGGTCGGCAGGTCCTCGAATTCGACGACCTGCCGCACCTCGACCTCGATCTCATCGAACAGATCGGCATACTGCCGTGCGTACTCCACGGCCTGCGCCCGGTCCTCGGCGTTGACCAACGCGAAGCCGCCGATGACCTCCTTGGCCTCGGTGAAAGGCCCGTCCGTCGCGTTGATGGCGCCGCCCCGGGTCTTGCGCACCAGGACGCCCTTCTCCGACGGATGGACGCCTTCCGCCGTGATCAGGATGCCCTTCTCGATCCAGTCCTGGATGAACGCGCCCATCTTCTCGATGAACTCCTGGCTGGGGTTCCACGCCTCCGGGGCACGCTCGTCAAGCCTGTGCATCATCAAAAACCGCATTACCGCTCCTTGATCTCCGTTGTCACGGGCTGGGGTCCGGCCGGTCCCGGACACCATGACCAGCCCGTCACACCTACGCGTCGAACGACGGCACCCGGATTCGACACGTCCGCCGTGACGATTTCAGTCATGCCACGTACATACTGTCGGAGGCACCACCGCGGGGTGCCGAAGCCGTGGCCCAGCCGGGAGACCACGTCGCCCTGGAAGACGGCGACCGTGCTGCTGGGCGGATGCAACGAGGCCCGCGGGCGGTCGTGTCACCGTCGACGCGGGCACGCGGACGTTCTTCACCCACCCGTTCCAAGACAGCAAGACAGCACAGCCGACGAACCGAAACGCCACGCGAGGCTCCCGGACAGACACGCTGTCCGGGAGCCTCGCGCAAGATCGCGGAGCTCAGTACCGGGAGTGCCAGGGCCGGGAGATCATGATGGCACTGCCGGGTTCGGTTGACGGATCGGTCGCAGTCACCGTCAGGCTCGGCCCGCCGCGCCGAAGGCCACGCTCCGGCCTCCGTGTACGGCGCAGGCACCAGCCGCGCACGCGTCCAGCCAGGTGTTGAAGTCGGCGTCGTAGCGGCTGCCGATCCCGGAGTTGTAGACGGCGTAGCCGCCGGCGTAGTCACCGACCCGGAACCTGGCGAGCATGTTCTGGATGTCCGCCGGATGTTTCTCGACCATGTACCGCACCGCCAGGTACCCCCACGGGTAGGTACGGGTCACGTCGCTGTTGTCATAGGTGTTCTGCCACAGCGTGCTCAACGCATAGGTGTGCTTGGCGGCTTCGGCGACCGCCTCGGTGTCGGTGACACCGCGGTAGCTGTAGGAGACGTACTCGGCCAGGCCCTCGATCCACCAGACGTCCGGAACGGTTATCTCCTGGCTGAAGTCGCCCTTCATGTCATAGCGACCGTCGAGGTAGTGGGTGTACTCGTGGTTCAGGTTCCAGATCCGCGCCACGAACCCGTCGTCGCTGCCCTTCTGGTAGGTGAGGGAGCGGGCCTGGTTGGCGGGATTGGTCGGGTCGCCGGTCAGGGTGATGCCGCCGTTGTTGGTGTCGACGCCGAATATCGCCCCGGCGTAGGTCTGGTAGTCGGTGCGACTGGCGAAGACGACGACCTGGATGGAGTCCTCGTGCTGGTTGGGGATCGGTCCGTTGTCCTTAACGAGACTGTGGAAGTACCCGTCCTGCTTCTGCAGACTGGCGCAGGTGGCGGCGAGTTCGCCGGGGGTCAGTGCCTGCGCCCGGATGGTGCGCGTGGCGTCGCAGGCGTGCGTGATGGGCAGGGCGGCCGCGGTGAGCTTGGCGGCCAGGTTGCAGGTGCTGTAGTAGGCGCAGTGGGCTTTGTCGTAGGAGTCGGCCATCTGGGCCACCGCGACCCACAGCGTTGCGGTCCGGCCGGTGATCTTCGAGGCCTTGAGCAGCCCTCTCATCAGCGGCCGTACCTTGGCCTGCAGTGCGGGGTGTTGCAGGAAGCGGCCCATCTCGGCGCCCGCGTTGGAGGTCAGCACGGAGTTGCCGGTGCCCAGCAGGCTGAGGTGTTTGCGCGCGAAGGCGTTGAGGGTGTCGATGATGCTCGGGTCGCGCGTCACCGCCTTGACGAAGGCGGGGTTCTGATGTCCTCGGAACAGCGGCGTGTAGACGTCGTTGACGGCGTTCACCATGAAGGAGAACTTGTTGTACGAGCTGTTGTAGCCGTTCAGGACACGCTTGTAGGTGCTGAGGTACCGGGCCTGCTCGTTGGCGCTGTCAGTGAGGATGATGGCCTCGCCGACGATCGCGCCGTTCGCGTCGCTGACGTCCTTGAAGTGTCGGCTGGCGACGAACGAGTCCAAGGCGCCCTCGACGGCGGTTGCCAGGGAGCGGCCGTAACTGCCAACGTCGCGGGAGTCGTTGTACTGGACGTAGTAGCCGGCACGCAGGAAGAGGACGAGTTGCTGCACGCTGGTCGAGTCATTGCCGGGATACTTCGCCGAGGCACTTCGGAGGGCCTTGGCCACGGTGACCATCTGGGCTTCGCGGAACGCGTTGTGCGCGTCCTTGCCGGTCACGCTGAACAGGGTGTTGACACAGTCGACGGCCGATGCCCTGACGAACGACACAAGCGCCGATCCGCTCCGGCTGCCGAAGGCAGCCGGAACGCAGGACGCCGAGGCGGCGGGTGTCACGGCTTGTGTGATCGCGCTGTGTGGGCGGAGTTGGGCGGCGGCGAGCGGCATGCGCTGCACATCGTCGCGGTCTGAGGCGGCGGTGGTCGCGCCGGTCGGCGGCAACGCTCGCACCGGGTTCCCGGAGCCGACGGCGGCCTTGACGCCGACTGTTGGACCAGGCACCGCCAGAGCCGGAGTGGCCACCATGCCGACGACCGTGGCGAACGCCGCCAAGCCGACGGACAGGGATCTGGGCAGGGGGGATCGCATCGCTACTCCCTCGTGAATTCAAGCACCCTGAGAGTTGATCAGGTACCTGACAGACTCTTGCACCCACCTGCGGGCGCGGACCATGGGCTGAGGGACAGCACATGCGACGGACACCCCACAACATCCGGGTCCCCCTCGCGTGCCCCACGACCGAGTGTGCGGAACCGTTTCCTCTACGAGCCAACCGCCCCGTAGGTCCGGGACATCCACGCCTGGAAGTGCGTCGACTGGGCGATGAGATCGCGGTAGGACTCGGTGGCGGAGCGAAAGAGCGTCTCCACGACCTCGTCGGCCAGACATTCGCGTCGCCAGGCCAGGAGATAGCGGCACCACAGCGGCGTGCTGGTCAGTGGTTTGACGAGAACTCCTGAGATGGGCCGGATGGTTGCCTGCACGATGGAGACGCCGAGACCGTTGGCGATCATGTTCTGGAACTGGACCTGGTCGCCGTAGAACTGGTGGATCGCCGCCGGGCTGAATCCCGCCGCGTGGCAGGCCTCGTAGAAGACGCCAGGCCAGCCGGCCCCGTCGTCGGGGGTCAGGAACCACGCGTCGTCGGCGAGTTCGGCCAGCGCGACCTCCATACGGTGCCTCACCCGATGGCGGGCGGGTACGGCGACGAACGACGGCTCGATCACGATCCCGCGATGCGCCAGGGCATCGGAATGCTGTAGTTCCCGGCCGGGATAGTCCACGCCGATCGCGGCGTCCAACTCGCCCTTCTCCAGCAGTTCCACCATCTCCGAGGAGGCGTAGACGCTGCTGATGGACAGTGCCAGATCCGGCAGGCGACTACGGATGCGTACCACCATCCCGGAAAGCACCGGCGAGTTGGTCGCTGCCAGGCGCAGGACCTGACGGGAATTCCCAGCGTGATCCGTCGTTCGGCGCCGGATGGCATCAGCACGGTCCAGGACGTCGCGCGCCTGGGCCAGAACCTCAACACCACACCGGGTCGGCTGCACTCCCGAGGCGTTGCGCTCGAACAGCGGCTCCCCGAAGTAGCGCTCGATCCGGCCGAGTTGGGCACTGATCGCCTGCTGCGAGTACCCCAGAATCCGCGCGGCCCGTCCCAGGCTGCCTGCGTCAGCGATCGCGCACAGGGCTCGCAAGTGTCTTAGTTCCAGGTCCATCCGCCCACCTCCACCTCATGTACCGCCCGGACAACCGCAACACCTCGCGACGTTGCCCCACCTGTGCATTGATACGCGGCCAAGCGAGGCTTCCACCAGCCTGCGGCCAGGAGGCCCCGCTCACCAGACGTCGCGGGGGACCCAGGCCTCGCCGGGCCGCCTCTGGCCAGTAGTCATCCCATCAGGCGCGGCGGGACCTACTCCCCGTCCCGCGGTGCGCCGAGAGGCGGGCGAAGACGCACGCCGAGGCCGTACACCCTGGTCGGGGAGGGCGGAATCTGGTAAGGCACGAAGTGCTGGTCCAGGTCGGCCCGGGGCAGCCGCAGGGCCAACGGCGACGTTCCCAGGTGGCCGGGGGTCGGGCGTGCCAGGGACCGCCAGTACGTGTGGCCCGCAGCGCAGCGGCCTTGCCAGCCGCGCCGCACCTGAACTGGGTGTCACGCCATGTGCCCGAAGGAGATGGCGCCGACGAGTTTCAGCCGTCGGGACCGTTGGGAGATCCATCTGGGCCGACGGGACCGCCGTAAGTGGCGCGTCGTCGCCTCGTGAAGGGCTTGTACGTCCACAGCGGGTGACACAGGCAACGCGGAGTACCCACTCCTTGCCACTCTCAACGTATAGCGCACTGGAGGGCTTGCGGCAAGGCCCGGGTCATGCCGCAGAATCGCTGACCCAGGCCAGAACCTGCAGAAATAGGGGATTCGCGAAGTGCGTGTGTTGTTGTCGGTTTATGGGTCGTGCGGTGACGTCGAGCCGGTGGTGGAACCCGCACTGCGGTTGCGGGCACTCGCCGCCGAGGTGCGGGTGTGTGCGTCGCCGGACTTCGCGGGCTCAGATCGGAGCTGATGGCATGAACCCCCTCACTACCAGCGCGTTCGACCTTCCCGACCACCTCTCCCCCAAGGCCGACCCGACGCTGATCGCCGACGACGAGCAGCACTTCGCGGCCATCGCGGAGAGCCTTGAGCAGACGATCGCCGAACTGTCCGACCTCCTCGATGCCGAGCTCAAGGCACCCGGCGGCATTGGCCGGCAGGCGATGGACCGGGACATGGAGATCCACCGGCTGACCGGCCGCCTGCGCGCCTTGCGTCGCTTCGGTCTGGACCTGTGCCTCGGACGCATCGTCAGCGCGGACAACCCCGAGCCCGTGTACATCGGACGACTTGGCCTCACCGACAGCGCGGGACGTCGGCTGCTGCTCGACTGGCGGTCCCCCGCGGCCGAGCCGTTCTTCGCAGCGACCCACGCCAACCCGATGGGTCTGGCAAGCCGCCGCAGGTATCGCTGGACCCGCGGCCGGATCAGCGACTACTGGGACGAAGTGTTCACCGCTGACGGGCTTGATGGGCACGCCGCGCTCGACGACCAGTCCGCCTTCATCGCCAGCCTGGGCAGCAACCGATCAACCCGGATGCGGGATGTGCTGGCCACCATCCAGGCCGACCAGGACGCCATCATCCGGGCGGGATCCCGCGGCGCTCTCGTCGTCGACGGCGGTCCGGGTACGGGGAAGACCGTCGTCGCTCTGCACCGCTCCGCCTACCTCCTCTACTCCGACCCTCGCCTCGATCACCGTCGGGGCGGCGTGCTGTTCGTCGGTCCGCACCAGCCCTACCTCGCCTACGTCGCCGACGTCCTCCCCAGCCTCGGAGAGGAGGGCGTGCGGACCTGCACCCTGCGGGACCTCGTCGCCGAGGGAGCCGGAGCAGCGATCGAGACCGACCCGAACGTGGCCCTGCTGAAGTCGTCCGCGAACATGGTGAAGGCGATCGAGACGGCCGTCAGGTTCTACGAAGAGCCGCCCACCGAGGGGATGACGGTCACGACCTACTGGTCCGACGTCTGGCTGAGCGCCGACGAGTGGGCCGTGGCGTTCGAAGCACCAGAACCAGGTACTCCGCACAACGAGGCGCGCGACCAGATCTGGGAGGAACTGCTCACGATCCTGATGGACAAGCACGACGGCGACGTCCCACCTGACCTGTTCCGGAGGTCGCTGCTGCACAACAGAGAGCTGATCAGGACCCTCAACCGCGCGTGGCCGCTGCTCGAAGCGGCTGACCTCGTCGGAGACCTGTGGTCGGTACCCGCCTACCTGCGGATGTGCGCTCCCTGGCTCAGCCCCGATGACGTTCGGAAGCTGCAGCGCGAGGACGCCCAGGCCTGGACGGTGTCGGACCTGCCGCTCCTGGACGCAGCCCGGCATCGGCTCGGCGACCCGGAGGCGTCACTGCGCAAGCGTCGGCACAACGCCTCTGTCGCCGCCCAACGCGAGCGCATGGCGCGCGTCATCGACGACCTGCTCGAGGCCGATGACGACGGGGAAGGCGCGGTGACGATGCTGCGCGGACAGGACCTACAGGAGAGCCTGGTCGACGAGACCGCACTGCCCGGCGCCAACTCAGAACCTCTTGCTGGCCCGTTCGCGCACATCGTCGTGGACGAGGCCCAGGAACTGACCGACGCAGAGTGGCAAATGCTGCTGCTCCGCTGCCCGTCCCGGAGCTTCACCATTGTCGGGGACCGCGCCCAGGCCAGGCACGGGTTCACGGAGTCGTGGCAGGAACGGCTCCAGCGGATCGGGCTCGACCGGATCAACGTGGCCTCCCTGAGCATCAACTACCGGACGCCGGAAGAGGTGATGGCGGAGGCCGAGCTGGTCATCCGAGCCGCGCTCCCGAACGCCAATGTGCCGACCTCCATCCGCAGCAGCGACGTCCCCGTAGTACACGGATCTGTTTCGGATCTGGACTCGATCCTCGACACCTGGCTCGTCGCGCATGCCGACGGGATCGCCTGCGTCATCGGCGATCCCACGTTCCGGGCGACGCCCCGCGTCCGGTCGCTGACCCCGGAGCTGTCGAAGGGGCTTGAGTTCGACCTGGTCGTCCTCGTCGATCCAGAAGCGTTCGGCAACGGTATCGAAGGCGCGGTCGACCGCTATGTCGCGATGACCCGGGCGACCCAGCAACTCGTCATCCTCACAAGCTCCTGACACCGGCCAAGGCACGTGATCGTCGGGTCCTGCCTCACGTCCACCCTGGAGCACCCGGGTGTGCGTTCTGACCTTGCCGGTGGGCGGTCGCACATTTGGCGGCCGTCCGCCAGCGCGCAACTCCCATGAGGGGCGGACGGGCCGCATCGGGGCTCCTGACCTGCAACGACAGGGCTCAACGCCTGGCTTCTAAACTCGGCCTGAGTTGCCGCACGCCCACTGTGCGGCCTGGACCGTTCCCTCCTGGATGGCCTGCTGGGGCAGTTGAAGGCCGAGTGCGTCTTCCAAAGCGTGGAAGTACAGTTCGAACTCGTCGGTCAGTTCGGGATGGTCCCGTTCGGCGCCGCGTATGGCCCGGTTGAGGAAGTCGAGCTGGCCGCCGCGGTAGTAGGGGGCGCAGCCCCGCTTGTACCAGATCAGTTCCAGTAGACCCCAGTCGTCGTCGATGCGGCGGCCGTCGCGCGTGTAGTCGAAGGTGTAGATGGCCTTCGCGGCGCAGGCGCTCAGCTGCACGGTCTCTGTGACTCCGAGTCGGGCGAGAGCCGTGCTGTCGGCCCGGGTGCCGGGTGGTGTCTCGTGGTACATCAGGAACGCCCACTCGCCTGCCTTCCCGAAGCAGAATGTCTCCCAGGCGATTTCGCCGCGGCTGGCGCCACCCGTGCTGCACAGGTCCGACAGACGTGTCCCGGTGGCGGTCTGTTCGGGGTCAGCTCCGTGGAGGAGGGCGATCTGTTCGGCGCTGACGCCCTCGCCGCGGAAGAAGGCGAGGTTGGAGTAGGGGGCCTGGTCGCGCCATGCGCCAGCGATCCAGGCAAGCCGTTCCAACGGGTCGCGTCCGCACGGCTGTGCTGCTTGCGTACGGTCCATGCCTCCGCCGCGGAATCTGCTTCCCCATGCGGGGTTGATCTGCTCCAGCATCTCGGCCTGCCGGGAGACGAGGTCGGTGGCCGGGCCGTGGCCCGGGGAGTGGACCACGATGTGCTTGGCCAGATTACGGACCGCTTCCTCGGCAGCGAAGTACAGCACCTGGTCGAGATCCTGGGTGGCGAGGATCTCCTGGTAGGGGCTGTGGTAGCCACGCACAGTGCCGTCTTCGTCCAGTACGAGGAAGAGGCCACCGACGTCGCCTGCGCGTTGCACGTACTGGTCCGGTGATGTACCGGTGGGCGCAAGCATGGCGTCGTCGAGCAGGTCAGAGCCCGCGGCTAGATGGTGCCAGGCCTGTTTGAGTCCGTGCTCCGTTATCTGCATGGGCGTCAGTATGCTGCCGGGCACTGACACGCCTGGTCCGCCCTGAACGCCCAGAGCCTCTTACGGACATCGCCGCCGGAGACAACCGCCGACGCCCAACTTTCGGCGGTTCCACCGCCGATGACATCCTCCGTGCCGCGCGGCCACGGCCGATCTCTTCACCCAGCCCGCGGGGGAAGCGGAGGGGTCCCCATCAGATAGGCGACCCACGCCAACCCAACTCCCCCGCGTCGCAACACCCTTGACCCAATGGCTCAACGTTAATTATCTTCACATTCACAGATATTCTTCGATGGGAGGGCGGAGATGGCAGCTGACGTCATCGTGGTCGGCGGCGGACCCGTGGGGTTGATGACCGCCGCGCTGTTGGACGCGGCCGAGGTCCGCGTCGAGGTGTACGAGCGCAACGCGGAACCCAGTGGGCAGTCCCGGGGAGCCACCATGCACCCGCGCACCCTGGAAGTGCTCACCATGCTGGACGCCGGTGAAGGCATGCGGATCAGCGACGTCCTCATGGCGCAGGGAAAGCGGGTCCGGCAGGCACACTTCGCCACCCTGCGGGCCACGCTCGACTACCAGGACCTGGACACGCCGTTTCCGTTCGTGCTGATGGTCCCCCAGTGGCGGACCGAGCGGGCACTCGCCGAGTACCTGCGCACCCGCGCCGTGCCCGTGCACTACGGCGCTGAAGTCACCGACGTCGAGCAGTCCGCGGACGAGGTGCGAATACGTGCCGGCCGGACGCGTCGCACGGCGCGGTACCTCGTGGGCGCGGACGGCGCACACAGCATGGTGCGTAAGGCCGCTGGCATCGACTTCGAGGGCACTGTCCCGACCATGGTCGGTTTCGTGGCCGATGTGCAGCTGGCCGAACCCGTGCCCGCCGCCCAGCACTTCTGGAACCACGAAGCCGGTCACGCCAGCGTCGTGCCCCTCACCGAGACCACGACGCGGGTCTTCGGGGTCGAGGTGGCAGACACCGGGCTGACCGCCGACCAGGTGCGGCGCAGGCAGACCGAGCCGCTCACACTGGACGAGCTGAGCAGGGCGCTGAAGGCGATCTGCGGCACCGACTTCGGGATGCACAGCCCGTCCTGGTTGTCCAAGGCGAACAACAGCAGCAGGCATGCCGCGTGTTATCGCAAGGGCCGGGTACTGCTCGCTGGCGACGCGGCGCATGTGCACCTGCCCGCCGGGGGCCAGGGCCTCAACGTGGGCCTCCAGGACGCCACCAACCTGGCCTGGAAACTGGCCGCCGAGGTCCACGGTTGGGCGCCGGAACGGTTGATCTCGGGAGAGGCGGACTACGACAGCGAGCGCCGCCCGGTCGCGGAACGGCTGGTCGCCAGCACTCTTGCGCAGGACGCGCTGATGCACAACTTCAGCAGTTCCGGCGAGGCGTTGCGTGACATGTTCTGCGGATTCATCGAGAGGCGCGGCGAGTTGGCCGCGGAGCTGTCCGGCTGGCTGTCGGGCCTGGCCGTCGGCTATCCGGGTCCGGAGGGAGCCCATCCGCTGGTGGGCACGAAGGCACCGGACCTGGCACTGTCCGCAGGCACGCTGCTGCGTGCCCTGCGCCCGGACCGGTTCCTGCTCCTCGACTTCACCGGTGATGCGAGCCACGCCGGCCTCGGGTCCGCGCGGGTCGAGGTGGTGAACGCGCAACGGCCGTCCGGTAGGAGCGACCCCGCCTGGGGCGCCGTACGCGCCGCCTTGATCCGGCCGGACGGGCACGTCGCGTACGCCACCGAGTCGGGCGCCGGGCTCGTCGACGCTGTCGCCGAGTGGACCGCGGCGGTCCACTGGCCCGTGTCGGCAAGGGAGTTGTGATGCCGGTCGCACTGCTCGCGCTGGCCATCGGCGCGTTCGGGATCGGCGCGACCGAGTTCGCCATGATGGGCGTGTTGCCCGCGGTCGCGCACGGCATGCATGTGTCCATTCCGCGGGCCGGGTACCTGATCACCGGGTACGCGCTCGGTGTCGTGGTCGGTGCCCCGCTGATCACAGCCCTGGCCGACGCCGGGCCTGTCGGCCTGACCGCGGCGGTGCTGGCCCTGGCTGGTCTCGGCCTCGCGCTGGTGTCCGGTCGGCTGGATCGCGCCCCCTCACCCGCCAGTACATGAACGTGAAGTTTCTTAACATTCATCGTTAGCATGGGAGGATGGCGATCCGTCCGGAGCAACAGGACTATGTGGACAGGCTGATCGAAGTCGTTTCCGATCAGCACGGTGTTGATGTGGTGCAGGCCAAGGCGCTTGCCTACCGGGTGCGCCGGCTGGCCCACCGGCTGGAGACCGAGATCAAACGCGAGCTCGCGCCACACGGCATCGAGCTGTGGGAGCTGGAGCTACTGGCCTGTCTGATCCGGACCAGACCGCACCACCGACTCAGCGCGGGGCAGCTGATGGCGCAACTGCAACTCACCTCGGGCGCGGTCACCAACCGGGTACGCAGGCTGGAGAGCAGCGGGTGGGTGACCAGGGACTTCGACCCGGACGATCGCCGCTCGGTGCTCGTCACCCTGACCCCGGCGGGCGAGAAGCGCGCACTGGATGTGTTCGCCGTCAAGACCGAGGCGGAGTACGCGCTGCTGTCGGCGCTGCCTGCGGCCGCCCAGCGCCGGCTCAACGACGATCTCCGCAGCGTACTGCTCTCCCTGGAGGGCCAGGTGTGATCCAGGATCCGGCCGGACCGACCAGGGGCATTCGGGGGTCGGGCCGTTTCTTCGGGATCGGCTGAGGCGTTGGTTCGGGCAACGGTAGTTGTAGCCGCTCGCGAAGGGCACAGTGATGCGTCTTTTCCCTCCCGTCGTCTTCGGTCTCAGCGGCCTGGCCCTCGCTATGGCCGTTCCCACGGGTGCGGCGGTCGCCGCCAACGGCACGTTCTCCTGGCTGGGGCCGCACAGCCAGGCGCACTTCCTCCAGAACCCGCCGGACAACAAGGGCTACGACATGGGCCAGGAAGCACGCGGCGCGCGAAACGGACTCCGGCAGCCGCTCGTCACCTACCCCCGAAAGCGTTGCAAGGGGACCCCGACACATCTGCGCCCCGGGCAGTCATCACCGTCCGGCGCGCACTTCTCCAGCGTCATCTTCAACCCGCGCTGAGCCCCTTCCGGCCCGAGGCCCGCGGACTCACCATCATGCGGATGTCGTCAGCCGCCCAGAGCACGAACCGTTCGATCGGGGTCACCTCGTGTCCTGGCGCGGGCCGGAACCGGAAGCGCTTTAGCAGTACGGCGAGGACCAGCTCGGCCTCGACCATGGCCAGGCCGGCGCCCTCGCAGCTGCGCGGGATGTTCATGGTTGCTCCTCTTCAGCTGCGACCGGCGGTGATCCAGGATGCCCCGCCTTCGTGGGAAACCACTCCAGTAGAGACCACACATCGGCGTCAATGACGCTGTTGAAGGCGTCAGCTGACTGGCCGTAGCCCGGATGTGCCGGGCGCTGCGGTCCGCACACGATGCCGTCGACCCCCGAGCCCTGGGCGTCAAGCCGCTACGGGGGCGTGGGTGGAGGCGCTATCCGACGGGTGACTGTGTGCCGAACACAGTGAGGAGGGCGAGGCGTTCGGCGTCTTCGGTGCCGGGTTCAGCCGTGTAGATCATGATGCGCAGGTCGCTGCCGGTGACGGTCAGCACGTCGCAGTCCAGCGTCAGGGGGCCGACGTGCGGATGGTCGATGGTCTTGTGCGCGGCCTCGTGACGGCCGACCGCGCCGGAATCCCACAGGCGGGCGAACCGGTCGCTGTTCGCGCGCAGTTCCGTGACCAGCTGCCGTAGTCGCTTGTCGGCCGGATACTGATCTGCGGCGGTGCGTAGATCCGCGACGAGCGCGGTCTCGAAGGCGCGTAGGGACTCGGGGGTGTGCCGGGCTCGGCTGCCCGGGCCGAGGAAGTGTCGCCACACCGCGTTGCGCTGGTTGCCGCGCCATCCGGAGGGGTCGCCCATCAGCGCCGCGTATGGCGGGTTGGCCACCAGCAGCGTCCAGGCCGCGTCGTAGACCGCGACGGGTGTTCCGGCCAGTCTGTCGAGCAGCCGTTGGACGCTCGGGGTGATGTGCGTGGGTACCGTGTCCGGGCCGGGCGGTGCCAGACCCGCCAGCCGGAACAGGTGTGCGCGCTCGGATTGCGACAGCCGCAGTGCCCTGGCCAGGGCCTCGACGACCTGCGCCGACGGGTTGGACGCGCGGCCTTGTTCAAGCCGCGTTACATAGTCGACGGAGATCCCGGCCAGCGAGGCGAGCTCCTCTCGGCGCAGCCCGGCCGCGCGCCGCTGCCGCCCAGCGGGCAGCCCGGCCGCTTCGGGCGAGGTCCGGTCGCGCCAGCGGCGCACCGCGTGACCGAATTCCGCTGTCGCCATGCCCACCAGTGTGCACCGCGGCCGGCCAGTCGTCCTGGTACCGGCAGTCCTAGGAAGACGGGACGCCTGGCTGACCACGTCGTCCGGGCGAAAGCTGAAGGCATGACGACAACACTGATCACCGGAGCAAACAAGGGACTGGGCTTCGAGACCGCCCGTCGCCTCCTCGCCGCAGGCCACACCGTGTACGTCGGCAGCCGGGACCTTGAACGCGGGCGCCGGGCCGCCGAGCAGCTGGGCGCGCGGATGGTGCTGATCGATGTCACCGACGACGCCTCCGTGGCTGCCGCGGTGAAGACCATCGAAGCCGACGGCGGGCTGGACGTGCTGGTCAACAACGCCGGCGTCGAAGGGCGGACGCGGGACGGAGGTGTGGTCGGCGCGGCGGAGGTGACCGCCGACATGATGCGGCAGACCTTCGAGACGAACGTCTTCGGCATGGTGCGCGTCACCCACGCGTTCCTGCCGCTGCTGCAGCGGTCCGCAGCCCCGGTCGTGGTCAACGTGAGTAGCGGCCTGGGGTCGCTGACCCGAGTCACCACCCCTGACACACCCACCTACGCGTACCCCGGGCTCGCCTATCCGGCGTCGAAGACCGCGGTGAACATGATCACCGTGCAGTATGCGAAGGCTTTTCCGAAGATGCGGATCAACGCGGTGGAACCCGGCTACACCGCGACCGACCTGAACCACCACACGGGTACGCAAACCGTCGAGCAGGGCGCCGAGATCATCGTCCGCATGGCGCAGGTGGGCCCCGACGGTCCGACGGGAGGCTACGTCGGCGCCGAGGGCCCGCTGCCCTGGTAAGCCCCGGGACGACACCTGGTCCGCGGCGGCTGAGCGCTCCAAACAGCCGATCCTGTCAACCGGAGCGCTCAGTCAGTCACGTCTCACTGCTGTCCCAGCAGGCCCACCGCCGACGCCGCGATGACGCAGGTGGCCGCCCGGCCGGATCGGGCGTGAAGTTCTACCGGCGCGGAACCTGGCAAAGGACCCAGCAGCCAATCCCGGACCCATCAGCCGGGAGTTGTGCCCCACCCGCGGCAGGGGCCGGGAACGCGGCCAGGGAAACCTCAGCGGAGACCGGCACCCGGCCGTCTTCGGGGTCCTGGTCGAAGACATCGGGGGCGGTCAGTGCGCACATTCCGGCGCCCACGCACCGCTCGCGGTCGATGCTGAGTTCCACCGGGCTACTCCTCGTCCCAGGTGACCGGGAGCCGGTGCACGCCGTAGATGTTCGAGTGGGTGCGCAGCGGGATCTCCGCGGGCGGGACGGCCAGACGCAGCGTCGGGAAGCGGTCAAGGAGTGCGGGAAAGGCAACGCGCATCTCCACACGGGCCAGTTGTTGGCCCAGGCACTGGTGAACGCCGTGTCCGAAGCCCACTTGGCCGGTGGCCTTGCGGCGTACATCGAGGACGTCCGGCTCGGGGAACCGCTGCGGGTCGCGGTTGGCCGCTTGGAGCGAGAGGGTGACGGTCTCGCCGGCCTTGATCGACTGGCCCGCGATCTCCACGTCCTCCAGCGCTGACCGCACCCCGGTGTGGGCGATGGTGAGGTAGCGCATCAACTCCTCCACGGCCTGGTCGGTAAGGCCCGGATCAGCGCGCAGGGCGGCGAGTTGTTCCGGGTTGGACAGCAGCGCGAAGGTGCCCAGCGCGAGCATGTTGGCGGTGGTGTCGAGGCCGGCGCCGAGCAGAAAGCTGCCGATGCCGGCCAGCTCGTCATCGTTGAGGTCGCTGCCGTGGGTCAGATCGCTGAGAAGGTCGTCGGTGGGCTCGGCGCGCTTGGCGAGGACCAGCGCGTGCAGGATCTCGTGGAACGCGCCTATCGCGGCGATCCGCTCGTCGTCAGTGGAGAGTTGGTTGGTCAGCGTCGTCGTATGACGTTGGAAGACCTCCCGGTCATCGGTCGGCACACCGAGGAGTTCGCAGATCATCAGCGCGGGGATGGGTTGGGCGTAGGCCTCGACCAGGTCCACCACTGGCCCCCGGCGTTCCATGGCGTCGAGGTGCTCGGCGACGATCTGCTCCACCCGCGCGGTGAGTGCGCGCATCCGGCGGACCGTGAACTTGCCGGTGAGCAGCCGCCGGTAGCGGGTGTGCTCGGGTGCGTCGATCCCGGTGAGATCTCCAAGCGGCGCTGGTGGCAGCTCACCGGTGGGCCCGTCGGGGAACGGGTAGTGCATGGTCTCGTAGCGCGAGCTGAACCGAGTGTCGGCCAGGACCGCGCGAACCGCCGAATGGCCCGTAGCCAACCAGCCCAGGTGCCCGTCGGGGTAGCGCATGCGGACGATCGGCTGGCTCTCGCGCAGTCGCGCCAGCTCGGTGGGCGGGTCGAAGGGACAGCCCGAGGGACGGGTCATCGGCAGTTGTACCGGCTCGGCGGGCGGAGCTGTGTGCCGGGCACTCTTCTCGGGACGTGGGCTTTCCCCCGCTTGAGTCGTGCCGACGGCTTGGGCAAGGGCCGGTGATTCCTGCTGCATGGTGTCCTCCAGATCCGATCCAGGTGATGTGCGGGAACGGTGATGCGACGTATCCGGGTGAAGCGGCTTGTGCGGTACGCCGGTTACCGCTTGACGCCACGGTTGAAAACCGCTGACGCCCACCGGTGGCCGAAGGACACCGCGCCCCCGACCTGGCCGATGTCGAACCGGCCCGACGCGACGGCCTCGGTGTCTTCCGTAACGCGGTCCCCACGGCTGTCGCCGCGGTAGGTCCTCAGAGGTTGGCGGCTGCCATCTCATCGACCTGGACACCAGGATGGCGCCAAACTAGCGCCAAATCAAGGCCACATGGGCGCCAAAATGGCGCCTGTCGTCTCATGGCGACACCAAGCTGCGGGGCACGCGGTCAGCAGACCCGTACCGCCCCGCGTCGGCGCACCTGCATCACAACAAGCAGCAGCGCGGCCAGAACCACGCGGGATCCGCATGAGGTGGCTTCCCAACGGCCGAGCCCCTGCCCTGACTGCACGGAGGCGACGAAAGCCCGCACCACGTCTCCGGGATGATCTGGGCACAGGAAGCATCAGCCCTTCCGGTGAACGCGACCGGCTGACTCTTTGAACGGCGCGTGCGATCGCTACGAGTGTGGTGTCCCCCTGTCACCCACTCGCCGAGGAGTCCTTCCGTGCCCCTTCCGACCTCGATCGACCACCGTGCCCGCGGCTACAGCCTGCAGCAGGCCTACTGGTTGGCGAAGGCATCCGACCTCGCCTACAAAGACGAGGCCACCATCGAGGAGCAGGCCCGGAGTTGGGGGTTCGACACCGTACGGCACCACCACACGCGGTTCACTCCACCGTTCCCGCTGGAGGACACCCAGGCGTACACGATGGCCAGCGACAGCATGATCGTCACGGCGTTCCGGGGTACCGAACCGGCGGAGATCCGTGACTGGCTCTCGGACGCCTCCACCCCGCCGTGGCCCGGTCCGGCGAAGACCGATCGACGCCGACGGCAAGCTTCGTGAGTCCATGTCGCTCTTCGGCGGCCTCGCCGACCGGGCCAAGGGGCTCACCGCCGATGCCTTCGCACCCGTGAGCGACGGCGTACGCGACCACTCGATCCACAGGTACATCGCTGCGATCGGGAAGAACATGAACTGAGCGGGCCGGCATGTGGTGCCGGGGCTGCGGCGCGAGGGCCACAAGGACAGGGCTGTGGGCAACGCGCTCGGTGGCCACGGCCCTTCGCTCAGCCGCGGTCCCGCGTGAGTGCCGGCCGCCTCACCAGTGGCCCCGAGCAGAGTTCGCCTGCTGCGAGCCGAAGCCAACGCCACTGGTAGCGGAGGGACTAGTTCAAGTCCTCGGGTGGCTCCAACCGCTACCGGGCCGAACGCCTACGCCAGGACAAGGTGGGAAAGAATCGGCCAGCAGCATCGGGGTTCGCCGCCGGGATCAGGGCGCGATCGGCAACTGTCGCTTGTGCTCGGTCAGTCGGTAGCGGCGGACGATGGCCGCGTAGGCGGGCTCGTCGACGGGCTTGCCTTCCAGGAGGTCGTCGATGTCGTCGTAGGTGACGCCGAGCGCCTCCTCGTCGGGCCTGCCCGGGTTCAGCGTCTCCAGGTCTGCGGTCGGGGTCTTCCAAGTCAGCGCGGACGGCGCCCCCAGAGCCTCCGACACGGCCCGCACGCGCCGCTTGGTCAGCCCGGTGAGCGGAACCACATCGGCCGCGCCATCGCCGAACTTGGTGAAGAAGCCGGAGACCGCCTCGGCAGCGTGGTCGGTCCCCACAACCAGGCCTTCGTGCGCGCCCGCTACCGCGTACTGGGCGATCATGCGCTGCCGGGCCTTGATGTTGCCGTGCACGAAGTCCTGGTGGTGCGTGTCGCGGAAGACCGCGCCGCTGGCCAGCACCGCCTCCAGCGCGGCGTCGCTGGCAGGCTTCACATCGACGGTCAGGACCTGGTCGGGCCGGATGAACTCCAGGGCCAGCTGCGCGTCCTTCTCGTCGGCCTGGGCACCGTACGGCAGCCGCATCGCGATGAAAGTCGCTTGCCGCCCTGCGGCCCGGACCCGCTCGACCGCGAGCTGGCACAGTCGGCCCGCAGTCGTGGAGTCCACACCGCCGCTGATGCCCAGCACCAACGAGCGCAGGCCCGTGGAGTTCAGCTGGTCGGCGAGAAAGGCAACCCGGCGCTCGATCTCCTGCCGCACGTCGAAGGACTCGCTCACCCGGAGGTCCCGGGCGATCTCCTGCTGCAGGGACATGGACGACAGGTCGGTCACGGTTGCTCCTCGGTCGGCCCCGTGGGCAGGATCGGCGTGCGCCGACGGGCGGGGACCACAGGCGCGTGTAGGGGACGGAAAGCACTCTAGAGGAAGACCGCGAAAGCCTGCTCTCCGCATGTGACTTGGGAACCTCCTGCGCCTGCCGCGGCAGGACGTTCGCCGGGGCGCGATCAGCGGCAGCGGCACGCTCTGTCCATTGCCACGGGGATCCAGGCCCCTTATGGCTGCGACCAGTTCGAGAACGCTGAGCGGCTGCGTAGGCCGCCGACACCGTCAACAGGACACAGGCAAGGCGAATGATCCGGAACGCACCCGACGGATGCCACGACACTTTCTTGAGCATTCGATCCAGATAGATTAGGGTGAGCGCATGGCAAGGACCCGGGAATTCGACACCGAGGCGGCAGTGAGCCGCACGATGGAGCTGTTCTGGGTGCGCGGGTACGAGGCGACCTCGGTGCGCGACCTGACCAGGCACCTGGGCATCGGGCAGGGGTCCCTGTATGCCGCGTTCGGCGACAAGGACGGGCTGTACCGGGCCGCACTGGAGCACTACCGCACCACGTTCGCGGCCGCCGCACTGCGCAGCCTCGACGAGGGGTCGGATGCCCGGTCCGCGATCCGCGCGATGCTGATCGAACGGGTCCGCATCGCCGTCGAACTCGGCGGCCGGGGCTGCCTGTTGGTGAATGCCGCCTGCGAGCGCGTACCGGAGGATGCGGCGACCCACCGGACCGTGCGTGATGCACTGGGCGCCAGTCAGGACGCGCTCGCCGAAGTGCTGCGCGTGGCGGCGGACCGGGGCGAGATCTCGACGCGGCACGACGCGCACACCCTCGCCGCCTTCCTCGTCACCTTCCTGAACGGCCTGCTTGTCTCCTCGAAGATCACCCCAGACCCTCGCGCCCTCGAACCCCTTGTGGAGGTCGCGCTGGCCACCCTCGATTGACTTTTTCACGCCCTCAATCTGTATCGGATGATCCAGAAAAGACCGTCGCTCATGCGGACGCAGACGTCGGCGGCACCGACCACTGCCTCATCGACACCAGAGGAGAATCCATGCTCCCCTCGCAGACTTCGACCGCTCCCGCCCTCGGCGGCAGCCGATGGAACACCTTCCCGGCGACGGGCACCATGACCGCCCGCGAGTTCTTCACCGGCGCCGAGCCGCTGCTGCAGGGCGTCATCGATGCCCTGCAGAGCGTCGACCGCGAGGTACTCGACGCCCAGATCCGCGCGACGCTCGGCCTCGGCACCCGGGAGACCTCGCTGCCGCTGGTACTCGGCCCCGATGCGGCCCCGGCGACCCGCGAGTTGGGTGCGCAGGCCGAGACCATCGGACGGGAGATCGCCTCCTGGGCGACCGCGGCCCTGGACCGGCTGCTCAGCCACCGGATACCGCTGCCCGCCGGGCAGCTCGCCGTCCGCAGCCACTGCTACGGCCACCTGCTCACCCATCCCGCGGCCGACCTGCTCATGGGCCGCCACGGCGGCCCCGTCACGATGCAGCTGTACAACGAGTGGCTGCACCAGATGGTCCTGCTGCGCGACGCCCTGCTGCCCTTCGTCAACTGGCAGGAGGCCCCTCTCCTGGTCACCCCGACCGGGTTGCGGCACATCGAGCCGGACCGCGACCGTTTCCTCACAGAACTCCTGGTCCGCCAGATCCGGCACACCACCATCGTGGACTTCGCCCGTCGCGTCGTCACCGGCGGCTCCGGTCCCGACGGCTACGGCTTCGACCACGACGGCGGCACCGTCCTGCCCGCCGTCGTCGACGCGCCGCCCCTCACCGCGCCCCGGCACCTGCTGACCTGGCGTCCCGGCCCTGCCACGCGCGGCAGTGCCGCATACGTCCCCGAGGTGCAGGACTACTACGCCGCACCCCGCACGCTCATCGAGCACCTGCCACCCGCCACCGGAACACCAGGACGGATCACCGGCCGCATCGTGGCCGAACCGGTCGTCGACGGGACCCGCACCGCTCACATCGAAGTCACCCACAACGGCACCAGCGTCCGCGTCGACCTCGGCCAGGCCCTGCGCGGCCACCGCTTCGCCCAGCGCCACGGCCTCACCGCAAGTGCCGGAGCATCCGGTGAAGTCCGAACCGCGGACGTGTGGACCGTACTGGGCGCACCCGGGTTGGTGTGGACGGAGGGCAGCGACGTCACCCTGGACGCCACCGCTCAGGACGACATCGCCGTTCTGGCGCTGCTCGGCCGCCTCTACCCGGACAACGTCTTCCTACGCCCCGTCAGCCACCGCGCCGGTCCGGTGAGCGCGGGCACGAGCAGTCCCCGCCGCGTCGTCATCGACATTGCGGACCACGGCGCCGCAGACCGGCAGGACAGCGCGCCGAAGACACGGTGACCGTGGCGGCTGGGGCAGGCGCAAGCGCAGGCGCAGCGCTGCGAAGCACACCAGGAAAGGCGATGAGGAAATGATTCTCGATCATCGTGGGGACACGGTCCGCACGGGCCGGGCCCCCGTCAACGGAACGAGTCGCAGCCACCCCGACACGGCCACCGCCGAAGCGGTCGACGAATACGTGCGCTGCTACTCCATGCCCGGCGGTATCCGCGCGATGCTGGCGATCTATCGGGCGATGCTCATCGACGCAGAACAGAACCGGCGGGCAGCACAGAAGAAGCTGGATGTTCCCGTGCTGGCGCTCGGCGGGTCGGCGTTCATCGGCGACCGGAACGAGGCCCAGATGCGGCTCATAGCCCACGACGTCACCGGGCATGTCTTCGACGCCGGACACGACCTCGCGGAGGAAGTTCCCGACGAGGTAGCCGCCGTGGTACTCCCGTTCCTGGCCCAGTTGCCGTAACCGCACCCGCGCGCCTGACTTTGCCGTAACCAGCGTTGCCTGGTTGTGACCAGGCACGAGAGTTCTTCGAGCAGCCCGCGGCCGAGGCCTCGGCCGCGGGCCGTACGGTCTCCGAGGCCCCCCGGCAGCTTCCGCAGGACGCGTCGCACACGAGAACCCAACGTGAGGTGGTGCCGCGCACGAAAGGCTCCCTTCCCGCGCAACGACGACGCACGAGCCCGCGGAGTCGCGTGAGGCGATCACGGGGCGCGCCGCCCGCGACGGGGCCGGAGGTGAGCCCGGCTTGGTGGAACACCTATCGCATCGGTTTGGCGATTGACCATTCGGTGGCGTGGTGTCAAAGTGCCTTGCTGGCACTGGAGTTCGATCCTGACGCGCACCACGGTGTTCCGAAGCGGGAGGGCGTACGGCATGAACATACCCCGCAGAGACTTCCTCAAGGCGGCAGCAGCGGGCTCGTTGGCCGCAACATTACCGCTCGGCGCGGCGGGGGCCGCAGCGGCGGACGACCGGGCGGGGGACGTCCAGTCGGACTCGTGGATGGGGTGGCTGTCGGACCACGTGCGACTTGACAGGATGACGCTTCCGGGTACACACGACACCTGCTGCACGGATCCGAACCACGGCACGGAGTGGTCGCACACGCAGAACATGGGCATCCCGGAGCAACTCCAACGCGGGATACGCTTCTTCGACATCCGCTGCGGCCGGCTCCAGGACCAGCCACAGCGGTTCGGGATCTACCACGCCAACTACTACCAGTACATCACCTTCGACGACGTCCTGGACCAGACGCGGTCCTTCCTTGGCCAGCACCCGCAGGAGCTGGTGCTGATGCGCGTCAAGAACGAACACGAGCTGACGAACGATCAGTTCACGTCGACGTTCGAGAACTATGTGACGAACCGGGGCTACGCGGACCTGTTCTGGTTCGGCGATCACGTCCCGGCGCTCGGCGAGGCAAGGGGCCGGATCGTACCGGTCCTCCAGGGCTACACCGGGCCCCGAACGCTGCTGCGCTGGCCGGACGGAGACAACGACTTCATGTCGAACCAGTGGTTCGAGCTCCAGGACAAGTACAACGTCTCGAACGACGACAAACGCGCGGCGATCGTGCAGCACTTCGACAAGGCGCTGGCGGACCAGGACTCCGGCAAGCTGTACATCAACTTCATCAGCCTCGCGCCCAGTTCGTACAACGTCTTCACCTGGCCGAAGTACCTTGCTGACCAGATCGTACCGACCCTTGAGAACTACCTCGACAGCCACCGGCCGCAGATGGCCCACCTGGGCGTGGTGCCGATGGACTTCCCTGACTTCCACGTGACAGCGGCACGGCAGCTGTGGCAGTGGAACTTCGGGTGGTTCCACCAGGCGCGGTCGGTGTAGCAGGCGACCGGAGGGGGCCGTACGGCACTTCTGCCGCTCAGCGGTGAGGTTCTCCTCAGGGCGGCTGACGCGAGAAGTTCCGGGAACGGCCGACCGCCACAAGGAGCCCGGCCGCGCCCTGCATCGCCGTACGGCCGAGGAATTCGGTTGACAGGGCATCGGATACACATCGTAAGTTCCGTGTCCGTACTGGGTGAGCACTGGGAGGGAACCCACTGTGGCGCAGCGGACCTGGACAGCCGTCGACGACTACTTCAACGGCCTGCTGGTCGAGGAGGACGCCGCCCTGCTCGCGGCCGTCGAGAGCAGTGAGGCGGCCGGGCTGCCGCCGCACCAGGTGGCGCCGAACCAGGGCATGCTGCTGCATCTGCTCGCCCGCGTTCGGGGCGCTCGCAACATCCTGGAGATCGGCACCCTCGGCGGCTACAGCACCATCTGGCTCGCCCGGGCCCTGCCGAACGGCGGGCGCCTGGTCACCCTGGAGGCCGATGAGCACGTCGCGGAGGTCGCCGCCGCGAACATCGCCCGCGCCGGACTGGACCGCGTCGTCGACCTCCGTGTCGGCCGGGCCCTGGACACCCTGCCCCTGCTCGCGCAGGAAGGGCCGGATCCGTTCGACCTCGTCTTCATCGATGCTGACAAGCCCTCCAACTCCGACTACCTGCAATGGGCGTTGAAGCTCACCCGGCCCGGCAGCGTCATCGTGGGCGACAACGTCGTCCGCGACGGCGCTGTCACCGACCCGGCCAGCACCGACTCCCGCGTCCAGGGCGTCCGCCGCTTCACTGAACTCCTCGCCGCGCACTCCCGGTTGACCGCCACCGCCATTCAGACCGTCGGCGCCAAGGGCTACGACGGCTTCGTCCTCGCCCTCGTCACCGACTAACCCACCCAGGGGAAGCCCGCCCGTACGGCCGAGGGCTCCGACCAGGGTGTTCGCCCTGGTCGGAGCCCAGTTGTCGGAAGCCAAGCTTCACACCGGGCTCAGGCCACCGGGAGCGGGTACGTGGGGTACTCCACGCCGGAGACGTGCTGGACGACGCGGATGACCTGGCAGGAGTAGCCGAACTCGTTGTCGTACCAGAGGTAGAGGATCGCGTTGTCGCCCTCGACCTTGGTGGCGCCGGCGTCGACGATCGAGGCGTGGCGGGAGCCGATGAAGTCACTGGATACCGCGTCGGGGGCGCTGATGAAGTCGATCTGGCGCTTGAGCGGCGAGGTCAGCGACACGTTACGCAGGTAGTCGAGGACTTCTTCGCGGTTTGTCTCGCGCGCCAGTTGCAGGTTGAGGATCGCGATCGAGACGTCAGGCACCGGGACGCGGATCGAGCTGCCGGTGATCTTCGCCTTGAGATCGGGCAGCGCCTTGGCCACGGCGGAGGCGGCACCGGTCTCGGTGATAACCATGTTGAGCGGCGCCGAGCGGCCGCGGCGATCGGAGTTGTGGTAGTTGTCCAGCAGGTTCTGGTCGTTGGTGAACGAGTGGACGGTCTCCACGTGGCCGCGCAGAACACCGTACTCGTCCGCCATCGCCTTCAGCGGCGGAACGATCGCATTGGTGGTGCAGGACGCGCAGGACAGGATCTGCTCGTCCGGCTTGATCATGTCGTGGTTGACGCCGTGCACGATGTTGGGGACGTCGCCCTTTCCGGGCGCGGTGAGGACGACCTTGGCGATCCCGGGGCGGAGGTGCTTCGACAGACCCTCGCGGTCGCGCCACTTTCCCGTGTTGTCGATAAGGATGGCGTCCTTGATGCCGTACGCCGTGTAGTCCACCGACATCGGGTCGTCGGAGTAGATCACCTTGATCTCGTTGCCGTTGGCGACGATCGTGCTGTTCGCCTCGTCAACGGTGATCGTGCCCTGGAACTGTCCGTGGATGGAGTCCCGGCGCAGCAGCGAGGCGCGCTTGACGATGTCCTGGTCGCCACCTCCGCGGACGACGATTGCGCGCAGCCGCAGGCCGTTGCCGGAGCCGGACTTCTCGATGAGCAGGCGGGCGACAAGGCGGCCGATGCGGCCGAACCCGTAGAGAACGACGTCGCGGCCCTCGCGGCGCTCGATCTTGTTGTCGCCTGTGGCACCGGCGACGGCCTTGGCGGTGAACTCCGCCACCGACAGACCGTGGTCGTCGGCCTTGTACGTCGCGGCGAGCATGCCGATGTCTATCTGGGAGGGGCCCAGATCGAGCGTGGTGAGGGCCTGCAGGAACGGCAGCGTCTCGGTGACCGAGAGTTCCTCACCGGCGATCTGCCGGGCGAATCGGTGGGTCTTGAGGATGCTGACCACCGACTTGTTCACCAAGGAGCGGCTGTGCAGCAGGACCGTGACGTCCCGCTCCCGATGCAGCTTCCCGATGATCGGGATCATCGACTCCGCGGTCTCCTCGCGGTGCTTCCAGTTGGTGAACGTGTCCTCGTTGACAGTCACAGGCTTCTCTTTCGAGCTAGGCGGTGCTCATATGCTAACCCCCGCGTTTTGATCATTCGCACGTGCTCCCCAGCAGGGTGCCGAGGGAGCGGTCTCCCCTGGTCGGCCACGGCAGGAGACGGCGGCCCGAGCAGGGTCCGACCGGCATGCCGGGCCCTGCTGGCGCGGCACTCCTCGCGGTCAGGGGATGAGGCTGTCGAGCGTGGTGTAGCCATAGCCCCGGTCGTCGAGCGCCTTGATCAGGTGAGGCAGTGCGGTGGCGTCGACGGTCGAGGGATCGGTGGAACCGGTGCTTCCCACGTGCATCAGGATGATCGCTCCCGGGACCAGCGCCTTCATGACGCGGGCGATGACGGTGTCCGTCGTGGCGCCGCCGGAGGTGCCCTTCCAGCCGCAGGTGTCAACCGTCCACCGGACGCACACGTATCCCTCGTCGTTGACATCGGCGATGCACTGTGGGTCGACGTCGCCGAAGGGGAAGCGGAACAGCGGCACGGGCCGCCGCCCCACCGCCTTCTTGATGGCATCGGCTGCCGACTGGACCTCCCGCACCCGCTCGTCGTGGGTGAGCTTGGTGAACATCGGATGCGTCATGGAATGGTTGCCCACCGGATGCCGATCGGCGATGCGGCGGGCCGCGTCCGCATGGGTGGAAGCGAAGCGCCCCGTCATGAAGAAGGTCGCGGGAAGCCCGTGCTCGGCCAGGGCCGCCAGGACCTTGTCGACGCCGTCCGGCGTGCTGCCGCAGTCGAAGGTCAGGGCCACCTTCTGCTCGGGGAACGGCAGCCTGGTCACATCCTGGCCCGCCAGGTGTCCTCTCACGTGCGGGCTCGCCGCCGCCTCGGCGCGGTTGGCGCCGAGGCAGCCTGCCATCGCCAGCGCACCAGCGGCAATCCCGAGCCGCAGCACATCTCGTCTGGCGGGTCCGCCAAGGGCCGAACCGGGCTCCGCCAGAACCTCGTTCACGTCTTGCATGGTCGCTGTCAGTCTTCCGCGTGGAGTGGTGATGGTGTCTGCGGGTTCACCGGATCGTGGCCATCGGCCAGGACGGCGTATGCCCCGAAGGTGTGCGGGAGTTGGAACCGGTCATCGACAGTGAGGTTGATCGTCACCGCGTCAGCATGGCGCACCACCGTGTAAGCATGGCGCACCGCGGCGGCGGTCGTCGCCCCTCGCAACCCGTCCGAGGGCAACTCGCCTGCCCTGGTTGACGGTAGCTTGCCGACGTGACTCCCTTCCCGAAAGCAGCGAAGAGGACCGTGGTCGGCCTGGTGGTCGTGGCGGCGGCATTGACGGTGTTCGGCACGGCACCGACAGCCGCCGCCGGACGTGGCCGTGCTGCGGCCCCCGCCGTGCGGACCGGCTCGGCGGAAGCCCTCTCCGAACCTGCTCCGCCCATCAACCGGCTGCGGGCCCTGTTCGGGTCGGAAAACCGCACGATGCCCACCCAACGACGTGTGGTGGCAGTGACGTTCAACGCGGCCTGGGACGTGGAGGGCGTCGACACGACGCTGGACGTGCTGCGCCGGTACCACGTCCCGGCCACGTTCTTCCTCACCGGCGACTTCGCCGACCGCCACCCGGCAGCCGCCCGCGCCATCGCGGCGGCCGGGTACGGCATCGGCAACCACTCCTACAGCCATCCGCACTTCGAGACGTTGCGGCCCGGTGAGCGCGCGGCGGAGGTCCTCCGGGCCGACCACGCCATCCGCACCGCCACCGGCACCACTCCCCTGCCGTTCTTCCGCTTCCCGTACGGCGACACCACTCCGCAGGAGATCGGCGAAGTCAACGCGCTGGGCTTCGCCGACATCGAGTGGACCACCGACACCAAGGGCTACCGCGGCCCCAGGGGCGGCATGAGCGTACGGAAGGTGGTCCAGCGGGCGCTGGACGCCCTGCGCCCCGGCGAGATCATCCAGATGCACGTCGGCTCCGACGGCCAGAGCACGGTCCTCGACGCCGACGCACTGCCCCAAGTCGTCGAAGCCATCCGAGCCCATGGATACGACATCGTCGACCTGCGCGGCATCCTCGACCCAACACAGAACACGGCCGCTCATGGCCCGTTGGCGAACGCGACGTACAACCTCGCGGCATGCTCGGTCACTGCTCCACGCCGGTGACGGTCCACCTCCTTCCCGTCGACCGCATCGGCGTGCGCGCCGCATCAGTCCCGCAGCTACGGGTAGACGTTGCTGACGACACAGGGGACTGGAGGAGGACCGATGCGGCGGGCCGATGCTGTGGTGCACATCGCGGCGTGGTGGGCCTTTCTGTTCGTTCTCAACCTCATGTTCATCAGCACCGTCTCCACACTGGAGCTCGCAGTCGGTGCTGGCGCGGGTGCGCTCGCCGCGGTCGCCGCGTGGGCGGTGCGCCGCGCGTCCGGTACCGGGGGAAAACGGGGTGGCCCCTGGGTGCGCGCACTGCTGGCCTGGCCGGGGGCGGTGCTCGCCGACACCGGGCGGCTGGCCGGGGCCACCACGGCTGCTCTGCGAGGGCGCGAAGTCAAGTCGTGTCTTCGGGAAGTCAAGTTGAGGAAGGGCACCAGCAGCGCCTGGGCGAGCGCCCTGCTGTCCGCCACCCCCGGCGCGTACGTCGTCGATGTCAGTCCTGGGGTGGCGGGGTTCGGGGACACCCTCACCGTTCACGTCCTGGGTGACACCACAACAGCGCTCGAACGCGTCCTCACCGGAGGTGAACGGTCATGAACGCCTGGCTGGTCGCGAGCGCGGTGCTGCTGACGCTGGGCCTGCCGCCATGCCTGTGGCTGGTGTGCCGTCGCACACCACAGGAGCGGCTGACCGGACTCAACATGGCCGCCCCCGTGTGCTCGGCGATCCTTCTCCTGCTCACCGAGGGGTTCAACCGCAGCTCGTACGCCGATCTCCCGCTGGTACTGGCGACTCTCGGACCGGCGGGAACCCTTGTCTTCGCGCGCTTCCTGGACAGCCAGGCACCGGAATCAACCCGCGGGGAGCCCGACTGATATGACATTCCGCCACATCTGCGCGCTGATCCTGTTGACCCTCGGCGTAGCGGTACTGCTCCTGTCGGCGACGGCGCTGATCGTGTTGCCCCGCCCCTACGGACGTCTGCACGCCCTCACCCCGGCCACCTCGCTCGGCGTGCCGCTGGTCGCGTTGGCACTGGCCGTCGAGACGGGGCCGGGGCGCGGCGCGGTCAAGTTCCTGGTCATCGCCGCGCTGACCGCCGTCGGCGGACCGGTCACGACCATGGCGATCGGCCGGGGCACCGCCCAGAACGACGGCCTGCTACGGAAGGACTCTCCCTCGTGAGCGGTACCGATGCCATCAGCGAGTACCTGATCGCGGCTTGCCTTCTGCTGGTCACGGTGACCGCCACCGTCGCCGCGCTCACCCGGGAGCCGATGCGCCAGGCCCTTGTGCTGGCCATGCTGGGCCTCGGCCTGACGCTGCTGTTCACCGTGTTGCAGGCGCCTGACGTGGCGCTGTCCCAGCTGGGGGTGGGCACGGCCGTGACACCACTGCTCATCATGCTGACGGTGCGTAAGGTGCGGCGCTCCGCTGGGCAACGGCGGGACGAGGAGCGGCAACGATGAGCCGCGTCCTGCGGGTCCGACTGTTCTGGGCCGCCGCTGCGGTCTTCGCGGTGGCGTTCGCCGCCGCCTGCACCGGACTGCCGCGTTTCGGCACGCTGTCGCATCCCTACGGAGCCCGCGCCATCGCCGCGGCCTTCCACCAGCGCACCGCCAACACGGTCTCCTCGGTCAACTTCGACCAGCGTGCCTTCGACACCCTCGGCGAGGAGTCCATCCTGTTCGCCGCCGTGCTCGGCGGCCTCGTACTGTTGCGCCGTGCCCGTGACGAACGGCTGGGAGGGGTCAGGCGGGGCCGGGTGCTGCCCGCCACCCGGCTGTTCGGCTCGGTCCTGCTGCCGATCACCCTGCTGACCGGCGTCTACATCGTCGCCCATGGGCAGCTGTCGCCGGGCGGTGGCTTCCAGGGCGGCGTCATCCTCGCCACCGGGCTGCACCTCGCGTACGTCGCCGCCGACTACGGTGTGCTCAAGGCGATCCGTCCGCTGGCCGTGTTCGACGTCGCGGACGCCGTGGGCGCGGGTGCCTTCGTGGGCCTCGGGTTGGTCGGCCTGGCCGTCGGCGCGGCGTACCTCCAGAACGTCCTGCCGCTGGGAACCTTCGGTCAGCTGTCGTCGGGCGGGCTGGTGCCCGTCATCAACGCGGCCGTTGGGTTGGAGGTGGGCTCCGGCGTGGTGGTACTGCTCGCCGGCTTCCTGGACCAGGCGGTGGAGATCGACTCCCCCGGCGAACAAGACAACAGGACCGGACGATGACGTCGCTGTTCTTCCTGGCCGCCGGCTGGATCTTCCTGGTCGGGGCGTACGGCATGGTCACCAGCCGCAATGTGATCCGCACCGTCGGCTGCCTCGCGGTGACGCAGTCATCAACGTACGTGCTGTTGTTGACCGTTGGCTTCCGCCGTGGCGGTACCGCACCGTACTTCACCGACACCTCCACGCGGACGCCCGTCGTCGATCCGGTGGTGCAGGCACTCGCCCTCACCGATGTGGTCGTCGGTGCCACTGTCACCGCCTTGCTCCTGGCCATCGCACTCCAGTTGCGCAAGCGCCACGGCACGGTCGATCCCGACGCCCTCACCGGGCTCAAGGGCTGAGCCGGGATGAGCACCGCGAACCTGCTGCCACTGGGCGTCGCCATCCCGCTGCTCGGGGCCGTTGTCCTGGTCCTCGTCGGCAGGCGACTGCCCCGCGTCGTCAGCGACTTCCTCGTCACCTCCTGGGCTGCCGCGGAGGTCGCCGACCTGGTGTTGCTGTGGATGCGCACCGGAGACGGTCACGCCGTCAGCTGGCTCGGCGGCTGGCGACTCCAGCACGGTGAAAGCGTCGGCATCGTGCTGGTGAACGACCGGATCGGCATCGGACTCGCGCTGCTCACCGCGGTGCTCGTGCTCGCCGTGGTCGCCTACTCCTGGCGGTACTTCGAGGAACCGCCCGCCGGGCACGCGGGCACCTTTCCCGCTCTCATCCTGCTGTTCGAGGCGGGCATGTGCGGGTTCGCGCTCACCGGCGACCTGTTCAACGCTTTTGTCTTCTTCGAGTTGATGGGTGCGGTGGCCTACGCGCTGACCGGATTCCGCATCGAGGACCCGCGGCCTCTGCAGGGCGCGCTCGCCTTCGGCGTCATCAACTCGCTCGCTGCCTACTGCTCGTTGCTGGGCATCGGCCTGCTGTACGCGAGGACCGGTGAACTGGGCTTCGCCCAGATCGGCCAGAAGCTCACCGGCCATCGCACCGACGCGCTGTTGGTGACCGCCTTCGTACTGGTCCTCATCGGGCCGCTGGTGAAGGGCGCGGTGGCGCCGTTCCACTTCTGGTTGCCGGACGCGCACGCCGTCGCGCCGACGCCCGTGTGCATGCTGCTCTCCGGTGCGATGGTCGAGCTCGGCGTCTACGGCGCCGCGCGGATCTACTGGATCGTCTTCTCCGGCCCGCACGGCATCCAGCACCACGTCTTCCGTGACACGTTCGTCGTCGCGGGCGTGATCACCGCCGTCGTCGGCGCGGTGATGTGCTGGCAACAGCGCAACCTCAAGCGGATGCTGGCGTTCTCCACCGTCAGCCATGTCGGCCTGTTCCTGGTCGGCGTCGCGCTCCTGACCCCGGAAGGCACGGCCGGTACGGCCCTGTACGTCGCCGGACACGCCGGAGCCAAGGCGGCGTTGTTCGGCGTCACGGGCACGTTGCTGGACCGGTACGGCAGCGTTGACGAACACTCCTTGTACGGCCGGGGCCGGGAACTGCCTTTCGCCGGAGTCCTGTTCGTGCTCGGCGGTCTCGCACTCGCCGGGCTGCCGCCGTTCGGTACGGCACTGGGCAAGGCCGTCGCCGAACACTCCGCGCAGTCCCACGCCGCCTGGTTGCCCGTCGTCTTCGTACTCGCCTCGGCGGCCACCGGCGCGGCGGTGCTGCGCGCCGGAGTGCGGGTCTTCGCCGGGGCGGGGCGTCGGCCGCGCGAAAACCACGAGGTTCCGGAGACCACCGGCAGCGGCGAGGAGCCGGAGATCCGCGACCCGTCCCGCCGCGTTCCGCTGCCCATGCTCGCCGTGCCCGCCCTGCTGCTCTGCGGGTCGCTGGCCCTCGGCCTGCTCCCCGGCATCGGCCGTCAACTGGCCCAAGCCGCACGGTTGTTCACCGATCGCGCGGGATACGTCGGCGCCGTTTACGGGTACACCCATGCCTCGGCGAAGCCGCCCGCCGCTGACTGGACCGCCGAAGGCATCGCCCTCGGCCTGGCCTCCGCGGCCCTCGCCGTGGTGTTCGCCGCGGCGGCGCTGTGGGGGGCTCCACGCGACGCCCAGAGCGTCGTGAGGCCGCTACGCCGCCTTCATTCAGGCCACATGGGCGACTACGTCAGCTGGCTCGTCGTCGGCATCGCGGTGTTGCTGGTCGCCGTCCGCGCTCAACTGTGACGTCCCCGAACCGCGAGTCTCCGCGTCAGGCGTTCCGCGCGGCAGCCCGGCGCTGCCGCTTGCCAAGGGGTGCCTGGGAGAGGTCCTCGGCGTTGCACCTGAGGTTCTTGTAGCCGTAGCCGCGCTCGGTCATCCAGGTCTTCGCCGCGTCTTCGGCGCGTTCGGTCGCGGCCAGGATGTCCTCCTCCGCCTCTCCCGAGGCCAGGAAGCGGAAGGTGAAGGCAGGCCGGGCGGCGAGGTCGTAGCTCAGATGCCCGTCCGGGGTGAAGGCGGCGTGCAGTACGTCGTGCTCCGGGGCGCGGGCCAGGAGTTCGGCCCGCTGGTCGGTGCTGAGGTCGGCGAAGACACCGCGGACGGTGATACGAAAGGTGCGAATGCTCACCGGCCGACCCTAGCCACCGAGGTCAAGCTGGTGCCAGGCGTTTTTCGCCGCGGGCGCCAGGCGATTCGGAACGTCGACGGGGGCTGTTGGCATCGGCAGGCCAGAGTACGGTCAACGGCCGCGGTCCGCCTTCGCTCCCGTACCCACTTGGACCACTCGGGGGCGCTCTCGGTTCGCGGGACGGGAGTTCCAACGGTTGAGTGGAGGGAGGCTATCGCTGGCCCATCGAACGCCCGAGCCTCGACGAAGGAGCCCGACCGTGCAGGAACGCCCGGTGGATGCGCCCACGCCGACGGCGGGGAGGGCACCGCTCGATGTCGCGGCCGCGGCAGGCCACCGTGACCACCCGCCAAGGGTCGGGTTCTTCACCGACACCTCGATCTGTATCGGCTGCAAGGCCTGCGAGGTGGCGTGCAAGGAGTGGAACGCGGTCCCCGAGGACGGCCTGGAACTCACCGGCATGTCGTACGACAACACGCAGGGCCTCGGGGCCGACTCATGGCGGCATGTCGCGTTCGTCGAACAGAAGAAGTCTTCCGGCGGCGCGTGGGCGACCGTCGACCACCGCGGCGTCGACGTCTTCGCGGAGGCCGCCCGGCTGGGCACCGGTGCGGCGACGGAAGGCGGCGGGATCGCGCCGGTGGCGCCCGACGGGCGGACGGAACTGCGCTGGTTGATGTCCTCCGACGTGTGCAAGCACTGCACCCGAGCGGGCTGTCTGGACGTCTGTCCGACAGGGGCCCTGTTCCGTACCGAGTTCGGCACGGTGGTGGTCCAGCAGGACGTCTGCAACGGTTGCGGTTACTGCGTCCCGGCCTGCCCGTACGGCGTGATCGACCAGCGGAAGTCAGACGGCCGGGTGTGGAAGTGCACCCTGTGCTACGACCGCCTGGGCGCCGGGTTGGAACCCGCCTGCGCCAAGGCGTGCCCCACCGACTCCATCCAGTTCGGCCCACTCGACGAGCTGCGCGAACGGGCAGCCGAGCGGGTCCGGCGGCTTCAGGACGCCGGTGTTCCCGGTGCTCGGCTGTACGGCCACGACCCGGCGGACGGCGTCGGCGGTGACGGTGCCTTCTTCCTGCTGCTGGACGAGCCCGAGGTCTACGGCCTGCCGCCCGATCCGGTGGTGACCACCCGTGACCTGCCCGCGATGTGGCGGCACGCCGCGGTCGCCGCGGTGACGCTGGCCGCCGGGATGGCGGCGTGTTGCGTCCGGAGGAGGCGATGAGTGGGGCCGACGTACCCGTTGGCGGCAGTCGTACCGGTCGCGGGCGGGGTGGACGTGGGCGAGGCGAGCGCGCCATGGTCCCGCCGACGGAGTTCGCCTCCTACTACGGCCGCCCGGTGCTGAAGAAGCCGGTCTGGCGGGCCCTCGACATCGCCGGATACCTCTTCCTCGGCGGACTCGCCGGAGGCTCCTCGGTCCTGGCGGCGGGAGCCGCGGCCAGCGGTCGGCACGGCCTGGCGCGACCGCTTCGGGTGGGCGCGTTCACCGCGATCTCGCTGTCGCTGGCGGCGCTCGTCCATGACCTGGGCCGACCGGCCCGCTTCCTGAACATGCTGCGCGTCATGAAACCGACCTCGCCGATGAGCATGGGCTCCTGGCTGCTCACCGGTTACGCCCCGCTGGCCGGGGCCGCCGCGGCCAGTACGGTGACGGGGCGGCTGCCGCGCGTCGGTGCGGCAGCCGGGGCCGCGGCGGCGTTGCTGGGGCCCGCGGTCGCGTCCTACACGGCTGTGCTGATCAGTGACACCGCGGTGCCCACCTGGCATGACGGCCACCGGGAGATGCCGTTCGTGTTCTGCGGGTCCGCCGCGACGGCCGCGGCCGGACTGGGCCTGCTGGTCTCCCCCGCCGGGCAGAACGCTCCGGCACGGCGCGCCGCCGCCTTCGGTGCCGTGCTCGAACTCGGCGCCACAGAGCTGATGAGACGCCGCATGGGCCTGAGCGCCGAGCCCTTGCGGACCGGGCGCGCGGGCCAGTTGATGCGCGCCTCGCGGATCCTGACCTGCGCCGGGACGGCCGGAGCATTGGTGGCCGGGCGCCGCGCCCGCGGGGTGGCCGCCGCCGCGGGCGCGGCGCTGCTGGCGGGTTCCGCCGCGCTGCGGTTCGGTGTCTTCCAGGCCGGGGTCAGCTCCGCCGAGGACCCGAAGTACACGGTGCTGCCGCAACGCGAGCGGCTGGCGGGCCGGGCCGAAGCAGGGGCGCCGACCTGCGGCACGAAGCCGCCGAGGTGATGATGGGAACCGGTGCCCCGCTCGCGGGCACCCCGGACGAGGAGGTTCCGCCGTGGGTGTACGGACCTGGATCGGCTCCTGGCCGGTCTACCGTCAGCTGGCCGGCAGGGACCCCCTGGGCCGTGGAGCGGCAGCCAAGAGCGCCCGCAGCCAACGGCTGACATCCCGGACCAGCACGGCCGACAAGGCCGTCAAGTCCGTGTGCCCCTACTGCGCGGTGGGCTGTGCTCAGAACGTCTACGTCGAGGGCGGGAAGGTCACACAGATCGAGGGCGACCCTGACTCCCCCGTCTCGCGCGGTCGGCTGTGCCCCAAGGGCTCCGCCAGCCTGCAACTGACGACAGGCCAGGCCAGGAAGTACCAGGTGCTGTACCGGCGGCCACACGGCACCGACTGGGAGCCGCTGGCGCTGGACACCGCGATGGACATGATCGCCGACCGGGTGATCGCGGCGCGCCGAACCGGCTGGCAGTGGGAGGACGACGGGGTGCGGACCCGACGCACCCTCGGCTTCGCCAGTCTGGGCGGTGCGACCCTCGACAACGAGGAGAACTACCTGATCAAGAAGCTGTTCACGGCGCTCGGCGCGGTGCAGATCGAGAACCAGGCGCGGGTTTGACACTCCTCCACCGTCCCCGGTCTGGGGACCTCGTTCGGTCGCGGCGGCGCGACGACCTTCCAGCAGGATCTGGGCAACGCCGACTGCATCGTCATCCAGGGCTCCAACATGGCCGAGTGCCACCCGGTGGGGTTCCAGTGGGTGATGGAGGCCAAGGCGCGCGGCGCCAAGCTGGTGCACGTCGACCCACGGTTCACCCGGACCAGCGCCCTGGCGGACCTGCACGTACCGCTGCGCGCGGGCAGTGACATCGCGTTCCTCGGCGGCATCGTCAACCACGTGCTGCGGGAGGAGAAGTACTTCCGTGACTACGTCGTCGCCTACACCAACGCCCCGATGATCCTGCGTGAGGACTTCCGCGACACCGAGGATCTGGACGGGGTGTTCTCGGGCCTGGACCGGGAGGGCCGCGCGTACGACCCGACCAGCTGGCAGTACGAGGGGGTGGAGGTCCAGGCCGCCTCCGGAGAGCGCGACCAGCAGTACGAGCGGCGGATCGCCGAGTCGGGCCGTGGCGAGGCGCACGGCTCCGGCGGAGCGGCGATCGGCGAGGGCGAGCCGGAGCGCGACGAGACGCTGACCCATCCGCGCTGTGTCTTCCAGGTACTCAAACGGCACTACGCGCGCTACACACCGCAGATGGTGGAGCGGACCTGTGGCGTGCCGCAGGACGTGTTCCAGCAGGTCTGCCAGCTGGTGACGGAGAACTCCGGGCGCGACCGCACCACGGCCTTCGCGTACGCGGTCGGTTGGACCCAGCACACCGTCGGGGTGCAGTACATCCGCACGGCCGCCGTGCTGCAGCTGCTGCTGGGCAACGTCGGGCGGCCCGGCGGCGGCATCCTGGCGCTGCGCGGCCACGCCTCCATCCAGGGCTCCACGGACATTCCGACGCTGTTCAACCTGCTGCCCGGCTACATCCCGATGCCGCACGCCCACCAGCACGAGAGCCTGGACAAGTTCGTCGAGGCGGAGGCCGCACACAAGGGCTACTGGGGTGGGATGCGCTCCTACCTGGTCAGCCTGCTGAAGGCGTACTGGGGTGAGGCGGCGACCGCGGAGAACGACTACTGCTTCGACTACCTGCCGCGGCTCACCGGTTCGCACAGCACCTACGAGACGGTACTGGCACAGCAGAACGGCGTCTGCCGGGGCTACTTCCTCTACGGCGAGAACCCGGCGGTCGGCTCGGCCAACACCAAGATGCAGCGGCTCGGCATGGCCAACCTCGACTGGCTGGTGGTGCGTGACTTCTCACTGATCGAGAGCGCCACCTGGTGGAAGGACGGTCCGGAGATCGAGACCGGCGAACTGCGCACCGAGGACATCGCCACCGAGGTCTTCTTCCTGCCCGCCGCGGCCCACACCGAGAAGGACGGCAGCTTCACCAACACCCAGCGGCTACTGCAATGGCACCATCAGGCGGTCGAACCGGCCGGGGACGCCCGCAGCGACCTGTGGTTCACCTTCCACCTGGGCCGGATCATCCGCGAGAAGCTGGCCGCGTCCACGGATGAGATGGACCGCCCGGTGCTCGACCTGGCCTGGGACTACCCGACCAAGGGCGCCCTTGCCGAGCCGGACGCCGAGGCCGTTCTCGCCGAGGTGAGCGGCCGCGACGCCGACGGGCGGCCGCTGAGCGCGTACACCCAGCTGAAGGACGACGGTTCGACGTCCTGCGGCTGCTGGATCTACTGCGGGGTGTACGCGGACGGTGTCAACCAGGCGGCCCGCCGCAAACCGGGCGTGCAGCAGAACTGGGTTGCCGGGGAGTGGGGTTGGGCCTGGCCCGCGAACCGCCGCATCCTCTACAACCGCGCCTCCGCCGATCCGGAGGGCAGGCCGTGGAGCGAGCGCAAGGCCCTGGTGTGGTGGGATGCCGACCAGTCCCGCTGGACCGGACACGACATCCCCGACTTCCCCGCCACGACACCACCGGACTACCGCCCGCCCGCCGAGGCCAAGGCGGCGGAGGCGCTGTCCGGCACCGACCCGTTCGTGATGCAGGCCGACGGCAAGGGCTGGCTGTTCGCTCCCGCCGGACTGACCGACGGCCCCCTGCCCACCCACTACGAGCCGCAGGACTCACCGTTCGACAACCCGCTCTACCGCCAGCAGCGCAACCCGGTCCGGCAGGTGCTGCCAGCGCTTCCGGACAACCGGTACCAGCCCAGCGGCAGCGCGCCGGGCTCGGAGGTCTTCCCGTACGTGGCGACGACCTATCGGCTCACCGAGCACCACACGGCGGGCGGGATGACGCGTTGGCAACCGTATCTGGCCGAGTTGCAGCCCGAGATGTTCTGCGAGGTCTCCCCGCTGCTGGCGGCCGAACGCTCGCTGGAACACCTGGGCTGGGCCACGGTGGTGACGGCCCGCAACGTGATCGAGGCACGCGTGCTGGTGACGGACCGGATGGTGCCCCTTATCGTGCAGGGCCGTACGCTGCACCAGGTCGGCCTGCCCTACCACTGGGGCCCGAACGGCTACACCACGGGCGACGCGGCCAACGAACTGGTGCACCTGTCCCTGGACCCCAACACGCACATCCAGGAGACCAAGGCACTGGCCTGCGACATCCGGCCGGGACGGCGACCGCGCGGGCCCGCCGCGGTGGAACTGGCCCGCGAGTACCGCCGCCGCGCAGGCATCACGGACCAGACGGGGACAGAGATCTGACTGCAGGTCAGCGCAGTACCAGAGTGTGCTCGGTAGCGTCCACCAGTTCGCCGATCACGGGCGCGCCCGGGATCTCACCGGCGATCAGCAGTCCGCCGGAGGTCTGGGCGTCGGCCAGCAGCAGCCGGTTCGGTTCACCGGTGCGTCCGAAGTCGGTGTGCGGGGTCACCCAGTCGAGGTTGCGGCGCGTGCCGCCGCTGATGAAGCCGTCACGGACGGCGTTACGGGCGCCGTCCAGGTAGGGCACCGCAGCGGTGTCGAGGACGGCCGTGACGCCCGAGGCCCGGGCCAGCTTGTACAGATGGCCGAGCAACCCGAAGCCGGTGACGTCGGTGGCGCACACGACCCCGGCGGCGAGCGCTGCCTCGGCGGCGTCACGGTTGAGGGCCGCCATGGTCTCGACGGCCTGCGGGAAGTCCTCTCCGGTCGCCTTGTGACGGTTGTTCAGCACTCCGGTACCGAGCGGCTTGGTCAGCGACAGGGGTACGCCGGGGCGCCCGGTGTCGTTCCGTAGAAGCCGTGCGGGGTCGGCGATGCCGGTGACCGCCATGCCGTACTTCGGTTCCGTATCGTCGACGCTGTGGCCACCCGCCACGTGGCAGCCCGCCTCGCGGGCGACCGTCAACCCGCCCCGCATCACCTCCCTGGCCAGCTCGAACGGCAGCACCTCGCGCGGCCAGGCGAGCAGGTTGACGGCGACCAGCGGCCTTCCGCCCATCGCGTAGACGTCGGAGAGGGCGTTGGCGGCGGCGATGCGTCCCCAGTCGAAGGGGTCGTCGACGACCGGGGTGAAGAAGTCAGCGGTGGCGATCAACGCCGTGCCCCCGCCCGGGAGGAGGACAGCGGCGGCGTCGTCACCGTTGTCCAGTCCGACCAGGAGCTCGGCGGCGCCGAATCCTTTCGGGGACGGCACGAGGCCGGCCAGGGCCGCTTCCAGCTCCCCCGGCGGGATCTTGCAGGCGCAGCCGCCACCGCGGGCGTAACCGGTGAGGCGAACGCGTGCCCGGTCGGCGGGGGCGGTGGTTGTCATGACTGCTCCTCAGGGCGGTGTGGCGGATTGATCCCTGGTCGATGACCCGCTTGCATGGGGCCCGGTGGGGAGGCGTGTGGGTGCCTGGTGGCCCTCCCGGTCTTCAAAACCGAGGTGCCCGAGGATCTCGGGCAGGCGGGTTCGATTCCCGTCCGTCTCCGCACATTACAGGCCGCTGGCCAGAGCAGATGCGGTTTCCCTCGCGTGCCGCCGCACTGAGCCCTCACCGCGCCGCGACGAGCTCGTCATGGATGAACAGGGCCAGGCCGAGCACGAGGAACCCAGCAGCCGCCCACGTGGCGTGAATGCCTGAGCGCCTGGCCACGGCCTGCGGCTCGCACGCCGGAGGCGATGCTGCCTCCTCGGCAGCAGCGGCTCGTTCCACACCCACGCCTCATCCGACACCATCCACCGCGGCTTCTCCACGCGCCGCACCACGCGCAACTCGCCTGCGGGGCACGGGCATCCACGTCGATCCACCTCATTGCATCAGCCGTTGTGAGAGCTGACCCGCCAGATTCGGAGACGGTTCCCCTGGCGGCCGCGCACGGCATGACGGCCCGCGTGACCATCAGCGCCGCCCGGCACCCACATTCTCCGTCCCCTACGTGTTTTGAATCGCGTTGACCAGTCCGGCAACAAGTTTCGCCCGCTCGGCCATGGCTTCAACCACCAGGTACTCGTGTTCCGCGTGGGCACCGCCCCCGACTGCTCCGAGGCCGTCAAGTGTCGGCACCCCCAGTGCGGCCGTGAAGTTGCCGTCGCTTCCGCCGCCGACCGCCTTGCCCTCAAGGTCAGGAAGCAGCTGCTTGGCCACCGCAAAGAGCTCGGCCGACGCCGACTCAGGCATCGGAGGTCGACTGATGGCCCCCTGGACCGTGATCCGCGTTTCGTCGAGATGCGGAGTCAGTGCCGCGAACGCGGACTCGATTCGTTCCTTCTCCTCGGCCGACTCGACCCGGACGTCCACGATGACGGTCGCCTCCGCGGGCACGACATTGTCCAGGGTCCCTGCCGACGCGACGGTCGGGGTAACAGTCGTACCGATATCGGGGCGGCCAAGTGCCGCGATGTCCAAAACCTGATGCGATGCTTCGATCAGGGCGTTGACCCCGGCTGCGGGCTCAAGCCCTGCGTGAGAGGCCCGGCCCGCGACCGAGATCTGGAACGTGCCGCAGCCTTTACGGCCGGTCTTCAGGGCTCCACCCTCGGCAGCCCCCTCGAACACGAGCACAGCGCCACAAGCGAGGGCCCGCTCTTCGATGAGGGCTCGGGAGGAGCGTGAGCCGACCTCTTCGTCGGCGGTCACCAGGATCTCAACGCCTGACCGGTCATCAAGCGCCGCCAGACCATGAACGGCCTGCACCAGGCCACCAAGCATGTCAAAGACCCCGGGGCCGGTCGCACGCCCGTCTTCGACCTTGAACGGGCGCCGTTCAAGGGTGCCGAGCGGAAACACCGTGTCATGGTGGCCGAGGACCAGCACTTTGGGATCGCCACCGGCTGACCAGTGGACGTGCGGACCGCCTTCGCTCTCAACGAGGACGGCCTGCCCGCCAAGGCGGCTCTCGATGACAGCGGCAACAGCCTTGGCGGATGCGGTCAGGGCGTCGAGATCGCGCGATGGCGACTCGATTTCAACGAGCGTCCTGAGGTCCTCGATCATCGCGTCAACACTTACATCGACGGTCCTGTCCATCGTCATGCCGCGAGGGTATCTGGCGCGCCGCAGCGGAGGAACGGAGGACGACGGACGGCATGGGCCGACGGCGATGTCGGCCGCGGAGCGGCGCATCGTGTCCCAGTCAGGTGTCACCGCGGCTCATGTCCGCGCAGGCCAGCGTGCGTGACGTCCCGGGTTTTCATCACCCGCCCGTCTTGCCTGGACTCACCGCTGCTCGGGTTCGCACTCTGGCGTCACCAGCCAAGCGGCGTGAACGGAACCTGGCCGCGGGCTCTCGACCATCGTTGCAACTCGAAGCAGAGCAAGGAGAGTTCATGCGCACGAAGTTCGCGGTCGGCCTCGGTACCGTGGCCCTGTCCGCCGCAATGCTTTCGCTTACCGGTGGCCCGGCGGGAGCCGCCGTCGCCACACCGGCGAACGCGTCAGGGCCGTTCCGGGTCCACTCATACTCCGGCGATGTGGGCGCGACACCCGCCATGTGGTCCGGTTCAAGTGCCCAGATCTGCTTCAACATCTGGGGAAACCACCTGCGTGACGGCTACTTCGTCATCCTGGCGTCGGACTCCGGCGCCCAATGGACGGCGCACTATTACGGGCCGAAGAACAAGACGTGCAGCCCGTGGAGGCACTTCAGGGGCAGTTTCCGGGCGAGGATCCTGCCGCACGCAGACGCCAGCGTCGATGCCGACGTCTGGCTGTACTACAACTGAGGCGACAGGCGGCCAGACCTTCTGCCGATGCCGGGGGTGTGACTGAGCGCGGCACCTGGCGGGATTTCGCCAGATGCCGCGCTCGCATCCTTGCGCAGCCGCAGCGGCTCGGGATCGCGAGCAGGTACTCGCTGGCGAGCGCGGCCGAGGATTCGCAGTACTACTGGTCGTCGAACTCGTCCTGAACGTCATCGAGGGACTGCTGTCGCCCCTGCCCCTGTTGCTCCTTTGTGCGGTCCTGTGCTTGCCGACCGCGCTCCTGCGCCTGCTGCCGGGCCTGCTGCGCCTTTTCCTTGGCCTGTCGCGCCTTGTTCTGCCACTGGTCCTTGATCCCCATGTCGCTTCCCCTTCACGCGGTGGTCGTACGGGGCGTCCCCCCGACCGATGCTCGTGGAGCGGGTGGGGCCATGCCGCCCCTGGTAGGCCAACCGGGTGACCCGCCCCTCGGTGACGTGGCATTTCGCCCATGGCCAGCCGGCGGTCGGCGTCGTCGCGACGGACCGCCTTGACGGGCAGTACGGCGCCGACGCTCCGGCCAGGCTCGTACGACCGCCGCGTATCACGCCGCGATGACGTACTGGCACTCGCGCCAGGCGGCCACCCACGCCCGCTGCCATGCGGCCAGCTCCAGCCGCTCCTCGGCCGACAGAACACGCCGCGCGACAAGAACGCGGATCTTCTGCTGAGCTTCGACAAGGCGCACCGAAGCAGGCAGACGGCAGTACTGCGAGCAGTTCGGGGGCATGCCTTTACTCTATTACCTCCCGCTGACGGCACACCCCGAATTCGGGCAAGCCCCGCAAGGAAAAGGCGACTTGACCAACTTGTTCACGGGGGTAATGGGCCGTGGTGGCTCCCAACCGCTCCCTCGCCCGCAACGCGCTCCCCGAGCTCACCGCTGAAGCCCGTCCAACTCCCTTTCCTCTCCGCCGATTTCCGCCGAGTTGCAGCGGCGGAGTCGGGAGTCCAGGCGAATGGTCCAGCCGCGGCGGTCGAGGTGTTCCAGTAGTGGGATGACGACTCTGCGGGTGGTGTTGAGCGTGATGCGGGCCGTGCTGGTGGTGAACGGCTGGTCGAGGCGGGCCAGAGCGACTGCTGCCTGCCAGTCGGCGTCGGGAAGCAGCACGATGTCGTCGGGCAGTCGCAGTAGTTCGCCTGCGGCGGCCGCGGCGGCGAGTAGTTTCGGCGTCAGTCCCAGCGCCTCCAACTCCGCCGCTTCCGGCGCGTGGAAGGGACGGGCGGCGAGCCGTGCGCGCACCTCCTGCACAGCGGTGCGAACGGCGGGCGGCAGGGCCGGTTGGGAGACGCTGCCGTAGATGCGGCCGTCGCGGTGTCCCAGGCGTCCGTTCGTGGCCTGGACCAGGGCGTGGACCAGGCCGCGGTCGGGCAGCTCCAGTAGCCGACGGGCCGCCTCGATGGTCAGCCCGGGCTCGGTCGGGTGCTCTCTCGCGTGCCGTTCGACCACTTCGGCCAAGCGCTGTTGGAGGCGCGTCCAGTGTCCCGGGGCACAGATCCAGTCATCCACGACGGGCTGTGCGTGGGTACGCAGACCCATCGCGACCAGGTCCCCGCGCCGGACCATCCCACGCCGGCGCAACTCGGTGGCCGCGTCCGGCGCTCCTGTCCGCCCGTCAAGCTCGCGGGCGCGGCGGGCCGCATCGCCCCTGCGGATGAGGCGGGGCGGGCGGACGTCGAGGACGGTGGCCGCAGCTGCGATGTGGCGCCGACCGGGATCACGCAGCAGCACGATGTCATTGACCCGAAGCGGCAGCGGTACGGCCAGGGACAGCCGCGCGCTGTCCATGCCCAGCGGGCGTACGGAGACCGGCACGGCGGCTGAACCGAGGTGCAGGGTGAGGCCGCGCGGTAGTTCCGGGGCCGTGCCGCCACGGAGCCGGACGTCCAGGACGTCGGTGGTCAACCACCGGCCGGGCGTCAACAGCACGCTCCCACGGCGCAGGCTCGCGGTGGCAGGCCCGTGCACGTTGACGGCGACGCGGGCGGTCGCGCTCACGGACGTCCGCGGTCGCTTGAGGCTCTCCAGTCCCCGCACCCGGAGCACCGCGTCGCCACCGGACGGGCCGCCGGTCGTCCCGGCCGTGTGCAGGCGGTCGCCCACCGCGATGGTGCCGGCCGAGAGCGTGCCGGTGACCACGGTGCCGTGGCCGCGCACGGTGAACGCCCGGTCGACCCACAGTCTGACGTCGGCGGCCCGGTCCGCCTCCGGAAGCCCGTTCACCAGCCTGACCAGCGCGGCCCGCAACTCGGCCAGCCCGTGCCGCGTCACCGAGCTGACTGCCACCGACTCCACGCGGCCCAGCGAGCTGCGGGCGATCCGGGTGAGCGCCTGCTCCCGCACGTCCACGGGATCCGCCAGGTCGCAACGGGTGACGGCCAGCACGCCGTGCCGTACCCGCAGTGCGTCGAGGACGGCGAGGTGCTCCTCCGACTGCGGCTGCCAGCCCTGGTCGGCCGCGACCACGAAGAGGACGGCGGGTACCGGCCCGACGCCGGCGAGCATGGTGGTCACCAGCCGCTCGTGGCCCGGCACGTCGACGAAGGCCACATCGCCCGCGCCGGTCATCGACGTCCACACGAAGCCGAGGTCGATCGTCATCCCGCGACGGCGTTCCTCCGGACAGCGGTCCGGCTCCATTCCGGTCAGCGCCCGCACCAGCGCGGACTTCCCGTGGTCCACGTGCCCCGCGGTCGCGATCACGTGCATGCGCGGTCCGGCTCCGAAGCGTTCCGCGCGGCCGCGGCACGGACGGCGGCGGCGATGCCGGCATCCGACTCCGGGGCGACGGCGCGCAGGTCGAGCAGGCAACGGCCTTCAACGACCCTTCCCACCACGGGTGTCGGGCCCTGGCGTAGCCGGGCGGCGAACGTTTCCGGCAGGGACAGTGCGACGCTGGCGAGCGTCACCCCGGGAGCGCCGCCGCCACCGACCACCGCCAGGCTGTCCACGACCCGCACCGGGATACCGTCCGCCACCAGGCTCGCGGCCAGTCGTTCGGCCCGCTCCCGCAGAGCACGGGTCGCGGTGTGGAGCGCGGAACGGGTTGGTGTGTCGGGGTTGTTGAGAGTGGCCTCCAGTGCGGCCAGGGTGAGCTTGTCCACCCGCAGGGCGCGCGCCAGGGGGTGGTGGGCCAGCGGGCGTACGACATCGGCGCGTCCCAGGAGCAGGCCGCACTGCGGGCCGCCGAGGAGCTTGTCGCCGCTGGCGGTGACCAGTGCCGCTCCGGCGCGCAGCCAGGTGTCGGCGTCCGGTTCGTCGGGGAGCAGCGGTTCTCGGTGGAGCAGACCCGATCCGATGTCTGCGACGACCAGCGGTCCCACGGTGGCGAGTTCGGGGAGGCCGACGTCTTCGGTGAAGCCCGTGATGCGGAAGTTGGAGGGGTGGATCTTGAGGATGAAGCCGGTTCTGTCTCCGACGGCGGCGGCGTAGTCGGCCAGGGTGGTCCGGTTTGTTGTGCCGACCTCGCGCAGCCTGGCGCCGGTCGACACGAGCAGGTCCGGCAGCCGGAAGCCGTCGCCGATCTCGACCAACTCGCCCCGGCTGACGATGATCTCGCGGTCCTGGGCAAGCGCCGTGGCGGCCAGGGCCAGGGCCGCCGCGCCGTTGTTCACCACGTGCGCGGCCTGGGCCGCCGGGACGTGGCTGAGCAGAGTCGCCACCGTTGAGCGCCCTCGTGGCGCACGTCGCCCGGTGGCGAGGTCGAACTCGATGTCGGTGTTCCCGGATGCGGCGATGACCGCCTGCCGGGCCGCCCTGGAGAGGGCCGCTCGGCCGAGGTTGGTGTGCAGGAGCACCCCCGTCGCGTTGATGACGCGGCGCGGCGTGGCGGCCGTGGCGGGCAGCGACCGCACGGCCGCGTCGACCACGTCGTTCGGGGCGATCTCGTTGCGCCGTGCCCAGCCCTGTGCCCGGGTGACCGCGTCCTTGACGAGTCGTCGTCCCAGCCGCTCGGCTGCCGCGGTCAGCCGCGGATCGGCCAGCACGGCATCGGTTCGCGGAAGTCTTCGGCGCGGGTCGGGCCGGGCGGTCCCATTGGTGTGCTCACGGTCCATCGGTCTGCCTTCGGGTACGCGGGGCAAACAGTCAAGCCTCTTCAGCCTCCCTTGAATCACCGTCAGGTACCCGGTGGACACGCCGCCGAACAGGCGCAAGACCAAGGGAGCCGGGGTTCACGGACGGGCGGGCTGGCACCGGGAACCGCTCGAACGCCGGTCAAGTTCCGTGACGGTCCCGCGCGGTCACGCTTGCCCTGCCTCACCAAACTTCGGTCATGACTGCGGTGTGCCACGGTTTACGGATGGCAATCACGTGGTCAAGCACTCACCGCTCAAACCGCAAAAAATGACACCATTCACCCGTTCCGCGACCCCAACGCATTCAGGATCCAACTTAGGTAAGCCTTACCTCGTCGCTATGCTGCCGTCATCCGGACGCCGCAGAGCATGGCTGTCCGGAGAACGCAGACGCATCAAAGGGGACAGCGATGGCGGACAGGGCCAGTGCCATAGCGACGGGGCAGGTACATCCGGGTGCGGAGGAAGACGCACCAACCGCTAGCTCCGCGCTGCCGACACCGCGACGCCGGCGGCTCGGGCTGGGATTCCTGGCACTGTGGGGACCGGGACTGGTGGTGATGCTGGCCGACACCGACGCCGGATCGCTGATCACCGCATCGCAGTCGGGCGCCCAGTGGGGCTACAAGATGATCATGCCCCAGGTCATCCTCATGCCGATCCTGTATGTGGTCCAGGAGATCACGGTGCGGCTCGGGATCGTCACCGGCCAGGGCCATGGTGCGCTGATCCGAGCCCGGTTCGGTCGCTGGTGGGCCCTGCTCTCCGCCTGCACGCTGTTCGTCTCGGCGATCGGCGCGCTGCTCACCGAGTTCGCCGGAGTTGCCGGCGTTGGCGAGTTGTTCGGCGTCTCGCCCTGGGTCACCATTCCCATCGCCACCGTCTTCTTGCTGGCCCTGGCCTTGACGGGCAGCTACGGGCGGGTCGAGCGGATCGGCATAGCCGTCGGTCTCGCCGAACTCGCCTTCTTCGTGGCGATGTTCATGAGCCGCCCGCACATCGGCGCGATGGCACACGGACTGGGCTCGATGCCTTTGGGCAACAGTTCCTATCTGCTCCTGGTCGCGGCCAACGTCGGTGCCGTGATCATGCCCTGGATGGTCTTCTACCAGCAGGGCGCCGTGATCGACAAGCAACTGTCGGTCGCCACCATCCGACAGGCCCGCCAGGACACCGCGTTCGGCGCCGTCCTCACCCAACTCATCATGATCTCCATGGTGGTGGCGGTCGCCGCCACCATCGGCCTGCACAACCCCGGCGCCGCGCTCAACACCGTCGGCCAGATCGCCGGTGCGCTCACCCCCTACCTCGGGCACCTCGGTGGCACCGTGCTGTTCGGCCTCGGGATGATGGGCGCGGCACTGGTCGCCGCCATCGTCTCCTCGCTGGCCGGGGCGTGGGGCCTGGCAGAGGTATTCGGCTGGAAGCACACCCTCAACGAACGCCCCAACCGCCGTACCGCCAAGTTCTACATCACCTACGCCCTCGCCCACGTCGTGGGCGCGGTCCTGGTGCTGGCAAGCGTCGACCTGGTCAATCTGAGCGTCGACGTCGAGGTGATGAACGCACTACTGCTGCCCATCGTGCTGGGCTTCCTGCTGGCCCTGGAGGCCAAGGCGCTGCCCGAGCAATGGCGGATGCGCGGTTTTCGCAAGTACCTGACCTGGACGCTGTGCCTGCTGGTGATGGGGTTCGGGTTGTACATGGTGCCTTCCACCCTCGGCTGGACCTGATCCACGCACCACGGCCAACCACCACGTATGCCCCCGCCGGCCCGCGCTGGCGGGGGCATCGTTCACAGCGACGGGTGGACCTGTCCGGTCTGGCCGCCCTCGACGGAGCGAACGTATGCCTGCGCCACACGATCAGGGGCGACCGGCTCGATACCGGGGCTCGCCTCGAAGGGGACCGGGCTGCGGCCCTCCCAGATCCGGTGGGAGGCCTGTTCGGGGTATGGCACGGTCATCGGCTCGGCGTCCAGGACACGAGTGAGCTGCTGGTCGGGGCGGTAGGCGGCCCATCCGGGGTCGCCGGTGGTGGCGAAACGGACCCACGCCCGCTGGAGTTCCCGCGACACCGCGATGGCCTCGGGGGCGGGTGGATCGCCGAGGAGTTCCTTGCCGGTGGGGCTGTCCAGCGTGCCGAAGGCCAACGGCACGTCGAGGCTGTGGCAGGCGCCCAGGGTCCCTGCGAGGGCCGGGGAGGCCAGTCGCAGCTCGAACAGGTACGAGGTACCGCCGGCCGCGGCGTTCGCCTGGGCAAGGTGCAGTGAGGGAATCCGGAAGAGGGCGTCGGAGTACACCGTTTCCACCAGTTCCTCCGCGGTGGCCTGCGGATGGGCGGCACGGTAGGCATGCGCGCCGTCCGGCGCCGGGGCGAACAGGTCCAGCGCGGTACGGGCGTCCTGGTCGGTGAACCTGCCCAGGCGCCCGGTCATGACGCTGAACAGCCGGAACTCGTCGCGGGTGTGGCCGACAAGGAGCCGGGTTCCGCTCGCGCGGCCACCGGTCAGCGCGGACCAGGGCGTTTCGGAGAGGACTTCGCCGTCGACGACGGGGCATACGGCGATGCCCGCCTGGCAGAACCGTCCCCAACTCGCCTGGTAGGCAGCGAGGTCGGCGCTGAGGGCGGTGACCTCCTGGGCCAGGCGTCGGGGGGCGACGCCGCGCAGGGCTGCGGCGGTGGGGGCCGTGCCGAGCCGCTCCGCGAGCGTGGCGGCGACGCGTTCGGCCAGTGCGGGGGTGCAGTGCCAGCCCGGCACCGAGTGGGTGATGGCCCGTTGGAACAGGCCGCGCACCGCCTTCATCGTCAGCAGGGCGGCGATCGACCCCGCCCCGGCGGACTGTCCGGCCACGGTGACCTGGTCGGGGTCTCCCCCGAAGGAGGCGATGTTCCGCCGCACCCAGTGCAACGCCGCGATCTGGTCGAGAAATCCGCGATTGGCTGGGGCGTCGTCGAGAAGGACGAAACCCTCGGCGCCCAAGCGGTAGTTGATGCTCACGACGACAAGTCCCGCCGCGGTCAGCGCCGCTGGGTCGTACGTCGGGTCGCTTGAGGTGCCCGCGATGTAGGCGCCTCCGTGTATCCACACCAGCACCGGCAGTCCCGCCGCGCCAGGATCCGGAGTGCTGACGTTGAGCGTCAACCAGCCCGTGGCCTCTTGCGGATCCGCCTGCACCGGCCCGGACTGCGGGGCCGCAGGACCGAACTCGGCTGCCTGCCGCGTCCCGTCCCAGCGCCGTGGAGGGGCGGGTGCGGCGAAGCGGAGCGGACCCACCGGTGGTTGGGCGTACGGGATGCCGCGGAACACCGCGTGTCCCCGCCGCCAGCGGCCCTCGACAACTCCCTCCGCGGTGCGTGCCGTTGGCTGTTCAGGCATGTCAACTTCCCTCCGGGCAAAGCCTCCACAGTGCTTCCAGAGTTATAGGTCAGTTGTATTATGTCAACCGTATTGGAAAGCGACCGACGGAGCAGCCGACGATGCCGAAACAGGTGGATCACCGCGAACGGCGCGAAGCGATCGCCCGAGCGCTGTGGCGCGTGGTGGAGCAGCGCGGCGTCATACACCTGACCATGCGTGAGGTAGCACAGGAGGCGGGCATCTCCCTGGGGCAGTTGCAGCACTACTTCGCCTCCCGGGAGGCGATGCTCTCCTTCGCCATGGACTTCGCGTCCGAGCAGGCCTCCCTGCGCGTCAGCCGGGGCCTCCAGGAACTCGGCGAGCCGCCGCACCCCCGCGACGTGCTCCGGCTGATGCTCACGGAGATGCTCCCGCTGCACGCCGACGCCCGCGCCACCAGCCGCATGAGCGCTGCCTACGTCCTGGAGGCGCTGCACGACAGGAACGTCCGCGCCCGGGCACGCGACGGGATCACCCAAGGGCGCACCCTCGTCGAGCAGTTGATCCGCCAGGCGATCGCCGACGGGCACATCGACCCCGACCGCGACCCGGCGGCCGAGGCCAATCTGCTCCTCGCTCTCACCGGCTTCACCACTCTCCTCGAACTCGACGTGATCGAGCCCCGGGCGGCCCTGACCGCTGTCGATCTGCATCTGGACAGACTGTTCACCAGACGTACGAGCTGATCCCGGGTGAACGTGCGCACATTGGCCAGGAGGGCTCCCTCGCCGGTCCCGCCCCTGGCCAGCGGGCGATTCCCTCCAATCGCGCGGTGCCGCTCGCGGCTCCCTAGCCCGCGCTGGAGCGGTCGAAGTCGTGGACGTACCGCCGGTCCGCCTCGAAGACCGGCCATGGGGTTCCGCCGGTGACGAAGGCGGTGACCGCGGCGGCGAACGACCGGGACAGCGCACGGTCGGCGGCGTCCACGGCGCCCAGCATCGGGGCGTCCGGGAAGGTGTCGAACGTGCCGAACAGGAAGGGCAGGTCGGCGCAGTGGGTGGCCCCGAGCCCCTCGGGGTCCGGGTCGGGGCGGCGGCCGAAGCGGTAGACGTACGCGTCGCCGCCCCGCGCGGCGCAGTACCGCGCGATCGCGTCGCTGTCCGCACCGAACATCCGCGCCGTGGCCGCGGCCAGCTCCGGTCCGCGTACCTGGAACGCCGTCATCTCCTCTGTGGTGGTGCCGATCAGCAGCGGCCGCCCGTCCAGCGCGCCGTCTCGCACCGCGTCGAGCAGCGGGCGCGGATACCCGGCCCCGCCCAGCACCGGGGCCATCGGCGGCGCGATACTGCCGGGCCGCGCGGTCTGCACCGCCAACTCGGCGTAGCCGTCCAGCAGTTCCTTGGCCGGGACGGCGCGCAGCCGCTCCAGGAGGCCGAGGGACCCGGGACTGGGCAGCTCCAGGAGGCGCAGCAGTCCGCGCGCCGCCTCGGCGGCTTCGCCCGGGTCCTGCCCCGCTATCCGGAACGCGCCCGACTGGGCCAGCACCCGTTGCACCATTGCGGCCGTGGCCGGGTCCGTGGCAAGCGCGACGGCGGAGTTGGCCCCGGCCGACTGGCCGCCGACGGTGATGCGGGCCGGGTCGCCGCCGAACGCGCCGATCGCCTCGTGGACCCAGCGCAACGCCGCCGCCTGGTCACGGGCACCCAGGTTGTCGATGCCCTCCTCAGGCAGGTAGAGCCAACCCAGCGCGCCCAGCCGGTAGTTGGCCGTCACCACCACCATGTCGCCGAGCGCCGCCAGCCGGGCACCGTCGTACCAGTCCCATCCGCCGGAGCCACTGGTGTAGGCACCGCCGTGGAACCACACCAGCACCGGCCGGGGCCGCGCCCCGCCTGCCAAGGCCGAAACCGGTGTCCACACGTTCAGGTTGAGGCAGCCGTCCTCGTCCCAGTCGGGGATCCGCGCGCCCATCACCGCCTCCAACCGCGAGGGTCCCTGCGGTGCGGACGGCCCCGCCACGGTCGCGTCCCGCTCCCCGTCCCAGGCCGGGTACGGCCGAGGCGCCGCGAACCTCAGCGCGCCGACCGGTGAGGCGGCGTAGGGGATGCCGCGAAAGGCGGCAACGGCCCCGTGCGCGCCGTCCACGACCCCGCGCAACCGCCCCGCCGGGACGGTGACCACCGGCGTGTTTCCCCGCACCTCACCGCTGCTCGTCATGCCCTCTCGCCTCCATCGCCTCGGAACCGGTCCCTGCACGGCACAGCCTCGACCGGGTGAGGGGTTCCGGCCAGAAGTCGGCCTCGATTGATCGAATGTGCGACATGGATGCGGGCCGACACTGCGTTTACACGCCAGCCGCGGCCAGGACTCAGCCACGTCGCTGGCGCGGCAGTCCGGTGCGTTTGAAGGTGGCCAGCACGGGCGTGGTCTCGATCGCGCCGATGCCGGAGAGCGAGCCGATGGTGTCGGTGAGGAACCGGTACAGCGCCTCCAGGTCCGTGGCCGCGGCGGCCACGAGGAGATTGGACGAGCCGGTGGTGGCTGCGGCGAACCGCACCTGCGGATGCCTGCTCAACCGCTCGGCGGTCGCGTCGAGTTCACCGGCGGCGACGGTCAACCACAACAGCACGTCGGCCCGTACGCCGAGCAGCGCCAGGTCCACCTCCGTGGCCAGCCGCACCACCCAGTGGTCGACCAGCGCGCCCAGTCGGCGACGGACGGTCGGGGCCGCGATCCCCGCCCGCTCGGCCAACTCGGCGTATCCGGCCCGCCCGTTGGCGATCAGCCCCCGGACAAGGGCGTGGTCGGCGGCGGTCAACGGCACCGGGGCGGGCGGATGCTCCCGCGCCGGATGCTCGGCGCGCAGCAGCGCCTCCTCCTCGCTGGTGAGCAACCCGCCCGTCCACGAGAACGCGGCCGGGAACACCCGCATCAAGGCGTGGGCCGTCCACGACAACACCTCGGGGGTGGCCGGAAGGTCGCGCAGCAGCAGCCGGTCACGCGCCTCCGCTCCCTCCAGGAAGGCGACCACGCAGATCTCGTCCCCGCCGCCGAGCACGTCCACCCACAGCGTGTCCCGCCTGCGGGCCAGCGCCGCCGCGGTGCTGCGGATGCGGTTCGGGCGGCACCGGAGGCGCAGCGCCAGCGGGATCAGCTCGGGGAAGTGCACCGGCGCACGCACCACCGTGGTGCGCAGCGTGCCGTCCGCGAACAGCGGCCCGGCCCGGCGGACCACCGTCCGCTCCGACAGGTCAAGACAGCGGGCGACCGTGCGCCACGAGGCGCGCGGCGCGACGAGCAGCGCCGCGGCGATCCGCCGATCGGTCTCGTCCAGGCTCTCTCGCACGTGTCGCAGCGTAGTGACGTGGAGGCGGGCAATGGCGCTCGCCCATCCCTGGCGCGGCTCACCCGTCCGCCTGCCAGGGAACGCGACCGTGCTCGTCGACGGGGGCCGCCGCCAGGGCCGTACGTGGACCCAGTCGCGAGGGTGACGACGATCCGCGCGCCCTCGGCGGCCGTCGCCTCACCGCCGGCCGTGAACCCGCCGGATCGCCGAAGGCCCCGAGATCGTCTCCTCGTCCCCCTGGCGGCGGAGTAACCGGGTGTCGCCGGGGCGGGGACAGGGCAACGCGTGGCGCGTATCGTTCGCGGCGGCGGGGAGGTCGGGGTAGACATGGGGTATGGCCCGAAACCGGGGCCGCTCTTGGGGGCCCTCGGGCCGCTGGTTTACCGGTCGGCACCCAGGTAGCCGACGTGAGCGGCGACAACGGCGCCACGGCTCACGGGCGGCGTCGGCACGACGTGTGTGGCCGGTGACGAGCATCCGCAGTGTCGCCGGCCAGATGTTCGTGCTCCAGGTGCTGATCGTGGTGCTGCTGGTGGTGGCCGCGGTTGCGACGCTGCTGCTGCAGTCACGCAGCGACAGGTTCCAGGCCGCCCGCGACCGCTCCCTGGCCGCCGCCGAGGCGTTCGCCTACTCCCCCGGCCTGGCGAACACACTGCGGGGCCCCAGTCCCTCCGCGGTGCTGCAGCCGCGTACGGAGGCCGCCCGCAAGCGGGGCGGTGTCGACTTCATCGTGGTGATGAACCGGCAGGGCATCCGCTACACGCACCCCAGGCCAGAGGAGATCGGGAAGAAGTTCGTCGGCACCATCGGACCGTCACTGGCCGGCCGCATCACCACCGAGACCGTGCACGGCCCCCTCGGCGAGGAGGTCCAGGTCGTCGTCCCGGTCTTCGACGCCCACGGCGCGGTCGTCGGTCTCGTGTCGGCGGGGATGAAGGCCAGCAACGTCAGCAGCGCCGTCGACCGGCAGCTGCCGGTCGTCCTGGGCGCCGGAGCCGCCGCGCTGGCCCTGACGACGGCCGGAACCGCGTTGGTGAGCAGGCGGCTGCGGCGGCAGACCCACGGCCTCGGACCGGACGAGATGACCCGGATGTACGAGCACCATGACGCGGTGCTGCACGCGGTCCGCGAAGGCGTGGTCATCGTCGGCGGCGACGGCCGGGTCCTGCTCAGCAACGACGAGGCGCGCCGGCTCCTCGACCTGCCACCGGATGTGGAGGGGCACCGCGTCAGCGCGCTCGGCCTCGACCCCCGGATGGCCGAGCTGCTGTCCTCCCGTCGTGTCGCCACCGACGAGCTGCTGCCCGTCGGGGACCGGCTACTGGCCGTGAACAACCGGCCGACGGACCGCCGCGGTGGCCCGCGCGGCAGCGTCGCGACGCTGCGGGACTCCACCGAACTGCGGGCCCTCGCCGGAAAGGCCGAGGTCGCGCGGAGCCGTCTGAACCTGCTGTACAACGCGAGCATGGCCATCGGCACGACCCTCGACATCAAGCGCACCGCCGAGGAACTGGTCTATGTGGCCGCACCGCAGTTCACCGACTACGCCACCGTCGATCTCGCCGACCCCGTCCTGCGTGGTGAGGAGCCGCATGTGCGGGTGGGCAGCGACGGGGCGCAACTGCGCCGGGTCGCACTGCACGGCGTCCGCGACGACAACCCCCTGCACGGGGAGGGTGAGCTGGTCGCGTTCGCCGCGCCCACTCCGCAGGCCAACGGCTTCATGAGCGGGCAACCCGTGCTCGTGCCCGATCTGCGAGCCGCCGAAGGCTGGCGCACCCAGGACGTGGAACACAGCCAAGCGATCCTCGACTACGGGTTCCGCTCGCTGATCACCGTTCCGCTCAAGGCCCGCGGCGTCCTGATGGGTATCGTCAACTTCTGGCGGACGAGCGACAGCGAGCCCTTCGAGGACGACGACCTGTCCCTCGCCGAGGAACTGGCGGCCCGCGCCTCGGTGTGCATCGACAACGCACGCCGCTTCACGCGGGAGCACGCCATGGCAGTCACCCTGCAGCACAGCCTGCTGCCGCGGGCCCTGCCCTCGCAGGACGCGCTCGACATCGCCTATCGCTACCTCCCCGCCCAAGCCGGAGTGGGCGGGGACTGGTTCGATGTGATCTCCCTGCCGGGCGCCCGCGTCGCCCTGGTCGTCGGCGACGTCGTCGGCCACGGCCTGCACGCCGCCGCCACCATGGGGCGGCTGCGCACCGCGGTGCAGAACTTCTCCGCCCTGGACCTGCCACCGGACGAACTCCTCGGCCACCTCGACGAGCTCGTCGGCCGCATCGACCAGGAGACGGCCGACGAGGACAGCGAAGCCGCGGTGGTCGGCGCCGCCTGTCTGTTCGCGATCTACGACCCCGCCACCGGCGCCTGCCAACTGGCCCGCGCCGGGCATCCACCACCGGCGGTCGTCCTCCCCGACGGCACCGTCGAGTTCCCCGACGTCCCCGTCGGGCCGCCGCTCGGCGTCGGCGGCCATCCCTACAAAGCCGCTGAACTGCACCTTCCCGCGGGCAGCACCCTGGTCCTGTACACCGACGGGCTCATCGAGGACCGCGCGCGGGACATCGAGACCGGGCTGGAGATCCTGCGCAGCACGCTCGCGCACGCCGGCCGGACGCCACAGGAGACCTGCGACGCGGTGCTCGACTCGCTGCTGCCCGCCCGGCAGAGTGACGACATCGCCCTGCTGGTCGCGCGCACCAGGGTGCTGGACGCCGACCAGATCGCCAGCTGGGAACTGCCCTGCGACCCCACGGTCGTCTCCCGCGCCCGCGCCGCAGCCACCCGGCAGCTGACGCAGTGGGGTATGGACGAGGAGACGGTCTTCACCACCGAGCTGATCCTCAGTGAGCTGGTCACCAACGCCATCCGCCATGCCTGCGGCCCGATCGGGGTGCGCCTGCTGCGTGACCGCAACCTGATCTGCGAGGTGTCCGACACCAGCAGCACCTCACCACACCTACGCTACGCGGCCGTTGAGGACGAGGGCGGTCGCGGCCTGTTCCTCGTCGCCCAACTCGCCGAGCGCTGGGGCACCCGGTACACCCCCGAAGGCAAGGTCATCTGGGCCGAACTGCCCATCCCCGGCGCCTGAGCGCGCCCCCCCCGAGAGGGGCCGGGGCCGCGGGAATTCGGAAGTTATTACCTGCGAGAAGAACAGGTCAGCGGTACCCGACTCGCTTGAGGAATCATCCAGCGGGCCAACGCATATGCCGACCACCTGGCCGACTCGGTAATGCGGGGAACACAATCGAGATGGAACCAGTTAGTCGACAAGACCGGTTCCGGTTCCACTTGATGGTGAGTAGGGTGAGAGGTCCACCGCCGAGAGGTTATGTGACGAGACTCGGCGGAATTGACTTGGACGGGATGGGTGCGCGTGGGCGAGGTCGGCCGGATCGGTGGAACGACGTGACCGCCGGTGCGTTCGAGGGCCACTATGTATGGCATCCCGCCGCCGATGACCGCGAGTTGGCACACGCCTGCGTGGATGTCCGGGCGGGCCGATACTTCAGCGCGTACGAGGCGCTCAGGGACGCGCAGGCGGATTTCGGGTTGTTGGCGCACAGGTCGTTGGTACTGGCATCCGAGGCGGCCGACTCGGATCTGGCGGAGCGTTGGCTGGCCGAGGAACCGAGCCCCCAGGCCGCACTGCTGTGGGCACGCGTGGCCGCACTGCGTGCGTTACGCGCGGCCGACGCCCACGACCAGCGGGCGGACGCCCTGCTGCGTATCGCCGTGGCGGCCAGCGAGCGGGCGGTTCGCTTGTCGCCGCAGGACCCGACTCCCTGGGTGAACAAGCTGGCCCTGACCCGCCTACAGCGCTGGTGCGATCCCGCACCCCAGGGACTGCTCACCGCACCGCCCGGCCCCTGGTCCCTGTTCCTCCGCGTCCTGCGGCTCGACCCCTGGCACCGCGAAGCGCACCACCGCTTCCTGGCCTTCTTCTTCGCCCGCAACGGCGGGGCCCCGAACGCGGCTTGGGACGTCGCCGCGTTCCTCGCCCAGCGCGCACCGGCCGCTTCCGTACTGCGCCTGCTGCCGCTGGTGGCGCTGGTCGACGACCACGACCGGTCCTCTCCGCTGGCCGACCACGTCTGGGAGCAACCCCAGTGGCGCGCAGCGGCGTTGGCCGCCTACCAGCACTGGTTCCCCGACGTGGCCAACCACCGCCGCACACCGGTGCTGGACCTGTCGTATCTCGCGCACGCACTGTTCATGGCCAAGCGCGAGTTGGAGGCGCGGGCGGTCTTCACGGCCATGGGCCCGTACGCGTCCCGCATGCCGTGGAGCGCGTTCGGCGATCCCGAGGAACAACTCACCAAAGCCAGACGCCTGTGCGGACTGCCGGTGCCCGGTACCACCTGAACCCTCGGGCATGCCGCAGCCGAATCGGCGAGGCAGCCCCTTCTCGAAACCCATGACGATGCCTTCTGTCCCCCACCAGAAAGGTCGCGATCGTGTCCGATCCCGTGAACCCGGCTCGTACCAGAAACCGGCGGCATGCCTCGCCCATCCCCCTCGACGATGACGCGACACTGCACGCGATGGGATATCCACGGAAACTCACCCGTCGATTCCAGGCGTTCGACAACTTCGCGATCTCCTTCACCATCATCAACATCATCTCGGGAATCTTCTCCTCGTTCGGATTCGGTATGAACGCCGGGGGGCCACGAATCCTGGTTTTCGGTTGGATCGGCGTTTCGGTGATGGTGCTGTTCGTCGGGGCCGCCATGGGAGAAATCGCCTCGGCATATCCGACGAGCGGCGCCCTGTACTTCTCGGCGGGAAAGCTCGCCAAGCGGCACCGCGGTGCCTGGTCCTGGTACACGGGCTGGCTGAACTTCGTCGGCCAGGTCGGCGGAACGGCCGCCACCGACTACGCGGCCGCCACCTTCATCCAGGCGTTCATCGCGCTGCAGTGGCCGTCCTACCAGGTGACACCGGAGCGCACGGTCGCCATCACGGCAGCGATCCTGCTGGTCCAGGCGCTCGCCAACACCTACACGGTGCGACTGGTCGCCATGGTGAACCGGATATCCGTGTGGTGGCTCCTGATCGGCATGGTGGTGATCGTCACCGCCCTGACCGTGCTACCCGCCCAGCATCAACCGGCGTCTTTCGCAACACATTTTGCCAACAACACAGGATTCTCCAACGGCCTTTACGGCGCCATGCTCGGCCTGCTCGTGACCAGTTGGACCTTCACCGGATTCGACGGAAGCTTCCACATGTCCGAGGAAACCGTGCGGGCCACCGTCAACGCCCCGAAGGGCATCATGCGGGCAATCGCCTACTCGGCACTCGCCGGACTCGTCCTCATGCTCGCCCTGGTCTACGCGATCCGTGACTACGCCGCCGAGGCAAGCGCCTCGGCGCCACCGGTACAGATTCTCATCGACGCACTCGGCACCGGCACCGCGAAACTCCTTCTGCTGATCGTGATCGGCGCCATGCTCTTTTGCGGCCTGGCCAACATGACCAGCAACACCCGGCAGATCTTCGCCTTCTCCCGCGACGGGGCCATGCCCGGCTCCCGTTGGTGGCACTCGGTATCGCCACGCACGCGCACTCCGGTCAAGGCGGTCTGGCTGGCCGCCGCATGCTCCCTGGTGCTGGTCCTGCCCGGCTGGTGGTCCAACACCGCCTTCACCGCGGTCGTCAGCATCAACGTCGTCGGACTGTTCCTCGCCTACGGCGTGCCCATCTTCCTGAGGCTACGGCTGGACGACTTCCAGCCCGGCCCGTGGAACCTGGGGCGGCACGGCAAGCTGGTCGCCGCGATCGCCGTGGCGTGGATCGTGGTCAGCAACGTGCTGTTCATGCTCCCGCAGACCTCCCCGACGAGCGCCAAGACGTTCAACTACGCGCCTGTCGCACTGGCCGTGGTACTTCTCATCGCCACCGTGTGGTGGTTCGCTACCGCCCGACGCCGCTTCCAGGGACCGGTCAGCTACGGCAGCCCCGACGAGGTGGCCGCCATGGACCTCGTCTGACCTGGGGGGAGGGCCGACTGCCCCCGGCCCTCCCCAAGTGCGCGGAAAAGGGGGCAAGCGAAGAGGAACCCCTTCGGGGTGGCGGTCGAGGACGACCAGGTCCACGCCTGCGAGAAAAATCCGGACGTGGTGTCACAGGACCCTGCTACGGTCCCGTTTGTGCACCTCGACCCATCAGAGCACAGCGCCCGTCTGCTCCTGGAACGCGGCATCCAAGGTCCGGTAACCATGCTGAACCTGCTGCGGTTCCGCGAGGTCGCCGACTACTCCGGCTTCCCGCACCTCGCCCCGTCCGCACCCGTCTCCGGCGCCGCCGCCTACGACCAGTACGTCCGCCACACCCTCCCGTTCCTGGCCGCCAGCGGCGGCTCGGTCCAGTTCTTCGGCACCGGGGGGCCGTACTTCATCGGTCCGCCGGACGAGCGCTGGGACCTGGTCATGCTCATACGCCAGTCCAGCATCCAGGACTTCTTCGCGTTCGCCTCCAACGAGGAGTACCAGGCCGGAATCGGGCACAGAACCGCGGCGCTTGAGGATTCACGGCTGCTCCCGCTCGTCGACCGGCCACTTCCCTGACGCCTGCCCCAGCGCCGCGAACCCGCTCACCCGCGCGGCGAGAAGCGAACGGCCCCCGGCCGACGGCCCCTCCCCACCAGCTGCCCCCGGCACGAACCTTTCCGGCCCCCCAACTAGCAGCCACCGCAGGCCAGTTGCACGCGAACGGGTCGGCCCACACGCCCGTGTCGAAGCCGCCCATGTGAGCGGCGCCAGATCACGATCCGGTCTCGGCCAACTCCCAACCCCTTGATCAACCCCCGTGTAATCGTTTCCAATCCTCCGTGTCAGTCGTGTAAACGATTCCACTGGCTCACCAGGAGGTGGTCGGCGATGGCGGGCATCAAGGACGTCGCCGCGGCGGCGGGGGTTTCCGTCGCGACGGTGTCCCGCGTGCTGAACGGCCACCCGTCGGTCAGCGCGGAGGCGCGCACCCGGGTGCTGGCCGCCGTGCGGACGTTGGGCTACCGCCCGAACGCCGTGGCCCGTTCCTTGCGTACCGACCAGACCCGCACCCTCGGCCTGGTCATCAGCGATGTGCTGAACCCCTACTTCACCGAGCTGGCCCGCTCCGTCGAGGAGGAGGCCCGCACCCTCGGCTACAGCGTGATCATCGGCAACGCCGACGAACGGCCCGAGTTGCAGGACCACCATGTGAGGACCCTGCTCGACCGCCGCATCGACGGACTGCTGATCTCCCCCACCGACGGCGGCTCTCCGCTGATGCTGGACGCGGTCCGCGCCGGGACGCCGATGGTCTTCGTGGACCGGTGGATTCCAGGCGTCGACGTCCCCGTCGTACGTGCCGACGGCCGGGCGGCCGTGCACGATCTCGTCGCCCATCTGCACGGCCTCGGGCACCGTCGGCTCGCCATCATCGCGGGGCCCGCGGCGACCACGACCGGCAGCGAGCGAGTGGATGCCTTCAGGGAGGCGCTGGCCGAGTACGGCATCCCGCTACCGGACGCCTACACAGGACAAGGTGATTTCAAGGCCGACAGCGGCCGTCGGGTCACCGAGGACTTCCTCGACCTGGCCGAGCCGCCCGAGGTCGTCTTCGCCGCCGACAACCTGATGGCGCTCGGCGCACTGGACGCCATCCGCGCACGTGGGCTGCGCGTCCCCGAGGACATCGGTCTCGCCGCGTTCGACGACATCGCGTGGTTCGTGCACACCGACCCGCCGATCACGGCGATCGCCCAGCCGACCGGCGAGTTGGGGCGCACCGCGGTCCGCGCGCTGGTCGACCGCATCGAAGGACGTCCCGCCCGGTCCGTCACCGTCCCCGCCCGGCTCGTCGCGCGCCGCTCGTGCGGCGAACCGGCCCATGCCCACCGCGAGCCGTACCCCGCGAGAAGGAGCAGGTCGTGAGCGACAGGGACGAGTTGCTGCGCATCGAAGGCATACGCAAGACCTTCCCGGGCGTGGTCGCGCTCGACGGCGTTGACTTCGACCTGTGCCGTGGCGAAGTACACGTACTGCTCGGTGAGAACGGCGCCGGAAAGAGCACCCTCATCAAGATGCTCTCCGGCGCCCATCGCCCCGACGCCGGACGCGTCCTGGTGGACGGCGAGGAGGTGCGCATCCACGACGCACAGGAAGCCGAGCGCCTGGGAATCGCCACCATCTACCAGGAGTTCAACCTCGTTCCCGACCTGAGCGTCGCCGAGAACATCTTCCTGGGCCGCCAGCCGCGTCGCTTCGGGATGATCGACCGGAAGAGGACGGAGGCCGACGCCGCCGAACTCCTGGAGCGGGTGGGCCTCAGCGTCTCGCCCCGCGCACGGGTGCGTGAACTCGGCATCGCCCGGCTCCAGATGGTCGAGATCGCCAAGGCGCTCAGCCTCGACGCACGCGTGCTCATCATGGACGAGCCGACCGCGGTGCTCACCTCCGGGGAGGTCGACCGACTCTTCACGATCGTACGCAGACTGCGCGAGGACGGCGTCGGCATCGTCTTCATCACCCACCACTTGGAGGAGATCGCCGCCATCGGCGACCGGGTGACCGTGATCCGGGACGGAAGGAGCGTCGGGCAGGTGCCCGCCGCCACTCCGCGGGACGAGTTGGTACGGCTGATGGTGGGGCGCTCCATCGACCAGCAGTACCCGCGGGAGCGCACCGACGCCGGGGCGGCCCTGCTCACCGTCGAAGGGCTGACTCGGGACGGGGTCTTCCATGACGTCTCGTTCCAGGTGCGGGCCGGTGAGGTCGTGGGCGTCGCGGGACTGGTGGGCGCGGGCCGCACGGAGGTCGCGCGGGCCGTGTTCGGCGCCGATCCCTACGACAGCGGGACCGTGCACGTGTCGGGTGCGCGCTTGCGGCGGCACGACGTCAACGCCGCGATGGCGGCGGGCATCGGGCTGGTGCCGGAGGACCGCAAGGGGCAGGGGCTCGTCCTGGACGCCTCGGTCGCGGAGAACCTCGGGCTGGTCACGCTGCGGGCGGCGACCCGCGGTGGACTCGTCGACCGCAAGGCCCAGCGGGCGGCTGCCGCGAGGGTCGCCGAGCGGCTCGGCGTGCGCATGGCCGGGCTCGGCCAGCATGTGCGCACGCTCTCCGGCGGCAACCAGCAGAAGGTCGTCATCGGCAAATGGCTGCTAGCGAACACCAAGGTGCTCATCCTGGACGAGCCGACACGCGGCATCGACGTGGGAGCCAAGGTCGAGATCTACCAGCTGATCAACGAACTCACCGCCGCGGGCGCCGCGGTCCTGATGATCTCCAGCGACCTGCCCGAGGTGCTCGGCATGAGCGACCGGGTGCTGGTGATGGCCCAGGGCCGGATGGTCGGTGAACTCCCCGCCTCGGCGGCGACCCAGGACTCCGTGATGGCACTCGCCGTCAGCACACCGACCAGCAACGAAGCCGCTACCGAAGTGGAGGCCGCCCGTGGCCACTGACACGCTCAAGAGCGCAGCGCGCTCGGGCGGCCTGCGCCGCCTGCTGCTGGACAACGGCGCACTCACCGCGCTCATCGCCCTCGTCATCGCGATGTCGGCGCTCTCCGGGGACTTCCTGACGGCCGACAACCTGCTCAACGTCGGCGTACAGGCGGCGGTGACGGCGATCCTCGCCTTCGGCGTGACGTTCGTGATCGTGTCGGCGGGCATCGACCTGTCGGTCGGTTCGGTCGCGGCGCTGTCCGCCACCGTCCTTGCCTGGACGGCCACTTCACACGGGATCCCGGTGGTCCTGGCCGTCGTCCTCGCCATCGCCGCCGGGGTGGCGTGCGGCCTGGTCAACGGCTACCTGATCTCGTACGGCAAACTGCCGCCGTTCATCGCGACGCTGGCCATGCTGTCGGTGGGCCGTGGTCTTTCCCTGGTGATCTCGCAGGGCTCCCCGATCGCCTTCCCCGACTCGGTCTCGCATCTCGGCGACACGCTGGGCGGCTGGCTGCCGGTCCCGGTGCTGGTGATGGTGGTGATGGGCCTGCTCACCGCGCTCGTCCTGGGCCGGACGTACGTCGGCCGCTCGATGTACGCGATCGGCGGCAACGAGGAGGCCGCCCGGCTGTCCGGGCTCCGGGTGCGGCGGCAGAAGCTCGCCATCTACGCGCTGTCCGGGCTGTTCGCCGCCGCCGCGGGCATCGTGCTCGCCTCCCGGCTCTCCTCGGCGCAGCCGCAGGCCGCGACAGGCTACGAGTTGGACGCGATCGCGGCCGTCGTCATCGGTGGCGCCTCGCTGGCGGGCGGTACGGGCGGGGCGTCCGGCACGATGGTCGGCGCACTGATACTGGCCGTGCTGCGCAACGGCCTCAACCTCCTTTCGGTGTCCGCCTTCTGGCAGCAGGTCGTCATCGGTGTGGTGATCGCGCTGGCTGTACTGCTCGACACGGTGCGGCGCAGGGCCGGGGCGGGCCCGGTGGCGGCCGGGGCGGGTGCGGGCGGCGGCCGGGGCAGGCAGGCCGTGACGTACGTACTCGCGGCCGTGGTCGCGGCGGCGCTGGTGGGTGCGATGTCCTTCCTGCACGGCGGGGCGTCCTCGACCACTCCGAAGGTGGGCCTGTCCCTGTCCACGATGAACAACCCCTTCTTCGTGCAGATCAGGGCGGGCGCGCAGGCGGAGGCCAGGCAGCTGGGCGTGGACCTCACGGTGACCGACGCGCAGAACGACGCGTCCCAACAGGCCAACCAGCTGCAGAACTTCACCAGCGAGGGGCTCGGCGCGATCATCGTCAACCCCGTGGACTCGGACGCGGCGGGCCCCTCGGTGCGCTCCGCGAACAAGGCGAGGATTCCCGTGATCGCCGTCGACCGGGGAGTCAACAAGGCGGACACGGCCGCGCTGGTCGCCTCCGACAACATCGAGGGCGGCGAGCTCGCCGCCCGGACGCTGGCGGAGAAGCTGGGCGGCAAGGGCAGCATCGTGGTCCTCCAGGGTCAGGCGGGCACGTCGGCGAGCCGGGAGCGGGGCGCGGGCTTCGCCGAGGGCCTCAAGGCATATCCCGGCATCACGGTGGTGGCCGAGCAGCCCGCGGACTTCGACCGCACCAAGGGCCTGGATGTGATGGCGAACCTGCTCCAGGCCCATCCGGACGTCCAGGGCGTCTTCGCCGAGAACGACGAGATGGCTCTCGGCGCCATCAAGGCACTGGGTTCCAGGGCCGGAACGTCGGTGTCCGTCGTCGGATTCGACGGCACACCGGACGGCCTGGCAGCGGTCAAGGCGGGCACGCTGTACGCGTCCGTCGCACAGCAGCCCACCGAACTGGGCCGGATCGCGGTGCGCAACGCCCTGCGGGCGGCCGAGGGCAAGGCGGTCGACAAGACCGTGAAGGTACCGGTGAAGGTGGTCACGAAGGCGAACGCGGCGGGCTTCACCGGCTGACCCCGACCGCTGGCAGCAGCCGCGGCAGGGATTTCCTGGGAGACAACTCGTGTACGACTACGACGTGTTGGTCGTGGGTTCGGCCAACGCCGATCTGGTGGTCGGGGTGGAGCGGCGACCCGCGGCCGGTGAGACCGTTCTCGGATCCGACCTGGTGGTTCATCCGGGTGGCAAGGGCGCGAACCAGTCGGTCGCCGCGGCCCGCCTGGGCGCCCGTACGGCCTTGCTGGCCCGGGTCGGCGACGACACGCACGGTCGGCTGCTGCTGGACTCGCAGCGCCGCTCCGGCGTCGACACCACGGGCGTGCTGGTCGGTGGGGCACCCACCGGGGTCGCGCTGATCACGGTCGACCCGTCGGGAGACAACAGCATCGTGGTGTCCCCGGGCGCGAACGGCCGACTGACACCGCAGGACGTACGTGCGGCCCGCGGCCTGCTGCACGGCTCCCGAGTGGTCTCGGCGCAACTGGAGATCCCGCTGGAGTCGGTCGTGGAGGTCGTACGGAATCTGCCGGACGGGACCCGTTTCGTACTCAATCCCTCGCCGCCGCGCCCGCTGCCCGCCGAACTGCTGGCCGCCTGTGACCCGTTGGTCGTCAACGAGCACGAGGCACGGGTGATCGTGGGCGGCGAACTGGACGACTCACCCGAGGAGTGGGCCGCGGCGCTGCTGGCGCTGGGGCCGCGCTCCGTCGTGGTGACGCTGGGCGCGCAGGGCGCGCTGGTGGCGACAGGTGACGGCACGGTCCGGATCCCTTCGGTGCGGGTGGCCGCGGTGGACACCACGGGCGCGGGCGACGCGTTCACCGCGGCGCTGGCCTGGCGGCTGGGGGCGGGTGCGTCGCTGGCGGACGCGGCGGCGTACGCGGTCCGGGTGGGCGCGGCGGCGGTCACCCGGGTCGGCGCACAGGAGTCGTATCCGACGGAGGAGGAGCTCGCGTCCTTGGCGGGCAGCTGAACCCTCCAGGGCACGGTGGAGCGAGTTGGCCGCCGTCCGAAGGAAGGACACTCGATGCGCCATGTTCCCGATGTGCGAGCGCTAGCCCTTCCCGCCGGTACCGTAGCCGCCGAGCCTGGTGCCGCCTTCCGGCTGCGGCAGCCCAACTCCACGCAGCAGTCGTGGAGTTGGTGCGGACCCAGGGTTGCGCGTGCCGTGGTCGTTCTGGACCGCTGGTGGAGCTGCGCGCGTCTACCAGCGCTGATGCTGGATCCAGAGGATGAAGAGGCTGACGATGCCGCTGCCCAGGCTGTAGAAGGCGCCGCGCATCAGCTGTGCGGTGGCGGCGCGGCGGCGCCGGGCGGTCCAGCTGCGTAGGCCGTTGATGGTTCCCGCGGCTTGATGCCAGGGGCGGTGTTCGGGGCTGGTGTACATGGTGGCTGTCCTTTTCGAGGGCGTCGCGGCGGAGCCCTTCCGACCCGCTGGCTAAGGAACCGGGGCCGGAATCGGGCTCCTCCGTCGTTCTGCTGGGTCAGCGGCGAGCGAAGTCGCGTAGGTGGTCGGCGAGGCGCCGGTCAGGGCGACGGACGATGATGCACGGGTTCGTCGCGTCGTCAGCGAGGCGGTCGACCTCCATCTCCAGCGTGGCCGTCGGCGGGCTCGCGGCCGATCCGTTGCGCCGTACGTAGCGCGCGACGACCTCCACGCAGTCAAGGAAGTCGTCGTCGACAGCGTCGGCTTCGACCATCGGGTGCGTGATCTGGTGCCGCCAGTGCGCCGCCTCCCGGGTCTCGCCCAGTGCGAGGTGGTGCAGGTGCAGGCAGTAGGCGGCGGCACGGTGTCCGGCTCCCGCCGCCAACTGCCACCAGAACTGGGCGCTTTCGGGGTGATCGGTGAGGTAGAGCAGGCAGGCGAACACCGCGGCGCCCTCGACGTCCAGCTGGTCCTCCTCGACCGGAGCGGACCGGGTGTCCTGCGCGAGGCGGTCCACGTGGTGTGCGGCGCCAGGGCCGTTGAGGATCCAGCGGGAGACCACGGCCAGGCGCTGCCCGGCCTGGGCGGTTCGTTCCATGTGCGGTGGCGGCGCGGTCCGGGAGGCGTCACGGGCGAGTCGGCGCAGCGCGGTTCCGACGTCGAAGGCTACCGGGGGCGTTGTCGGCAGCGCCGCGTCGGCCAGGAGGTCTTCGATGGTGGCGGTCACTGTCCTGACCTCTCTCTTTTCGGGGCGGGTAGGCCCAGGCGGACGCGGAGCCGTTCCTTGGCCCTGCGGTCGTGGTAGCCGACGGTGCGGACGTCAAGGCTCATGAACCGCGCGATGCGGGCGGTGTTGTAGCCGAGCAGGTACTTTAGGACGATCACGTTGAACTGGCGGGTGGGCAGGTCCGCGATCGCCTCGTACAGGCCCGCGGTGCTCTCCGCTATCTCCAACTCGTTGCGGATCGCTCGCAGGTTCAGGGCTATCGGCCCGTTCAGCACGAACGCCGGACCGCGGCCTTCACGCTTCAGCCGCTCGGTGACGTGACGGTGCAGCACGGCCAGCGTCAGCTGCTCCAGGTCGCCCTGCTGCAGCAGTTGGTCCCAGCCCGCCAGGATCTCCAGGAACACCCGGTGAACCGATTCCTCTGCGGCTCGGCGGGTGCCCAGGTGGATCTCGGCGAAGGCGTGGAAGAACTCCTGGTGCCCGAGGTAGAAGCCCTCGAAATCCAGCGGTAGGTCAAGCGGTTCGTCCACCGGCTGACTCTGCCCGCCGTTGTCGCGCCAAACGTCCGCGCGGAGGTCTTCGTCGCTCACTCGGACCTCCGACATGCACTACTCATTGCGTTCCTCTTCATTGAGGGGTCGGCACGGCCAAGGGGGGCGCGCCGGGAGCCAGTTGGCTCTTGGCACCACCATGGCGAGGATGGGCCCCGATCACTCATCACGCCCTGCAAAAAATGACCCAGCGATCACAGGGAGCCACGCAAAGTAGTTCCCGACAGGTGCGCCGGCCTTCAACAAAGCGTTCTGAACAGGGAAAACGACGGGCACCTGTCGATCACGTTCGAAGGGTTCCGAGCATGAAGTGACATATGTCACAGGAGTGTTGAGCAGCCCAGCCGCGTTCCTCCTACGTGACCGACACCGTCCTGCGGGTTGACGGCGGCGTCCTGCCCTGACGCGGCGGGGCAGCACCGAGCGCAGGGGCGCTAGCACCGTTCCGGCTGGCACTGCGGGCACCACACTGTCCCGCGCCCGGCGATCCGCCCCCTGCACAGGGGGTGCCCGCACCGCGGGCAGTGCGGATCCTCCTCGTACCGCTCCCCGGTGAGCCAGGACGGGCGTCCGGGTACGCGCCCCACCCGCACCGACGCCCGTAGAACGTGTCGCATCTGCGTGTACAACCCGCGCAGTTGCGCACCATCGAGCTTGCTGGCCAGGCAAGCGGGGTGTATCCGGGCCCGCCAGAGAATCTCGTCGGCGAGAAGGTTGCCCAGCCCGGCGATCAGTGACTGGTCCAGCAGAGCCGCCTTGATCCGCCCTCGCCGCGGGGACAGCAACTGCTCGAACTCATCACGTCCCACGGTCAGCGCATCCGGCCCCTGGGTGGCGAGGAGGCGTTTGGCTTCGGCCTCGTCGGCGAGCCGGATGCCCTGGAGTTTGCGCTGGTCCCGGAAACGGAGCTCGCCGCCGTCGAGGACGAAGACCACCCGGTCGTGGGGGTGCGGCGGGTCATCGGGCGTGCAGGGGACCAGGGCACCGGTCATCCCGAAGTGGAACAGGAGGACGGGCGCGTCGGTGCGGGCGATCAGCCACTTGCCGTGGCGTTCGGGCGCACCGAGCCGACGGCCCACCAACTCGCGCCGCAGTCCGCGCGCCGACACTCCGTGCAGCACCCCCGGGTCCGCTACCTTGACGTCCGCGATGCGCCGCCCCTGCCCGTGGGCGGCCAACACCCTCCGGAACCCTTCGACGTCCGGCAACTCGGGCATACATCAAGCGTACGCGCCAGAGGAGGTGCGGCGACCCCTCGTGGTCGAACGGCTACGAGGTGTGCTGCGCGCTCGGCGTCGCAGCCGGTGCACGTGTTCGGGCCACACTCCGGGTCGGTGCCGTCAGCACCGGCCAGGCCCGCGGCCCGGCTACTGCCGGGACCGCGGGCCTCACCTACACACGGCGCCGAAGTGGCGTCACAGCGTGCGCTCCAAGCGGTCTGCCATCAGCTTGACGAAGCGCGAGCGGTCGCTCAGCTCGCCGCCCTCCGCCAACAGCGCCATGCCGTAGAGGAGTTCGGCCGTCTCCTGCAGGCCGGTGTCGCCCGAGCGCTCGGAGTGTGCCCGGTTGAGGCCGCTGACCAGCGGGTGGCTCGGGTTGAGTTCGAGGATGCGCTTGACGTGCGGAACGGCCTGGCCCATGGCGCGGTAGATGTTTTCCAGGGCCGGAGTCACGTCGTGCGTGTCCGAGACGATGCAGGCGGGAGAGACGGTGAGCCGTGAGGAGAGCCGTACGTCCTTGACGTTCTCGCTCAACTGGTCCTTCATCCAGGTCAGTAGACCCGCGTACTCCTTCTGGTGCTTCTCCCGCTCTGTCTCCGCCTCCTTCTTCTCGTCCTCGGTACCGAGGTCGACCTCGCCCTTGGCCACGGACCGCAACTGCTTGCCGTCGTAGTCCGGCACGGAGTCCACCCACACCTCGTCGACGGGGTCGGTCAGCAGCAGCACCTCGATGCCCTTGGCCCGAAACGCCTCCATGTGCGGGGAGTTCTCGATGGCCTGCCGGGACTCACCGGCGAGGTAGAAGATGTGCTCCTGGCCGTCCTTCATCCGCTCCACGTACTCCCGCAACGTGGTCGGCTTGTCCGCGTCATGGGTCGTGGCGAAGGAGCACACCTCCAGGATGGCCTCGCGGTTCTCGAAGTCGCTCAGCAGCCCTTCCTTGACGACACGGCCGAACTCCCGCCAGAACGTGGCGTAGCGCTCCGGGTTGTTGGACATCATGTCCTTGACCGTCGACAGCACCTTCTTCGCCAGGCGGCGGTGCATCAGCTGGATCCGGCGGTCCTGCTGGAGGATCTCGCGTGACACGTTGAGTGACAGGTCCTGCGCGTCGACCACGCCCTTGACGAAGCGCAGGTAGGGCGGCATCAGCTCCTCGCAGTCGTCCATGATGAAGACGCGCTTGACGTAAAGCTGGACGCCTCGCTTGTAGCCCTGGAGGAACAGGTCCTGGGAGGCATGCGCCGGGATGAACAGCAGTGCCTGGTACTCGAAGGTGCCCTCCGCCTGGAGACGGATGGTCTCCAGGGGGTCGTTCCAGTCGTGGCTGATGTGCTTGTACAGCTCGTGGTACTCGTCGTCCGTGACCTCGTCACGAGGGCGCGCCCACAGTGCCTTCATCGAGTTCAGCGTCTCGGGCTCCCGCGGGGCGTCATCGGTTCCGTCCCCGGAGGCGTCTTCGGCCGCGGGCTGCGGAGCCAGCTTGATGGGCCAGGTGATGAAGTCCGAGTACCGCTTGATGATCTCCTTGATCTTCCAAGGCGAGGTGTAGTCGTACAGCCGGTCCTCGGTGTCCTCCGGCTTGAGCCGGAGTGTGACCGAGGTGCCCTGAGGGGCGTCGGTGACGGTCTCGATGCTGTACGTACCCTCGCCGGACGAGGTCCAGCGGGTGCCCTGGCTCTCGCCCGCGCGCCGGGTCAACAGCGTGACCTCGTCGGCCACCATGAAGCTGGAGTAGAAACCGACGCCGAACTGGCCGATCAGTCCTTCCGCGGCGGCCGTGTTGTCGGCCTCCTTCAGCTGCTGCAGGAACTTCGCGGTACCGGAGTTCGCGATGGTCCCGATGAGTTGCACCACCTCGTCGCGCGACATGCCAATGCCGTTGTCCCGCACGGTGAGGGTACGAGCCTGCTTGTCCGTCTCGATCTCGATGTGCAGGTCGGAGGCGTCCGCGCGAAGCGCGTCGTCGCGGAGAGCTTCGAGACGAAGCTTGTCCAGCGCGTCGGAGGCGTTGGAGACGAGCTCGCGCAGGAAGACGTCCTTGTTCGAGTAGATCGAGTGGATCATCATCTGCAGAAGCTGGCGCGCTTCCACCTGAAACTCGAACGTCTCAGTCGACATAGTCCGTGATTCCTTCTCAGGTCACCAAGTGGCGGATACTGACCATCGGCACTGTAAACCAGCAGGTCACCCCGTCAATCCCATACCCCGGACTTGTTGGGGCCTGCCCGGACAACGCCGGGGCACCGTCGTACGTTCCGCCAGAAGCAGGCGACCGGTGCCGCGGCGTGGCTGCCGCTACTGAGGGCGCGACGGATGCGGTCACTGTCGAAGGCTCCAACACCGCTGTGGCCGCTGGCAACCGCTCACGCTCAGGGCGAACCGCCGAGGAGGTGATCACGCGCTCGGTCAACCGCCGGTAAAGGCCGCGCCCTGCCAGTAACCGCGGTTGACCACTCCTCCGGCGAAATCTGCGCCGAAACACGGCGGATGCCCCGCTCCCCGCCCTACCCTGCCCCGAGGAGCACGTCCGCACGGAGGCATCATGACGTCTACCGACAAACCCGCCCTACAACCTGTGGCATGGCGCCCGCCGCCGCGGCCGGGCCGCCCACGTGGGCAGCGCGTGCCCACGTCCGCTCCGCGCATGCTTCCGCTCGGTGGGGTCGGGCCAGAGCACGTGGTCTTCGACGCGTCGGGACACTTGGTGACCGGCGTGGCCGACGGCAGGATCCTGCGCGTCAACCCGGACACCGGACAGGTGACGACCGTCGCCGACACCGGAGGACGGCCTCTGGGTCTGCAACTCCTCCCCGACGGGGGGCTGTTGGTGTGCGACGCACGGCGCGGTCTGCTGCGCATGGCGCCTGACACGGGAAAGTGTGAGGTGCTCCTGCGGGCCGCTGGCAACGAGCGGCTGGGTTTCTGTAGCAATGTGGCAGTCACCCGGGACGGCACGATCTACGTCAGTGACTCCAGCCGGCGGTTCGGTATCGACCACTGGTTGGGCGATCTGCTGGAACACTCCGGCACCGGACGGCTCATCCGGGTCGCACCCGGCGCCGCCGAGCCCGAAGTGGTGCTGGACGGCCTGTACTTCGCCAACGGCGTGGCACTCGCGGAAGACGAGTCGTTCGTTCTCGTCGCGGAGACCGGGGCGTACCGTCTTACCCGACTGTGGCTGTCCGGTCCGCAGGCCGGGCACCGGGACACCTTCCTCAAGGACCTGCCGGGTTTCCCCGACAACCTCACCACCGGGTCCGGCGGGCTGGTATGGATCGCCTACGCCGCGCCACGCGATCCGATGCTGGACTGGCTGCACCGCACTCCCCCGGTGCTGCGGCGCGGCCTGTGGCGGCTGCCTGACTCGATGCAGCCGGGTCCGCGCCGTACGCTTCGGGTCGCGGCGGTGGACAGCGCGGGGCGTACCGTCCACGATCTGCGGTGGCCTCGTGCCCGCTATCGGATGGCCACCAGCGCGTGTGAGCACGATGGGCGGCTCTACGTCGGCAGTCTGCTGGAGGACGCCATCGCCGTGCTCGACCTACCGCGGCCCTGACGGCTGGGCCGTACGGCAGCCCGCGCTGTTGGCGGGTTGCCGTACTTTCGACGGTCAGGGTCTGCGGGCGTCGACGGTCAGTTCCTCCGTTCGCAGCAGGTGTTCGCCGTAGAGGTCCTGTACCCAGTTGGTCTGGTAGATGGTGTCGAGGTAGCGTTCGCCCAGGTCGGGGGCGATGGCAACGGCGGTGAGGTGCTCCGCGTCGTGCCGGCCCAGCCAGTCGGTGGCACCGCTGACGACGGTTCCGGTGGAGCCGCCGAAGAGGAATCCGCTTCGTGCCAGGCGGTGACAGGTGCGGATGGCGTCCGCCTCCTCGACCCGGATGACTTCGTCAACGTATGACTCGTCCAGGATGGGTGGGCGCACGCTGGTCCCCAGGCCGGGGATCATCCGGCGGGCGGGTGGACCGCCGAAGGCCACCGATCCGACGGTGTCGACCGCGACGACGCGCGCCGGATGGTGCGAGTCGCGGAAGTAGCGTGCGCAACCCATCAGGGTGCCGGTGGTACCGGCTCCGACGAACAGCACGTCGAGGCGTGGGAAGCGTCGGGCGATGGCTGGTGCGGTGGTGCGGTAGTGCGCTTTCCAGTTGGCCGGGTTGGTGTACTGGTCGAGCCAGACGTACCGGTCGTCCGCGGCGCAGAGCGCGCGTACGTGGTCGATCCGTGCGCCGAGCAGGCCACCGGTGGCCGACGGTTCGGTGATGATGTGGACCTGGCTGCCGAGTGCTTCCATCATGCGCCGGGTGGACAGGTTGCAGCGGGCGTCGGTGACGCACAGGAAGCGGTAGCCCTTGCTGGCGGCGATCATGCTGAGGGCCACGCCGAGGTTGCCCGAGGAGGATTCGACGAGGGTCGATTCCGGCGTGAGGGCGCCGCTGCGTTCCGCGGCTTCCACCATCGCGCTGGCGGCCTTGAGTTTGATCGAGCCCGCGAAGTTGAAGCCTTCGCACTTGAGGAGGACGCGGTGACCGGTCATGGGCCGCAGGTCGACGTAGAGTTCCTCCTCGTTGAAGTCCATGGGAGCGGTTATGACGCGCACGGCGTCCTCCCCTCGTCGGTCGCGGTATGGCGCTCGTTCACCCGTACCTGCGCAGTTCGTGGAAGAAGTCGGGGATGACATTGAGTTCTCCGGAGCTGGTGACCGCGTCGTAGACGTATTTGCCGACGGCGAGGTCGAGGACGCCGAGTCCGAAGGGGGAGAACACCACGGTCCGGTCGTCGGGTGCGGGTACCTGTCCCGTGATGACGTCGTTGAGCGTTCCGGTGATGAAGTCCCTGGTGCCGGTGAGCTTTTCGGCGAGATGGGGTGAGGTGTCGGCCTTGAGGCAGTGGTCGATGTCGTCCACGAAGTTGGCGCAGGTGAGCAGGGCTTCGGGAGCGAGGTCCCGCAGGGAGATGTGCAGCACCAGGGGGTGGTGGTCGAACCAGCGCACGTCGTGGACGTGGGGTGTGCCGGCGATGGTGGCGAAGACGATCAGGTCGCTGCAACGGATGAGTTGTTCGGGGCTGTTGTGCACGGTGACCGCGGCGGAGGCCCCTGACTGTTCGAGGTAGGTACGAAAGCCGCTGGCGCTGTCGGCGGACAGGTCGTGGACGCCTATGTGCTCGAAGGCCCAGCCGGTGCCGGCAAGGTAGCCGTGGATGTAGCGGGCGATCAGTCCGGTGCCGAAGAACCCGATACGGGTGGGGCGTCGCCGGGTACGGCTGAGGTGGTCGGCGGCGAGTGCGGCTGAGGCGGCGGTACGGGTGGCGCTGATGATGGAGCTTTCCAGGCAGGCGAAGGGGTAGCCGGTGGTGTGGTCGTTGAGGATCAGCACCGCCGAGGCCCGTGGGATGCCCGCCGCCACGTTCTGTGGGAAGCTGGAGATCCACTTCAGGCCGTCGACCCGTAGGTCGCCGCCGATCGAGGCGGGCAGCGCGATGATCCGGGACGAGGGCCGGTCGGGAAACCGCAGGAAGTACGAGGGCGGGTTGACCGACTCTCCGTCCGCGTGCAACCGGTAGGCGGCCTCGACGAGTTCCGTCACCTGCTTCTCCCGGCCGTACAGTGCCTGGTGAACCTGGGCCCCGGGGATCACCGCGAACGGCGGTACACCGGCCGGTCCTTCAGCCCCCGGCGCAGCATGGGTGGTCACTGGGCGGTCACCTCCACGGTGGGATCGCAGTCGGCCAGCTGGGTCTTGTCGGTCATGGCGACGACCACTTCGCGTGGTCCTTCGAAGGGTTCCCTGCCGTGTGCGGTGCGGATGTTGTCGACGATGAGCAGGTCGCCGTCCTGCCAGGGCTCGCGCAGCGTGTGGTCCTCGTAGACCGCGTTCAGCAGTTCCACGATGTCCTTGTCGATCGGATCCCCGTTGCCGAAGGAGGTGTTGAACGGCAGTCCGTCGGGGCCGTAGACGTCCAGTAGGTATTCGCGCACTTCCTCGGCGATGGTCCACTCGTTGAGGAAGGCGACCTGGTTGAACCAGCAGCGTCGGCCGCTGACCGGGTGCCGCAGCACGGCGCTGCGCCGTTGGCGGGTGCGCAGTCCGCCGCCCGGCTGCCAGTCGAAGTCGATGGCGTTCGCCCGGCAGTATGCCTCGACCGCATGCCGGTCCTCGGTGCCGAAGGCCTCGGCGACGGAGGCTCCGATCTCCTCGTTGTAGGTGCGGGTGAGCAGCCAGCCGTCCCGTTCGAACCGCTCGACCAACGCGGCCGGCAAGGCCTCCAGCACCGAAGGCGCGTCGGCCACGGGGGTCGCCCCGCCGACGGGCGGCGCGGTCAGGCAGGCGAACAGCATCAGGCCGGGGAACTCCAGCCGGTAGCTCAGCTCGTGGTGCATGCACATCTGCTGGTTCTGCGGCCACTTCGTCGAGGAGTGCACACCGTCGCCGAACGGCAGCCGGGGTGCGAAGGGCTCCGCCTCGGGCAGCAGTCCGCTTCCTATCTCCCGGAAGACGGCACCGGCTCCCGCGGTGTCGAGCAGCCCGAGCCCGCGGACCAGTACCGAGCCGTGCTCGGCGACGACGGCGCGTAGTGCGTCGCGATGCTCGGCCGCCCACTCCCGCCCGGCGCCGGGGGCTTCGGCCCGCAGCAGAGGCGGTCTGCCGGGGCTCACTTCCAGGTCGAGCAGGGGGGTTGGGGGTGATGATGACATGTGTCGTCCTTTTCGTCGCGGATGGCTCGTGTCCCTGCGGGCCGTTCGCCTCTCTGCGCGGTTCAGGCGAAGAGGTCGGACGCGCGCAGTACGGCCCGCGCGGCCGCGGCCGGGCGGGTGCGGTGGAAGTAGTGGCCCCCGTCGGGGAGTTCGTACAGGTCGACCTGGTGCGCCAGGAGCTGCCAGTCACGGTGTCGGTGCGCGAACTGCGCCGTGCTGGGATCGTCGGCGGCGACCACCACGGTGATCGGTGCGGTGAGCTTCACCGCGGGAGGGCCGGCCAGGACGTCGGCGAAGTAGCGGTTGGCGGACAGGCAGTCGTGTCGGTAGGCGGCGCTGGTGTGTTCGGCGTGTCGCGCGTCGAGCTCGCCCAGTGCGCTGTGGCCACTTTCGTGGGTCAGCTCGTTGGCGATCTCGGCGTCGCTCATCTCGATCAGCCGGGCGACGGCTGCGCGCCGGTGGGTGATGTCGCCGAGCAACTGGGCGCCCAGGAAGACCCTCTGGACGTGCACCCCGGACGTCTGGAGCAGGCGGGCCGTCTCCACCGCGACGGCGGTGCCGGCTGAGTGGCCCCACAGGAGGACCCGGGCCGGACCGCGCCGAGTGATCTCGGCGGCGACCTGCTCGGCCACCCGCTCCAGCGGGGTGAACTGCTCGTGTTCGACGGCCAGATCGTGGCCGGGCAGCTCGACGGCGTGGACCGCCAGCCCGGTTCCGCGTAGCGCCGCGGCCATCGCCCGGAAGTTGACGGCGTTGCCACCGGCGTACGGGAAGCACACCAGATCGCCGGTCGACGCGCTGCCCGGCTCGCCCAGCGTGTGCAGTAGTCCGCAGCGTCGTTCGGCATGTCCGTCGACCAGGTGGGCCAGCTCGGCGAGGACCGGGTGTCGTGTGATGTCCTTCAGGGTCACGGCGCGGTCCAGATCGATGGCCAGTTTCACCGCCGACAGTGACGTGCCGCCTTTGTGGAAGAAGTTGTCCTGCCTGCTGATCCGGCTTTCGGGCACACCGAGCACCTTCGCCCAGGCCGTCGCGAGCCGCTTCTCCACCGGTGTGCGCGGGGCGTCGTGGTCCCCGCCGACGGTGTCGAGTTCCGCTGCGAGGGCGGTCAGTGCCTTTGTGTCGATCTTGCTGTTGGCGGTCAGGGGCAGTCGTTCCCGCCAGTGGAAGGTGCTGGGCACCATGTAGGCGGGCAGTGTCGCGGCGAGCCGGTCCCGCAGGGCCTCCGCTTCGAGCGGCTGGGGTGCCTGGTAGAAGGCAACGAGGTGCTTGCTGTGGTCCGACCGTTCGGCGACCACCACCGCGCAGTCGCCTACGCTGGGCACCCGCAGCAGTGCGTTCTCGATGTCACCGATCTCGATCCGGAAGCCACGGATCTTGACCTGGTTGTCCCTGCGGCCGAGGAACTCCAGCTTGCCGCCGGGCTGCCAGCGGCCGAAGTCACCGCCCTGGTAGAGCCGTTCGCCCTCGCGATGGGGGTCGCTGGTGAAGGCCTGCCGGGTCCGCTCCGGGTCGTTCACGTAGCCTCGGCCGACGCAGACCCCGGAGAAGACGATCGCTCCGGGGGCGCCCAGCGGCACCGGCGAGAGGTTGTCGTCGACGACGTAGACACGGACGTTGGGGACGCACGGGCCCAGTGGGACCCGGTCACCGCTCGGAGCGCGGTCCATGACCTCGTGGTTGGTGTCGTCCGAAGTCTCGGTCAGGCCGTAGGCGTTGACGAGCCTGACTCCCGGCTTGGCGGCGAACCAGCGCTGCACCAGTTCCTTCTTCAGTGCCTCGCCGGTGACCGACACACATCGCAGGTCGGGCAGCTCGCGCGGATGACGCTCCAGATGGGAAAGCAGCGCCTCCAGATACGAAGGCACCAGTTGCAGCACCCCGACGCGTCCCTCGGCGATCCTGTCCACGAACCGGTCCACGTCCAGGATCGCCTCCTGCTCGACCAGCAGGGTCCGCCCACCGACCAGCAGCGCCGCGACGAGTTGCCACAGCGAGATGTCGAAGCACTGCGGCGCTGTCTGCGCCACGGCCTGCCCCTGGGATATCCCCAGGTCACCGATCTTCGCGTAGAGATGGTTGAGCATCCCCGCGTGCTCGCACATCGCGCCCTTCGGCTCACCTGTGGACCCGGAGGTGAAGAAGACATAGGCGAGTTGATCCGCCGCCACGTCAACGCCGAGGTCGGCGTCGGCGCGTCCCTCCTCCAGTGCCGCGTCGACGAACAGGGTGCGCACCCCGGGCAGCGACTTCAGCGCCTCGTCCAGGGTGGTGGTGCTGCCGGGTTCGGTCACGACCAGTTCACACCCGGCGCGAGAGAGCATGACAGCGATCCGCTCGCCCGGAAAGTGCGGCTCGATCGGCAGGTAGACACCGCCTGCCTTGAAGACCGCGAGGACGGCGGCCGCCCATTCCAGGGTGCGCTCGGTGACCACCGCCACGACGCCTTCGTGGCCGAGGCCTCGCGACAGCAGCGCCCGGGCCAGTACGTTGGCGCGTTGGTTGAGTTCCCGATAGGTCCACTGCCGTTCGCCCCGGACGACGGCCACGGCGTCGGGGTGTGTCCGAGCCCGCTCCTGGAACAGCTCGTGGAACCGCCGGTCGGGCAGTTCGCGGACCGGCCCGGCGAGCCCCTCCAACTGGAAGCGACGCTCATCCACCGACAGCAGGCTCTGCTGTCCGTGCGTGGCGTCCACGTCAGCCGCCATCAGGGCCAGTGCGGTCTGGTGGTAACCCGCGATCCGTGCGGCGTGGTCCGCGTCGATGGCCTCCGTGCGGTACCGCAAACGTACCGTCAGGTGCCCGTCGCGTCGGGCGAACGCCACCGACAGCACTGTGGCTTCGGCGAGTGCGCCGCCGTCGCCGGACGCGCTGAATTCGCACTCGAACAGCGGCTGGGCCAGGCCCAGTTCACGCAGCAGGGCGTCGACGGGAAAGGCCTGGTGGGACCGCATCCCCGATATCACGCGGTGGGCGTCCGTCAGCAGCGCCCGCCACGACAGAGGTCTGGTAGTCAGCCGGCATGGCAGCACCGGTCCGCCCGGCTCCAGGACAAAGCCGGTCGTGACCTCCTGCTCCCCGCACAGCGCCGCCAGCACCTTCGCGTGGGCGGACAGCAGCACCGCGTCGAACGGTATCGCGCAGGCGCCCGTCAACCGGCCCAGGGCGGCCGCGAGTTCGTCGGTGATGGTTTCCTCGTGCTCAGCGACTCCCGCCGTGGGCTTGCCAGTCCAGCGTGGGATGGCGCTGGATCCGCCCGTGGCGAGCATGTCGCGCCAGAAGTCACGGGCCGTGTCGGATGACCTGTTCATGGAGACTTCACCTTCTCGACGCTGCGGTCGGCTGGACACGGGTGGGAAGTGGCCTTGATTCGCTTTCCGTACCACCGCCGCGATCCCGCCTTCCCGGGAACCGGGGGCGCGGGAGTCTCGAAGCTGCCGTGCGGGTGCATCGGGGTGGCGGGGTTCCCGCCCCACCGGGCGTACGCGGGGACTTCCTCGCCCTTCATGAGGAAGGAGTCTGCGGCGAGTACCGCACCGTCCCCCATCGTCACTCCGTAGTGGACGAGCGCGCCGACGCCGATGGTGCAGTTGGCACCGAGCGTGATGTGGTCGGACTTGAATGTGCCGTCCTCCTGCGAGTGGCACTGGATCTTGCTTCCGGCGTTGAGTACGCAGTCGTCCCCGATGGTGGTGAGGGTGCGCTCCGTCAGGTAGCAGCCGTCGTCGAGGACCCGCCTGCCGAGCCGGACGCCCAACAGCCGCCAGAGCATGTTCTTGAACGGTGTGCCGTTGAAGGCGGCGAAGTGGGTGTCGGGCACCTTCCACAGGCGCTCGTGCCGCCAGAAGTAGGGGTCGTAGATGGAGCACACCGTCGGTCGCAGCGGACGGAACCGCGTCAGATACCGCTCCACCAAGGCGAAGTACACGGCGGTGAAGCCGAGGCCGACCACCAGCAGCACGGTGTCCAGTAGCTGCCCGATCGCGTCGTACCGCTCGATGGTGGCGAGCCCGAGGGCGGTGAGGACCAGGAAGTCCAGCCACCGCAGGAACAAGGCGATGCCCATGGTACGCAGGTTGTAGCGGTTCTTCGCCGCGAGACGACGGCGAAACTCGTTCCCGGCCCGCAGGTGGTCGAAGCGGGTGTCGCGCTCCACCGTCCGGGGAATCTCGAAGCACGGCGAGCCCAGCAGTCCCACGCCTTCACGGATCCCTCCGTCGAGCGGAACCATCACCTTGGTCGCCAGGAGAACGTTGTCCCCCGTCCTGCCTTCCGGAGGGTAGGCGATGAAGTTCCCAAGGAAGTTACGCGATCCGATCGACGTCCGGGACACCCGGAATGACGTGCTGGAGTAGTCCGCGTTCATGAGCGACAGCCCGTCGGCGACCATCGTCCCGCTGCCGACCACACTCAGATACGGCGTCTCATGCTGCACCCCGCTGCCGAAGTTCGAACCCGTCTGCTCGACCTGCGACAGGTCGTACCCCAGGCACTTGAGGTAGTGGACTATGTAGGAGCTGTCACCGAACAGCCAGATGTAGAACTTGAGGTTGGTCATCCGCGCGACCGCCCGGTGCATCGCGTAGCGGAAGCCGTACAGCGGATAGGTCCTGCCCGGTTCGATCACCAGGCGCATCAGACGCGGAACGGTGAACAGCACACCGAGTCCCGCGATGACGAAGCCGAAGAACAGCACGGTGCACAGCAGCAGCGCGTCCACGTAGAACGCGGACGAGGTGACCGACTCCGCCCCCGCGTCCGACTGGCCGAGCAGCAGCGGCACCTCGTTCAGCAGTGCGTACAGGAACACGACCGTCAGCGGCACCGTCACGAGGACCGGCTTCAGCAGGGCGAACAGGGCGAACGCTGTCCGCCGCGCTCTGCCGCACCTGGCGGGCGCCACCCTCAGGTAGTTCAGCTCGGTGCGCCGCGCCGGCGATCCGTGCCAGCGTTGACCGACCGGTACGGCCTGGCCGCTGTGCAGCGTGGAGGTGTGGCCCAGCTGTGCGCCGTCGCCCATCGACGTGTTGATGTCGAGTACGGTCCGCTCACCGATGAAGACATCCCGGCCGAGGGTGACCGGCCCGGTCTGGATGCGCCCGGCGTGCGCTCTGTAGCACAGCAGGAACGAGTCCTTGCGGATGACCGTACCCGCGCCGACGGTGAGCAGGTCGGTGCACACCGGCACGGTACGGGAGAGGATCGTGACCTGTCTGCCGATCCGCGCGCCGAGTGCCCGCAGATACAGCACGTACAGCGGACTGCCGACGAAGAAGACCATCGGGTTCGCGTGCACCAGGGACTTGACGATCCAGAAGCGCAGGTACGTCAGGCTCCAGACCGGGAACTCGCGTGGCTTCCACCGGCCTATCAGAATCCACTTGGCCACGACCGGGAAGACACACAGACCGGACAGGTAGGCCCCGCCGAAGGCAACCGCGCGCCCGTAGAAGGCCAACGGCCCCTTCCCGGCAACAACCCAGCCGTAGCCCCGCGTGGTGACGAGCGCGGTGAGGTAGGAGTACGCGAGGAAGGCGATGAACTGCAGCGTTCCGCAGAGGACGTACCGCGTCGTGCTGCCCGCTACGACCGGTTCCGGGGGCGGCGGCGTGACTGCCGGTACGACAGGGGCTGACGTGGCGTCGGCGAGTGCGGTGGCCAGGCTCCGGATGGTTGTGTGCTGGTAGATGTCCTTCATCGACGCCGACGGCACGTCGCTGCGTTTCCTGACGCGCGCACAGAAGCGCGCCATCACCATGGAGTCCGCGCCGAGCTCGTCGAAGAAGTGGCTTTCCACACAGAGTCGTTCGGCACTCAGGATGTCAGCCAACACCTCGGCGTAGATCTTCTCGACGGCTCTCGCCGGATCCGCGCGGCCGTCCTGCCGAGTCGACGGCTCGGCGTCGACTGAGACATCGGCTGGTTCTCTTACCACGTGATCTCCTGGGGTGTGAGTGTCGTTTCGTCGGCACTCACATCTGCGTCGGCGTCCGGCCGGGGCGTTGGTGACATCGATGTCCTGACCGCCCTGCGCCCAGAAAGCTTTCGCCGGACGGCACCGGGAGCTAGTTCGCCGCTGGCTGGCGGCGGGCGCCGCCATCGGTCCCTCAGCGAGAAGACGGCGACATTTCCCGGCGGATTCACACCATCTGGTTCGTGGATTCCCACACGCCCCGAACACAACTCGGAGGGAAATGCATCCCATTCACCGTCGGGCGTGCGTAATTCCACGACGAGCACCTCGCTTCGACTGATGAAGCAGCACGGAGGGCCAGGCAGTTACGGCACACTCGCACCCCGGCACATGTCGCACCGGTGCGGATCGTCCGCTGCCCCAAACGGCGATCTATTAAGGACGTTAAGAATTTCCACATGACACTGTCAATGCCGCTTGAGGAGTCTTGACAGAACCATCATCGGCACTTGGCGACACCCCTCTATCGCCTTCCGTTCGAAAAATGTTCGGCCGCACCTTCGGGCAATCCGGCCGATTTCACGGACCCCGGAAGCCCATCGTCCGTCACTTTTGGTAACACCACGTCGGGTCAGGCTTCGACGTATCCTCGGCGGTAGCTCGACGTTCATCGCGGAGCAGAGGCGTGGACGCACACGCTCCGTTACGCCCCGATCAGACGCGAAACGAACGCGATCCGCACAAGAGGTCAAGCAATGGTAATTGCCACGGTGAGCGGGCGGGAAATCCACCGGACAGGCAATGGAATGCGCGTTCCCGGAACATGTCTTCGATCGGGATTCCCTCAAATTGCGAACACTCTCCGTGCGGCACAGGCCATGGAAAGCGGCCCAGGTTCCGCCCGTCGCCTGCGAACGGCAACGGGCGGATCCCCCTGGACGCGGGAAGAAACAGATGAGCCCATTCCGTTTGAGACTGTCCGGCTCTCCGCGACGCGCGAGCCGAGCCGGTGCGGGCGCTGAGTGCCACCGCATGAAGGGCGGCGCGTCGGCCCAGGCGCCGGGCGTTCGCCATGCGGAGCCGCCTGAAACGGGTGAGGCTGGTGTTATGCCACGCCACCCCGATGAGGCAGGAGCCGCTCGATGAGCCACAAACACTGCGCCTGGCTGGCTGTCGCCACCGCCGCCATACTCACCGGCACCGGAGCAACGCACTTCGTCGACGCGTCCGCCCAGCGCTCCGCTGCGCGGCCCTCCGTAGCACCCAGCACGGCATCGCCCACCAACGGGCAGATCGCGGCGCTCTTCGACCGATGGAACGCAGCCCTGGCAACGGGCGACGCCCACCGTGTCGCCGACCTGTACGCCCCGGACGCCGTTCTGCTGCCAACCGTGTCCGCCAGGATACGCACCACCCGGGCCGAGATCGTCGACTACTTCCAGCACTTCCTCCAGAACAAGCCCGTCGGCAGGATCCAACGGCGAATCATCAAAGTCCTGAACCGCACCGCCGCCATCGACACCGGCCTGTATCAGTTCACGCTGACCAGCGGAAACGGCCACAAAAGCACGGTCAACGCGCGCTACACCTTCGTCTACGAGCTGCGCGGCGGCCGGTGGCTGATCGTCAACCACCACTCCTCGACCGTGCCAGCGGGAGACTGACGAGACAGCTCCCGGGCAACCGCCACACCCCTCGCGGCGTGCGGCCTCGCTGCCGAACAGGAGAACGCCCAGGAGGAAAAGGCCCATGCCAAGCGACCGCACGGACGGCCTGACCTGTCTGCTGACCGGTGCCACGGGCTATATCGGAGGTCGGCTGGCCCCCGAACTTCTAGCCGAAGGCCACCGGCTGCGTTGTCTGGCCCGTTCCCCGGAAAAGCTGCGCGACCAACCGTGGGTGGGCAGCACCGAGGTGGTCCGGGGCGATGTGACCGATGCCGCGTCAGTCGCCGAGGCGATGTGCGGCGTCGACGTCGCCTACTACCTGGTGCACGCGCTGGGAACCGGCCGTTGCTTCGAGGAGACCGACCGGAACGCCGCGCGCGTCTTCGGGGAGCAGGCCCGTGCCGCGGGAGTGCGGCGGATCGTGTACCTCGGCGGCCTTACTCCCGCGGGTGTCCCCGAGGAACGCCTCTCTCCACATCTGCGGTCCCGCGCCGAGGTCGGACGGATCCTGCTCGGCTCGGGGGTACCGACGGCAGTGCTGCGCGCCGCGGTCATCATCGGGTCCGGATCAGCGTCGTTCGAGATGCTGCGCTACCTGACCGAGCGACTTCCCGTGATGGTGACCCCGAGGTGGGTACACACCCGCATCCAACCGATCGCCGTGCGGGATGTGTTGCGTTGCCTCGTGGGGTGCGCGCGAATGCCGGCGGAGGCGAACCGCGCCTTCGACATCGGCGGCCCCGACATCCTGACCTACCAAGAGATGATGCAACGGTATGCGGTGATCGCCGACCTGCCACGTCGGCTGATCCTTCCCGTGCCGGTGCTGACACCGGGGCTGTCGAGCCACTGGGTCGGTCTGGTCACGCCCGTACCGAGTTCCATCGCCCGCCCGCTCGTGGAGTCGCTGCGGCACGAGGTCATCTGCCACGAAGACGACATCCAGCGGTACGTTCCCAACCCTCCCGGTGCGCCGCTCGGCTTCGACGACGCGGTCGGCCTGGCGCTGCAACGGGTACGCGACGCCCAGGTCGCCACTCGCTGGTCGTCCGCCGCGGTGCCCGGCGCCCCCAGCGACCCGCTGCCCACTGACCCGGACTGGGCCGGTGGCAGCCTCTACACCGACGTCCGTGAGCTGAACGTCGACGCTTCACCGAAGGCGCTGTGGCGCGTCATCGAGGGGGTCGGCGGCGAGAACGGCTGGTACTCCTTCCCTCTCGCGTGGGCGGTACGCGGTTGGTTGGACCGGCTGGTGGGCGGGGTCGGGCTGCGCCGTGGCCGACGCGACGCGGCCCGGCTGAGGGTCGGCGACTCGCTCGACTTCTGGCGGGTGGAGGAAGTCGAACCAGGCCGACTGCTGCGCCTGCGTGCCGAGATGCGGCTGCCGGGTCTGGCCTGGCTGGAGATGTACGCCGGCTGCGACGACGCGGGCCGCACCCTCTACCGGCAGCGAGCGCTGTTCCACCCACGCGGGCTTCTCGGCCACATGTACTGGTGGAGCATCGCACCGTTCCACACCGCGGTGTTCGGCGGAATGGCGCGTAACATCGCGCGCACCGCCGCCAAAGACGGCACAGCCCGTGGGTAGGAAGCCCCGGGTACCCCTCTGGCGGCTCCTCAGCGGCGGGCGGCGAGGGAAATCGGACCGGTTGTTCGTCCTCCATCCAGTCCAGGAGTGGCGTCTTGAACGTCTCAGTTGTGCTGTTCACCTCTGATCTTCGGTTGCACGACCATCCACCGCTGCGCGCGGCGTTGGACTCCGCGCGGGAGATCGTGCCGCTGTTCGTCTGCGATGACGGCATCATCGACATCGGCTTCGCCGTCCCCAACCGTCGGGCGTTCCTCGCGGACTGCCTGGCGGATCTCGACGCGGGGCTGCGCAGGCGCGGCGGTCGCCTCGTGGTACGGCACGGCGATGTCGTGGCGCAGGTGTGCGACGTCGTCACCCAGGCCGATGCCGACGAGGTGCACATGGCTGCCGGGGTCACCAGGTACGCCCAGCGTCGCGAGGAACGACTACGGGAGGCGCTTGAGTCGCGCGGCCGCCACCTGTACAGCCACGACAGCGTGGTCACGGCGGTCGCGCCGGGAGCCGTGACCCCGCAGTCATCGGACCACTTCGCCGTCTTCACGCCCTACCACCGCCACTGGGCGCGGCAGCCGCTGCGTGATGTGTTGGGGGCGCCACGCGTGGTACGGGTACCGGACCATGTGGGTTCGGACGAGATGCCCTCCCGCGACGATGTCCCGGGAGTCGCGGAGCGGCTGCCGTCAGGTGGCGAGACGGAGGCGCGGAAGCGGTTGACGGCATGGCTGCGCGGAGAGTTGGCCCAGTACGCGCGGAACCAGGACGACCTGGCGGGGGATGCCACGTCCCGTCTCTCAGCCCATCTGCACTTCGGGACCGTCTCCGCCGTCGAACTCGTCCACCGCACCCGCCGCGTACGCGGTCCGGGAGCCGATGCGTTCGAACGGCAGCTTGCCTGGCGCGACTTCCACTACCAGGTGCTGGCCGCCCGGCCCCAGGCGGCGACTGTCGACTACCGCCCGCGCAACGATCGTTGGCGGTCGCAGGACGAGGCCGCCCAGGAGATCACCGCGTGGAAGGAGGGCCGCACCGGCTATCCCGTGATCGACGCAGCCATGCGGCAGTTGCGGCACGAAGGCTGGATGCACAACCGTGTTCGCCTGTTGACGGCGAGCTTCCTGACCAAGACGTTGTACGTCGACTGGCGCGTCGGCGCCCGCCACTTCCTCCGGTTCCTGGTGGACGGCGACATCGCCAACAACCAGCTCAACTGGCAGTGGGTGGCCGGGACCGGCACTGACACCAGACCCAACCGGATCTTCAACCCGCTCGCCCAGGCCAAGCGGTACGACCCCGACGGTACGTACGTCCGCCGCTGGCTGCCCGAACTGGCCGGACTCCCCGGGCCCTCCGTCCACGAGCCGTGGAGACTCCCCGCCCACGAGCGCGCCGCGTACGACTACCCCGAGCCCGTCGTTGACCTGTCCGAAGGGCTGGCCCGGTTCAAACACTTCCGAGGACTCGGCTGAGCCGACGACATGGGCGTCCCCACTCCCGAACAACGTGCGGGCCCTGGCGACTACGCTCGGCAGGGCCCGCCCTCCCGAAAGGGGCCTTCGTCAGCGGTGCGTCGGCCGGATGTGTTGCCGCGGAATGTGGAGGGACCGCACGGATCGCGAAGCAGGACGTCGCCGTGCGCCACCATGCTCACTCCGCTGGAGGACCGCGGCGGTTCCAATCACCACTCCGAGCACTGCGCCAAAGACGATGCTGTACCCGCTTCCCGCGGAGAGCGCTGCGAGCGCGGCGCCCAGAACACCGCCCAGTACCCCCGTACAGAGGATGAGCCTGCGGATCTTCACGTCCACGAAGAATCACTCCCTCTCGGCCACAACGACTTCCCACGCCGCACTACTGCGAGCATGGCTGACAGCACGTCACTGGATGAGAACCCGTGCCGGTGCACCGCCGGTGCCGCCCGCATCACCAGCCATCGGCTACCGGAATCTGGCTGGTGCCGTGGACAGTACCCCTGTGCCGCAGGCTCAGCCGCTCAGGCAGGGGCTACCGAGAACCGGCTTGAGCACGCCGACCACGGCGACCCGTGCTTCCACGGCACCCATGACGAACTCCCTTCCATCGGTGCGGTGTGCGTTCACCGACTCCCCTGTCCCAGCCCACCCCGCACATGTGCTGATTCACTCGAAAGACTGCCAACGAGGGGTGGCCGAGACGCAGCACACCTTCGGCTACCGTGCTTGTTGGCCCCGAGGGAGCCGTCGGCGGGAGGTGTTGCCGGCGCCACGGTCGGCAACCGCCCACGCACTTGCGCTGACCCCGGCGATCAGCGGGATGCTCAGCAATATGAATGCCTGCATGAACGGTCCTCCTTGTGCCGGCGATCGGATTCATCACGCTTGCGGTGCCCGGGGGACGCGTGCCCTGGACCCGGCGCATCATCCCTAACTCCCGTAGGTCCGCCGCGGGGCACCGGTTCCGCTGTCGCTGATGTCGAGGTGGGGCGGGCCCAGGTTGACCGCACGAGTGTGTCCCGCCCTCGGAGAGCTCGGTGGCATATCAGCGTGCTCGTCGGGCAGAAACGTCGTAGGCCACCCGGCGGTTTCCCCCGTACGCCGGGTGGCCGTTCCCTTGTCCGCCACGGCCCCGCGGGCAACGGGGCTTGTCCTGCGGCCGCTGGCCGGGTGACATCGACTACCAGCTCACCGTGTGGTCCGCGGAAGTCAGAACAGCCAGCATCACCAGGTCCACCACGCCCAGACCCAGCCCCAGACAGGCACGGGTTCGGTGGCGGGTGCCCCGGATGAGCGCCAGGCCGCCGAGGACGATGGCGAAGGGACCGAACAGCACGTTGAACACCAGGATGCCGACCAACCCGAAGATGAACGACGCGGCGGCCATACTGTTGGCATACTGCCTGGAGGCTGGACGGTCGCGTACGGGAGCGTCGGTGTCCATACTCTCTCCTTGAACTCACGTGGATCCGGGGGTCAGTTACCTCGATCGCCAGCCTGCCGCCTGCGCACGAGGTAGACGGCCAGCCAGCAGGTGATGACGGTCGCGATGGCAACAATGGCGGGCAACGGCAGGTGTACAACCGCGCCCAACAACACACCGAACAGCGTGAGCGCGGCAACGAGGAAGAGCATCTCCATACCCCTCTTCAGTTCTCGGTAGGGATGTGTCGAAAGACGCGCGCACTCTCGCGGTTGCCCGGACGCAGCCACTGGAAACGGGCATGTGTGCGCGGACCGCGTGCCTTTTCTCACATTGCCGCGAAGTCGGCCGTTGTGTCTGGGCCGATTCCCAACCTGCTTGTCCGCGGCGCCCGTTGGGCGCCCGGTCCCCACGGCGCTCCCATTCGCGGGCTAGCGGAAGTCGCTCGGGACGTACGCGTTGGTCCAGTGCGCGTACGCGAGGCGGTCAGCCGCTGTCAGGGCCGGCCCCGTGACGCGGTACTGCCGGTAGAAACGGCGTCCCTGGTCGATCCGCACTCCGCGCACCTGAAGCTCGGCGTTGCGCAGCAGACGGTAACGACCTCCAGCGCAGGTCGGCTGGCAGGTGTTGATGTCCAAGGTCCCCGTGCTGACGGCCACCGGGGCACCCCAGCCCCTCCAACGCAGACCTGTGAGGGCCACGTGGTAGGTCACCTGGAAGGTGCTCGGGCGCACCGAAGCACGCTGGGACAGGTCCTCCAGCCGGATCGTCGGGCCCGAATCCAGCGGCCGCGCGGCCGACAGCACGGCGACGACTGTGAAGGCGAGGATGGAACGCAGCACGGTGCGACCAGGCATGGCTCGTCTCCCTCGGCTGAGGTACCGCCCCTACCGACCGGCAAGGCAGCCCGGAAACACCAGGCTAAGCCACTCCTCCGCTCCTCGCCCGTCGGAAAGTTCCGGCCACCCGATCACCCCCCTGCCTGGCTCAGTTCAAACGGGCCGAGGCGCGCGGCTGAGTGCTCCGAGGCCCTCCTCTAAAGTCGCCCGAGTGATCGAGCCCTTCTACCTGGCCGCGGTCCGGGAGTCGTACGACACCGTCGCAGCCGACTACGTGAAACTGGTCAAGACCCCGGCGGAGCTGGATCCGCTGTCACGCGCGATGCTCGCGGCGTTCGCCGAAGGCGTTCGGACGACTGACCGTGGTCCGGTGGCGGACCTCGGGTGCGGGCCCGGTCACGTCACCGCGTATCTCGCAGATACGGGGGTGTCCGCGTTCGGCATCGATCTGTCCGCGAAGATGATCGAGCTGGCCCGGCAGGACCATCCGAGCCTGAACTTCAAAGTGGGATCGATGACCGCGCTGGCGCTCCAGGACGACGGGCTGGGCGGCATCCTGGCCTACTACTCCACCCACCACACCCCGCCCGAGCTGTTGCCAGTCGTGTTCGCCGAGTTCCATCGCACGCTCGCGCCCGGCGGTCATCTGATGCTGGCCGGTTACGTGGGAGACGACGAGCATCTACGCCCGACCCATGCGTACGGCGGCCATCCGGTGTCCTACGAGTCCCATCTGCTGCCGCCAGACCGGATCGTCAAGCTGCTGACCCGGGCCGGTCTCACCGTCACCGCACAACTGGTGCAGGAGCCCGAAGTAGGAGCGAAGAGGAGGATCGGTACGTTTCTGGCTCACAAACCACAACGGCCTTGAGCACAAACGCGGTTCCAAACGCCCAACGGGTTACGTCACCAATTGAGGGTCGAGCATTGCTCTCCTCACTGTCATGGCTTGCCTGCCGACAAGGAGTTGACGGCCCAAGGCGTATTCAGGTCTTCTGATTCGATGTCTGACCTCCGCATCGAGCAGCCGGACAGTGACGCCGAGTTCGAAGACTGGCGGTATGTCCACAACGTGATCATTCCCACCCACACCTTGTCCATGGACGAGGTAAGGGAACGCGCCCAGCGCAACCACCTTGAAGTCGCGTATCTAGGGGCAATACCGGTGACTTTGGCCGGTCTGGGTCGTTGGATGTGGTGTGCCAAGGCCCGGACAGGTGAAGTCATCCGCGACGGAGCGGTTGTCGGATCGCATCGCGCTCGGTGTGCTCACACGTGCCTTCCCGCCGGAGTTGGTCGATGAGGTGATCGCTGAATGCGGGCGGGTCGAGCAGCGTCGTCGGCTTCTGCCCGCGCGGGTGGTGTTGTACTTCGTACTCGCGATGTGCCTGTTTTCGGGACAGGGCTATGAGGAGGTCGCGCGCCTGCTCACCTGCGGGCTCCAAGACGAGCGGCGGTGGGAGGGGACGTGGCGGGTGCCATCGACGGGGGCGATCGGCCGGGCCCGGCTGCGGTTGGGATCCGAACCATTGAAGGTGCTGTTCGCGCGGGTGTGCCGGCCGGTGGCCACCGAGGCGACCGTCGGGGCCTGGTACCGGCGCTGGCGGCTGGTCGCAGTGGATGGCACCACCTTCGACGTGCCCGACACCGAGGCCAACGACGCCTATTTCGGCCGTCCGGGATCCTCGCGCGGGCAGAAGCGGGGGGCGTTTCCGCAGGCGCGGGTGGCTGCGCTGGTCGAGTGCGGCACCCATGCGGTCTTCGCCGCTGAAGCCGGTCCGCTGGCCGTGCACGAAACCGCGTTGGCCCGGTGCCTGTTCGACCATCTGGCTGCAGGAATGCTGGTGCTGGCCGACCGGGGTTTCGTGGGGTTCGACCTGTGGCGGGCTGCCACCGCAACCGGCGCCGACCTGCTGTGGCGGGTGAAGAACAGCGCGGTCCTGCCGGTCGTGCGGACGCTTGGCGACGGCTCGTACCTGTCGCAGATCGTCGCCGCCCGGGACAAGAACCGCCGCGCGGACCCGATCACCGTCCGGGTCATCGAGTACACCCTTGGCCCCGCCGCCGACGGCACGGTCTACCGGCTGATCACCACCATCTTGGACCCGAAGGCCGCACCGGCAGCCGAGTTGGCCGCACTGTATGCCCAGCGGTGGGAGATCGAGACCACGCTGGATGAGATCAAGACCCACCAGGGCGGTCCCCGCCTTGTCTTGCGTTCCCAACACCCGACAGGCGTCGAGCAGGAGATCTTCGCGTTCCTGCTGATCCACCACGCGCTACGCGACTTGATGCACCAGGCCGCGCGGGATGAAGGCTGCGATCCCGACCGGATCTCCTTCACTCGCACCCTTCGCGTCGTCCGCCGCCACGTCACCGGCCAGGCGGCGCTTTCCCCCCTCCCGACTCGCCCGGGCACTGACCCAGAGCCTGTCTGAGGTCTGTGAACGACTGCTGCCACCGCGACGGTTGCGGTCCAACCCCCGCGTGATCAAACGCAAGATGGCCAACTGGAAACTCAAACGCCCCGAGCACATCAACCCGCCACGACCCCACACGCCGACCGTCACGACCGTCGAGCCCACCAAGACCACACCAAGCCGCCGAAAAGATCACTAAGTCACCGGTATTGTATCTAGGGGATGCCCTGGTGGGCTGTAGTACCGTCCGCCCGCCGACGGCGGACACAACGATCGCCACCGTGATAGCCCGTGTGCTGGCTGACTACCGCGGCCGCGGTTTCGGCGAGGAACTCTATGCACGGGGATTGCGACGAGCACGAGAGCTTGGCGCGGAAGCAGTCGAAACTGTGGTCCTGTCCTCCAACGTGGACGGGCTGCGGTTCGCGCAAAAGCATGGGTTCTTCGAGGTGGAGCGCTACCTGCTGCCCGGGGAGACCATCCCCTGGATCAGCTTGCGGCTTTCCTGACCCGGCCGGGGGCTTTCGGAACCCGGCCTCGTCCAACGCCGGTGCGCGGCTGGTCAGGCAGCAACGGCCCTGCCCAACAGGCTTGGTGGCCTGGGTCCTTGTCACTCGTGCCCGAGTGAGGTCAGGTTGGGTCCATGAACGATCTCATCGGGATCCGCGACATAGCGGACCAGTACGGTTTGGCGTTGTCAACCCTGCACTACTGGGAACGCCGTGGGCTGATCACCGCGCACCGGCGGTCCGGGCAGCGCTACTACGACGCGGACCAGCGGTACCGCATCGCGCTGATTCGACTGTGGCAGTCGACCGGCCTGATGAGCCTGGACGAGATCGACTCCGTACTCCGCGGGCGGACCAGTACCAGCGACTGGCGTGAGATCGTCACCGATCGCATCACGGCGATCGACAACCAACTGGAGCAGCTGCGTACTGCCCGTGGCTACCTCAACCACCTGCTGTCCTGCCCCCGCGACAACCCCGCGGCGGAATGTCCTGAGCTACGCCGAGAGATCGCTGGGAACGGGAGCTCGGTCAGCCACACGGCACACGGTGTTGCACTCAACTTGGGTTGAGCCGCTGCAATGGGCGCCACGTCCCATCCCTACGACGAGGAGTGTCCATGACCGAGAACGTCAAGACCCAACACGACTGGCAGTCACCCGAATACGTCGAGCAGTGGACCAACTACGTCGCTTCCGACGGGGAACGTCGCCAACTCCGACTGCGGCGCGCCGCGTCACTGCTGCCGCTGGCGGACTCGCCCCACCCGCGGGTCCTCGACTTGGGGGGCGGCTACGGTGAGTTCAGTCGGCAAGTGCTCGCCGAGTACCCGGAAGCCGGTGTGTGTCTCCAGGACTACTCCGCCCCGATGCTCGACCGGGCCACGAGCGTACTTGCCGAATTCGGCCCGCGAGTGGTCTATCGACGCTGTGACCTGCGTGACTCTACGTGGATCGAGCAGGTTGAAGGGCCGTTCGATGCGGTGGTGTCTTCGCTCACGACGCACAATCTGGGTGATCCGGACGCCGTTCGCCGGGTATACGGTCAGGTGCACTCGCTGCTGCGTCCTGGTGGCTGGTTCTTCAACCTGGACCTGGTGCTGGATGTGGTGATGTCATCGTCACGCACTCCACTTGCCGCACTCTACGCCCGGGGTTCCGGCCACCCCCACGGCGCTCACGTCCACGAGGACGCACCCGGCGGAGCGCGGTTCGCCGAACTCACGCTGGAAGGTAATCTGGCCTGGCTGCGCGAAGCGGGATTCGACGAAGTCGACTGCGTGTACAAGGAGTTCGACCAGGTCTTCCTCGCCGCGCATCGGCGCAACTGAGCGGCTGCCGTCGCTTCCAGCGGACTCCTCATCCGCCACGTGGGGAACACAGGCGCGGCCCCGCCCCTGGCGGCGAGCTCCCGAACCGACCGGTCAAGCGCCCGTACCACCGCGTTGGAACAGGGCCGCCCACAGGAAGTGCTCGCCGAAACACTCGGAGTCGGGAGGCTCGTCGCGCATCCGACGAAGTTCGATCTCCGTGAGATCGGCGAAGATCCAGCGCAGGGCATCCCGTGAATAGCCGAGTCCCCCGTGCAGGCAGAACTCGCGGTAGAGGTCGATGTCGGCCAGTTCGCAACCCATCGTCCCCGCCGCGAAGCAGGTGAGGGCGAGATGGCCACCGGGTGCGAGGGAGCGATCCAGTAGGGCGCGGTAGCTGATGCGTCGATGCGGCGGCAGGTGGTGGAAGCAGCCCGAGTCGACGATCAGGTCGTACGGGCCGGTCAGCTCGCCGGTCAGCGCGAAGGCATCGCCGCAGTGGTAGCCGATGTCGACTCCGGCTTCACGGGCGCGCTCCTCGGCCCATTCGATGGCTGTGGGAGAGAGGTCGACAGCGTCCACCTGGAAGCCACGGGATGCCAGGTGGACGGCGTTGCGGCCTGGGCCGCAGCCCAGATCCAGGGCGCGGCCCGGGGCGATCAGGCCTCGGTCCAGGTACGACACCAGGCTTTCGTCCGGCTTCGCCACGAAGAACGGCACCGGCCTGGAACGGTCTGCGTAGAAGTCGTCCCACCAGGTCGCGGCGCCGTCCGTCCAACGGTCGGTTGCCGGTACGAACAGGCTGTCCAGGAGCTTGAGCAGGTCATCCACCGAGCGGACGTCACGGTCCATGAGTTCCCCCTCAACGATGAGTGAGATCGTACGGTCGAATGCTGCTCAATCCCAGCTCAGAGCGGCGGGCGCGATTGGCTGAGCTGGCGCTGGGGGCGGCTGCGCGAGGGTCGGAGGGAGTCACCTCCGACCATGTGCACCCGTTCGCCGGTGCTCCGGCCAGGGGCCGTTGTGGAGACGTTACGGGCGGGGCTCAAGTGACTTTCTGGCCCAAGCTGGATCAGGTGCCGCCAGTGCGCGACAGCCGCGTCATCGGGCGACCGGTCAAGTGCAAGCGCGTTGCCGGTGGTTGCGGCCATCCCGTACGGCAGGCGGAGCAGGTCGTCGGCGTCGCGCTGGACGGCACTCGTCGGGCCACCCCACGTCGATGGCGGCGTCCGCCCGGCTCAGCAAGGGGAGTTCGGCGGCCCAGTGGCCGCCGAAGCTCAGGCCGAGAAAGCAGACCGGTCGGCGGTACCGCTCACGAGGCGCCCTCCCCAGCCGGGGTGCCCGGCGGCGACCGTGCGCAGGGTCCTTGCACGGCATCGTTGTTGCGAGGGCGCCTTCGCGGTGCGCAGGTCCGACGGGATTCAGCCTCCCTCTCGTGGCTCAGACGCGGAAGGCCGCGACGTAGCGGCGCGGATCGCGTCCCAGGTCCGTCTCCCAGCGCCGCGCGCACTGCTCGGCGAAGGTCTCCCCCGTGTCCAACACCTCGTCGAGTGGATCGAGGTAGTCCAGGGCCTTGGGACGTTCCAGCCCCGCCTCCACCCGCGCCCGCAACCCCGCCCGCGCCAACCGCACCAGTTCACGGGCGAGTTCGTCCATCCGATCCCCGCCCAGCATGGTGTGCAGCCCTTCGACCGGCAGCCTGAGCATCGCCGTGCGTTGCTCCTCCACGCTGTACTGCCGCAGTAGTTCCCATGCCGCATCGCGGGACGGCGGGTGGTAGCTGAGCCCCACCCACAGCGCGGGGACGGCGGGGATGTGTTGGTACGGGGGGCCGTCCGCCGCGCGGAGTTCCAGGGTGCGCCTGGCCCTGACGTGCGTCCAGGTCTGCGTCATGTGGGAGACCCAGTGCGCGAAGGTCGGCATCGAGCCGTCCTCGAAGCCCCGCTCCAGGATCGTGGCGAACGGCCGGTCGGGGGCGGGCTGGTACCGACCGTCCGGCCCCAGGTAGTAGATCATGGGAAGACGCAACGCCCAGTCGATGATGTGATCGGCGCCCACGTCACCGCGCAGGGCCGGGCCCATCACACCGCAGCGCTGGGGGTCCGTCCACAGCCAGTCATGGGACCGGTGTGACAGCAGCCCGGTCAACCGGCCGTTCTGCAAAGGGGAGTTGACGAACAGCGCGGCGACCACCGGTGAGGCCGCCGCCTGCATCCGGAGCTTTCGGGTGAAGTCCTCGTGGGAGAGGAAGTCCAGATGTACCTGTGTGCACAGCGACATCGACAGGATCTTCGGGGCGTCACGACCCGCGTCGCCGATGCGGGCGAAGAAGTCGCGCATGACCCTGCCGCGGCTCATGGGCACCCAGGGGATTCTGTCGATCTGGTCGAACGGCAGGTAGGCGCCGGGCAACAGGGCCCAGCCGAAGCGTTTGACGATCTCCGACAGGCGCTCAAGGGCGGCCCGTGCGTCGTCCACCACCGTGACCAGGTCGGCTGCCGGGGCGGAGGAGTACTCCACCTGGCCGCCGTGTTCGAGGCCGATCAGGACATCGTCCGACAGTTTCACGCCGATCAGCTCTCCGGCGTCGTGCTGCGCCTCCCCGCCCCACTCGGCGATCAGTGTCTCAAGGATGGCCTTGACGCCGTTCCTTCCCGTGTACGGGGCGGCGAGTCCGGTCTCAGGGTCGACGATGCCGCTTTCGATCTCAAGCCCGATCCTCTCCGAAGGGGCGGCCGACGGGGCGAACAGCGATCTGAGCTCGTCGCGCTGTAGCCGGGTGGTGTTCACAAGCAGGTCTCCTTACCTCCTCGCCGACGGCTGCGCCCGCCCCGTACGCCGCGCCCGCCCGGTGGGCGGGCCGGTCCAGCAAGCCGACCGGGGAAGTCGAAGCTCTCGTCGGACCTGTGCACCTCGCGTCGTCTCGTTGTCAGCGTGGATCAGTACGCCATCACGGGCAACCAGGCCGCACCGGGGTGGGGGTTTCCCGGACACGCGCGGCATCGGTGCCCGTGCGATGTCGCCTGGATCCGTCGTCCCACGACCGCGCCTGTCAGGGAACCTTGACAAGCAGCCGCGTCAGGCTAACCTGACAGCATGGCTGATGAGGACACACCGGCCACGCTGGCCGGGAAAGTCACCAACAAGGACCCCGCCGTGGGGCTGCAGGCCGTGGTAGCGCTGCGCCGCCTGCTGGAGGAACTGGAACGTCTGCACGTCGACAACGCCCGTGATCAGGGCTGGACATGGCAGAGCATCGCGACGGCGCTACAGGTCAGTCGGCAGACGGTGCACGAGAAGCACGCGGGCAGGCGCAAGGCCATGGGCAAGGAGGACTGAGGTGTTCGAGTACTTCACCGACCACGCCAAGCGGGCTGTGGTGGCGTCGCAGGACGAGGCGCTTGCCTTCCGGCATGACTTCATCGGCACGGAGCACATGCTGCTCGGACTGGCGGGCACCGACGAGAGCACGGCCCATGAGGTACTGGCTGAGCACGGCGTCCACGTGTCACGGGCGCGGGACGAGACCGTACGGCTTTGGGAGGAAGCGGGAGTCGTCGGCACCGGTGGCCAGGCCGCCAAGGACGCGCTCTCCTCGATCGGTATCGACGTCGAGGAGATCCGGAGGCAGGCGGACAGTACCTTCGGCACGGGCGCGTTCCAGTACCCCCGGCCCGCCTACACAGCGCGGGCCAAGAAGGCACTGGAACTCTCGGTGCGCGAGGCGCGAGCGCTGGGCCACGAAGACATCGGCACCGAGCACGTGCTGCTCGGCCTCCTCGCAGAGGGAGAGGGCCTCGCCATCAAGGTGCTGACCGCACTCGAAGTCGACGTCGCCGCGCTGCGCCAGACGATTCTCAGCCGGGTGGCACCGCAGGCTTCGTAGAACGGCGCGGCTGAGCGTCAACTCACCATTTGACCAAGGCCGTTGCGTCGTTCCCTGAGCCGGTGGGAGGCACTGAGCACTCACTGCCTCCCACCGCGCTCGCTTCTTACGCGTTCGTCATGCCGAAGCCTGGGCGGAGCCGCGGTGCAGTGCCGTGAGGACCGACTGATGGGTGATCCAGCCGACCAGCCGAGTGCGGCCGTCGTCAAGGACGGGAAGTCCCGCGCCGTCGGCGGACACCAGGGCGTCGAGCGCGGCCGACAGATCGGTGCCGATAGTGACGGGGTGGGGAAGGTGGGCGATGGCGGCGACGGTGGTGGCGTCGTGGGCGCCGTCGGCCAGGGTCTCCGCGGCGGTACGGGCGGTGGCGGCGCCCAGATATGTGCCGTCGGCGGCGATGACGGGCAGGATGCCGTGCGGTGAGCGGGTGAGCGCGGCAGCGGCCTCGGCCAACGGCAGCATTTCGTTGAGGAGTTCGGGGACCGCTTCCATCACCGTCCCGACCGGGACGCCGGCCAGGGGTGCGGTGGGCGGGGTGTGGTCGAGGTCGATGCCGCGGCGGCGCAACTTCAGTGTGTAGATGGTGTCCCGGGACAGCATCCGGCTGGTTCCGGTGGCCAGGACGATGGCGGTCATCAGGGGCAGGATGATCGAGTATTCGCCGGTCAGCTCGAACATGATGATCACGGCGGTGATCGGAGCCCGGGCGGCTCCGGCGAAGACCGCGCCCATGCCGATCAGCCCGTACGCCCCGACCGGACCGGTCACGCCGGGGGCAAGATGGTGGGCGGCGGTGCCGTAGGCGGCACCGAGCATCGCGCCCATGAACAGCGACGGCGCGAAGACACCGCCGGAGCCGCCGATGCCGATGGTCAGGCTGGTGGCGACGATCTTTCCGACGAGCAGCAGGAGGAGGAAGCCGATGACGTACTTGCCGTCCACGGCATTCTCCAGGACGGGGTAACCGACCCCGTACATCTGCGGCAGTACCAGCAGCAGAGCGCCCAACAGCACACCGCCGACCGCCGGGCGGGCCCACTCCGGGCCGCGCCAGGCGAAGTCACAGGCGTCCTCGATCCAGTACAGGACGCGGGTGAAGCCGACGCCGACCGCTCCGGCCAGCACCCCCAGCGCGGCGAACAGCAGGTACTCGGAGAGGTGTTGGACGGAGAAGGCGGGCAGGTGCAGGAACGGAGTGTTGCCGAAGGCGGCCCGGCCTATGACGCTCGCGGTGACCGAGGCGAGGACCACCATGCCGAAGGACTCGGCGGTGAAGTCCCGCAGGATCAGCTCCATCGCGAAGAACACTCCGGCCAGCGGCGCGTTGAACGTCGCCGCGATGCCGCCCGCCGCGCCACAGGCCACCAGCACCTTCATCCGGTCCTCGGCGACCTTCACCACCCGGCCCAGCGTCGAGCCCAGCGCGGAACCGATCTGGACGATCGGCCCCTCACGACCCACCGAACCGCCACCGCCGATACACAAGGCCGAGGCCAGTGACTTCACGACCGCCACCTGAGGTGCGATCCGCCCACCGCGGCGCGCGACCGCGTACATCACCTCGGGCACCCCGTGCCCGCGGGCCTCGCGGGCGAACCGGTGCACCAGCGGGCCGTAGGCCAGACCGGCGAGCACCGGGGCGAGCAGTACGAACCACGGACCCAGCCACGGTGCATGCGGGTTGGCGGCGTGCCCGGCGGCGGCGTAGTCGGAGTGGCCGGACAGCAGCGAGGTGAACGTCTTGATCAGCCAGCGGAAGGCGATCGCGCCGAGGCCCGCACCGGCCCCCACCAGCAAGGCAAGGACCAGTAGCCCACCTTTGGCTTCCCGTAGCAGGGCTACGGCGGCGGGCAGGCCGCGCGGCACGGCGGGCGCGTCACGAGGCTGCGGGTGGGCGGGGTCAGCGGTCAGCTCCGGTCCGTTCATCATTTTTGCATTATGCAATATGAACCTTTGTCGTGTGCAAGAGCGCGCCACCTTGTGCGAGGCCGAGCGGCTCGGAAGCGTTGCGGAAGAGGTAGAAAGGAGCACATGTCGAAGCGCGCGCCGATCACGGACTCCTCCCCGCCCCCTGCCGACAGCCAGCAAGGGGCGGCCGAGAGCGCGGACGAGGTGGTCACCGCCGTGCTGACCGCCTCGCGGTTGCTGGTGGCGGTCTCCGCGCGGTCGTTGGCTTCGGTCGAGGAGACCTTGACTCTTCCCCAGTTCCGGATGCTGGTGATCCTGGACAGCCGCGGGGCGATGAACATCTCCCGGCTCGGCGAACACCTCGACGTCATCCCGTCCACCGCGATGCGCATGGTGGACCGGCTGGTAGCCGCAGGCATGCTGGAGCGCGAGGCCAGTCCCGCCAACCGACGCGAGGTCTTCATCGATCTCACCGATGCCGGACGTCGAGTGGTGCGCGAGGCCACCGAGCGGCGGCGGGCCGAGATCGCCCGCATCGTCGCCGCCATGCCGCCCGCCCAGCGCACGGGCCTCGTGGCGGCACTGCAGGCGTTCACGGAGGCGGGCGGCGAACCGACCGCCCACGAGCGGCCCGGCGTCGGAAGCGCCTGGTGAGCCTCAGGGTGCGGTGAAGTCGCGTCGCACCGCCCGGCTCTCTGGTCGCATCAGCCACACCGTTAACCCGCTGCTACGGCTGGACTTGCGGCACAACCGCACGGCATCGACACGAGATGCGTGCCTTACCGGCGCGTGCCACGCTGATCTCGGTGGAGACGCCTCCCACACGCCACCTCACCGAGGAGTGAGACCGAAATGGCAAACAGGGATCGCGACCCTTACAGCGATGCGGACTTCATAGAGGACATGACCGAGGAGACACTCGCGTCCCAAGAGCAGGAGCGCCAGCTGCGCCAGCGCCAGCAGGAGCAGCAGCGCGCCCGGCAGACGGACGATGACGGCACCTATTTCGACCAGGACGACTTGGACGACCTTCAGTAAGCGTGGCTTTCCCCCTGACCTGACGACGCACCGCGCAAGCCGCGCCGACCGGACGGCACGTGGCAGTTGCTGCCGCGCGACGGAGGCCGGTCATCCCTTGGGGGGAATCGCGGTTGGAGAGACGTTCCGTTTGCCGACGGGACTGGCAGGATCCCCCAGCAGTTGTCACGAGCCGAGGGGTGCCGCGGGTGAACAGGGTTGCGGGGATGGGGCGTTGGTGCGTCCGCGTGACGGTGGGCATCGCCACGTCGGGGGCACTGGTGGCGGGCGCGCCGTCCGCGTTCGCGGGGGGCGCGGGGTGCAACGACAGGACGTGTCTCAGCGTCGACGGCCGCGGTCTTCATGTCGCTGCGGTGAGCGCGTCCACCACGTGGGGTGGTGACTTCACCGGCCACTTCCACATCTACGGTGGCGGGCTCAACGCCAACAGCCCGACGGGGTTCTGGGGTTACCACCAGAAGTACACCGTGCCCGTGGGGCGTGACCTGCCCAACCACGCGGTGGTCTGCGCCGAGGGGTGGGAGCACAGCGGCAGCGGACCACAACTACGCGGCCGTGCCTGCGAGGAGGTCCGGTCCTGACGCCCCCACGCTCGGGGCGGCCCGATCGGTGAGTTGGCCACCGCCGTCCGGGCATGTCTGATTGGCTATCAGAAGGGGCGCGGCAGGCGCGTCCTGCGCGAAGGGACTGCGATGACGGAATCAGGAAACGAGCGGACCAACCCTGCGGCCCGGTTGGGGTTCGAGCACGGGCAGGTCGTCCAGGAGATCGGGTACGACGACGACGTCGACCACGACCTGCGCGAGGGGATCGAGTCCATCATCGGCCGGGAACTGGTCGACGAGGACTACGACGACGTTGCCGACGTGGTGCTGTTGTGGTTCCGGGACGAGGACGGAGACCTCACCGACGCCCTGGTGGACGCCCTGGGCCTGCTCGAGGAGGGTGGCATGATCTGGCTGTTCACTCCGAAGACGGGACGCGACGGCTACATCGAGCCCAGCGACATCAGCGACGGCGCCCAGACCTCGGGCCTCTCCCAGACCAAGTCCATCAGCGTCGGCAAGGACTGGTCGGGCACCCGTCTCGCCAGCCCCAAGCGGTAGTGGTCGCAGCCCCTGGCCACGTTGCCCTCACTCTGGCGAAGTCGCCGCGACGGCGGCCTCGAAGGAGAACAGGCGGTCCACCCCCGTCAGCCCGGACAGGGCGAGGCGGCGGTCCGGGTCGCCGGGTTCGTCGGCGCCGGGGAAGTGGATCACTTCTCGGGCGCCGAGTCGTGTGAGGTGGTCCATCGCCGAGCCGTACAGGCCGGGATCAGGGAAGCGGGCGAAGTGGTCGCCGAGGCCATGACCAGCTCGCCGATCGACGGCACCGCGTGCTGTGGTGTGTCAACGTCTCCTCGTATCCGACTGGCAGCGGAACCGGCAGCGTGAGCGCGGGGGCTGATTCGCATGCGTACGGCCTGCGCTGTCCCAGACGTTCGATGGCGTCGCGCGACAGGCAACAGGCCTCGGCCCGAGCCGCGGGGCCGCGCTGGAGGAGCCAGAACAACTCGCCGATACCCGCGGGGTCATCTTGCGCATGTCGCGGAGGTCCACTATCGATGCCAGCGGCACTCTTGTCCTCAGGGACGCCGTCGACGAACTGGGCAGGCGTGGGATCAGGTCATCGCTTCTGGCATCAGGGACGACCAGCTACGGGTACTGGACGCGCTCGGCGCTGTCGGCCAACTCCCCGCGCATACCCGTCTGTTCACCGTCTGGTCCGGGGTACCACGCGCTGCCCGCGACCGCGTGGACGACGCGGGTGCGCGCCGGGCCCCGACAAACCCGGCGGACCGCGTCGTCGAAGTGGCGTCCTCGTGGCAAGCCCGTCCGCGGCAACTCCGCGCAACGAAAGGGCATGTGAGACACGTATGACGATCCAGTGGCGTTACACCAACCGGGATGATCTGGGCATCCTGTCGCTGTCCGGCTACCTGGGCGCCGAGGCGGTCGCCCGTTTCGCGGGGGCGGTGGGATGGGCGCTGGCGCGCGGTGCCGGGCCGGTGATCCTGGACCTCACCGCGTTGCACGGCTGGTCGCCCGCCGGTCAGGTCGCCGTGCTCGACGCCGCCCGCCGCCTCGCCGCGCACGACCGGCCGCTGGAGCTGGCCGCCATCCCCGCCGACGGGTCGATCGTGCCAGCCGGTGAGCAGCCGCCCATCGCCGTGCACTGCGACCTGGCCACCGCGCTCACCGCTCACCAGCCCTTGAGTGCCGAAAGGCGACAGGAGTGGCGTACCGCCGACTGGGTCGAGGAGGGCGCACCGCCGGTGGCCTGATCCGGGCCGCGAGGCGCACGCCAACGGTTCGCGCCCCCACGCCGTCACCGCACGCGGCGCCGTGCGCCCCGAGAACGGCGGCCGCGCCCCGCGCCGCACGTCAACGCTCGTGTGGCGGGCACCTACACGGTGGCGGAGACGGGCGCCTGTTCAGGGACGAGTGGATGCGCTGTGCCGTGTGCCGCTACGTGGATCGTCTGGTCGGTGGGCGGTGGGGCGTCGGCGCTCGTGTAGGCGATGAGGGGGGTGGGAAGTTCGTGGCGGGCGGCGGGGTCCAGTTCGAGGCGGTAGTCGTGGCCGCGGAAGCCGGCGTTGATGATGCGGGCCTCGATGGTGTGCGGGCCGGAGGCGGCGGACAGCCGGAGTTGCTGGGGGCGCAGCAGTACGACGGCGTCTTCGGTGCCGTTGGAAGCGCCGTCGGTGAGCGGTAGTTCGCCGAACGCGGTGATGGCGTGGTCGGCGGCGAGTTTGGCGGGGATCAGGTTGGCCTCGCCGAGGGTGCGGGCCACGCCGGTGTCGGCGGGCCGGTGGTAGAGGGCGTGCGGGGCGTCGGCCTGGACGATTCGGCCGTCCCGCATCACGGCGATGACGTCGGCGAAGGCAAGGGCCTCGTCCACGTCGTGGGTGACCAGGACGGCGGTGGCGCCCGCGCGGCGCAGTGTGGTGGCGACCTCGGTGCGCAGTTCCGTGCGCAGGGCGGCGTCCAGTGCGGCGAACGGCTCGTCCAGTAGCAGCAGTTCCGGCCTTGGGGCCAGTGCGCGGGCGAGCGCGATGCGTTGCTGCTGGCCGCCGGAGAGCTGGTGGGGGTGCCGGTCGGCTAGACCGTTCAGGCCGACGAGGTCGAGCATCTCGGCCACCCGCTCCCGGCGTTCGGCGCGGGGCAGCCCGAAGCCGACGTTGGCGGCGACGGTCAGATGCGGGAAGAGGGCGCCGTCCTGCGGTACGTAGCCGATGCGCCGACGTTCGGCGGGGATCTGGGTGCGGTCGTCGTTGAGGGTGCGCTCCCCCACCGTGACCTTGCCGCTGACCGGCTGGTGGAAGCCCGCGATGATCCGCAGCAGGGTGCTCTTGCCGCATCCGGAGGGCCCCAGTACGCAGGCCAGCGCGCCGTTGGGGACGGTCAGTTCGAGGTCGCGCAGCACGGTGGTGTGACCGTGCGCCGCGTGCAGCTTGCTGATCGACAGGCCGCTCATCTCACGCCTTTCGGGTTCGCGGGGTGCCGAGGGTGCGGCGGGTGAGCAGCACGACGGCCGGGATGGACAGGGCGGTCATCACGGCGGCGTACGGAGCGGCGGCGCCCCAGGACAGATCGGTGGTGTAGGCCCAGAACTGGGTGGCCAGCGTCTCGGTCCCGGTCGGGCGCAGCAGCAGCGTGGCGGTCAGTTCGGTGCTGGCGGTGAGCGCGACCATGGCGAAGGCGGCGCCGAGGCCGGGCAGGATCAGCGGCAGCGTCACCCGGGCCAGTACCGCCAGCGGACGCACGCCCAGGGAGCGGGCGGCGTCCTCGACACCGTGCGGCACCTGGGTGAGTGAGGCGCGTACCGCGGTCAGCGCCAGCGGGAAGAACAGCACCGCGTATCCGGCGACCAGCATCGGGGGCTGCTGGTAGACGGCCGGTGCGTAGCGGATCGCGAAGAAGACCACGGCCAGCGCCACCGCGATGCCGGGCAGCGCCCTGGTCAGGTAGACGGCACGTTCCACGGCCCGGGCCAGTCGGGTGGCCCGCCGCCAGGCGTAGAGCGCCACCGGCACCGCGGCGGCGGTGGCAGCGGTCGCCGCGGCCAGCGCGTAGCCCAGCGTCGCGGCGGTGGCCGACAGGATGGAAGTCGACGGCAGGGTGGAGGAGTTGCCGCGCGCCGTCCAGTAGACGAGCGCGTACACCGGCACCCCGAGCGTCACCGCGACGACCGCGGCCAGTGCCGCGGTCGCGGGTGCCTTCCAGTGGCCGAGCGGCTGCGGGGCGCAGGGGCGTGCGGTGCCGCCCTCGCGCACCACGCGGCCACGGCGTGCGGAGCGCGCGTCGAGGGCCACCACCAGCAGCGCCAGGGCGACCAGGACAAGGGTCAGTACGCTGGCGGACTCGGTGTCGAAGGCCGTCTCGTACTCGGTGTAGATGGCGGTGGCGAAGGTGGTGAACCGGAGCATCGCGAATGCGCCGTACTCGCCGAGCAGATAGAGCGACACCAGCAGCGCGCCCCCGGCCAGCGCGGGCCTGGTCTGCGGCAGCGTGACGCGCCACAGGGTCGCCAACCGGCCGTGTCCCAGGCTGCGCGCCACCTCCTCGGCGGCGGCGTCGCTGCGCCGCAGCGTGGCGGCCACCGGCAGGAACACCAGTGGGTACAGCGAGGAGGTCATCACCAGTGCCGCGCCCCAGTAGCCCTGTACCGACGGGAACAGCGAGACCCAGCAGTAGCCGTGCACGAACTCCGGTACGGCCAGCGGCATCGCCAGTGCCACGGTCCAGACGCGGCGGCCGGGGAGGTCGGTGCGCTCCACCAAGTAGGCGGCGCCGAAGCCCACTACCAGCGTGGCGGCGGTGACCAGCGCCGTCAGTGAGACGGTGTGCCACAACAGGGTGGCGATCAGCGGGCGTTGCAGCAGACGGGTTGCCGTGGCCCAGCCGGACTGCCCGGCCTGGAGGCCGAGGAACAGCAACGGGCAGGCGACCAGCAGCGCGACCAGCCCGGCCACCGCAGGCAGCACGCGGCCGGCCGGCCACCGGAACACCGGTGGCCGGCTCGGCCGCGTCAGTGAACGCGGGATGCTCACGACAACAGGCCCACGCTCTGCAGCAGTTGCAGTGCCTGCTTGCCGTCACCGAGGTCGCTGGCCGGGACCACCGCACCGGCGTCCTTGAGCGGGCGGCTGACCTTGGTGTTCTGCACCCCGGCGGCCAGCGGGTACTCGTAGCTGTGCGAGGTGGCGATGATCTGCTGGGCGGGCTTGCTGGTCAGATACACCAGGAACGCCTGGGCGGCGGCCTGGTGTTTGCTGTTTGCCAGGATCCCGGCGCCGGAGACGTCCACCATCGAGCCGGGGTCGCCCTGCTTGAAGTAGGCCAGCGCGCTGTGGATGCCGGACGCGCCCTGCTCGTCCCGCAGCCGGTACCAGTAGTAGTGGTCGATGACGCCGCCCTCGACCTCGCCGCGGTTGATGGCGGCGACCAGGTCCTCGTTGCTGGCATAGACCTTACTGTTGGCTTTCAGGCCCTCCAGCCAGGACTTGGTGGCGGCCTCGCCGTCGGCCTTGATCATCCTGGTGACGATCGGGGAGAAGTCGGTCTCGCTTGGTGCGACGCCCAGTTTGCCCTTCCAGGCCGCCGAGGCCAGGTCCTTCACCGAGGAGGGGGCCTGTGCGGCGGACAGCTTGCCGGTGTTGAAGGCGAACACCGCCTCGCGGGCGGAGACGCCCACCCAGTCTCCCTTGGCCGAGCTGTCGCCGGATGGTACGGCGGCCAGCGTGCTGGAGTCGGCCTTGGTCAGCAGGCCCTTTTCCTCCAGCGTGGTCAGCGCGGGCGGGTTCTCCGCGAAGAACACGTCCGCCGGTGAGGCGGCGCCCTCCTGGAGGATCTGGTTGGCCAACTCGGCCTCGTCGCCGGAGCGGACGTTGACCTTCACGCCGGTGCGCGACTCGAAGCCCTTCACCAGCGCGTCCACGGTCTGCTGGTGCTGGCCGCTGTACAGGGTTATCGACTGGCCCTTGAGCGACCCGCCCGACGCGGACGAGGAGTTGCCCGGCGTCTTCGAACCGCCGCATCCGGTCAGCACCAGCGCCGACGCGGCGGCTGTCGCCAGTACCGCCGTGGTCCGGCGCACGGACCGTGGAACTACGACAGACATGGGCCCTCCGAAGTGAGACGCAAACGAGCCGTCGACCGACGGAACCCGCCTGGGTCTGCGCCGCGGCCCCAACCGCTTTCACGGACTTTCCCGCCCGCCCGGCACACACCCGACCAATGAAGCAAGGGGTACCTTACTTAGGTAACCCTTGGCTTCACACCAGTCCGGACAGCGGTTTCCTGCCATCACCCAGCCCAAAAGCCACCGTTCGCCCGGTTTTGGGGAGCGATTTTTGACCACCGCATGACCCTTCCCACACCCCCGCGCCGCCCAACCGTGATCCAAGCGTGATGCCTTGGCGGCAGCCGGTCAGGCCGGATCGCCCGAGTGTTCCGGGCGGGGGGCACGGACCGGGGTGAACAGCGCCAGTACCGCGGTGATCAGGCAGCACGCCCCGGCGACCAGGCACACCGCCGCCGTACCGCAGCGCTGCGCGGCCCAGGTGAGGGCGGCGGCGCCCACGGGGGCCGCCGAGTAGTGGATGGTCCAGAACGCCGAGGTGACCCGGCCCAGCAGATGGTCCGGAGTGACTTCCTGCCGCAGCGACATGGAGCATGTTCCGGCCACGCTGACACACCCCAGGAACCCGGCGGCCAACGCCCCGATGACCGGCACGCTGTCCGCCGAGCCGATGCCCGCCAGCGCCAGCCCGCACACCGCCACGCCGCCGATCCACGTCATCCCGAAGCCCAGCACCCGGCGGATCGGGGCGACGAGCAGCGCCCCGGTGATCGTGCCCACCGCGCCGACCGCGAAGACGGTGCCGACCGCTCCGTCGCCCTGGCCGAGATCGTGCTTGAGGTGGTAGACGATCAGGTCGTTCAGCCCGAGCGTCAGGAAGCAGAACACCGACAGCAGCACGGTCAGCGTCCGCAGCACGGGGTGCCGCCGCAGGAACGCCGCTCCGGCCAGCAGCTCCCGCCATGGCGTCCCGCCGTCAGTCCGCTCGTCCTCCCGCGGCCGGCCCCGGAACCGTACGAAGCTCACGCAGGCCGCCGACACCCCGAAGCTCGCCGCGTCCACGCCGACCGCCGCGGTCGGACCGAAGCGCGCGGCGATCATCCCCGCGAACACCGGGCCGACGACTCCGGCCGCCGCAGCCGTGGCGTTCAGCCTGCCGTTGGCCCGCGTGATGCGGGCTCCGGGGACGAGCGCCCGTACGGCGGTGACATAGGTGACGGAGAACAGCATCCCCACCGCCTCGCCCAGCGGCAGCACCACGTACAGCAGCCAGATGTGCGGGCCGAACGCCCAGGCCAGCGGGACCAGCCCGTAGAGCACCATACGGGCGAGGTCACAGACGACCAGCAGCATCCTGCGGTCCAGCCGGTCCACCACGACCCCGGCGAAGACACCGGCGACGACGGACGCCGTACCAGCCACCGCCGTCAGCAGGCCCATCTGCGCCACCGACCCGGTCGCCCGCAGCACCAGCAGCGGCAGGGCGATCAGCGCGAAGGAGTCGCCGACGACCGACAGGGTCTGCGCGGCCCAGAAGACACTGAAGTCACGGTCACGCCACAGCGGACGCGGTCGGCCCAACGCAGGCCCGTGGTCGGCGAGTTCGGCCATGGCCGGAGGCTAACGCAGCGGCGTGGAGTGCCGCTCGGCATTTTCCGGCACCGCGCGGGGCGGGCGCACGGCGCGCCAGCGGCCGTGACGTGGAGGAAAATGGCCGGGAGGTGACCGTGATGACGCCCTGGCGGCTTCGGACCCTGGAGGAAGGCGACCTGGACCAGATGGTGCGCATCTGGGAGGAGTCGCGCAACAGCACTTCTGACCCAGCGGTGAGCCTCGCCGAAGTGGTGAGCGCCCTGCGGATGGGCGCGCCTGCCGTGGTGGCCGTGGTGGGCGACCAGGTCATCGGTGCCGCGGTCTCCTCGACGGCGCAGGAGCGGGGCTGGGTGCTGCGGCTTGCGGTGGCCCGTGAGTGGCGCCGCCACGGCATCGGATCGGCGCTGCTGGCCGCCCTTGAGGAGCGGCTGGCGCAGGCGGGGGTGCGCCGCATCGGGGCGCTGCTGCCGCCGGGCGAGGTCGGCGAGCACTCCTTCATCCACTCCGGTTACGCCGGCCGACCCGATCTGACGTACTTCGAGAAGCTGCTGACCGCGGACTCGGCGGAGGCCACCATCCTCGACCAGCTCGGTGGCGCGGTGCCGGAGGACGGGCTGTGGGACGGCATCGCGGGCATGACCGCGGAGAAGGCACTGATCGAGCGACGGCTGGTACTGCCGCTGGAGCATCCGGGCGTCGCGCGGCACTACCGCCTGGTGCCGCCCCGCGCCGTGGTGCTGTTCGGGCCGCCCGGTACGGGCAAGACCACCTTCGCGCGGGCGGTGGCCTCGCGACTGCGCTGGCCGTTCATCGAGGTGCTGCCCTACCAACTCGCCGAGGACGCGCACGGGGTGGCCGATGGGCTGCGCCAACTCTTCTCACGCGTCGAGCACTTGCAGCAGCTGGTGCTGTTCTTCGACGAGGCGGAGGAGATCGCCTCGCAGCGGCATGACCCCACCACCCTGGCGCACCGGGTGACCAATGAACTGCTCAAGCTCATCCCGCAGTTCAGACGTGGTGACCGCAGACTGCTGATCTGCGCGACCAACGCCGTACGGTCCCTGGACCCGGCCTTCCTGCGGCCCGGACGCTTCGACTACCTGATCCCGGTGGGGCCACCGGACGCCGAGGCCCGCCGGGCCATCTGGATCCGCTACATCGGCCCGGACCGGGCGGCCGACGTCGACCTGGAGGCACTGGTCGAGGCCAGTGACCGCTTCACCCCCGCCGACATCGAGTACGCCGCGCGCACCGCCGCGCAGACCGCCTTCGAGCGGCACCTGGCGGCGGAGTCACGGTCAGCACCGGCACCGGGCCAGCTCACCGGCGACTATCTGCGGGCCATCGCCGACACCCGTACATCGCTCACCGAGGACGACATCCGCGCCTTCGACCGTGACCTCAGGGCGGCCGCCCGCGTCTGAGGCGCCGAAGGCGGCCGACCGCGGGGACCTCGCTCGCGTCCAGCCGAGCGGCACGGCGCGCCGGGACGGGCCGGAAGCCGCTCTCGCCCCGCACCCGTGTCGAAGCGGATCCTACGGTCAGGCGTCCGGAAAAATGACATGTCCGGACCGGATCTGGAGGAGCCTGGATGCCGCACGAACGAGCGGGACGGCCCGCACAGCCGTCCGACCTGGTGGACATCGCCCGGCTGGTGACCGCGTACTACGCCCTGCACCCTGATCCCGACGACCCCGCCCAGCGCGTGGCCTTCGGTACCTCCGGGCACCGCGGCTCGTCGCTGGCCACGGCGTTCAACGAGGACCACATCTCGGCCACCAGCCAGGCGATCTGCGACTACCGGGACAGACAGGGCACCGACGGCCCGCTGTACCTCGGCGCCGACACCCACGCGCTGTCCGAGCCCGCGCGGGTGACCGCCCTTGAGGTCTTCGCCGCCAACGACGTCACCGTGCTCATCGACAGCGCCGACGGCTACACCCCCACACCGGCCGTCTCGCACGCCATCCTCACCCACAACCGGGGCCGCACCAGTGGCCTTTCGGATGGTGTGGTGGTCACCCCGTCCCACAACCCGCCCTCCGACGGCGGCTTCAAGTACAACCCGCCGAGCGGCGGCCCCGCGGACTCGGCCGCGACATCCTGGATCCAGGACCGCGCCAACGAGCTGATCGCCGGCGGCCTCAAGGACGTACGTCGGCTGCCGTACGCCCGCGCGCTCTCGGCGCCGACCACCGGCCGGTACGACTTCCTGGAGCGCTACGTCGAGGACCTGCCCAGCGTGGTCGACCTGGACGCGGTGCGCTCGGAGGCAGTGCGCATCGGCGCGGATCCGATGGGCGGCGCGTCGGTCGCCTACTGGGAGCGGATCGCCGAGCAGCACCGGCTCGACCTGACGGTGGTCAATCCGCTGACCGATCCCACCTGGCGCTTCATGACGCTTGACTGGGACGGCAGGATCCGTATGGACTGCTCCTCGCCCTACGCCATGGCCTCGTTGATCGCGCAGCGCGGCAAGTACCAGGTGGCCACCGGCAACGACGCCGACGCCGACCGGCACGGCATCGTCACTCCGGACGGCGGCCTGATGAATCCCAACCACTACCTCGCGGTGGCCATCTCCTTCCTGTACTCGCACCGGGACCAGTGGCCGCGCACCACCGGAGTCGGCAAGACCCTGGTGTCGTCAGGCATGATCGACCGGGTGGCCGCCGAGCTTGGGCGGCAACTGGTCGAAGTACCCGTTGGCTTCAAGTGGTTCGTGGACGGACTGCTGGCCGGGACGCTCGGCTTCGGCGGTGAGGAGTCGGCCGGGGCCTCCTTCCTACGGCGTGACGGTTCCGTCTGGACCACCGACAAGGACGGCATCGTCCTCGCCCTGCTCGCCTCCGAGATCATCGCCGTGACCGGCAGGTCTCCGTCCTGGCACTACTACGCCCTCACCGACCGCTTCGGCGAACCGGCCTACGCTCGCATCGACGCGCCCGCCACCAAGGCCGAGAAGGCGGTCCTCGCCAAGCTCTCGCCGGAGCAGATCACCACGGACACCCTCGCGGGCGAGCGGATCACCTCCGTCCTCACCGAGGCCCCCGGCAACGGGGCCCCGATCGGCGGCATCAAGGTGTGCACGCGCAACGCCTGGTTCGCGGCCCGCCCTTCGGGCACCGAGGACGTGTACAAGATCTACGCCGAGTCCTTCCTCGGCCCCGACCACCTCAGCCAGGTCCAGGAGGAAGCCAGGTCCGTGGTGTCGACCGCCCTCGCCAGCGCGCGGTAGCGGCTGCGCCGACGCCGCGCGGCTCCGCTGGGGAAACGCGGCATCCGCGAGGCGGCCGGCCCTCCCGAAGCCCCAACGGCTTCGGGAGGGCCGGTACGCGACGCCGGGCTACCGGCCGTCGTCCGGGGTGTGCGCCGCGATCGGGTTGCCTGTCCAGCGGGATTCGGGTGGCACCTGTTCGCCGCGCATGACCAGGGAGGCGGGGCCGACCGTGGTCGCCGTGCCGACGGCCGCGCCCGGTAGCGCGATGGAGTTCGGGCCGAGGGTGGCGCCGCGGTGTAGGTGCACCGTGTCGACACGCATCAACCGGTCGTGGAACAGGTGCGTTTGCAGTACGCATCCGCGGTTGACGCTCACCGCGTCGTCCAGCCGTACCAGGTCGGTCTCCGGCAGCCAGTGGCTTTCCAGCCACACACCGCGGCCGATGCGCGCACCGAGGGTGCGCAGCCAGGCGTTGAGCATCGGGGTGCCGGTGATGGCGGTGCCCAACCACGGCATCGCCAGTGACTCGACGAAGGTGTCGTACAGTTCGTTGCGCCACACGAACGAGCTCCACAGCGGGTGTTCGCCGGTCCGGAAGCGGCCGACCAGCAGCCACTTCGCGGCGGTGGTGAGCAGGCAGGCGACCACTCCCGCCACCAGTAGGACCGCACCGCAGACCGCGCCCGCGGCCAGCCAGCCCAGGCGGTCGACCGCCTCCTGCATCGCCACGAACACCAGGTCGGCCAGCGCGGCGGCGCACAACAGCGGTAGCGCGCGGCACAGTTCGACCGCAGCCCGAGCCACCACCAGGCGCCGGGGCGGGTCGAAGGTGCGGGCCGGGTCGGCGTCGTCGGTGGCCCTGGCTACGGTGACGCCGGGCCGCCCCAACCAGGATGTGCCGGGTTCGGCGTGCGCGGGGGCGTCGGAGAGGACCCCGATCAGCGCCCGGTCGGGTACCTGACGGTCCGGCCCGACGATGCCCGAGTTGCCGACGAACGCGCGAGAGCCGACCGACGAGCGCCCCAAGTACAGCCATCCACCGCGCAGTTCGATAGGCGCGACCAGAGTGTCGTCCGCCAGGAACGCCCCGTCGCCGACGGTGGTCAACCGCGGTAGCACCAGTGCGGTGGAGACCTCCGCCCGGCGCCCCACCGAGGCGCCGAGCAGCCGCAGCCACGCCGGGGTGAACAGGCTCGCGTAGCCGGGGAAGAGGACCGAGCGAGCCTGGTCCATGGCCCGGGTGGTCACCCATGCGCACCACGCCGCCCGCCCGTGCGACGGGTGGAAGCCGGGGGTGAGGCCCCGCCCGGCCAGCCGTACCACCCCGGCCAGCAGTGCCGCGTAGCAGACCGTCACCAGTACGGTGGCCGGGGCCGCCCACGCCAGGAGTTCGCCGAGCAAGGCGGTCAACGTGGTCGTGCCCTCCGCGACCCGGCCGAGCAGCGCGACCGCCGGTAGTGCGGCCAGCAACGGCAGTACGGCGAACCCCAACAGCCCGGCGCCGTAGGCGACATGCCACCGGCGCGAGGTGCCGTGCCGTGGGGCAGGCCAGTCGCGCCCGGCTTCGGTGGCGGGCCGGGCCGGGCTGCCGGCCCACAACTGGCCGTCCGGCACCGTGCCGTGCACGCTGGATCCAGCGGCCACCTCGGCCCGGTCACCGATCACCGCGCCGGGCAGCAGTGTGCTGCGGGCGGCCACCCGGGCACCGGCGCCGACGCGTACCGCGCCGATCCGCAGCAGGTCGCCGTCCAGCCACCACCCGGCGAGGTCGACCTCCCGCTCGACCGCGCAGCCGTCGCCGAACTCGGCCAGCCCGGTGACCGGCGGCATGGCGTGCAGTTCCACATCGCGGCCGACGGCACACCCCAGCGCACGGGCGTAGCGGCTGGCCCAGGGGGTACCGAGCAGCGCGGGCACCCCGAACGTGCCCGCGATCCGCTCCGCCGCCCACAGGCGTAGATGTGTACCGCCACCTCGCGGATGGGTGCCGGGGCGCAGTCCGCGGGTCAGCAGTCGGGCCGCGCCCGCGCCGATCGCCACTCGGGCGGGCGCGCTGTACAGCACCACCCAGCCGGCCGTGACCAGCCACCACGAGGTGTGCCTGGCCCACGGCAGCGGTTCGGCGATGTTGTCGATCGCGGCCAGGACGAGCAGCCAGCGCAGCCCGGTCACCGCGAACAGCCCGGCGAGCACGAGGCTTTGGACGAATCCGGTGCGGCGCGGTGTCCGGCGCACCTCACGTCGTGACCGGGAGCCCCGCGCCGATCCGTCCAGCCGTGCGGCCAGTGCGCGCGGCGTGGGAGAGCGGTAGAGGTCGGCGACCGAGACCTCCGGGTAGCGCTCGCGCAGCGCCGACACCAGTGCGGCGGCGGCAAGACTGCCTCCACCGAGTGCGAAGAAGTCACTGTCACTGGACACTCGCAGGCCCAGCACCTCCTGCCACCGCTCGGCGAGCCAGGCTTCGGTGCCGGTCGACGAGGCGTCGGGGCCGCCTTCGCCGCTCGTCCCGGCGAGCGGTACGGGCCACGGCAGGGCGTCGCGGTCGACCTTGCCGGAGGTGCGGGTCGGCAGTTCGGCTACGAGCGCGAGCACGGGGACGAGCGCGTGCGGCAGCTGCTCCAGGAGTCGTTCGCGTGCGGCGGCGGTGTCGAACTCGGTCGTACCCGGCGCCTGTTCAGGTACCAGGTAGCCGACCAGCGTCCGTCCCCCGGTGGCGGTGCTCCGCACGGCCGCGGCGGCCGCCGCGATACCAGGCAGCGCCCGCAACGCCGCGTCGATCTCGCCCAGTTCGATCCGGCGACCCGCCAGTTTGACCTGCTCGTCCACGCGGCCGAGGAAGACCAGGCCCTCTCGGTCGGCACGTACCCGGTCGCCGCTGCGGTAGACGCGTCCGCCGGGCAGGGCCGGGTGCGTACGGAACCGCTCGGCGTCCTTCGCCGGGTCCAGGTAGCGCGCGGTGCCGACCCCTGAGATCAGCAACTCCCCGCTCTCGCCCCAGCGGACGGGGTGGCCGTCACCGTCCACCACCGCGAGGTCCCATCCGTCCAGCGGCACGCCGATCCGTACCGGCTGACCCGCCAGCAGAGGTGCCGCGCAGGCCACCACGGTGGTTTCGGTGGGGCCATAGGTGTTCCACAGCTCGCGGTGTCCGGCGGAGAGCCGGTCGACCAGCTCGGGCGGGCACGCCTCGCCGCCCAGGATCACCAACCGGACCCGCTCCAGGGACTCAACCGGCCAGAGCGCGAACAGAGTTGGCACAGTGGAGATGGCGGTGATCCGCCGTTCCACCAGCCAGGGCCCCAGGTCGCCGCCGGTGCGGACCAGCGAGCGCGGTGCCGGGACCAGGCAGGCACCGTGCCGCCAGGCCAGCCACATCTCCTCACAGGAGGCGTCGAACGCCACGGAAAGCCCGGCGAGTACGCGGTCCCCGGGGCCGAGCGGTCGGTCCTGTAGGAACAACCGGGCCTCGGCGTCCACGAAGGCCGCGGCCGACCGGTGGGAGACGGCGACACCCTTGGGCCGCCCGGTGGTTCCGGAGGTGAAGATGACCCACGCGTCGTCCCCGGGCCGCGGTCCGCGGTGTTCACCGCACCCGGCTACTTCCGGACGCAGGGTGATCGCCAGCCCCGCGCCGATCACCGCACACACCCGCGCCTCGGACCAGATCAACTCCGCGCGTTCGTCGGGGTCGTCGGCGTCGACCGGTACGTAGGCCGCGCCGGCCTCCAGCACCGCGAGCACGGCCACGTACAGATCGGCGGTGCCCGACGGGACCCGTACACCGACACGGTCTCCGGCGCCCACACCGTGCGTCCGCAACTTCCCCGCCATGGCGGTGACCTCCGCCAGCAGTTCGCGGTAGTCCATCGCGGTGTCACCGGCGTCGAGGGCGAGTGCGTAGGGGTGCGCCCTCGCCGATGCCTCTAACACATCGACCAGCGTCCTCGGCGCGGCGGCCCGCCCGTCGGCACGCCATACGGCGCGGTCGGCGGCGGGGGCGGCTGACGGGGGTGGAGGCACGGCCGACTGGCCTGACTCCACGGGGAATTCCGGTGTCCGGGTCAACATATCCAGTCCTTCTGTTCCGGGTCGAGAAGGCTGACGACATGCGCCGGATGCCGCGCTCACGCGGGAATCGCCTCACATCCGGCACAGGCAACGTCACATCACTGGATTCCGACGGCGAACCGGAATGCGCGGGTTGCGCCTTTCACTGTCTTCTTAGGCATAGTTGAGCGATGTCTTATAAGACGTGGAAGCTCTCTGAGACGCTCTCAGAATCGCGAAGTCCAAGGGGCGCACTCACGGCCGACCTAGCGCAGTCGGGCCAGCAGGGCGTGTTCCATGAGGGCGATGAGTGTGTTCTTGGCTTCCTGGCGCAGGCGTGCGTCGGTACTCACGACGGGTGCCTCGTGGCTGATCTGCAGCGCCTCTCGTACCTCGTCAGGGGCGTAGGGTTGGTGGCCGTCGAACCCGTTGAGCGCGATGACGAAGGGCAGTCCGGAGTTCTCGAAGTAGTCGATGGCCGGGAAGCAGTCGGCCAGCCGCCGGGTGTCCACCAGGACCACCGCGCCGATCGCGCCGCGCATCAGGTCGTCCCACATGAACCAGAAGCGGTCCTGGCCGGGCGTACCGAACAGGTACAGCACCAGGTCGTCGTCGAGGGTGAGGCGGCCGAAGTCCATCGCCACGGTCGTCGTGGTCTTCTCCGGCGCGTGGGTGAGGTCGTCGATGCCCGCCGAGGCGGAGGTCAGCACGGCCTCACTGCGCAGCGGGCTGATCTCCGAGACGGATCCGACGAACGTGGTCTTGCCCACCCCGAAGCCACCGGCCACCACGATCTTCGCCGAGGTGGTGGAGCGGGGCACCACAGCACTGGAGGGTGCGAAGTCCACTGAGCGCCTTTCGAGCAGTGCCATGTCCGGTCAGCCGTCTACCGCGGAGCCGAAGCGGCGTGGCACCAGCGAAGTCCGTGGCTGATGACGATCACCGCCCCTTGGTCACCGGAATCGAATGGAAACGCACAGCACGCGTGACCGATGCCGTGCGCCGGGGCAGTAGTCGTACCAACCCTCCGCCGGTCATCCGTGGAAGATGCGCAATGTGACGGAAAGTGCGAACTGGTGGCCGTGCCTGTGTCGTTACTTCTCCGGTTGCTGATTGGCTGCCGCCGGAATTGGCCCGGTATTTGTTCGTCAGCACTCGGACGACTTTCGCCTCGACGGGGACGAAATCGGAGCGACAATGGAAGTGGATCCGGTCCGCCGTCGTGCGCGGTCCGGGCCGGGTCGTACCGAAGGGACGCGCGATACCGCTGCGAAGGACCGTCGGACGGGCCGATGAACCACGTCCTTCCCACTGGCAGGATGCCGGTCTCGCAGAGTGTGCGGACAGCGCCCGCGCCGAGCGGGACGCTGTGGCCGGTGGTGCCCGCGGCTGCGCCGCGCACGCTGGTGGACGTGCTGGAGGCGACGGCGTGCGCGCATCCGGACGCCCCGGCGCTGGACGCCGGATCCGGCGCCGTTGACTACCAGGCCCTGCTCGCCGAGGTGAACGCCTTCGGCGCGACCCTTCGCGAACTGCGGATCGGCCCCGGGGACCGGGTAGGGGTCCGCGTTCCGTCCGGCACCGCCGAGTTGTACGTCGCGATCCTGGCCGTGCTGTGGACCGGCGCGGCCTACGTACCGGTCGACGCCGACGACCCCGACGAGCGAGCCGAGACGATCTGGTCCGAGGCCGCCGTACGCGCGGTCATCGGCCCCGGCCTGTCGGTGCGCCGCCGAGACCGCGCGCAGCCGCGGGGGCGAGCCCGCCGCCCGTCCCCGGAGGACGACGCGTGGGTCATCTTCACCTCCGGAACCACCGGGCGGCCCAAGGGTGTCGCGGTCTCCCACCGGTCGGCCGCGGCTTTCGTGGACGCCGAGGCCCGGTTGTTCCTACAGGACCGACCGCTCGGCCCCGGGGACCGCGTACTCGCCGGGCTTTCCGTGGCGTTCGACGCCTCCTGCGAGGAGATGTGGCTGGCCTGGCGGCACGGTGCCTGCCTGGTCCCGGCACCGCGCTCACTTGTGCGCACGGGCGCTGACCTCGGGCCGTGGCTGGTCGACCGCCGCGTCACCGCGATCTCCACGGTTCCCGGCCTGCTGGCGCTGTGGCCGAACGCGGCGCTGGACCGGGTACGGCTACTCGTCGTCGGCGGCGAGGACTGTCCGGGCGAACTGGTCGAGCGGCTGGGCGCGGGCCGGGAGATGTGGAACACCTACGGCCCCACCGAGACCGCTGTGGTCGCCTGCGCCTGCCGTCTGCGGCCCGGTGAGCCGGTGCGCATCGGCAGGCCGCTGGACGGCTGGATGGTCGCCGTGGTGGACCCCCAGGGCCGCCCGGTCCCGTGGGGCGCGACCGGTCAGCTGGTGATCGCCGGAGTGGGCACCGCCCGCTACCTCGACGACGCACGGGACACGGAGGCGTTCGGCACCCACCCCGTACTGGACGGGCGGCGGGCCTACCGCACCGGTGACCTGGTGCGGGCCGACCCGCAGGGCCTGGTGTTCCTCGGTCGCGTCGACGATCAGGTAAAACTCGCCGGGCGGCGGGTGGAACTCGGTGAGATCGACGGCGCCCTGCGAGAACTGCCGGGGGTACGGGCCGCCGCCGCTGCCGTCCGCAGCACCACGGGCTCGGACCAGGTGCTGGTGGGATACGTGGTCCCCGAGCGCCCGTTGGACGACGGCGCGCCCCACTTCGACGCGGCCGCCGCCCGCGAACGGCTGGGCACCCGGCTCCCGACGGCGCTGGTGCCCAGGATCGTGGTCGTCGACGATCTGCCCAGGCGTACGTCAGGCAAGATCGACCGGCGGGCACTGCCCTGGCCGCCACCAGCGGACGACGGTCCGCACGATGACCTGCTGGACGGAACCGCCGCGTGGCTCGCGGCGCGGTGGCGGCGGCTGCTGGGCGTCGCCGTGACCGGCGAGTCGGACTTCTTCGCGGCGGGCGGTACCAGCCTGACCGCGGCCCGCTTGGTTTCGACCTTGCGCGAGCGGTACCCGGAGGTCTCCGTCACCGACGTCTACCACTACCCGACGCTGCGCGACCTGGCCGACAGACTTGACGCGCAGTCGCGGCGGAGCGAGCCACACCGTGTGGTCCGGCCCACCCCGCGCCGGGCCGGAGTGCTGCAGTTCCTCTTCCTTGTCGTGCTGTCGACCGTCGCCGGACTGCGCTGGCTGCTCGTGCTGGCCGCCCTCAACAACCTGGCGGGACCGCTGCCGGGCACCGCGCGACTGTCCTGGTGGCTGATCGTCGTCAGCTGGCTCGGCCTCTACAGCGCACCGGCCCGAGTGGGCATCAGCGCGGGAGCGGCGCGGCTGCTCACGTCGGGTGTCCGACCAGGAACCCATCAACGGGGTGGTTCCGTGCACCTACGGGTGTGGGCGGCGGAGCGCATCGCCACCACCATGGGTGTCCCGACACTGCTCGGGACACCGTGGGCAGCGCTGTTCGCCCGGGCCGTGGGGTGCTCGGTGGGCCGTGACGTGGTGCTGCACGCCCCGCCGCCGGTCACCGGGCTGGCGGACTTCGGGGACGGGTGCGCCGTGGAGCCGGAGGCGGACGTCAGCGGCTGGTGGCTGGACGGTGACGCGTTCCGCCTGGGCACGGTCCGCGTGGGCGCCCATGCCCGGGTCGCGGCCCGTGCGACGCTGCTTCCCGGCGCGAGCGTCGGGGCCGGAGCCGACGTCGCCCCCGGCGCCTGTCTCACCGGGCAGGTGCCGCCCGGCCGGATGTGGAGCGGCAGCCCGGCGCGACCGGCGCGTGGAGACAACGTGGACGGCCATGGCCCGGATGCGCACGGCGCCACGCGGTCACGCGGCATCTGGTGGCCCACGGCGTACGCGCTCGCCGGTCTCGGGTTCGACGCCATCCCCCTGCTCGCCCTGCTCCCCGCGCTGGTCCTCTTCGCGAACGCCACGGGCGACGGCGTGACGCCGACCGCCATCATCCATCAACTGCCGTGGGCGGCACCGATCGGTGCGGTGCTGACCACGGCCAGCTACGCCGCCCTGGTCGCGCTGGTCGTACGCGTCACCGGTGGCGCACTGAGGCCGGGTTCACATCCGGTGTACGGCTCGGTGGCCTGGTGTGCGTGGGTCACCTCACGGCTGATGGATCAGGCCCGCAGGCTGCTGTTCCCCTTCTACGCCAGCCTGTTGACCCCGCTGTGGCTGAGACTGTGCGGCGCGAAGGTGGGCCGTCGGGCGGAGATCTCCACGGTACTGACGCTGCCGCAGCTGACCCGGATCGAGCACGGCGCCTTCCTGGCGGACGACACCTTGGTCGCGCCGTTCGAACTGCGTGGCCGATGGCTGCGGTTGGGCAGGTCCGCGGTCGGACGGCGGGCGTTCGTCGGGAATTCCGGCATCGTCGGGGCGGACCGTGCGCTGCCGGACCAGGCCCTCGTCGGCGTGCTGTCCGACGCGCCCGCGCACCTGGCTCCCGGCGCCTCCTGGCTGGGGCGCCCGGGGTTCACCGTGCCCCGCCGCCCGGAGGCCGCGGATCCACGGCTCACGTTCCACCCACCGAGGCATCTGGTAGTCATGCGCGCCGCGGTCGAGGCGTGCCGCCTGGTTCCGCTGTTGTGCGTGGCCGTACTCGCTGATGCCTTCTTCCTGGCATTGACCGAACTGACCGACGCCGTCGGCTGGTTGGCGGCGATAGCACTGGTCGGTCCGCTGTTCATGGCCGCGGGTGTGCTCGCCCTGCTGACCACGACCGCGGCGAAGTGGCTGCTGGTCGGGCGCTTCACCGTCGGCCGGCATCCGCTGTGGAGCTCGTTCGTGTGGCGCAACGAGCTGTACGACACCTTCGTGGAGACCCTCGCCATGCCCTGGCTGGGCCACTACCTGGTGGGCACACCGATGTTGAACGCCTGGCTGCGCACCCTCGGCGCGCACATCGGCCGGGGCGTGTGGCTGGAAAGCCACTGGCTGCCGGAGACCGACCTGGTACGGCTGGACGACGCGGTGAGCGTCAACCGCGGCTGTGTGCTGCAAACCCATCTCTTCCACGACCGGCTGCTGCGCGTCGACACCGTGCGTCTGGGCCGCGGCGCCACGCTGGGTCCGCACTCCATCATCCTGCCCGGCGCGACGCTCGGCGACGGCACCGTGATCGGTCCCTCGTCCCTGGTGATGCGGGGCGAGCATGTGCCCGCCGGCAGCCGTTGGCTCGGCAACCCCGTGGTGCGTTGGCACACACCCCCTCACGACATCCCGGTGACCGCCAACCCCTCAGATCGCGGCGGCAAGTTCGCCGACGGCTTCCTGCCACAGCGCGGGCAGTCGCCTTATTTCCTGGTGGGCGATCTGGGTGGTGAACGAGACCGACGCGCCGGTGTCGTGGGTGCACAGCATGCTGGTGAGCAGATGCCCTCCGACCAGCGGCGGAATCGCCGCGGCCGTGGCCACCGGCGCACCCGCCACCGCGAGGGGATGGCGGATGCGTAGCGAGGTGGCGCACAGCAGGGAGTCCACAGGGGACACCGGTTCGGCGATACGGCGCAACAGCTGTTGTTCCGGCACCCGTTCCAGTCGGTCACGGGTGCGTTCACGGTGGGCGGGTGTCTTGACTGCGGACGTCTGACGGGTGACCTCTGCCAGCCGCCGCACGGGGTCGGGCTCGGTGACGGGCAGCAACAGTCGCGCGTTGCCCACGTGATTGCCCAAGGCGGGATCGTCACCGGGCTGCCGGATGGACAACGGCACCCGCACCGGGATGTCATGGCCGCGGTCAGCGGGCGGCAGCCACCAGCGCAACGCACCGGCGAGCGCGGCCAGATAGGCGTCGTGCACGGTGCTCGTGCCCGCGCCGACGGCGGCACGCAGCAGGTCGAGCGGCACGGCCGCGGTGACAAGAGTGCGCTGGCCGGTGGTGGGAAGGCTCGGCGGGTCCGAACCGATGAACGGTTCGGGCCGCCCGTCGGGCTCGGCCGTGTCCTCGTCGGTCCGGCTGCCGGGGGTGTCGCCGAAGAGCCGCTGCAACGCGTGTGCGGCGCCGACGCCGTCCTGTGCCGCCTGGTGCACAAGGTAGCCGAGCAGGTACGTGTCCGGCTGGGCGCCGTCCAGTACCCAGAGCCCCCACAACGGCCCTGCTCCGGACACCGGTTGGTTGGCGAGGGCGGTCAACGCCCGGGTGTACGGGTCCGGTCCGGGTGGCAGCTCAAGGCGGTGGACGTGCGCGCCGGCGTCGAAGTCCTCGTAAGGCTGCCAGAGCTCCTCCCGGGTCGGCCCGGTGAGGTGCCACGACAGGCAGGGCACTCCCGCGGCCCGCCGCTGGGCCAGGGCGGCGAGCTGGCGCAACGGCGGCATGGGGCCGTTGACGCCCAGCAGCACACCGAAGGTGTACCCGTCGCCGGGTCGCCGCCGTGACCACTCCAGCATCGCCCGGTCCATGGCGAGGCTGCTCACCGCGTCGGCTCCGCTGGACTGTTCCGCGCCCGATGTCGCGGCAGGTGCGCTCGTACCAGTCGTATCCGGGTGGACATGTCCACTCCCGCTTGCCACTTGTCCGCTGTCCTCTCCCCCACCGTTTCCGGTCAACGGCTGCAACGATCCCTGGCTTGGCGGGTAACGGGTCGTGACCGTAACCAGATTGAAACCTGACACGCCCGCCATCGGTGAACGCCCACGGGCGTGCCGGCCACTTTGCGCGGATCTTTAGGGAACCGTAGGTATGTCCCCCTCGTCCCCGCTAGCGAGACTCCAGCAAGATCGGCAAGGCCGCATCGGGCTGGGCATCGGTGAACGAGCCGCCGGGGTCCACGGGTGCGGCGGCTCGCGGGCGCGAAGGAGACAACGGCAAGGGGGTTCCGCGCCAGGCGCAGGCTGGTACGCGCATCGGCTCGCTCACCGCGGGCGCTGGTACGGGCCGGGTGGCGGTGCCGGTGACGCGGAGCGCCGATCTGACCGAGCCGTCGTTCGGCGCGAAGCTGCTGCGCCTCGGCTGAGGGCTGCCGGATTCGGCCCGGCGGCGAACGGAGCGCGGCCCGGTCGGCTCAGTAGAAACCGCCGTCGGCCTGGATGGTTCGACCGGTGATGTAGGAGGCGTCGTCGGAGACCAGGAAAGCGGTCACGGCGGCGATCTCCTCCGGCCGGGCCAACCGGCCCAGGGCGACGTACAGCTTCACCCAGGTTTCCATCGACACGTCGAGCGGTGGTGGCTTGTAGCTGGCGGCGTGGGTACTGGCCATGTCCGTGGCGGTACCACCGGGGGCTATGGCGTTGATCGTGATGCCGCGCTGCCCGAGTTCGGCGGCGAGGTTGAGCACCATGCTGCTCACCGCGGCCTTGCTGGCCGCGTAAAGGGTGTGGTGGAAGACGGAGCGGGTCGCGCTCACCGAGGAGGTCAGCACGATGCGGCCGCCGTCGCCCATGTACCGGACCGCCTGTTGCACCGCGAACAGCTGACCTCTGGTGTTGATGGCGAATATCCGGTCGAAGTCCTCCGGGGTGATCTCGGCGAGCGGAGCGAAATGCTCCACCCCGGCGTTGCTGACAAGGATGTCGAGCCCGCCGAAGGCATCGGCCGCCAGGTCCACCAGCCGCGTGGTCTGGGCGACGTCGGAGACGTCCGCCTGGAACGCGGCGGCCTCGGCTCCCTGTGCCTTGAGTTCGCGGACCAGTTCCTCGGCGCCGCGGGCGTTGCCTCGGTAGTTGACCGCGACGCTCGCGCCGTCCTGGGCGAGGCGGACGGCCGTCGCCTTGCCGATGCCCCGGCTCGCTCCCGTGACCAGGGCGGCTTTCCCACTGAGCTTTCCATTGCCGTTCACAGCGCGCCTCCACCAGACCGACGCCTGTCGACCACCTACCCAGGACCACGGCCCGGACACAACCGCGACGCCGCGTTGACTGCGCGGGGGCACCTGGCCACGATGCGGTGAGCAACGACCGCAGGTGCCTACCGTTCACGATCAGGGCCACGCCCAGCAGGCAGAGCCCGCAGAGCCCCTGCTCGACCTTCATCCACAGCGGATACGTGCCGGGCAGCGTGACGATGGCGACGATGGCCACCACCATGAGGGCCGACATGATCCGCAGTCGGCGGTACGCGTCACGCGAGCCACGGGTCATACGGGTGGCGAACACATAGGTCAACAGGGCGCTGGCGGCGACCGCACTGCCGCGTACCCAGACGGCATGGTTCACCACAGCGGGGTCACCGCGAAGCAGCGCGATGACCGCGAGGGTGACCACGCTGATGCCGAGGTAGGCGCCGACGAGCCGCTTCGCGTTCCGGAACGCCGCCTGACTGCGCGGCTGGTTCAGGTCTTCGTCGGATACGGCGACAGGGCGTGGACTGCGGGCGTTCATGAGGTTCCTTGTCTTCCCTTGTCAGCGGCGGACTCTGATACGGCTCACGTTCTGGAACCATGGTCTGCCGCTGCCCCGCCGCCCCTCATCGGCCACGCGGACGAGCCGTTCCCCTGCCGCTCTCCGGGACCGCAGGGGCCTGTCCCGTACGGGCGAACCCTGGCGGACGGCTCGCTGCCGGAGGGGACCAACTCATCGCGTGCGCCGCCTGGTTGACCGCCGAACGCTGTGCCGTGCGCGGCCTGTGGGCGACGAACAACAGCCGGTCTGCTTCCGCTCCGGCCCGGCTCCCAGCAGTGGCGGCGACCTCACTCGCCCAGAACGGCCAACTCCAGCAACCGCAAGCGGGCGGGGTCGGCGATCACCTCATATCCGGTGATCCTCTCCCCTTCGGTCGTGAAGGTCAGCACGAGAAGCAGTCGCCCACGCGGTGCCACGACGGCGCCCACCAACCCGTTGACCAGCGCGGGCTCGGCGAAGCGCGCCCGGCGGCCGAAGACAACGGTCTGTTCCGCCACGGTACGGGCACCGATGGCCGTGGTCTCGACGCCCGGCGGCAGGGCGGCACGGTCGGCGCGGCGTACCACATCCGGGGCGAGGACGGTGAGCAGCGCGTCCAGGTCGCCGAGCCGCGCGGCGGCGAGGAAGGCATCGACCACGCGCCGCTGACGGGCGAGATCGACAGTGGAATCCACCGCCGTCCCGCGCACCTTCTGACGCGCCCGGCTGGCGAGCTTCTTCGTCGTGACCGGAGTGCGTTCCACGATGGGCGCGATCTGTTCGAACGGCACGGCAAAGGTGTCATGCAGCACGAAGGCGATCCGCTCGGCCGGAGCCAGCCGGTCCAGGACCACAAGAAGCGCACGGCCGACCGAGTCGACGAGCAGCGCCTCCTGTTCCGGATCACCACCGTCATCAGTACCGCGCTCGTCCCAGTCCTGCTCCGGCTGCTGTCCGACCGGCTCCTCCCGTCGTGCCGCACGTGCTCGCAGCATGTCCAGGCACACCCGGGAGACGACCGTCCGCAACCAGGCGGGCAGGTTCTCGATACCGCTGGCATCCGTGCGGCTGAGTCGCAGCCACGCCTCCTGGACCGCGTCGTCGGCCTCGCTGAGTGAACCGAGCATCCGGTAGGCGACCGCTCGCAGATGGGTTCGCCGCGTCTCGAACCGTTCGGCCAGCCGGTCCTGCTCGTCCATCGGTCACCTTTCGCCATCGGGCTCCGTCACCTTTATGACGCATGCCACCAGGCCGAAGTGACGGCAACGCGCCCGGGACACGACAAGGAGACACACCATGAGCACCGCCCTACCCGCCGCCCTCGACCAGCCGCTGCTGCGGCGAGCGGACTTCGGAGACTTCCAGTTGCCCAACCGAGTGGTGATGGCGCCGACCACACGGGCCCGTGCGGTCGACGACGGACTGGTGCCCACACCGATGCACGCTACCCACTACGGCCAACGCGCCAGCGCCGGGCTGATCATCACCGAGTCGACCTGGGTCAGTGAGCGGGCCGTCGGCTTCGTCAACGTACCCGGCATCTACAGCGAGCCGCAGGTGACCGCATGGCGGCAGGTCACCGACACCGTGCACGCCCTCGGCGGTCGCATCGTGCTACAGCTGTGGCACACCGGTGCAGCCTCCCATCCCGACCACCTCGGAGGGCGCCTGCCCGCGGGCCCTTCAGCGATCAACCCCCGGGTGATGTCCTTCACGGCCAGTGGTTTCCAGGAGACGGTCACCCCGCGGGAGATGACCGCGCGGGACATCAGGACCGCCATCGCCGACTTCCGTACCGCCGCGGCGAACGCCCGACGTGCCGGGTTCGACGGAGTCGAGATCGCCGCCCTTGGCTCCTTCCTGATCGCGCAGTTCCTCAACCCGGGGCTGAACCGGCGCTCGGACGCCTACGGCGGCGACCGCGCACGGCGGCGCCAACTGCTGCTCGACATCATCGACGCGGTCGCCGAGCCGTGGGACGGACGGTGCGTAGGGGTCCGCCTCGGCCCGTATCTGACCCCAGGAGAGCCGTTCCGGGTCGACGAGGACCTGCTCGCGGACTACGACGCACTCGTCGCACAGCTCAACGACCACCCCGTGGCCTACCTGCACCTACGCGGCAAGGACCGCACAACCCCCGGCGCCGTCCCCGACTTCGAGGCGATCGCACGCTACCGGCGGGCGTTCCACGGCCCGTTGATCGCGAACAACGGCTTCGACCGCGAGTCCGCGAACGCCGTCATCGAAGCCGGAACCGCCGACGCGGTGTCCTTCGCCACCCACTTCATCGCCAACCCCGATCTCGTCGCCCGCTTCGCGACGGGGCACGATTTGGCGGTGGCGGATCGTGACACGTACTACACCGGCGGCGCCCGCGGGTACGTCGACCATCAGGTCAGCGCTGCGGAGTGACCGGCGAAGCGGTCGGCCGGAGGGTCCCATGACGCCAACTCCCGCCGCACCAGGCGGAATCGCCAGTGACCGGTGACCGAAGTCAACACCCCGTCCAGCACGGTGGCATCCGCGGACTGCCGGGTACGCCACGCTATGAACCCGTCCGGCCGCAGCAGCATCATGCCGTCGTCCTCAAGCCGTACAGCGGCGGCCCCGAGCGTCGAGCCGGACGGCGCGCAGATCCATCCCCCGCGCCGCGCCGCGCAGTCCCACCTCACGGAAGAACTCCAACGTGCGGGGGGCTCAACCCGAGGGCGCGCGGATGGTTCGACGGCGCCGTGCGGCGCTCCACAACGAGTGACGGCACGCCGTGGTGGCCGAGGAACACGGCAGTGGTCAGGCCGACCGTGCCGCCGCCCGCGATCAGGACCGGAAGCTTGGGCATGGAATGCCCCTTCGCTTGGAACAGTGTTCCCGCGTGTGGGAACACTGTAGTTCCACGCGTTCCGAGCTCAGCGAGGAGCGGATCGTGCGCTGCGATACCCAACTCGCCGATACCGAAGGCATCGACGCGCTGCCCATGCCACGCAGCAAACCGCGGTTGACTACCGTTGACCGGAGCCGTACGGCTCCGGTCAACCTGCCCGGACGGTCGGGGCGTTGCGGTCTCCGCGGGCGCGGTCACGGCACTTCTCGTAGGGTGCGGGCCGTCTCGGGTGGCCGATTCCCGCTACGTGCGGGGACCCGGGTAGTGGCGCAGTTCGTGCGGGGTTCTGCGGTGGCCGTCCCGCGGGACCTCCTCGGGGCCGCGGCTGGTCTCCTCGTAGCCGACGGGGTCGGCTTCCGGGTCCTGCACACCTCGGTCGGGCGGGACCGCCGACTCCCGTTCCTCGGGTGTCTGCCAGGCCCCGCCACGAGGCTGCGGCTCACGCGGCGGTGCGGGTTCACGGGCTCGCGCCCGGTATCCGTACACCACGGCGGCGACCAGGCAGACCACGATGGCGATGCCTATGGCGGCAGGGGCGATGCCGACGCTCAGGTCTCGTACAACGCCGGCGCTCACGGTAGGAGTTCGCATGGCGGTCGCCTACCCGGCCGAGCGGTGCGCATACGACTGTTGTCTGCCGGGCGAGGGACGGCCCGGACCCACACCCCCGTGGTGGGTCCGGACCTTGCGGGGTCGGCTCACGGCGAGCCCGCGCTCACCGTGCGTACGAGCCCAGTCCGACAAGGCAGTAGACGTACTCGTCGATGACGGACCCGCCCCAGGTCTCCTTGTCGGAGAACGCGTACTGGGTACCGGGGTTGCTGTCGCACCGGCTCAAGTCGGTGGTCTCGTAGAAGGTTTGGATCACGCGGTAGTGGGCGTCGGACGACGAGCAGTCGACCTCGCTGACGTCATTGACCTCCTGCGCCGTCGTCGAGTCCGGCAGCGTGCCGTTGAGGCAGGTACCGGTCCGGTACGGGCTGGCGGTGGGCGTGCTGGTGTCCGTGGGGCCGGGTGTCGGGGTGTCCGTGGCACCGCCGCTGTCGTCGTAGCTGCTGGAGGCGGCGGCGACCGGATTCGTCGCCCCGGCCGGCGACCCGCTGTCGCACGAGGCCACGCCGATGAGCATGATGACGCCCACCGTCCCCAGCGCGAGCAGTGCCGCGGCGCCGGAGCGCTTCGGCCGCACTGCCGACGGGTAGTCGCCCACGGTGACCCGGATCCGGAGCAGCAACTCCCGTCTCCCGTGGGTGATTCGCACCAGGCTGCCGTCCTGGCACGGCGGGATGCCCAGGGTGAGCGTCTCACCCGGAAGCGCCACCACCTTGGTGACCCCGCTCGCCGCCTCCTGCGGCGTCAGACGGACGATGACTTCGGTCGTCCCGTTCGGACGTTCCGTCATGCGAGTCCATCCCGACTGCGGTCGGCCTGCCGGACGTGACCCTGCGGTGCCTGCGAAGGATCCTCGACCGCGGTTGGCGTGGCAGCCCCCGCCTCGCCAGACCCCGCCTCGGCGGCCTTCCGCCTGCGCCTCTGGGCGCCCAACCGTCCCGCCAACGCGATCAGCCCGCCGGCGATGGCGGCAGAGACCAGCTTGTGCAGCAAATCGGTCACCAAAGACTCCACTCCCCCATTGCATCGCGCACTTGACGATCAGGCGCGACCACGAACACGTTCACGCCGGACGCTAGGAGCGGCCGATGAAATCGCCATGAAGCGGCGTGGGCCGCCGCGTCTGGGGTTGGCGGGTCGCTACCTCTGGCCGGGCGCCTGGCTCGGGGTGCGGGGTGTCTGGTAAGCGCGGTTGAGGTGGTGTTGCAACCGGGCGTGGCGGAACTGGTAGACCGCGCCGACCTGGCGCAGCACACCGCGCTGATAGGCGTCCTCAAGGAACGTCATCACGGCCCAGGGCAGCCGCCCGGTCAACGGCAGCCAGATCCGCGAGAGTACCGCCCACTGGCCCCACGCGGTCAGCGCCAGCGCGTAGCCGAGCGCACCGCTGAGACCGCTCACGATTCCGAGCTTGAGCCCTGCCGTGAGGCTCCAGACCAGCGGCCCCAGCAGCCCCTGCATGGGTCGGACCACCAGTCCGGCTCCGGTGCCGACCAGCAGCCCGAACACGGGGGCCCACACCAGGAGTTGGGTGGCCACGGTTCTGCGGTTCGTCCTCAGCAGGCTGGGCGGGTTGACCGCGGACCTGATGTCGAAGGGGGTTTCCAGCAGGGTCAGGAAGCCGAAGGCGAGCCCGGCGCCTAGGCCGAACACGAGCCCGTAGAAGAGTCCGTCGGCGAGCCCGATGTCCAGCCCGACCGACAGCCCGACGCCCCGGATGAAGCCGTTGAGCACTCCGCGCAGGAACCCGTAGCCGAAGCCGAAGGCCAGCCCGCAGAGCAACCCGATCGCGAGTCGTGGGACGGTCCTGTGCCGGGTCTTCCCCGACCTGCCGAGGATCTTCATACGCACAATGGACGGCGCCACCGCCGTGTCCCTGGCCGCGACAACGAGCCAGTAGGCGAGCCCGAACATGGGCCCGGACAGTAGCCCGGCCACCATTCCGTCCACGAGTTGGAACCCGAGCGGGTCGAAGATCGTGCCGACACAGCAGTCGACGAGCGCGATGGCCACCGCCGTGACCAGCGCGGTCACCAGGGTACGCGTGGAGCGGCGCAGTCCGCCGCCGAGTCGCCACCAGGCCAGGTCGGGGGTGCCGAGTCGGGTCAGGTGGTGGGCGAGGTAGCCGAGCCAGTACTGGGCGCGTGCGGGGTCGAAGCCGCGGCCCCGCCTGCCGGTTGGGCGGTGCTCGGGTCGGCGGCGGTAGACGGTGGGGAGGAAGTTGTCCAGGAGGTGGTCCTCCAGCTTCTCGGGGCTGTTGAACCGGTCTGTGTCCAGGAGTGTGGCGGGGTCGTGGTCAGGGGTGTCGCTGTAGACGGTACGGGCCAGAGCGACCATCAGGGGAGTGGCGAGCACCGCGGTGAGATTGGCGCTGGCCTTGCTGTGCGGCCGCTCACGCAGTTCGGTCAGCACGGGGTCCCAGGCGGTCGCCCCCGGATCCGCGCCGCTGGCCTTGCGTATGGTGCGCGGCAGGTAGTCGGCCAGGTCGCTCAGCGTGAGATCGGTCAGCTCGACCGCGGCGGCCGAGGTCAGCACGTCGGTCTCGGCCACCGCGGCGCCGTATTCGGCCGGGCGGCTGGTCAGCAGCAGGGGCAGGTTGGTGGCGTTGAGCGCTTCCAGCGCGGGGCGCCGCAGACCGTCGGCGATCTCGTCGAAGCCGTCCAGTACGGGGAGCACTCGGCCGGTCTCGACCAGGGCGGCGGCCAGGCTCACCCCGCCGGGGGCCGCGGCAGCCAGACCGGGGTGGTCGCGCATGAGTTGACCGGCCAGCCAGTCCCTCAACGTCACGGTCGTGGGGCTCCACGAGCCGATGCTGAAGATCACTGGGACGGCTTCGGCGCGGGCCCGTGACTTCAGGTGGTCCAGGACGAACCGCACGGTCAGGATCGTCTTTCCCGAGCCGGACCGGCCCAGCACCACCAGCCGCCCGGACGGGATCCGCCGGTGCATCTCCACGATCCCGTCCAGCCGGCCGCTCAGGTCCAGTGGACCGTGTGTGCTGCCGGCCGGAAGACGGCGGATGTTGGCCCAGTGGTCGGTCAGTTCCTCAGAAGCCGACCGCCAGCGCACGGGGAGCGGGAACGGATCCTGTACCTGCCGTTGCTCCTCCTCGCGTTGCCAGCGAGCGACCACCGCCTGCGCGAGTTGCTCGGCCACATCGGCCAGCGCGTCGTGCGCCGCCGACCCCGACCGCCCCGAGCCCGACTCCTCCGCGCCTGGCTCCCCCGAGCCTGGCTGGAGGCGGTCGCCGGACTCGTCCTGCCGGTTCCCCTCCGCAGTGCGACGGACGGCAGCTCTCAGCAGTTCCTCGCGTTCCTCGGGCCGCAGTTGCAACGCATCGGCCAGCAGCCGCACCGTGGCCACCCGCGGGTCGGCGCGCTCGCCGGTCTCCAGGCCGCGAACGGTACGCACGCCCACCCCTGCGCGCTCCGCCAAGGCCTCCTGGGTCATTCCCGCCTGGTGCCGCAGCCGCCGTAGCAGCAGGCCGAACTCACTGGCCACAACTCACAGCCTCCCCACCTGAAGTGTCGCCCTTTCACACGTTTCCCCAGGTGAGGGACTCTAGCGCGGCCACCGGCCGGATACGGCCGGTGGTTTGGCCTGTCCGCTGTCCGACGCCAGAACCAGCATCGACGGCGCCGGCCAATCCGGAGAACAGGGAGCCGCCATGCCGTCGACCGCGACCGCCGACCAACCGACCGCCACCGTGCTCACCGACCAGGAGCGCGAGGTTCTGTATGCGATCGGCTGCGGCATGAGGGAGGGGGAGATCGCCGCCGCCCTCGCCGTTCCCGAGCACGCCGTAGCCGAACGCCTCGGCCGGATCCTCGCCAAGCTCGGGCTGCGCGACCGGGCCGCCGCCATCGTGCACGCCTTCGACTGCGGCCTGGTGATCCCCGGCCAGGGTCCGCGCGGGCACACGGTGACCGCGGCACCGCGGATCACCGTCCGGCGGGCGGCCCCCGTGCCCGATCCGTGGCTGCGCATCTCCGTACTCGGCCCGTTGCTGGCGTGGCAGGCCGGGCGGCCGGTGGACCTGGGGCCGGTGCGTCAGCAGGCCGTACTGGCGGTGTTGGCGCTGTGCCCGGATCGGGCGGTCAGCCAGCAGGAACTGCTCGACGGGGTATGGGGGATGGCGCCGCCGATCGGGAACGTCGTGCCGGTCTACATCTACCGGCTCCGCAAGATCCTGCGCCTCGGGGACAGCCCGGAGTCGGTGATCACCCGTGACCGGTGCGGTTACCGGTTCGCCCGGAACGCGGTCGAGGTGGACGTGGCGCGCATGGAGGAACTCGTCTCCGCGGCGGGAGCGGCCGAGCGAGCCGGCGATCTGGCCGAGGCGGTGCGTGCCTGCTCCCGGGCGCTGGACCTCTTCCGCGGCGAGCCGTTGGCCGGACTGCCCGGGCCGTTCGCCGAGTTGGAGCGGCTACGGCTCGCCGAGCGCAGAATCGCCCTGGCCCAGCGGAAGCTGGACTGGCAGCTGCGGCTGGGCCAACACCGCGAGGCGATCGCCGAGTTGTCCGCCCTCACCGTCGCGCACCCCCAGAACGAACCGATCGCCGCGATGCTCATGTGCGCGCTGCACCGCAGCGGCCGACGGACCGAGGCGCTGGCCGTGTTCGACCGCACCCGCCGTCATCTGGCCGATGATCTGGGGGTTGCCCCGGGCGAGTTGCTGCGGCGGACTCGCCAGGTGGTTCTGCGCGAGAACCATGTCGAACGCGACCGTACTCGAACCAGGGCCGCCCGCTGACCCGCGCTCGGGTGGTGCCCCCGCGGTGTCACCGAAAAGCCCAACCTGCCCCGATGAGCCACCGGCAGCCTTCGCTGTCGTCGACCGGAGGATCTGGACGTGCCCCGAAAGACCCCGCGAAACGGCGATGACGAGTTGCTGTTGGCGAGGATCTCCGAGGCGGCGGGCCGGGAGCGCATCGGCAGGCGGCACGCCACCTTTCCGGGACTGGCGCACAGAAGCTGCCCGGCGGTCATGAGGATCCTGGCGATCCGGGAAGCCCAGCGCGCCGCCACGCGGCTGGACTTGTACGAGCATGGCATGACCGTTGCCGTCAACGGGCGGATTCATGTCGTCCGCTATGACAGCACCTCCGTGTTTCGGGCATACGCCTCACACCAGGACCATCATCTCGAAACCTATGCGGTCACCGATGTCCATGGGCAGCAAGTCGCGCTGTGCGGTAGGCCGGAGCGCGGCTTGACCAGGATTGCCTCGTGCGGCGGCTTCCACGACGCGGAAGTATGGCAGCCCGAGATCCAGCGAGCCGTCACCGAGGCCCAGTTGCCGCGTGCGATGGCCGCACTCGGCAAGGGGGAGCAACTCGCCTTCGGCGACATCTGGCTGACCAAGGAGAAGGTCGGCTCCGGGCAAGTCTCCGCGCGTTGGCCGCTGGTTGAGCGGATCGAGATCCACAACGGGTCCGTCGAGCTCAACATCGCCGGGAAGTGGCACGGCCTGGGAACCGTGGTGTCCGAGGTCCCGAACTTCTTCGTCCTGCGCGCCCTCGTCGAACACCTGCGCACGGATGGTGCGTGCCCGCCGTGACGGCCCGCACGGTGGCTGACGCACGCGATTCCTGGCGCGCCCAGTGGCGGCACGGGGGCGACTCGCTCATCCTGGTGGCGGTCGCGGCTGCGCACGTCAACTCAGCAGGCGCCTGGGCGGCCTGACGCCGTTCAAACCCGCGGTCAACACATCCAACGCGAACATGCCGTCCATCACCACCGCTCCCCCGGAAGGAACCGCCATGAGCACCGATCCGACGGCATCCACGGCCGTGGCCACATTCCAGGTACGTCACCTCTCGGTTCCACTGCCGCTGCCGTACGACCGCGCGATCGAGCGGTTCGGCGAACTGGTCCCCGCCGCGGATCTCGCCCGGTTCAGCCAACTCACCGACTGGGACGCCGTTGTGGAACAGGCCGAGGCCAACGCTCCGCACGCATTCATGGTCTACTGGCAGGCCGACGTCACCGCGCTCATGGCCGGATCGGGATCGGGCCGGCAGTGCACCGAGTATCTGATGGGCAACCACGTCATCGCCGAGCGCATGTTCCGCCACGACCCGACGGCCATGCTCTACGCACCCCTGCGTGTGGTGATCCACACCGACCGGACGGGCCACACCCGCTTCGTCATCGACCAGCCCAGCACGTTGTTCGCCTCACTGGGAAACCCGGACATCACGGCGGTCGGCACCGAGCTCGACGCCCTGGTCTCCGACCTGCTCACCGCCCTCGGAGCGACAGTCCCACCCGAACTCAGCGCCTGACCACGCCGCCGCGGATCACCGAATCCGTCCTCCGGCGTTCACCTCGCCTCGATGCCTGTCAGCGCCCGGTTGCGGAGACTTCCGGTAGTTGGACGCTGAGTGCGTAGCGGACGGCATCGGCTCGGGAGTGCAGATCAGCCTTGGTGAAAAGGTTGTTGATGTGGGTCTTGACGGTGGCCTCGCTGATGACGAGGCGGGCGGCGATCTCCCGGTTGCGCAACCCTTCCCCGATCAGGCGCAGTACCTCGCGTTCCCGCGTCGTCAGTGTCGGGGCCGGGTCGGCCGCGGGTTGCAGGCGCTGGGTGGCCAGGGTGAGCAGGCGTCGCTGCACCTCCGGGGCGAGCACGGTCTGGCCCTGGGCGGCGCTGCGCACGGACTGCAAGATGGTGGCTCGGTCGGCCTCCTTGGTCAGGTAGCCGCTGGCACCGGCCTGCAAGGCGGCCATGATGGACTCGTCGTCCTCGAAGGTGGTCAGCACGACCACGGTGGCCTCGGGGTGGTCGGCGTGGATGCGCCCGGTCGCCTCGACGCCGTCCATCACCGGCATGTTCAGGTCCATCAGGACCACATCGGGTCCGTGCTCGGCGACCACCGCCAGCGCCTCCTGGCCGTTGGTCGCGGTCGCCACCACGTCCACGTCCTCGGCCAGGTCCAGCATGACCGCCAACGCCTCACGCACGGCCGTCTGGTCGTCCACGACCACCAGCCTGATGTTCCCGCTCACCTCGGCACCTCCAGCCTCACGATCCACCCGGCACCCGAACCACCGTCAACATCGGGGCCGGCTCGCAGAGTTCCTCCCAGCAGCGCGGCACGCTCGCGCATTCCCACCAGCCCCACCCCGGTGCCCTGGGCGACCGACGCGGGGTGCCGCCGCTCGCTCGGTCCATTGACGACGGTGAGCAGCACGGAGTCGGACCGGAACTCCAAGGTCATCGTCCGCGCCGCTCCGGGAGCGTACTTGACGGCGTTGGTCAGTGCCTCCTGCGCTGCGCGGATCACCGTCTGCGCGGTCTCGACCGTCACCGCCGCGACCTCCCCGCGAAGTGTGAAGTCGACCTGCTCGCCGTCCGCCATCAGGCGCAGCGCCTCATGCAGCGGAAGGGTGTCCTCACGCAGCGCGTGTACGGCGCGCCGGGTCTCGGCGATGCTGTCCACCGCCATGGCGCGCGCCCGGCGAATGGCCGCGGTGGCTTCGTCGACTCGGCCGCTGTCGCTGAGCGCGTCGGCCATGTCCAGTTGGAGGGCGATTCCGGACAGCGAGTGCCCCAGCACGTCGTGGATCTCGCGTGCGATCCGGCCGCGCTCCCTCAGGGCCGCGTTCTGCGCCTCCGCGTCCGCGGCCCGCCGCGTCTCGGCGGCCGCACGCCGGGCACTGTCCACCGCGTCCTGGCGGTCCCGACGGGATATGCCGATGTACACCGGCAAGCCCACCGACAGAGCGAGCCACCACGGCCACTGGCCCGGTGTCGGTTCGACATGGCTGACGATCGTCACCGCCACCGCGCAGCTGAGCGCCCCGGTGATCGCCACGCCGAACGCGGCCCGGCGGGAGGGGAGTTTGGCTCCGGCGACGGCGCTGGCGATGAAGGCGAACATCGGCGCCAACGTGGGCCGCGCCAGCGGGAGCAACACCGCGGCCAGCACCGCGTACGTTGCCGCCAGGGCGATCTGCCAGTGGTCCGGCAGCCGGTCCCACGGCAGGTTGGAGCCAAGGGCGATCAGCGATACCAGGGCGAACAGCGCCGTCGTCAGAGTTGGAGCGATGAGCCGGTGGTCCGGGAACTCGGTCGCGGTGACCACGATCGCCGTGACCGCGATGAAGGGCCGGAACAGATCGTCGGCGAAGCGGGAGCCGCCCAGGATCTTTCGGGTGGCCGCTGCACCCGGCCGGGGTGCGTCGGGAGCCAGGTCAGGTCCGGTCGATGACACGTTCTGACACACCTCTTCAGTTGCGCTGGCTGCGGCGGGAGTCGGTGTCCCGGAGCGCGCCCAGCGTAGAGGAGAACAGGTCACCCGGGCGCTGCGCGGGGCGGTATGCCGCGTTCTCCGCGATGCGCCGCTGAAGGCCGTCCAGGACGGGTGACATGGTGTGCGGTGCGCCGTTCTCGCCCTTGGACCAGGCGATGCGGCTGTCCGCGTGCACCGCCCTGGCCAGCACGACCAGCCCCTCGGCGAGCATGCCGATCCCCAGTGTGAGCAGCAGGCTGTTGCTCACCGCGGCGGCGACATGGGGTTCGACGGCGCCGAGCACCAGGTTGGCCCCGAACTTGACCACGAGGTTCACCACCCACAACGCCACCGTGACGCCCGTGTAGCGCACGAACACCAGACCGTCGCGGTTCGAGAGCTGAACGCTCATCCCGCGCAACACCCCGAGCAGGACGCTCGCGCCCGCCGTCGCCACCAGAAACAGCAGCGCGGTCGCGTTCCGGCTCACCCCCGAGACGTCGGACAGTCCGATCGCCCCGAGAACCGCGGGCAGCACCACCAACCGCTTGGCCTGTACGGGCTCCCCGATCATGCGCCGAACCATCACGAAACACACGGCCGCGACGATCAGTACGATTTCCAGCGGACCACTCATGACCCCTGCCCCCAACACGTTCGATCGCTGTCCTGATGGGTTCAAAGTTAGGTTCGCGGCACACGATTGACGTCGGGTGGCCGCCGTATCTTCGGGTGGAGACGGCTCTCCACCCAGGCCCGGACCGCTCGGTCCCCAGCCGCTTGCGGCAGGGTGCGCAAGGGCATGGTCGCGGACTTCTCCGTCAGATGGGTCGGTCGGTCCCGCGGAAGCGGGAGACCGGGTCGAGCCGGTCGAAGGCGACCAGCAGCCGCTCGGGGCCGCGCAGGTGGGTGTTGGGGCGATACGGCGGCGCGGAGTCGACCAGACGCGGGTCGCGCAGGCGGTGGGCCAGGGCGGCCAGTGCCACCTGGGCCTCCATCCGGGCCAGCGCCGCTCCCAGGCAGTAGTGGATGCCCCCGCTGAAGGCCAGGTGCGCGTTGTCCGGGCGCTGCGGCCAGAACCGGTCCGGGTCGGCGAAGCGGCGCGGCTCCCGGAGGCGGGTCAACGGTCGGCACGAACCCCCTCGGGGCACTGGCCGGGACGCGCCGCTGGAGTTGAGCGCGCGGGAACTCCACCAGCTCGGCGGTTGGCGAACGTCATCGGAGCCGTCCCTGAGAGGGCCATGTTCCGACGCTCAGCTGTTGCTGTTCCGACTGCGGTAGGCCGCGACGCTGGCGCGGTGCGCGCAGGTTCGGGTGCAGTACTGCTTTGAGCCGTTGCGTGAGAGGTCCACGTAGGTGGCCCGGCACTGGAGCCCGGCACATACGCCGAGACGAGTCGGACCGAGCGTGGCGATCACGTGAGCCAGCGCGCTGAGCGTGGTCGCGGCCAGGTGCGCCGCGCAGCGATCGGTGTCGGCGGTGACCTCGGTCCACCAGCGGTCCTGACCGTGGCGCAGCACCGGAGTGGCGCGACTGCGGCGCAGACCGTCGTTGATCAGGGCCGCGGCTGCGACCGCGTCGGTGCTGGACCGTTCGAGCACGCCGCGCACCGTCTCGCGCAGCGCGCGGACCTCCGTCAGGTCGGCGCGGGTGAGACGCCGCCAGGGAGCGGGCCCCCGGTCCGCGGCCGAACTCGACGGCTCACCCGGTCCGACAGGCGGATGGTCGGCGAAGAAGTCCTGGAGCTGTTCCACGGTCTCCAGCGCGTCCTCGCCCTTGATCGGCCTCCAGGTGTTGGCGAGATCGACGGCCGTCTCCACCGCCGATGAGATGTAACACGCATCTAGCATTTGACGTGTCTCCTCACCGCTCGTAGCGTGACACACGTATTAGCTTTCACGTGTCACAACATACCTGGGTGGAGACGACGATGCCGCAGACGATCCGGTCGGGAGGGCGTCTGGGCGGGCGACCTACCCACGCCCCGGACGGGCGCCGGCTGGGACTGACCCTGGGGATGCTGGTGCTGCCGATGTACGTCGCATTGGGCGCCCCGTCGGTGGCGCTGCCGGCAATCGGCCGCGCGTTCGGAGTGCCGTTCGGGGCCACGGCATGGATCCTCGCCGCATGGTCGCTGACCTCGGCACTGGCGATGCCGGTCGCCGGTCGGCTGATGGCCTGGTGGAGCCCCGTGCGGGTCCTCGTCGCCGGGGTTCTGGCACTCACCGCGGGCTCCACGCTCGCGGCGGTCGGCCCGACGTTGCCGGTCGTGATCACCGGCCGACTGATCGGTGGCGCCGGGGCGGGTGCGACCGTGATCGCCGTCTTCGCTGAGGCCACCGCCCTTCCCGGGCAGCAACGGCTGCGCGCGTTGGGAACGGTCGCAGCCGCCAGCGCGACGGCGTCGGCGTGCGGGACCCTGGTGGGCGGGGCGGTTACCGCGTGGCTGGGGTGGCGTGCCGTGCTCGCGATCCCGGTCCTCGCACTGCCCCTCCTGCTGGCCGCGTTGGCAGACAGGCGTACGTTCACGCGGGTCGGCGGCGGTGAGCGGGACGGCTCGGCCGGGCGACTCGACGTCGGCGGCGCGGCCGTGCTGTCGGTACTCGCCGGGTCGCTGATCACGGTGTTGCAGGCGCATTCGGTCGGACTGCCCGCTGCGGTCACGCTCGTCGTGGCTGCCGCCGGGGTGCTCGCCGGGGTGGGACTGTGGTGGCGCGTGCGGCGCAGGCCCGACGGGTTCGTGCCTCGGCGGGTGATCGCGGCCCGCGGCGTCCCGGCTGCCGGGCTCGTCGGTGGGGCGGTCTTCGCCGGCTACTACGGGGTGCTGTTCCTCGCCCCGTCCCTGATCGAGCAGGCTACGGGCGGTGGCGCCCTCGAAGCCGGCGCGCTGCTGGTCCCGGCCGCCGCCTGCTCGGTGCTGGCAGGGCGGCTGGCCGGCACCGTGACCGCACGATTCACCGCGTGGCAGGTGTCGGCCGGGCTTGCGGCACTCACCGTCGTCGGCGTGCTCGTGGTCGGAGTGTTCACCGGGCCGCTCACGGTCATCGTCGGCGTGGCGCTGACCGTGAGCGGGTTCGCCGGCGCCCAGACCGTGCTCGTGGGCCTTGCACCGGAACTGGTCACCGCACACGACCGCGACACCGCACAGGGCCTGCTCACCTTCATGGTCAACCTGGGTGGCGGGATCGGTCCGGCCGCTGTCGCGGGCCTGTCCGGCATCGTGTCGGTGCCGGTAGCCCTCGCCGTGCTCGCGGTCCTGCCTCTGGCCGGACTCGTCCTCAGCGTGACCCGACGCCCCGGCGCCCGACGTCCACCGGAAACTCACGACACCGTCAACTCTCAACCCGTCACCTTTCACCCCGGCAAGTCCTGACAGAACAGGAGCCAGCTGTGGCCGCCGAACCATTTGAGGTCAGCATCACCGAAGCCGAGATCGCGGATCTGCGTGAACGGTTGCGACGAACGCGGTGGCCCGAGCGCGAGCCGGTGGACGACTGGTCACAAGGGTTGCCGCTGGCCTATGCACAGGAGCTGTGCCGCAGCTGGGCCGAGGACTACGACTTCGGGTTCGCCGAGCGGCTGAACGTCTTCCCGCAGTACCGCGAGACCATCGACGGGCTGGGCATCCACTTCCTGCACGTCCGCTCGCCGGAGCCGGACGCGTTCCCGCTGGTGCTCACGCACGGCTGGCCGGGGTCGGTGCTCGAGTTCCTGGATGTCCTCGGACCACTGACCGACCCACGCGCACACGGCGGGGACCCGGCGGACGCATTCCACGTGGTCGCGCCGTCGTTGCCCGGCTACGGCTGGAGCGACAAACCGACGAGGACCGGGTGGGGTGTCACGCGCATCGCACGCGCCTGGGACACGTTGATGGTGTCCCTGGGTTACGAGCGTTACGGCGCGCAGGGCGGTGACTGGGGTTCGGCGGTGTCCGGCGCGCTCGGCGAGGTGGCGCCCGAGCGGGTCGTCGGCGTGCACCTGAACATGGGGTCCGTGGCGCTGGGCACGTTCGACGACCCGACACCCACTGAACGAGCGAACCTCGAGACTGAGAGGGAGTTCCAGCGCACCGGCCGGGGGTACTCGGCGCAGCAGGCGACCCGGCCACAGACGCTCGGCTACGGCCTCACCGACTCCCCGGCCGGCCAGGCTGCCTGGATCGCCGAGAAGTTTCAGGCCTGGACGGACCACGACGGCAACCACGAGGACGCGGTGTCGCGGCAGAAGATCCTCGACGAAATCTCGGTCTACTGGTTCACCGCGTCGGCCACCTCGTCCGCGCGCCTGTACTGGGAAAGCTTCGCCCACTTCCGGGACAAGGTCACCGCGCCGTCCGGGCTGTCGATCTACCCCCGCGACATCACCCGCCCGTCCCGGCGGGAGGCCGAACTGCGGTTCACCGACCTGCGCTGGTTCGAGGAAATGCCGCGAGGCGGCCACTTCGCCGCGCTGGAGCAGCCGGAGTCGCTGGTCGAACAGGTGCGCGGGTTCTTCCGCCTTGTCCGCTGGCCAGGCGTTAACCAGGAGCCACAGACAGGGGCCGGTCACGACGCACCATGACCGCACTGTTCGATGTGCTCATCGCGGGCAGTGCCGAGGCCTACCGGGAGTTTGCCGAGGAGGTCTACGAGTTCACCCTTGACCTGGCCCGCGGTCCAAGCGGTCTTTGATCTCACGCCGCTGACCCAGGAGATCGTCTCGGCGTTGAACCCGGAAGTGGCACTTGGTGATCTGGCCAAGGACATCGCCCAGATCGGTTACCCGACGACCGGATGAGCGCCGGTGGCCGGTGTGACGCGGCAGGCCCGGCACTTGCGCGGAGGATTTCCTACCGGCTCTGTGGTTGGCTCTTCCTTGCGATGACCTCAAACTCAGGAAGCCGCCGGGGAGTTGTCGTGCGACCGTCGCCGTATCTTCCGGGTGAAGAAAGCTCTCCACCCCCCTCACTGATCGGACAGGAGCCCGCGGTGGGCAGGGGTCGGGAGTGCCGGACTCAGCGGTCGGATCCTGGGCTGCGAATGCCTGCGGGGCCCTTGATGGTGTGCAGGACCAGGGAGCTTTCGAAGCTCTGGACGGCAGGAAGCGTGGAGATGGTGGTGGTCAGGTACGTGTAGACCGCTGGGATGCTGGGGGTGGCCACGGATGCGTACAGGTTGTGGGCGCCGGTGATGGCTGCGGCGAAGGCCACCTCTGGGTGTTCGGCCAGCGCGGCGCCGGTACTGTCGAGGTGTGCGGGCGCCACCGCCAGCCACAGCAGGGTGCGGATCTGAAGCCCCAGCCGTGCGCGTTCGGTGTCGATGTCGAAGTACAGCACGCCGCTCTCGCGCAGTTCGCTGATCCGGCGTTGCACCGTGGAATGCGACACCCCTGCCCCCGCGGCGAGTTGGTTGATCGGGGCGCGGCCGTCGCCGCGCAGCAGGGCGAGGATCCGTTGGTCAACCTCGTCCAGGGTGACGGGTTTCGCCGGGTCGACCGGCGGTGCGGTGGGGGGCCGCAACTGCGCGGCCTGATCGGGGGAGAGGGCGTTGAGCTTGGTGATCACACTGCTGGTGCGGCCGAAGAAGGTGTGCAGCAGGCAGTGGGCGCTGACGTCGAGGATCCGTGCGCTGCGCGGCAGCGTCTTCAGTAGCAACTCGTCGGCCGGGGTGGGTGCGTAGGTGCGGCACACCAGTTCCGTACCGCCGGAGGTGCGGCTGATCCAGGAGGTGTCCGTCCGCCGGGCGAGGGCGGATGCCACGTCGCCCGCCGAGTCAGGGGTGCAGCGGATCCTTACCAGCCACTCCACCTGGCCCAGCCGGGAGGGATCGGCAAGCCCCCAGACGCGCAGGGAACCCGCGGAGCACAGCCGGGCGTAGCGCCGGGCCACCGTCTGGTCGGAGACCCCGATGACGGAGGCGACCCGGGAGAACGGGACACGTGCGTCCAGGTGCAGGGCGTGGAGGATCTTCAGGTCGATCTCGTCATAGGAGTCGGATCCCATCAAGGCTTCCCGGATCTTGTCGGATGTGTTCAGGATATGGCTCGGGAACGGATCCGCTCGGGGGCGGCGGACACGATGGGGCCATGATGGTCGATACACAGATACCAGCGGAGCGCACCACCGTCCTGATCGTGGGCGGCAGCGTCGTTGGGGCCTCGGCCGCGCTGTTCCTGGCAGCTCGCGGCATCACCCCCGTCCTCGTCGAGAAGCACCGCGCGGTCTCCACCAGGCTGCGCGCCAAGCTGTTCTATCCCCGCACCATGGAGGCCTATCGCTCCGTCGGAGCCGACCAGGACGTCTACGCCGTCCAACACAGGCTCCCGCCAGCCGATCACGCCGCCGTCGTCACATCGCTCACCGGGCCGGAACTGCGGCGTTGGCAGCTACCAGCCGCGGAGGACTCCGGCGACGTGTCGCCGTGTCCCAGCGCCTTCGTCAAACAGGCCGACCTGGAGGAGGTCGTCCGTGCGCACGCCCGCGCCGCCGGTGCCGAACTGCGCTTGGGCCACCGCTTCCTGGAACTGCGCCAGCGCGATGACCATGTCGTCGCGAAGGTGCTCGACGCCGATGGCCAACCGTACTGCGTGCAGGCCGACTACCTGCTGGCCGCGGACGGGAACGGCAGCGCCATCCGGGAGGGGTTGGGCATCGGCCGCAGCGGCAGCGAGGTGGTCTCCCACGTCATGGAGATCGGCTTCACGGCCGACCTGCGCCGGGCCCTCGACGGGCGTCGGCTCGCCATGGCCTGGACCGACGCGCCCGAGCGCGCGTTCATCTCCTGGAGCACGGCACGGGACCACGGCACGGTGTCGGTGACGTACGATCCGGCGGTCACGGATCCAACGACCGCGTTCGATGCCGCGCGGTGCCGTGAGGTGGTCTCCCGCGCTCTCGGACTGCCCGCGTCGCGTTTCACGATCACCGGGAGCCGACCGTGGCACATGGGCGGCTGGGTGGCCGACTCCTACCGCGCGGGACGGGTCTTCCTGCTCGGGGACGCGGTGCACGTCACCCCGCCGACCGGTGGGTTCGGCGCCAACACCGGCATCCAGGACGCCTGGAACCTCACCGGCAAACTGGTCTCCGTACTGCGCGGCGACGCCGACCCGCTGCTGCTTGACGACTACGAGCCCGAACGCGGTGCGGTGGGCAGGCTGACGGTGGAACAGGCACTGCTGCGCCTGAGTGACCGCGCCGGGGCGGCAGTCGAGGAACGCCCGCTGCTCAGCGAAGCGGCGGTGGCGGGCGGCTACCGCTACCGCATGCCCGGCGACGTTCCCGCAGATCCCGGTACGGCGGTGGCCGACGAGCCGGGCCGTTGGCGCGGCGAGCCCGGCACCCGGCTGCCGCACCTGCCCCTCACCGGTGCCGACGGCGGCTCGACGCTCGACCTCGTCCGCGACGGCCGCTATCTGCTGCTCGCCGGAGCCGAAGGACACCCGTGGGCGCGGGCCGCGCGCGGTCTGGATCCGCAAGGCGCCTTCCTCAACGTGGCGCTGCTGCCCCGCCAGGCCAGTTCAGGACCGGCGCGGGCCGCCGACGCCTGCGGCATCGGCGACCACGGCGCCCTGCTGGTCCGCCCCGACCATGTGATCGCCTGGCGTGCCACGGGTGCCACCCCGGACGCCACCGCAGTCCTGAGCGACGCCACCCGGCGGGCGCTGGGAAAGAGGCTTTCAGGAGGGGGAAGCCCTGAGAGGACACCTCAGCCGATGGTGCGCCGCTCCCCCGGCTTCGCCATCAACCTCGTGGCTCTCGGCCGGAGATAAAGCGCTCCGCCGTCAATGCGGATGGTTGGTGGGACCGGTGTGGGTTCGCGGTCATCCGTGTCCCGGGTTCCGCGAACCCGCCTGCCGCGGCGGGACGTTGCGGAAGGTGCGCCGGTAGGTGTCCGGCGGTACGCCGACGGTGCGGTTGAAGTGTCGGCGCAGCGAGGCGGCGGTGCCCATGCCGGTGGCCCCGGCGATGGCGTCGACGCTGTCGTCGGTGGTCTCCAGGAGTTCCTGGGCGCGGTGGATCCGCTGCGCGTGCAGCCACCGCAGCGGAGTGGTACCGGTGATGGCATTGAAATGGCGGGCCAGATTGCGCGAGCTCATGTTCGCCTGACGGGCCAGGTCCCGCACCGTCAACGGTTGGTCGAGCCGCTGCATCGCCCAGGGGAACAGCGCGGCGAGCGCGTGGGAGCGTGGGTCGGGCAGCGGGGTGCTGACGAACTGGGCCTGGCCACCGGGCCGGTGAGGCGGCACGACCAGGCGGCGGGCCACCGCGTTGGCGATCGCCGAGCCGTGGTCGAGGCGGACCAGGTGCAGGCAGAGGTCCATGGCGGCGGCCTTGCCCGCGGAGGTGAGCACGTTGCCGTCACCGACGTAGAGCACGTCCGCGTCTACCCGCACCCGGGGGTACCTCGCCGCGAGCGCGGCGGCGTGCATCCAGTGCGTGGTGGCCCGCCGCCCGTCGAGCAGGCCGGCGGCAGCCAGGACGAACGCACCGGTGCACAGGGAAACCACTCGTGCGCCGGCCTGGTGCGCCGCGCGAACCGCGTCGACCAGTTCGTCGGGCGGTTCAGCGTCGATATCGGCACAGGCCGGGACGATCACCGTGTCCGCGTGCACCAGCCGGTCGAGCCCCCGATCGGGCTCCAACCGGAACCGGCCGCCGACCCGCGCATCCGCCGGGCCGCAGACGGCCAACTCGTACCACGGATCGACCAGATCGGACCGGTCGACACCGAACACCTCGCAGGGAGCGGCGAGTTCGAAATGGCTCACCCCATCCGTGACGGCCAGCGCGACTGTACTCATGTCCGAAACTGTACGGGCTTTGTCACCAGGGACACTCGTCGCTCTCGTCCGCCGCGGGCAGGCTGTCCGCGATGGATCACTCAAGCAGAACGGGGGAAATGGTGGGATCGAATCAGAAGGTCGCCGTCTTCGGTGCCTATGGACACACCGGACGCTTCGTGGTTTCGGAACTCCTGGACCGCGGCTTCACCCCGGTCCTCACCGGTCGTGACGCCGACCGGCTCAATGCGCTCACTGCCCTGCATCCAGGGCTCGGCATCCGACCGGTGCTGATGGACGACCCCGCCTCACTCGACCGCGCCCTGGACGACGCGGTCGCCGTCATCAACTGCGCGGGCCCCTTCGCCGCTACGGCCGCCCCCGTTATCGAGGCGGTGCTGCGCGCCGGGGTTCCCTACGTGGACGTAGCGGCCGAAGTGGAGGCCGTCGCCGACACGTTCACCCACTTCACGGATCGGGCACGCACCGTCGGTACCGCGATCGTCCCCGCGATGGCCTTCTTCGGTGGCCTCGGCGACCTGCTGGCCACCGCGGCGCTGGGTGACTGGTCTTCGGCCGACGAGGTGTTCATCGCCTACGCGCTGAGCAGTTGGCATCCCACAGCCGGGAGCCGCGCCACTTCCCAGGTGTCCCGACAGCGCCGCAACGGCCGCCGCCCCGTCCACGTCAACGGCCGCCTGGAGTACCGGACCAGCCAGGCACCGACCGGCCGGTGGTCCTTTCCGCCGCCGATCGGCGACCAGGACGTGCTGACGGAGTTCACCACGGCGGACAGCGTGACCATCCCACGGCACCTCGCCGTCCCAAGTATCCACACCTGCATGACCGTTGGGGCAGTCAAGGACGTACTCGCCCCCGACACACCGCTGCCGAAGCCGGTCGACGGCCGCGGGCGCTCCGACCAGACCTTCCTGGTCGAGGTGGTCGTCCGCTCCGGCGACGCCGAGCGCCGGGCGGTGGCCCGCGGCCAGGACATCTACGCGGTGAGTGCGCCCCTGGCGGTGGAGGCGGTCCGCCGTCTACTGGACGGACAGGGCAGGCTGGCCGGGGCCGCGTCCCCGGGCGAGATGTTCGACGCGCGTGACTTCCTGCGCTCGCTGTCCCCGCACATCACGGTCGAGTTCGATGCGGCGGCGCCCGGCGACGGATCGCGCCCAGCCGATCAGCTCCCCTGAGGGCGCCCCGCCATTGCTCCGAAGGCTGGCCTAGTCCTCTTTCGTCTCCTTGGAGGAGGACGCGGCGCCCTGGCCATCGAGGAAGCGCGACACCAGGCCGCGGATCACCGTGGCCATGGAGAATCCGTGGTCCTGGCACCACTCGCGCAGCACGGCGTGCTGATCTCCCGTCAGGCGCACGGGCACCACCTGTAACTCCTCGCCTTGTGCGGCGGTTCGACGGCGCAGGGCCGCGCTGACTCCTGGAGTCATCTCCCGCAGTTGGCTGACGAGTCCTTGGTGGTACGACTGAAATCCCCAAGCCGTCTGGGCCGAGCGGGGCGCCGGGTCGATCAACCACGTCAGGACCCGGTCGCGCTCATCCTTGGGCAGCGTGTCCACGGCCCGGAGCAGCAGCTCGGCGGGCGACTTCTCCTCGTTCGGCACCGGCGCACCTCGCGATCCTGCGATACCTCGTCGATATCGCTCACGATATCGACGCCCGCCCACTGGATCCAGCCCCTCAAGTCGCCGTCAATCAAGGGCCGTTGGCCGTCAGCGCGACGTCCCCGCGTGGCGCGGCTCGCCATCGACGCCCTGTACGGCGGCTCGGGTGAGGGCCGTGGCGGTGTGCACGACGCTGGCGATGGCGACCTCCGGGTCGAGGCCGCACAGGTCGGTCAGGGTGAAGAGGGCCTCGGCTCCGACGACGACGGCGAGGTCGCGCTTGAGCTGTGCCAGGGCGTCGGGGGCGCAGACGTCCGGTGTGCCCGCTAGCGGGGCGAGCGCATGGTCGATGAGGCCGAAGCGCAGTCCCGGCCGCGCGCTCACCTGCTCGGGGCGGGCGATGGTGGCGGCCATCAGGGCGCGGACCGCGCCCTGGCGTGCCAGGACGTGGCGCGCCAGGTACTCGGTGGCGACGGCGATCCGCTCCACGGGATCGGCGGAGTCGGCGACCGGAGCCAGCGCCTCATCCGGGCTGGGCAACTGTCCGGCGATGGCCTCCTGTAGCAGGCTGGCCAGATCGGGGAAGTAGCGGTAGGCCGTGGCCTCGGAGACCAGGGCCGCCTTGGCGACCGCGGGCATGGTGACCTCACGGCCGGTACGGGTCAGCTCGGCCGCGGCCTGCACGATCGCGTTGCGCGTACGCAGCTTCTGGTTGGCGCGGCCGGCCGGGGCCTGCGGCGTCATCGATCCACCCTCCTGTCACGTCTTCGACTGGGCACTCCCCCCACGGCGAGAGGACGCTTGCATCGGAATCGACCAGCAACCTACTCTCATGAGAGCGTACCCTCATAACGGAGGCGGCTATGAATGACGTCTCGATCACCGCTCCGGAGGGCGGCGAGGTCATCGACTTGGGGCCCGTCCGCCTGCGCATCCTGGAGGACGGCAGCACCACCGGTCATCGCCTCGGGGTCGGTGTGGCCACCCTCCCCCCGCACACTGACGGCCCGCTCCAGCACCGTCACGCCCGTCACGACGAGGGTTTCTACATCATCTCCGGGACCGGCCGTTTCACAGTCGGCGATCGCGTCCACGACGCGACTCCGGGCACCCTGGTGATGGTCCCCCCTGAAGTCCCGCACACCTTCGCCAACCCGGGGGACGAACCACTGGTCATGCTCTGCACCTTCACCCCGGACCTGTACGTCCAGTACTTCCGCGACCTGCGCGACGCCATCACCGGGAGCGGAGGGCTCACGGAGCAGGCCACCGCCGAGGTGATGAGCCGTTACGCCACGACACCCGCCACCGACTTCGGCTGAACGCCGAGCCTGCCCGGCGGCGTCGACGCCGCCGGGCAGCCACCGGTGAGCCCTTCAGGTACGCCCTTCGCGACCCCCGAGCCGAGTTGACCGCGCGTCGGCCGCCCCGGTCATGCCACCTGACGACGCACCGGCTCACCGGCCCAGCAGCGCAGGGCGGCCTCGGCGCCGGAGGGATCGGCGTGGTCGGCGGCCCAGGCGACGATGCCGTCCGGACGGACGAGCAGGCCGGACCGGGCGCTCGCGGTGGCGTCGACGACCGTGGCGACCCGCCCGTGCCAGTCGGCACCGAGCGCGGCCAGGGCCCCGTCCGCGGTACGGTCGAGCAGGACGAAACCGCCGGAGTGTCCACGTTCGGAGAGCCGCGAGCCATCGCCGAGCGTCACATCGGGGGCGATCCGGCCGATCCACGGATGGTCACCGGACAGCTCGTGACGAAGGGTCACCCCGGCCACGTTCCCTTTCCCCGAAAGCTGGTGGGGCCAGCCGTAGCTCGGCCTGGGGGCCAGCCGTACCACTCACTCGGGTGACCGCTGCATCGAGCAGAGACACCTGGCCGATCAGACTGCTCATGGCAGAGCGTGGTGCAGTGCGCCCGCGCACCATCACCAAGTCGCGTGCACCGTAGGCAAGGAGCAGATCTCATGACCCAGCACACCCGGCCGTCGCGCCGCCGACGCAGGATGGCGCTGGCGGTGCCGCTCACCGCCGCACTCGTCTGCGCGGCAACAGCGTGCAGCGCGGGGTCCGTTACGCCAACGTCCACCACCACGTCTGCCTCAGTCGCGCGGTTCCAACTCGCCCGGCTGGCCCGGCAGGATGTGGCCGCCGGCGCGCCGGGCGTGCTCGTGCGGGTTGACGACGGCCATGGATCCCCCATCCAGATCGCCCGGCAGGCCGCCTGGTCCGTCGCCGATCACAAGCTCGGCGTCGACGACCAGTTCAAGATGGGTTCCAACAGCAAGACGATGGTCGCCACCGTGATCCTGCAACTGGTCGCCGAGCACCGGATCGAGCTGACCGACCCGGTGGACAAGTGGCTGCCCGGCCTCGTTCCCAACGGGCACGCCATCACCCTGGGCATGCTGCTGAACCACACCAGCGGCCTGTTCAACCACTCCAACGACCCGGCGGTACTGAAGACGTTCACCGGCCAGGACACCCGGCAGTGGACCCCGCAAGAGCTGGTCGCCGCGGCCGTCGAACACGGCCCCCTGTTCGCACCGGGTGCCCGCTTCTCCTACAGCAACACCAACTACGTCACTCTCGGCCTCGTAGCCGAGAAGGCAACCGGGCAGCGCCTGGCCGACCTCATCCAGCAGCGCATCGTCAAGCGCCTGCATCTGGAACACACTTACCTGTCCAGCGGTGTCATCCAGCCGACGGACCCGCACCTCGCGCACGGATACGAACCCGACGCAGCGCATCTCGGACCCGTGCTCCCGGCAGGCACGCCGCCGGGCACCCACTTCGTCGGCGGTTCACGGGCCGACGGTTACGTCGACGTCACGCGCATCGGTCTGACCACGGAGGCCGGTGCGGGCGGCGTCATCTCGACCGCCGACGACTGGGCCCGCTTCGACAAGGCCCTCTTGTCCGGCAGGCTGCTGCCGCGCGCCCAGATGCGGGAAATGCGCACCACCGTCTCCGAGGGATCTTCCACCCCCAACCGCTACGGACTCGGGCTGGAACAGATCGTCACTCCCTGCGGCACTGCCTGGGGTCATGGCGGTCAGGTCCCGGGCTACTCCAGCGAGGACTACACCGACGGCACCGGTCAACGCACCGTCTCCGTCTTCACCTCCACCATCTTCGGCCTGGCCAGCCCCAGGACGGGCCGAGCCGACCAGGCACTGGTCAACGCCGCGGTGTGCGCCATGTTCGACAAGCCGGTTCCCCGGGCGACGGCCTCGTCCAGTTGAGTCGACGGACCCCGCCGACCAGCAGAACAGCCGGGGCAGCGGGGCACGACGAAGCTCCTGGGCGCGCCGACCTGTCCAACCTATTGCCGGAACGGCAAGGAACCTTGCGATTCCGACTGCTGGCGTTCCATGGTGCACACATGACTGCACAGAAGAATGCCGCTGAGTGGGATGTCGTGGTCGTCGGCGGAGGCGTCGCCGGCCTGTCGGGGGCGCTGACGCTGGCGCGGGCCCGTCGCTCCGTACTGGTCGTCGATGCCGGTGAACCGCGCAACGCGCCCGCGTCCGCGGCGCACGGGCTGCTCTCCCGGGACGGCGTGCCGCCGCTGGAACTCCTGCGGGCGGGACGGCAGGAGATCACCGGGTACGGCGGACGGATCGTGTCCGGCCGGGCCGTGGCCGCCCGGCGGGCGGATGACTGCTTCGTCGTCGAGACCGCGAGCGGGGACAGCTTCAGCGCACGCCGTTTGCTGGTGACGACGGGGCTGGTGGACCAACTGCCCGCGGTGCCCGGGGTGCGGGAACGGTGGGGGCGCGACGTGCTGCACTGCCCGTACTGCCACGGTTGGGAGGTACGGGATGTGCCGATCGGCGTGCTGGCCGGCGGCCCGACCTCGATGCATCAGGCGCTGTTGTTCCGGCAGTGGTCGTCCCAGGTGACCTACTTCCTCCACACCGCTGAGGACCCGAGCGAGGAGGAGTGGGAGCGGTTGGCCGCCCGTGGGATCAGCGTGGTCGATGGCGAGGTCACCGGTCTGGAGGTCCGAGACGATCAACTCGCTGGCGTACGGCTGTCCTCGGGGCGACGGGTTCCGGCGAAGGCTCTGGTGGTGGCCCCGCGCTTCGTGGCCCGCAGTGAGGTCCTGTCCGGTCTGGGCGTGACGGCGGTCGAACACCCCATGGGCGTGGGGGCGTACGTGGAGTCGGACGCGACTGGCCGGACCGCCGCCGCCGGGGTGTGGGTCGCAGGCAACGTCACCGACCTGATGGCCGGCGTACCGGCCGCGGCGGGCGCCGGGGTGCAGGCCGCGGTGGCGATCAACGCGGATCTGGTGACCGCTGACACCGACGACGCGGTGGCCCGGCGCAGGGCCGTCCCGCGGGGCGAACTCACCGACGCCTTCAGCCCGGCGAGCGAGGCCGCCGTCTGTGAGCGGGTTCTGGGCGAGCGCCGCCACGGTCTCGACGCCTTGCTGCGCTCAGCCGACCGCGCGCCGCGGTGACCCTCGATGCGGGATCACGAAGCCCGCCATGAGGTGTGCCTACTGACGGGGTGGGGCCGGTCGGGCACGCAGGTGAGCGCGTTCGCCCTGCTGGCCGAACAGGACGAGCAGTTCCACCGGTTCGTCGTCCGCGGCCCCCATCCAGTGCGGCAGATGTGTGTCGAACTCCGCGACCTCACCCGGCTTGAGGATCAGGTCGTGCTGCCCGAGCAGCAGCCGCAGTCTGCCGTTGAGGACGTACAGCCACTCGTACCCCTCGTGGGTCTTCAGGTCGGGGTCGTCGTCCCCGCGCCTGGGCGGGATCACCATCTTGTGCGCCTGCAGTCCTCCGGCGCGCCGGGTCAGCGGCACGAACGTCACCCCGTTGCGCCGGACAGGGCGTAGATGCACCCGCGGGTCACCGGTGTGCGGCGCTCCGACGAGCTCGTCCAGCGGCACACCGTAGGCGCGGGCCAGTGGGAGCAGCAGTTCCAGGTTGGGGCGGCGGCCACCGCTCTCCAGCCGGGACAGGGTGCTTTCCGAGATGCCGGTCGCCTCCGCGAGGTCTGCCAGGGTCATGCTGTGCTGTCGGCGCAGCTCTCGCAGCCGCGGGCCCACGGCCGCCAGCACATCGGTGAGGTCGTCCATGCCTGGCAGCTTGCCGAAACGGCATGGGCGATTGCAACCCCCTCTCGTGGTGGGCAGCAGCCTGCCCGCGTCTTGCCGACAACTTCTCCCAGAAATTCTTGAAGGTTACTGACAATTAACGTCTACTCTTTAAAGAGAGTCACATTCACATCCTCCGAGGTTGGGAGTAGACATGACCGACGTCTCAACAACCGCCCCCACCCGTGAGTTGCCCGCCTTCCCGATGGCCAGGGGCTGTCCCTTCGACCCACCGGAGCAGTACTCGGCGCTGCGCGCGGAACGGCCCATCGCCCGGGTCGCCCTGCCCGGTGACCGAACCGCATGGTTAGTCACCCGGCATGACCTCGTACGCCAGTTGCTGACGGATCCACGGCTGAGTTCCGACCGTACGCACCCCAATCTGCCGACACCCGTCCCCTCGTTGCCGGCGCAGGCACAGCAGGACTTCGCCCCCATCGCCAACGCGCTCATCGGTCTCGACGCACCTCGGCACTCGACGCACCGGCGCATGCTCATCACCGAGTTCACGGTGAAACGGGTGCAGGCCCTACGGCCACGCATCCAGGAGATCGCGGATGGCTGTGTCACCGACCTCCTGGCCGGCCCACGTCCCGCGGACCTCGTGAGCGCGCTGTCGCTTCCCGTTCCGTCCATGGTGATCTGCGAGTTGCTCGGTGTCCCCTACGCGGACCGTGACTTCTTCCAGAGCCGGACCAGGACGGTGGTGAGTTTCAACGCCAGTCCGGAAGAGCGGGCCGCGGCGATCCGTGCCCTGCGCGGCTTCCTGGACGAACTGGTCACGGCCAAGGAGCGGGAGCCGAGCGACGACCTGCTAGGCCGGTTGATCCGGCGCAACCGCGAAGCAGAGGTGTTCACGCATGAACTGCTGGTCGGCCTGGCCGCGTTGCTGCTGCTGGCCGGACACGAGACCACCGCGAACATGATCTCGCTGGGTACGGCCGGGCTGCTGCGGAATCCCCAACAACTCGCCCAGCTCAGGGCCGATCCGGCACTGGTCGGCCAGACGGTCGAGGAACTGCTGCGGTACTTCAGCATCGTCGACGCCATTCCCCGGGTGGCACTGGCCGACATCGAGATCGGCGGAGTCACCATCCACGCGGGCGACGGGGTCGCGCTGAGCGTCGGCGGGGCCAACCGCGACGGCGTTGCCTTCGGCCGGGCCGACGAGTTGGACATCCAACGCGGCGGCCGACACCATGTGGCGTTCGGCTACGGGATCCACCAGTGCCTGGGGCAGAACCTGGCCCGGATGGAACTTGAGATCGTGTTCACCACACTCTTCACCCGCGTCCCCGGCCTACGACTGGCCGCGCCCGTCGACGAACTGCCGTTCAAGGACGACGCGACCATCTACGGCCTGTACCAACTGCCCGTCACCTGGTGAACTTGCGTACACACGACGAAAGGGAGTTGGTCATGCGGATCCAGGCCGACAGGGAAGTGTGTGTGGGCTCCGGTCAGTGTGTGCTCACCGAGCCAGCGGTCTTCGACCAGAGCGACGACGACGGCCGGGTACGGCTGCTGGCGGAGCGACCGGGGCCGGAGTACGCCAAGACCGTGCGGGAGGCCGTCGACCTGTGCCCGTCACGCGCGCTGTCGCTGGGCGAGGACGAGGGCTGAGGGGCGGCCCCTACACCGACGCCTTGCGCGCCCAGCCGATCATGCCGCACTTCGTGATGGTGACGGGAACCCGCAACCGCCGAGCGGCGGTTGCGGCCTGCGTAGCAACCTCCCGGCACCTGCCCGCGTCTCCGTACAAGTAAGCTGGTGCCACGGTACCGCTGGACGATCCAGGTGGCTGGTGGTGTCGGCCCGTCTGCGTCACGGCCCTGTCGACGGCGGTCGGTCGGGTGACCCGGGCCTCAACGCCAGTTGACGCCCGGGGGTCGATGCGGAACCCGCCGCACACAACAGGTTCCTTACACAGCCGAGCGACGTACCGTGCGATCTATGCCGCTAACGGATTCGGGTCGAGCCCCGTCCAAGATCCGTCTTGCCTGTCGCATGATGGGTACAAGCGTTCTGGCCGGGGTACTGGCGGCGGGTCTCGCACTGCCCGCCGTAGGCGCCATCGGGGTCAGTGCCAAGGCAGCGACCGAGGACTTCAACGACCTGCCCGACGACCTCAAAGCGCCCCCGCTGACCCAGGCGACGTCGATCTACGACGCCGACGGCGGCGTCATCGCCACCGTCTACGACCGCGACCGGACCGTCGTACCCGAGGACCAGATCGCGCCCGTCATGCGCACCGCGCTGGTCGACATCGAGGACCACCGCTTCTACCAGCACGGTGCCATCGACGTGAAGGGCGTTCTGCGTGCGCTCAACACCAACGCGGCCAGTGGTGGTGTCGTGCAGGGCGCTTCCACCCTGACCCAGCAGTACGTCAAGAACGTGTTCGTCGAGGAGGCGGGCAACGACCAGCGGGCCGTGCTGCAGGCCCAGCGGCAGACCCTCGGCCGCAAGGTCCAGGAACTGCGCTATGCGATCAAGGTCGAGCAGACCCTCAGCAAGGACCAGATCCTCACCAACTACCTCAACATCACTTACTTCGGCGAACAGGCATACGGGGTCGAAGCCGCGGCTGAACGGTACTTCAGCGTCCACGCCAAGGACCTGTCGCTCCCGCAGGCCGCGCTGCTCGCCGGGCTGGTCCAGTCACCGTCGTCCTACGACCCCACCGTGCACCCCGCAGTCGCCAAGCAGCGCCGCGACACCGTACTGCGCAAGATGGCCCAGTACGGGGGCATCACCTCCGCCCAGGCTCAACAGGCGATCCGGACCCCGATACAGCTCAGGGTCAGCACGCCGCGGCAGGGTTGCATCACCGCGCAACAGGGCGAGGGGTTCTTCTGCGACTACGTACGCCACATCGTGCTGAGCGACCCGTCCTTCGGCAGGACGGCCGCACAACGCCAAGCCCTGTGGCGGCGAGGCGGGTTGCGGATCCACACCACACTGGACCCCAGGGCCCAGCAGGCGCTGCAGCGGTCCGTGACCTCGCACGTCTACACCACGGACCAGGCCGCCACCGCCATGACCCTGGTGCGACCCGGCAGCGGCGCGATCGTCGCCATGGGGCAGAGCCGTGACTACGGTGTCGGACCAGATCAGACGGAGATCAACCTCAACGTCGGCGCCGCGATGGGCGGCGGCTTGGGCTTTCCAACCGGATCGACGTTCAAACCGATCGTCGCGGCAGCCGCGTTGGAGGACGGACTCCAGCCGTCCCAGCGATACCCCTCCCCCTACTCCATGCCCTGGCCGGACATGGCCGACTGCGCGGGACACGACTACCCGCAAGGCGGCGAGGTGCACAACGACAGCACGTCACTGGTCGGCCCGTTCGCCATGCCCGCCGCGATGGCGCAGTCGGTCAACACCTACTTCGCCCAACTGGAGGCCGACACCGGCCTGTGCAACGTCGCCGACATGGCCGACAAGCTCGGCATCACCGACCAGGCCAACGGCGCGGCGCTGCAGGTCGTACCCTCCCTCACCCTGGGCAGCAACGACCTCACCCCACTGGAAATGGCGAACGTCTACGCGACGTTCGCCAACCACGGCGTCTACTGCTCACCGGTCGCCATCACCTCGGTGACGACGGCCGACCATCGGAACCTGGCCGTACCACGGTCCAACTGCACGCGGGTGATGTCGGCGCAGACCGCCGACACCATCACCACCATGCTCAAGGGTGTGGTCCAGGACGGCACCGGCAAGCCCGCCGGGCTCACCGACCGCGACAACGCGGGCAAGACAGGCACCACCGATGCCAGCAAGCAGGTCTGGTTCGTCGGTTACACCCCGGAGCTGTCCGGCGCCACCGTGGTCAGCGACACCAGCAACACCCAGGACCTGGACGGTCAGAGCATCGGCGGCGACATCGTCGGCCAGGCGTTCGGCGGCACCCTCGCCGGTCCCATCTGGCAGGACGCCATGGAAGGAGCCCTGGCCGGGACCCCCGCCGGCACTTCTCGCTGGTACGACTGCCCAACGGTTCCGGTACGGGCGGTGGGTGAGGCCTGCCGACTGACTAGCGGTGCGCGCCCCTCACCGGGGCCAGACGCGCCCGCTCGGTGTCGGGGCTGCGGTAGAGCTCCTCGTCGATCTCGGCGAGCGTGGAGGGGTGGACCTGCGGGCCAAGACCGTAGAACTTCTGGAAGCTCATGACGAGTGGCCGCCACTTGTCCGGGTCGACGCGGTCGGCCGTCCCTTCCATGGCTATGCCGGGGTGCACATGGACCTTCTGCACTCGCACTTCCATCGTGACGATCCGGCCGTTCAGCTGTTCGTCATCCGCGGACATCGGATGCACGGCCGCGAGCACCGCCTCCAGGTGCACAGGGCATTCCAGGGCCCGCGGCGGCCCAACCGTCGCGGACGCCACGGCTGACAGCCCCGCCGTGCCGAACTTGTCGCGCTCGTGGCGGTAGCCGCGGCGCTGCTTGGTGGGTGGAACCGGATCGGCTCCGGTGGTACGTGCGAGGCGGTCGACGGCCGCGGCCTGCGTCGCCGACGGCAGGTTGAGTACGCACTCACCGGTCCGCAGCAGGTTCTGAACGGTCTGCGAACTGGCCGCCATCCCCAGGACCGCACGCCAACCCAACCAGAACGCCGAGGACATGGGGGCGAGATTGGGTGTCTGATCGGGGTTGAGCGTGCTGATGAGGACGACGGGCGTGCCGAAGTAGAGGATCGCCGGTTCCATCTCACGGTGCGGCGCGGAGTGGTTCACGCTTGGGGCTCGCTTCCAGCGGTGCGTTGACTGTTACCGCTGGCCACCCTGCCGCGTTGAGGTGGTCACCGCTGGCGGTGATCAGACGTGGCACTACCGGCCCGGTGGGCGTGCCCCGTGATGAGGGCCGAGGCCGCCGCGGCGGAAGTCGCCACGATGCAACGGGGGTTCGGCCCCCCAATCCGACAGGGCGACATGGGATGCGGCACGACCATGCCGCCCTGTCCATCACCGGCGTCGAAGACACCACCGGCCCGAAGGCCGGTACGCCATCGCGCTCGCACGGTGCGATGGCCTGCTCCGCCGGAGGATCAGCCCTTGGCGATCTGGTACAGCCCGCGGCCCGCACGCTGCACACGGGACGCCGCCGCCAGCCGCTCCAGCGCGGTGCGCACGGAGTTGACGCTGCCGGAGGTGTTCTCGCGGCCCAGCGCCTGGTTGACCTCACCGGCCCGCAGCGGACCGTCGGCCTCGCCCAGGCAGGTCACGATGCTCTCGCTCAACCCGCGGGTCCGCTTGGCGACCTTCGCGGCCTTGGCCGCCGGAGCCTTCTTGGTGGCCTGGGCGGCCTTCGCGACCTTCTTCCGGGCGCGGCCCGCGGACCGCCGTGCCTTGGTGGGAGCAGCGGCCGGCTTGGCGTCGGCCGGGGCCTCTTCGGCGGCCTCGGTGGTCTGCTCCTCGGCCTGCCGGGGCGCAGGCACCGCGACCTCTCGCGGCTGTTCCGCTGCTGCCGTGACCCCTGCGGCCGCTGCTGCCTTCCGCAGGTCAGCGGCTACTTCGGGGACCGGCGCGGCGGAAGCCAACGTCTGGAGGCTGCGCAGTGCCTCACGGACCGCGGTCTCCCTTTCGGTGACCGCCGCGAGCTGCTTCTCCAGCGTCTGCTGCTGCTCCTGCAACCGGGGAAGCTCGTCCTGCAGCAACGAGATCGTGGTTTCAATACCGTCATGTGTGTCGAAGGTGGCTGCCACCGTCGTGTTCCTCATTCGTTCGTAGCGGTTGTCAACGCGGGTCCGCGCCGTCCACAGCGGGAACCCGTGCCCCCCTTCGCGTGCACTCGTTCATGGCGCCTTGTCCACACAGGCAGGGCCACGACCGCGCACCCACTGGCGGACACCTTACGGCGGTTTACCACACTTCGCGTACTCAGCGGCCTGCCTCGTATCCGAAGTTTCCTCACCGCCGCCAGTAATGTCCCCTACCCGAACGGGACTTCGGCACGGACGGAGTGGGACGTTGCCTGCACCACACGAACGGCAACTGGCCACGCCCCACACCCAGTTCCGCGGCCGAGGTGCAACGGCCGGGCTGTGCGCGCATCATGCCTGCTGGAACGCATCAACACAAGGTTGGTGACCGAGGTCATGCCACGAAGTCGTCCAGCTCCACCAGGGCGCGGTGGAGCTGGACGACTTCGGCGAGGGCCTGGACCTGGTGGATTCCGCCCGTGGTTCGCACGGCGGATGACGCCTTCACGCGGCCGGGTCCGGCGGCTGCATTCGTTGTGGAACAGCAGCCACTGCTGGGATGAACGGGCTCGTCAGCTGGTTGACGTGCTGGTTCACGGGCACCGGTCAGGAAGGCAGCGGCAGCACCCTCAACTCGCCGACCGCCGGGCCAGAGCGTGCACGAGCAGATTGGCGTCAACCGTGCCGAGGCCGGTCGCCTGGTCGTATCCGGGCCCGGCGGAGAAGCCACCGGGACCGGTGCGACCGGTGGTGACGTCCACGAGGCCGGTGCGCGGGTGGCCGTAGAGGCGGTACAGGAGCCGGTCGATGACGCCGAGCCGGTGCCCGGCTGCCTGGTCGGCCAGCGCCACGATGCCGGCGAACAACGGCGATGCCTCACTGGTGCCGTTGCCGCCCGCGGTCCAGCCGACCCGGGTCGGGTCATAGCTGGAGTACAGCCACAGGGCGCCGTTGGTTGATGCGGCCATGCTGATGTCCGGGGTGCCGCGGTGTGCGCCGACGACGTTGCGCACGGGGTACTGGTAGGAGGGCCGGGCGAACACCTTGGAGTGGTCTCCGCCACTGCCCGACCAGGCACTGTCGGGTGCGATGCGCTTGCCTGCGTCGTCCAGGTGGAGTTCGGTGCCGCCGACGGCGGTGACCAGCGGGTCACCGGCGGGCCAGGCGGAGTCGAGCCGGTTGGCGTGCCCGCCGCCGTCGCCGGAGCTGGCGGTGAGCGTCACACCGTGCCGGGCCGCGTTGGCGAAGGCGTACCGGAGCGTGGTCAGGCTGGTGTAGTCGCCCTGGGCGAAGCCGGGGAACTCGGCCTCGCTGGTGGCCCAGCTCATCGAGACGACATCGCCCTTGCCTTCGTTGACGAGATGGTTGATCGCGCTCATCATCTCCGGCACGCCGACGGGGCCTTCGGTCTCGGCGACGGCGGTTTCCACGAGCACGATGTGTGCGCCGGGTGCCATAGCGTGGGCGGCTTCGACGTCCAGGGTGGTTTCGTCCGCCCAGCCGTTCTGGTCGGGGTCCTTGGGGTTGAACGGCGGAACCTTGCCCCATTTGACGACGTCGACGGCGGTGTTCGGCAAACCCCACTGCCGGTCGAAGACGTCCAGGTCGTGCTGGATGGTGGGTGAGCCGAACGAGTCCACGATGACGATCGTGCGCCCCTTGCCAGTGATTCCCTTGGCGAACAGCGGCGCCAAGTCGTAGGCGGTGCGGTACTGGAGGGGTGAGTAGCAGCCGCGGCCGATCCGCTTACGGCATTCGCTGGTGCTCACCGGTGCACTGAACACCGGGTTCGCGTCCTTCGCGCGCTGCGGCCCGGCCTGCGGGGCCGGTACGGTGCGCGCCGGGCCGGCGGTCGCGGTCGCGTACGTGCCCGTGGCTGGAGCGAAGGCCAGCGCGGCGGAGAGGGCGGCACCCGCGAGCAGCCTAAGACGCCGCGAAAAAGTCAGGTTCATGACAGTCCTCTCATGCGAATCACGCGGACCTCGACGCGCACTATGGCACCACAACACACCATCCGCCGCGCACTGTAATTCCGTCATCTTTACCCTCCAGAAACACTCCAAGGGAGTAAGGACCTCGGGACGGCCCCGCCGTCTGCGGGCTGGGCCATCCATGGCACTACCGGGGTGCCACTCACTGACGGCTGGTTTCTCGGGCCGCGGATCCCCCGATTGGGCGAGTGTCTCGCGCCGCCCGGAACATCCTCGGCAAGAGTTGGTGCGGACCGAAGGACCCACGAAGTCGTTCGTGGGCCCTTCAGCGAGTCGTGTCACCAACACCCCCAGGAGCTCGCCATGCCCGTGCGGTGCGTCCATACCGCTGGCCGGGACACCTGCCCGGAGGGCTACTACGCCCTCTACGAGCACGCGAACTACAACACGCCCTGCCCGGGTGGGGCCAGTCCCACGCTGGGGCAGACGGTGATCGCCAACGAGTCCGTCGCCTCGCTCAACGGCTATGACTGGCACGCCGGGTTGACCACGTCCGTGGTCAACAAGACGATGATGCACCTGGAGTTGTTCATCGACTGCGCGTTCCGCGGCCGGTCGATGATCGTGGCGCCGGGCGAGTTCGTCGACCGGCTACCGCCGTTCTTCGACAAGGCGGTCTCGTCAGCCCGCCTGATCGCCGGAAGCCACCAGGACGGTGTCCTCATGGTCGCAGACCGCGCCGTCCCCGCCGAGCAAGCCCCAGGCGGGAAAAGGGTCGTAGGCCGCGACGGGGTCATCGTCGGCCGCGAGGCACGCGGTGAGGGCGCAGTGCAGGGCTTCGGGCCGTAGCCCGGTGCCGATGAAGACGAGTTCCTGGCCCTGCTCGGTGTCCGCGTCCCGCGTGCCCGAGGGTTCGAAACGGGCGACCGCGCCAGCCTGTGACCAGATACCTGTCAGGTGCGGGCGGCTGGCGAGCCAGAAGAAGCCCTTCGAACGGAGGATGTCGCCGTACGCCCCGCTGTCCAGGCCGCTGGTGACGAACTCCCAGAGCCTGCCGGGGTGGAACGCCCGGTCGGCGCGGAAGACGGTGCTGGAGATCCCGTACTCCTCGGTCTCCGGGACGTGGTCGCCGTTCAACTCCATTACCCAGCCGGGAGCTTGCTGCGCGCGTTCCAGATCGAAGCGGTTGGTGCCCAGCACGTCCGCCGGAGCCACCCGTCCGTACCGCGCGGACACGATCCGCGCGGCGGGATTGAGCCTGGTGAGCGCTGCCCGCAGAGTGGCGGCCTGGTTCTCGTCCACCAGGTCCAGCTTGTTGAGCACGATGACGTCGGCGAACTCGATCTGGTCCACCAACAGGTCACTGACAGTGCGCTCGTCGTCCTCGTACTGCTCCAGGCCGCGCTCGACGAGTGCGTCCCCGGTGGTCAGCTCGGGCAGGAAGTTCGCGGCGTCGACGACGGTTACCATGGTGTCCAGTCGAGCCACCTCCCCCAGCGTGGCGCCGTCGTCACGGGGAAAGGCGAAGGTCGCCGCGACCGGCATCGGCTCGGAGATGCCGCTCGACTCGATGAGCAGGTAGTCGAACCGGCCCTCACGGGCCAGCCGGTCGACCTCCTCCAGCAGGTCGTCCCTGAGCGTGCAGCAGATGCATCCGTTGGTCATCTCCACGAGACGTTCCTCGGTGCGCGACAGGGCGGCATCGCCTCCGCGTACCAGCGCGGCGTCGATGTTGATCTCGCTCATGTCGTTGACGATGACCGCCACCCGCAGGCCCTCTCGGTTGCTCAGCAGGTGGTTGAGCAGGGTGGTCTTGCCGGAACCGAGGAAGCCGGACAGCACGGTCACGGGGAGGGGCAGTGCCACGGTGCGGTCAGTCCCTCGGGTCGAGCAGGCCGCGCTGGTACGCCTTCACCAGCCTGCGCGGCACCTGGTAGACCGAGCCGTCGACCGTGATGGGCACCAGGTCCGGCCGACTGGCCTTCCACTGGGCCCGGCGATGACGGGTATTGCTGCGGGACATCCTGCGCTTCGGCACGGCCATGGGATCAGTCCTCCTCGGAGTGTGGAGCCCCGAGCGTACATGGAAATGGATTCCATTTCCATCGCGGGGCCGCGAGGTCCAAGCCCGGGATCGGCCCACCTGGCGCGATCCTCGGCGGCCCGCTCCGACCCGGCGCCGGGCCTGGTACTGGCGTCACATGAGTTCGGCCTCCGGCAGGGCAGCCGGAGGCCCAGCCAGCGCCGGGATCACGTGTTGCGAGCGACCACGTTCGCCAACCTACGGAAGCACGACGATGTTCAACTTCCCGGTACGCGGATGCCGGGTGGCTTCCGCGGCCACTCCGTAGACGTCGGCGATCAGTCGCGGAGTGAGCACCGCCTCCGGGGTCCCGGCGGCCAGCAGCCGCCCGCCGCGCAGCACACAGACGCGATCGCAGAACGCGGCCGCCAGATTGAGGTCATGCAGCGCGATGACGGCCGTGACCCCCAACTTCCGTACCAGCAGCAGGGCGTCGAGCTGGTGCCGCAGGTCGAGATGGTTGGTCGGCTCGTCCAGCACCATCACCGACGGCTGCTGGGCCAGCGCCCTGGCGATCAGCACCCGCTGCTTCTCGCCGCCGGAGAGCCGATCGAAGCGCCGCTCGGCCAGTTCGGCAACGCCCAAGGCCTCCAAAGCGGTGCCTACGGCCTGCCGGTCCTCTCGGCCCTCGCCGTGGAAGGCACGCTGGTACGGAACACGCCCCATCAACACCACGTCGCGTACCGTCAGTTGGAAGTCCGCCGGTGCCTCCTGAAGCACCGCGGCCAGTCGGCGGGCAAACCGCCGCCCGGGCATCCGCCAGACGTCCTCGCCATCCAACAACACCCGGCCGGATGTCGGCCGCAGCGCCCGGTAGCAGGTACGCAACAGGGTTGACTTCCCGGCGCCGTTGGGGCCGACCAGTCCCAGCACCTCGCCCGGCCCGGCCCGCAGCGACACCGCGTCGACCAGTGCGCGCCCGCGCGCGAGCACGGTCACCGACTCCGTACACAGCTCGCTCATGCCAGCCCCCTGCGGTACATCAGCCACAGGAAGGCAGGGCCGCCGACCAGCGCCGTCACGATGCCGACAGGTATCTCCTCGGGGCGGATCACCGTCCTGGCGAGCAGGTCGGCGGCGATCAGGAAGACCGCGCCGAGCAGCGCGGCGACGGGCAGGGCGCGCCGGTGGTTGGCGCCGACCAGCAGCCGGGTGATGTGCGGCATCATCAGGCCGACGAACCCGATCGCGCCACTGACCGCCACCATCACCCCGGTCAACAGGGCGCACAACACGAACAGCAGGCCACGGAAGCGGCCGACGTCCAGGCCGAGCGCCGCGGCGGCCTCCTCCCCGGCCAGCAGCAGGTTGAGTTGCCTGGCGGTCCCCAGCAGTACGACGGTGCCGGCCAGCACAGCGACCGCGGGCAGCCACAGACCGTCCCAGCCGGTGCCGCCCAGCCCACCCAGCATCCACTGCAACGCGGCCTGTGCCTGCTGCGGTTGGCCGGACGTCACGATCAGCAAGCTGGCCACCGCCGACAGCACCTGGGCGGTGGCCACCCCGGCCAGGATCAGCCGTACCGTCGTCATCCGACCGCCCGATCGCGCCAGAGCGTAGACCACCAGCAACGCGACCAGCCCACCGAGAAACGCGGCGGCGGACAGCGAATACTGTCCGAACAGGGTGACTCCGCAGACAACCACCAACACCGCGCCCACGCTCGCCCCGGAGGAGACGCCGAGCAGTGCCGGGTCCGCGAGTGGATTGCGCACCAGGGCCTGAAGTGCCATCCCGCAGACCGACAGCCCCGCCCCCACAGTCCCGCCGAGCAGCACCCTGGGCAGTCGGACGCCCACCACGATGGTGTCCCGGACCTGCGGCCAGTCGGCGCCGACCAGCGACGGCGCCAGTCTGTGCAGCAGGATCCGCCAGACCTGTCCGGGCGGCACCGCGACCGAACCGAGAGCGACCCCTAACGTGGCGACCGCGAACAGCAGGACGAGCAGTCCCGCGACCACCGACCAGTACCGGGTCATCGGAAGTCGCCCGGATGCAGCTGCCTGGCCAGCGACTCGACCGCCGAAGGCAGCCGCACACCCAACACCGTCGAGCTGAGCGGCAGTGCGGCGAAGCGCCGGTGGCGAATGGCAGGCACGTCCCTGAGCGCCGGGTTCGACAGCAAGAAGGCCTTCTTGGCCGCTACCGACTGCTCCCCGTAGTCATAGATCACGATGACGTCGGGGGCGCGCTGGGCGACCTGCTCGAACGACACGTCACCGAAGCGCTTGTCGAGGTCGGCGAAGGCATTGCTGCCACCGGCCAGTTCGAGGATCTTGCTGCCGATGCCCGCGCCACCAGCGGTGAACGCGGTCTGCTCGCCGCTGTCGTAGACGAACGCCTTCACCGGCTTCACATGGGCGAGTTGGGACCGAACCCGGTCCAGGGCGGTGTGCATCGAGGCGACCAGCGCCTTCGCCCGGTCCTCCACCGCGAAGATCCGGCCGATGGTCAGGATCTCCTGGTCGTCGGTGGCCTCGGTCACCGGGCCGGAAGGGCAGTTCTCGATGCTGAGGTAGGTGTTGATGCCGTCCTTGGCGAGAGCGGCACGGCCACGCCCCTGGGACTCGTCGAATGCACTGGTGAAGCCGCCGTAGACGAAGTCGGGTTCGGCGGAGAGCAGCGCCTCCTGGGAGGGGTACCGTCTGGCCAGCACCTTGACCGAGTCGTAGGCGTCCCGGTACTGCGGCAGGACCGCGTCATCCAGGTAGGCGGTACCGACCATGGACTTCCGCAGTCCCAGCGCCATCATGATCTCGGTGGTGTGCTGGTTGAGCGTCACCGCGCGGGTGGGCGGGTGTCGGTAGGTGGTGGTAACGCCGCAGTTGTGCACGGTGAACGGGAAATCCTTGGCGGTGCCCGTCGGGTCGGGCTTGGGCACGGCCGAGCCGCAGCCCGCCAGGAACAGCAGGCAGACGGCCGCCGCGAGGCCGGGAAGCACGCGCATGCGCATGATGAAGTTGGATCCTCTCACCGGAACCGGGCCGGAGTCGGGGTACAGCAGCGGGCCAGTCTCCTGACTCCCGGATCAGCGCTCCCCTCGGCCTTCCCGCCTTACGGCCGTGGCCTTCGTTGAGGTTCGCTCCCCGGTCACAGTGGCGCGACCGTGCCGGAATTGCACCGGCTTCCTGGCATCCACCAACATCCTAGGGGATATGTCCTGCGGAATCTGTGGCAGGATCGCGACCGATGCCACCATCCATCGACGCGGACCGTGCCTTCCCGGCTCTCCCCCAACTCGCCGCCTTGGGGCGCTTCTTCACCGTCAGCACCGGTCCACCACCCCACGGCGCCCGCCCCTGGGCCGAGTCGGCGCCCGATCGCCGCGTGCACTGCGTGCTGCGCTGAAACAGCCCACCCCAGGCCGTGGTTGTCGCCGTCAGCCGTTCAGCTCGCTGACCAGCGCGCGGACGGCCGCGGTCGGCGTCCGAGGGTGAACCACTTCCGTACGGTGCACCAGGCGCGGCGCGCGGATCCGTACGGCCGCCGTCCCGGTGAGGCCGGTGGCCGCGGGAAGCGGGAGCGCGGCGAGGCCGTGGCCGCTCGCGACCAGCGCTCCGAGGCCGCGCACATCGGTCCCGTCGTACGTCATGTGCGGAGTGAAACCATCCGAGCGGACCGCGGAGCGTAGCTGGCCGAGGGGGACGGCCGTGTCCGGAGCGTCCACCCAGTGGGCGTCCGCGAGGTCCCCGAGGCGCAGTGAGGGGCGCCGGGCCAGTGGGTGGTCGGCCGGGAGCAGGATCGCGAGGGGCGCCTCGGCGACGGCAAGGGTGGACATCGGGCCCGCGTCGGGCAGCGGCAACGGGTCGCTGGGTGCGGCGACACCGTCCACCAGGGCGACGTCCGCCGCGCCGGTCAGTACCGCCCGCACCGCTTCGTCCCGGCCATGCACCTCGACTGCGAGCGTGAGCCCGGGAGTTGCCTCACGCACCCGAGCCAGCGCCATGGTCAAGGCGGGCGTGAGTGTGATGGGAGCGCAGGCCACGGCCAGCCGTGCGGGCCGCACCTGCCGGAGCCGGGCGATGTCCGCACGGGCCGCGTCAAGGCGTAGCAGCAACGGCCGGGCGTGTTCCACCAACCGTTCCCCCGCGGCCGTCGGTCCCACCGGTCGGCGCTCCACCAGCCGGGTTCCGAGATCGGCCTCCAGTGCGGCGATGTGCTGCGAGACCGCGGACTGCGTGTAGCCCAGCCCCTGGGCCGCCGCGGAGAACGAACCGTGCTCGATGACCGCCACGAAGGTGCGGAGGAGATGCGGATCCATGTGCATCAGTATCGCTAATGAAAGATGCAGGATTCATCGTTGGACGTGATGTGGCACCGCCGCCGAGGATGTGTCCATGACGAACACCGCACGTATCGCCCTGGTCGGCGACCGCTCCCCGCAGGTCCGCTCCCACACCCGCGTCCCGGTTCTGCTGGACGCTCTGCGTGTCCGCGACGGCCTGGACCTCGACGCCTACTGGATCCCCACAGAGGAGGCCGAGACGGCCGGGTCCGGTGGGGTCGACGGCTTCGACGCGGTCTGGGTGCTGCCCGGCAGCCCGTACCGCAGTGAGGCGGGGGTGCTCGCGGCCATCCACACCGCCCGCCTGAAGGGCATCCCGTTCCTCGGTACGTGCGGTGGCTTCCAGCACACGCTGCTGGAGTACGCCCGCGACGTGTGCGGTCTCGGCGACGTCGTACACGCCGAGAACACACCGCGGTCCAGCGTCGAGGACGCGCTGATCGTCCCCCTGTCCTGCTCCCTGGTCGGCCACGAGGCCGCGGTGCTCCTGGCTCCCGACTCGCAGGCGGCCCAACTGGTGGGCGCCGAACGGAGCGTGGAGCGCTACCACTGCAACTATGGCCCGAACCCACGGTACTTGGACACGCTGCGCGGCCACGGCCTGCGTTTCACCGGCACAGACGAGGCAGGCGACGTCCGCATCGCCGAACTCCCCGGACACCCGTTCTTCCTGGCCACCCTGTTCCAGCCGGAACTACACGGTGACGGCACCCGTCCGCATCCCATCATCCGGGGCCTGGCAGCCGCGGCCGTGCGGCACGCGGGGGCCTGACCGTCCGGTCTTCCGGCGGCGGGCAGCCGCCCCTCACTGGCAGCCCGGGTCACCCGGAGCGACAATGGCCTAGGCAGGCTGGTTGCTGATGCTTCCGGCGCCCGCAGCGCCCCTGAGGTGGAGACGTCCATGACCACACCACGGGACCTGTTCATCGTTTCCCTGGACATCGCGTCCGATCGCCCCGTGGAGCGAGGCGATCTCTCGCTCGCGCTCGCGGGCGCCGAGTTGGTCGACCTACTGGATGCCCAGGCGGTCAGCCTGGAGGGCGACCGCATCGTGCCGAACTACCAGCCGACGATCGCCGATCGTCTGCTGGACCAGGCCGCGTCCTCGCTCGTACGGGAGGCACCGTACGAGTCGATCAGTGACTGGCTGTGGCGCAGGGGCCGCGATCTGTCCTCGGCGTATCTGGCTGAGTTCGAGGCGGAGGGACAGATCACCCGGCAGCGAAGTCGCCGCTGGCTGCTGTTCCAGACCACCAGTACGGAACTGGTCGATACGCCCGACCGCCGCCGGGCGGACGACCGCTGGGCGTCGGACGAGCCCGTACTCACCGCCCTGGTGGCGGCGCTCGGCATCCACGACAGACGCACACCGGATACGCCGAGCGTCACCGACGAGTCGGTGCTGGCGGTGCTTGATGCCGTTGAGTACGCGTTGGAGGAACTGGCGACGGAACGGCGACGGCGAGTGGGAAGGCTGGAGGAGGCCGCCCAGAACAACCGTCAGCGGGGGTGGTGAGGGCGGCGGCCTCGATGGCACCGCGCTGAGCGGCGCCATCGAGGCGAAGGCGATAGCGCCGGGTCAGCCCTCGGTGATCTCGCGGACCTCCGCGGTGACCGTCATGTGCTCGTCGTGGACCTCCAGGAACCGCCGGGTCCACTCCAGCGCCTCGGCCTTGTCCTTGGCCTGAAGGATGGCGTAACCGCCGACGACTTCCTTGCTCTCGGTGAAGGGACCGTCGGTGGCGCTGATCCTGCCGCCGGACCAGGTGAGCCGGGTTCCGTCGGAAGTGGGGGTGAGCCCGGCGGTCTCCTGCATGACCCCGGCCTTGGTGATCTCCTCCAACAGCGCGCCCATACGCTCACCGAACTCCGGGGTGGCGTACTTGATGGGGTGGTCCTGCTCGTCGATGCGGATCAGCGACAGAAAACGCGGCATGGTGACTCCTCGATCAAGGAGGGCGGTGACTCTTTCCCCGCCTCTCACCCTTGCGTCGATCGGGCGACGGCCGGATCGACATCGTCCGGGAAATATTTTTCCGGGTCTTCTCCGGAGCGCCTCGGCCCGCTGGCGGCGCGGTTCCCGCGCCTTGCGGGCTCCGGGTTGCCGGTACCCAGCGCCGAGTGCGATATCGGCGGAAGACGCTAAGAGTAACCATGCCACTACGGCGTGTAGGGATCGCGCGAATCGCTGACGTCAGGTCAAGCACTGCCACCGTGGCGCTTCACGCCCGGCGAACCTCCAGCTGACCACAACGCCCTCGGGGCGACCACTGAGCCGATCGCGTCACACCACGCGGTGATCGGTCGGCGGCACGTTAGCCACGGTACCGAGCGGGAAAGCGTGCCATATGGTGCAGATCGGCTACACGATGATGACGGAGCAGGCAGGACCCCGGGAACTCGTGGACCATGTGGTCCGCGCGGAGCAGGCGGGCTTTGACTTCTCGGTCACCTCAGACCACTACTTCCCGTGGCTCGACTCGCAGGGTCACTCCCCCTACGCATGGAGTGTGCTCGGCGCTGCGGCGCAGGCCACCGAACGTATCCCGTTGATGACCTATGTGACCTGCCCGACGCTGCGCTACCACCCCGCTGTCGTGGCGCAGAAGGCGGCGACCGTCCAGCTGCTGTCCGAGGGCCGGTTCCGGCTCGGCCTGGGCTCGGGTGAGAACCTCAACGAGCACATCATCGGGGGCGGTTGGCCAGCGGCAGCCGTACGCCAGGACATGCTCTCCGAGGCCGTGCACATCATCCGGGCCCTCTTCGCGGGCGGATACGTCAACCACCGCGGCGAACACTTCGACGTGGAGTCCGCCAAGCTGTGGGACCTGCCCGAGCAGCCACCCCCGATCGGCATCGCGGTCTCCGGTCCCCGCTCCTGCGAACTCGCCGGGGAACTGGCCGACCTGGTGATCGCCGTCGAGCCGAAAGCGGAGCTGCTGACCGCGTTCGACAAGCACGGCGGCAGCGGGAAGCCACGAGTCGGGCAACTACCCGTCTGCTACGACCCGGACCGGGCGACCGCCGTACGTCGCGCACACGACCAGTTCCGCTGGTTCGGCGGCGGCTGGAAGGTCAATGCGGAACTGCCCGGCCCCGCCGCCTTCGCCTCGGCCAACGCCTACGTACGGCCTGATGACGTGGCCTCGTCCATCCCCTGCGGAGACGACGTGGACGAATTCGTACAGGCCGTACGGCCGTACGTGGACGCCGGGTTCACCGAGGTCGCCCTGGTCCAGGTCGGGGGCGACAGTCAACTGCCCTTCCTGAACTGGGCGGAGAAGGAGCTGCTGCCCGCGCTAAGGCAGTTGTAGTCCACCACGCGGCCGCACCAGCAAGCTGCCCGGGGCAGTGCGCTGGTGCGGGACCGCTAGTCCGGCGAACATCCGCCGGTAGTAGCCGCGGGAAGCGGGCCGAGCAGTTCAACTGCGCAGCGGCCGGGACCTTTTACTCTTCCAGGTGTGGCAGGCAGCTGTCTGGCCTGTCGTGCGACGCGCGAGCCAGCCGGGGCAGCGTCTTCTCGAAACGCGGCCCGGCGCGGTCGGCGTCGGTTGGGGGCGACAGGTCAACCGCCGAGGGCTGCCGCCATGCCGTCGAGGTCGTCGAGGAGGGCGCCCAGACGCCGTTGCGGGACCGCTTCGATCATCTGCTGTTCGATGGCGTAGACGGCGGACCGAGCCGCGTCGAGACGACTGCGGCCCTGCGCGGTGAGGTGTGCGGGGAGGGCGCGGCCGTGGTCGGTGGTGGCAGGGCGGGAGATCAGCTCCGCGTCCTGGAGGCCGCGGAGCACGACATTCATGGACTGCCGCGTGACGAACGCGCCACGGGCGAGCTCGGCGTTGGACAGGCCCGGCTGCTCGTCGAGCAGTTCCAGGCACGCGTACTGCGGCACCGTCAGATCGTGCTGGCGCAGTGCTTTGTCCATGGCGCCGCGCAGCGCCGCGGCGGCGCGCTTGAGGCGGTACCCCACGTGCTCGGTGACGTCGTGAGCGGGGTGCGGCGGGGCGACGGTCTTTCGGTCTTCCATGTCAGGATTTTGACATAGGAGAGGGCCGTGCGTACAGTCTCTTATGTCAAAGTCCTGACATAAGGAATCGAGGACACCTCATGACTGTCACCGTTGGCGGCCCTGACTTCATCGCTCTGCAGGTACGCGATGTCGAGGCAGCGGCCACCTTCTGCGAAAAGCACCTGGGACTGCGGCGGGCGCCGGCCTCGCCTCCCGGTGCGGTGGTGTTCGCCACCGAGCCGATCCCGTTCGCCGTCCGCGAGCCGCTGCCGGGCGTGGATCTCGACGGCGTCGCACAGCCCGGTCTCGGGGTGGCCCTGTGGTTCCGCACCACGGACGCCCAGAAGCTGCACGACCAGCTCACCGCCGCCGGGGTGCCGATCGTCAGCCCACCCACGGACAGCCCCTTCGGCCGCACGTTCACCTTCACCGGCCCCGGGGGCTACGCCATGACAGTGCACGGAGGCTGACCAACACGCCGTCGCCTTCACCCCGTCCCGCCCCTTCTCGCTCGCGGCGAGTGTGCGCTTCCTGGAGGGCTTCACCCCGCGAGCTACCACGACGCGGGGGACGGGATACTCCGCCTGGCCTTTCCGCCGACGACAGCCACTCGGTGGTGGCCGCCGCGGTGCGGCAGGAGCAGAACGCGGACGGCACCGAGCTCCGGGTCCGGGCCCAGTTCACCCTGTGACCCGGTGGTCGGGGCGACCACCCGGCGGACCCCGTGTCCGCCGGGTCCGCACCCGGCAGGGCCGTCCGGGGCCAGCTCGCCCGCATCCTCCCGCTCGACATGGACGGCAGCGGCTTCCCCCAACTAGCCGCCGCCGACCCGGTGGTGGCCGGGCTCATGGCGGACTGTCCGGGGCTTCGGCCAGTGTGTCGGACGTGGGTGGGAGCACCATGGCGCGCGTGCGCTTCTCCGCTGCTCCCTCGGCGTTCCCAAGCCGTTCGACCGCTCAGGACCAGGAAACGGGTACACAACTCCCTTTTAACGTCACAGCGGTTGCCAGGTGGCCGTCCTGGTGGCATTGATGAATCGGTGGTGCCGTGCCAGATCGGGAAGGCCACCGCGCGGGGACCGAGGAGGAGGTGAGCAGTCACTCACGGGCGTTCGCGGCAGCGCGCCGCGAAGGCGACTCCTCCATCGAAAGGCTGCGCTTTGATTGGTTTTCGAAGAGCACGGCGATTGTCATCGGCGATCGCCATCTGCGCCGCGCTGCCACTGACGGGCCTGGTCTGCCTCTCACCACAGGCGTCGGCCCAGCCGAGCAGCGTTGCCAGGACAACCAGCAGACAGCGGCATTTCGATGCCGCCGCTGCCGAGTTCCACGTACCGTTGCCCGTTCTGCTGGGTGTCTCCTACCAGGAGTCGCTGTGGGAGGAGCACGCCGGACAGTACAACACCGTTGGTGGGTACGGTCCGATGAACCTCACCGATGCGACAGTGAGCATGATGGCCGGTGGCCAGTCCGGGGCCGCCGGTCGCGCGGACCTCGACACGCTGACCGACGATCCGTCCCTGCACACCCTCACGGCCGCCGCGAAACTGACAAAGGCCCCCACGGCACAGCTGCGTACGAGCGATCTGCAGAACATCCGTGGTGGCGCGGCGCTGTTGGCGTCGTACGAGAAGGCGCTCACCGGCGGCACGTCCGCTGACCCCGCACAGTGGTACGGCGCGGTCGCACGGTACTTCCAGTCACCGGACGCGGGCGCGGCCAAGAGGTTCGCCGACGATGTGTACGCGACCATCCGCACCGGGGTCCAGCGCGCCACCGCCGACGGCCAACAGGTCCGGCTGCCCGCGATCTCCCTGCAACCGGCCACCGGCCAACTCGCCCTACTCCGTCTACGGGCTTCCGCTTCGCCGTCGCCGGACTGCCCCGCCGAGCTGGACTGCCAGTTCGTCCCGGCGGCGACGACGAACTACCAGTTCGCCAACCGGCCTTCGGACGGACTGGACATCCGCTACATCGTCATCCACGACACCGAGACCACCTACCAACAGGCCATCGACGCCTTCCAGAACCCCGCCAACGGCGACGCGGCGAACTACGTCATGCGTGCCGCGGACGGTGCGGTCACCCAGATGGTGCCCGCCAAGGACCTGGCGTTCCATGCGGGCAACTACTGGTTCAACATGCACTCGGTGGGCATCGAGCACGAGGGCTTCGCGGCTCACGGCGCCACGTGGTACACACAGGCCCAGTACCGGGCCACGGCGGACCTGGTGCGTTATCTGGCCGCGAAGTACGACATCCCGCTGGACCGCCAGCACATCATCGGCCACGACAACGTGCCTGGCCCTGTGGACGGTTACGTGGCCGGCATGCACTGGGATCCGGGTCCGTACTGGGACTGGGCCTACTTCATGCGGCTGGTCGGCTCCCCAGTCGACTGGGGGCCGCGCGGCGTGGGGCCGGTGGGATCCGTCGTGACGATCACGCCCACCTTCGCGCACAACGTCCAGACCGTGCGGGTCTGCCCCGCCGATGACGGCTCCGGGGCCACCACCACCTGCACCGATCAGACCCAGCCGGCGAACTTCCTGTTCGTCCGCACCCAACCCAACGCCGACGCGCCCCTTATCACGGACCCCTATCTCCACCCCACCGCCGGATCCGCCGGCACCGTAGAGATCACCGACTGGGGCGACACCCTGTCGACCGGCCAGCAGTTCGTCGTCGCGGGGCGCAGCGGTGACTGGACGGCAGTCTGGTTCGGCGGCCAGAAGGCCTGGTTCTACAACCCTCATGGGCGCAACACCACGCTCGCCTTCGGTGCGACGGTGATCAGTGCGGCCGACGCGTCGTCCACGGTGAGCGTCTACGGTGAGGGCTACCCCCAACCATCCGAATACCCGCCGGGGCTCGCCCCGTCGACCGAAAAGCCACTGAGCTCCTACGCGTTGCCCGCGGGCCAGGCATACGTGGCGACCGCTCCCCCGGTACCCGCCGACGACTTCTTCGCCAAGAACCCACCGGACACCGTCGTGACCGGCTCCGAACAGTTCTACACGATCCAGTACAACCACCGGGTGGCCCTGGTGAACGCCAACGATGTCTCGGCGAACGGCACCTGGTTCCCGGACCACCCGCCCGCCGGGCGTCCGCACCGACGATGACTGCGGGTATGACCACACCACGTAGGAAAGCCGAGATCTTCGTCGGTGCTGGTCCTGACCGCCGGTTCGAGGGCCCCGCGACCGGCGACGAGCGGCACATGCTCGTCGCCTTCCTCGGGGCCCATCGTGCCACGTTGGAGCTGAAGTGCGCGGGCGTGGCGGAGGAGTTGTCGCGGCGGTCCGCCGCACCGTCCACGCTGTCGTTGCTCGGCCTCGTACGGCCGCGCGGCACCGTGTCACTGCGGTGGGTGCTCATCCACATGATCGAGGAGTACGCCCGGCACAACGGCCACGCCGACCTGCTCCGTGAACGGATCGACGGAGCGGTCGGCGTGTGATGCGGAGTGGAACCCCAGGCAAGGTCGCTCTGTCTACGCGTGCGTCTCGTGCTGTGGGGGGATGGCCATCACGCTGATGCCCACGGGACCGTGCCGCGTCCAGCGGTGTCGGATAGTGCTGGGCTCGGTGCAAGCCCAATCACCCCTGGGCCGGGGCGTGTTCGACGCCCGCGCACCAGATGCGCCTGAGGCGTCGAGTGGCGCGGATGTCTGCGACCGGGTCGCCGTCGATGAGTACGAGGTCGGCGCGCAGGCCGGGTTCGATGGCGCCCCGGTCGGCCAGGCCGAAGTGCTGTGCCGGAAGTTCGGTCGCGGCGCGTAGGGCGTCCACGGTGGTCAGTCCGGCGTCCACGAGGAGTTCCAGTTCGCGGTGGAGGCTCGTGCCGTGCGGGACGTGTGCCGGCGACCCGGGGGTGGAGTTGGCATCGGTGCCCGCGAGGACGGGTACGCCCGCCTGATAGAGAGCGGTGACGCTCGCGCGTGCCGGAGCGTAGTCCAAGCCAGCACCACCACCCGCCCGTTCGATGACCGCCTCCATCATGGTGAGGGTCGGAACGGCGACGCGGTCGTCGGCGACCATGAGGGCCACGGCCTCCGTGTCGAGCGCTCGGTCCAGCGGTGCGTGGGTGATGACGTCGGCGCCCGCCTGCTGCGCCATGGCGACGGCGCCGTAGTCGGCCGCGTGGGCGACCACCGCCTTGCCGTGTGCGTGTGCGGCGGCCACCAAGGCGTTGAGGGTGGACTGGTCGAGGCCCTCGGCATCGGGGTGTTCAGCAACGATCTTGATGTAGTCCGATCCCTCGGCCACCCGGGCCGCGACGAACCGTTCCGCGTCAGCGGGGCCGTTCACGATGCTGTCTTCGGGGATACCGCCCAACTTGGCGTGCATACCACCCGCGCTGATGGCAAGGGTGCCCGCGCTACGGATGTCGGTCAACCCCCGTACTTTCCGCAGGGAGTCGACCATGGCAGGGGGCCAGGCTGCCATGTCCAGAGCTGTGGTCACCCCGTGTTCGCACAGCCGACGCAGGTCCTGCGCACCAGAGAGGTGGACGTGGCAGTCGATGAGGCCCGGCAACAGCACGGCACCGCCGCCGTCGATCACCCGTGCGCCCACGGGGTCGGTGCCGATCCGGTCGCCGTCGATGACGACCGTACCCGGGGCCCGAAGCTGACGGCCGTCGAAGACCCGAACGTTCGTCAGAGCCGATTTCTCGCGGCGGGATGTGTCGGGCTCGGACGGCGCCGATCCGGTCATTCGGGCTCTCCCTTGCCTTCGGGTGCGGTGGGTTCATCCGTCCGGGCCTGCTGCGCTGTCAACGGTGACGGGTGTCGCTACGTTGAACCGCGCTTCCCCCATCTTGGCAAACCGGCCCCCTCGTACCCAGCCATGCACGCCGTGACACGGCGTACTCAAGCCCAAAGGGGCCGAGAACCCCCAGCCAGCGCCACGGGGCGGGTCGCGGTGATGAAGGCGACGGCGCACCCCGCGGCGGCGGTCCTGGCGCTGCTGTGTCCGAGACCGCCCTGAGCCGAGGCGGAGTTCAGAAGAGTTGCCGCAGTTTCAGCAGCAGTTCGTAGATGCCGTACGCGGACGGCAAGCCCACCCATGCCCAGCTGAACACCATGAGCGTGGTCTGACGGGATTTCATGCGTCGGCCCTCGTTGCTTGCTGCGAGGCGGACTGGGACTGGGGCGGCTCGTGGAAGCGCGGGTTCACCGGGCGGATCAGCTCGTTGGCGATGAAGCCCACCACCAGGAGCGCGATCATGATGGTCAGCGAAGTGGTGTAGAGCGCGGGGCCGTGCCGCCCGGCGTGCTTCTGGGCGTCCGCGATGGCGTTGACGATCAGCGGACCGGCGACACCCGCCACCGACCAGGCGGTCAGCAGCCGTCCGTGGATGGCACCGATCTGGTACGTGCCGAACAGGTCCTTCAGGTAGGCCGGTACGGTCGCGAACCCACCGCCGTAGCAGGACAGCACAACCATCGCGGCAACGATGAACAGCGGCTTCGAACCGCTGCCGACCAGCTCGATCAGTAGGTACATCAGCGCCCCGGCGCCCAGATAGCACCGGTAGATGTTCTTCCGTCCCACCAGGTCGGACAGCGCGGACCAGAAGATGCGTCCGACCATGTTCGCCAGTGACAGCAGGGCGACGAAGCCCGCGGCGGCGGCCGCGCTGACCGGAGTGGAGGTGCCGGAGAAGAAGTCCATCACCATCGGAGCGGCCTTCTCCAGGATGCCGATGCCCGCGGTGACGTTGAGGCAGAGCACCACCCACAACATCCAGAACTGCGGTGTGCGCACGGCGTTGTGTGCCGAGACGTGTCCCGTGGTCACCAGCGGCCGGGGCGCCGCCGTGACGGATTCATGGCCCAACGGCCGCCACCCCGGCGCGGGTACGCGCACCAGCAGCACGCCCAGCGTCATGAACACCGCGTAGGCCAGGCCCATCACCAGGAACGTCGCGCCGATCCCGCCCGGCTTGGCGCCGAACTCGGTGAGCAACCAGGCCGACCACGGTGAGGCGATCAGCGCACCGCCGCCGAATCCCATGATGGCGATCCCCGTGGCCAGTCCCGGCCGGTCCGGGAACCAGGCGATCAACGTGGAGACCGGAGAGATGTAGCCGATGCCCAGACCGATGCCGCCGATGACCCCGTAGCCGACCACCACCAGCCAGTACTGGCTGGTGGCCGCCCCCAGCGCGGCGACCAGGAATCCGGCGGAGAAGCAGATGGTGGACACCGCCATCGCCCAACGCGGCCCGTTGCGTTCGACGAGCGTGCCGCCGAACGCGGCCGACAGGCCGAGCACGACGATCGCGAACTGGAACGGCAACGCGCTCTGCGTACCGCCCAGGTGCAACGAGGATTCCAGCGGTGGTTTGAAGACGCTCCAGGCGTACGCCTGCCCGATGGCGAGATGGATACAGAGGGCGGCGGGCGGTACGAGCCAACGGTTCCAGGATTCGGGTGCAACAGTCCTTGAGCGGCTGAGCACTCCGGTGGGGGCGAGCAATGCCATGTACGACCTTCAGGCAGGATTGACGGCGTACATGACAGCGTAGGGAGATCGCGCACCACTCAACAAGTCCGCACACGTGACGGACTGGTGAAGTTCTCGATCACGGCACACGTCGCGCGACCTGCGCCGATCAGAACCGGTCGGTGGGCCACTATCCTGTGTGAGCGTCTATCACTTCTGGTCACCGGCGGTTAGTCTGTCCGGCCAAGGAGGGCTGCTCCCTTCCCATGGCGCGTCCCCGATGCCGTTCGGCCGGTCCCGCCGCCGCACCGGGATGGAGCGGCGTTGGGACCGCTCCAGCTTTGTTGCATCGGACAGCCAAGGACAGTCATGGAATCGCACCTGCCTCCTGCTTCGAACGCCGTGGTCTCCTCGCTGCTGGACTCGCTGCCCGTCGAACCCCTGATGACCAGGGACTTCGATACTCGCCCCGCCCTGGTCTACGAGCGTTTGCGCGAGCGGTACGGTCCGGTGGCGCCGGTGGAGGTGTTCGGGGTGCCGGTGTGGCTGGTGCTCGGCTTCCGTGAGGTGCTGGACGTCCTGCGTGACGAGAGCCGGTGGAAGAAGGACGTCCGGCACTGGCGGGCGCTCCAGCAGGGCCGGATACCGTCCGACTGGCCGCTGCTGCCCGCGTACCGCGTGGACCAGCTGCTGTTCCAGGACGACCAGCGGCGGGCGGCGACCCGTACCGCGGTGGACGCGGCACTGAGGCCGTTTCAGGACCCACGGCAGCCACAGGCCCGCGCGCTGACGTCCGCGGTGGCGCGGCAGGTGGACGAGTTGATCACGTTCTTCGCCGACGGCGGCAGCAGCGGATGGGTGGACCTGTGCGCCCAGTTCGCGCGGCCATTGCCGCTGATGGTGGTCAACCGGCTGTTCGGCTTCCCGGTCGAACAGGGCGACGAGATCTTCATGGACGCCTGGCGCATGATGGACTCCGGCCCTGACGCGGCGGCCGCCATCGAGCGGCTGCTGGCCGCCACGACCGAACTGGCCGCGCACAAGCGCTCCCAGCCCGGCGACGACCTGACCAGTCGGCTGCTGGCCGCGGATCAGTCGCTGACGGTGGAGCAGGCCGGCCGGGAGCTGTACGCGATACTGGTCGCCATCGCCGACACCACCACCCATTCGGTCACCAACGGCGTGCTGGAGGTGCTGACCGGCAACAGCGGGGCACGGGGCAGTCTGACGGCGGGGCTGATCGGCGAGTTGGTCAACCGGGTGCACATCGTGTCCCCGCCGTGGTCCAACCTCACCTTCCGCTACCCGGTGGCCGACACCTCACTCGGTGGCTTCCGGATCGCCGCGGGCGATGTGGTCATGCCGTCGATCGCCGCCGCACACGGCGACCCGCTGTTCGCCAGCGCCATCAATGAGGACTCCGCGATGAGTTCGCGCGCCCATCTCGCCTGGGGCGCCGGACCGCACCAGTGCCCCGGCCGGGGCCTGGCCGACATGATGGTGAGCGCGGCGGTGGGCCGCCTCTTCGAACGGTGCGACCTCGAACTCGGCCTTCCTGTCGACCGGTTGCCGTGGCGGTCGTCCACCTACGTTCGCGGTATGCGCTCGTTCCCGGTGAAGTTCCAGATGCGCGCACAACCGATTCCGGCGCCCGGTACGCGCAGCGCCGACCCGACGGCCGCCCCCGAGGCGGCGACGCCCGGCCAGAGGACGGAGGCAGACGCGGGGGCGAATGCGGACCAGCCACGCCCCGCGCTACGCCGGTTCATGGCGAACCTGCGCAAGGGCGTGCCGGTGATCGGCGACGGGATGGTCCACTAGGGCGTGCCCGGTGAGTGCTGCACGGTGGCAGCAGCCACCGTGCCGTTTTCCACTTGCCGAGGCGCCGCACCACGGGCGGCATCGCGATAGCGGCAAGTGCTTTCCAGGCTGGCGAACCATTGGAGCTCTTGGGGCGTCTTGTCCTGAGAACGCTGGTCATCGGCTCTGGAGGAACGCGATCTTGGAGACCTTCGAAGCACGTCCGAGCCGTCGCAGGATACTCGCCTGGGGTGCCGGGACGACGCTGGCCGCCGCCGTGTCCACGGGTACGCCCGCCCACGCGGCATCGCCGCACGCCGCCGACACCGCCCAGGCGCTCCGGGACCTTGAACGCCAGCACTCCGCGCGGCTTGGGGTGTTCGGCAGGAACATGGTGACGGGTGCGAGTGTGCTGTACCGCGCGGACGAGCTGTTCCCGATCTGCTCGGTGTTCAAGACCATCGCCGCCGCCGCCGTGCTCAGGGACCTGGACCGGCACGGAGAGTTCCTCGCCAAGCGCATCCACTACACGGAGAAGGAGGTCACGGACTCGGGCTATGGTCCCGTCACCGGTCGGCCCGAGAACCTCGCGCACGGCATGACCGTCGCGGAACTGTGTGCCGCGGCAATCGAGTACAGCGACAACGGCGCGGCCAACCTCATTCTCCACGAACTCGGCGGCCCCACGTCGGTCACCCGCTTCTGCCGCTCGATCGGTGACCGCACCACCCGTCTCGACCGGTGGGAACCCAAGCTCAACTCTGCCGAGCCATGGCGCATCACCGACACCACGAGCCCGAGCGCCGTGGCACGGACCTACGCGAAGCTCACGCTGGGCAACACGCTCTCGACTGACGATCGCCGACAGCTCACCACGTGGCTGCTGGGCAACACCACCAGCGCGGCGCGCTTCCGGGCCGGGCTCCCCAAGGACTGGACGCTCGGCGACAAGACCGGCACCGGTGACTACGGCACCACCAACGACGTGGGCATCGCCTGGACCCCGGACCACACCCCCGTCGTCCTGGCCGTACTCGCCACCAAGCACGATCCGAAGGCCCCGTCGGACGAACCGCTGATCGCCAGGACCGTGGAGTTGCTGGCCGCGGCGCTGGTCGAGACGGCTGGGTAACCGCTTCTGCCCGTAGCGCACTTGGCGGGCAGTGAACGATCCGGAGCTACTCCGCGAAGACCTTGCCCAGGAAATCGTCGAGATTGGCCCGCATACGGGCCAGTCGCTCCTCCACCGTGAGGGATTCGCGATAGCGGCTCACCAGCGCCGACGCCTTCCTGCCGCGTACGTACAGCGGGCAGGCAAGGTCGGCGCAGATGTAGGCGCCGACCGTGTTTCCCTCGCGTCCGGAGGCGCCGACCTTGCGCGCGGCCAGTAGTGAGACTCCCGATCCCGGGTGGCCGGTCATGCACATGGAGCACAAAGTGGTCTTGGTGAAGCTCTTCGGGCCGCTCTGCGGCGCCCTCAGCGTGATGCCCACGTTCTTTCCGTCATACCGGGTGACGAGGTAGCCGCGGTCCGGCGCCCCCGGATCGCGCCAACCCAGGAAGTCAAGGTCGTCCCAGGGAAGTTCGGCCAGGTTGCGGGGCAGGTTGAGCCTGCGGGCCTCACCTTTCGAGCAGTTGACGAAGGAGGCGCGTATGTCGTTCTCGCCAAGTGGTTCCATGAGGCGTGAAGTTAACAGCGCTGCGGGCAGGCTGTCGCATGAATATCTCCGGCATGGGCAAGGTTCGCCCAGCTTGGCGGCACCTGCGGGGTTTGCCCCGAGGCGGGCCGGGAACGTCCGGCCTCGTGGTTCGCCCGTGCGGCGGCGACCCGGGTCACTGACCGATGACCGTCTTGGTCGGCCAGGCCACCGCTGCGCGGGGCTGGTCTCGAACCAGGACGTGACTCCCGTCCCGGCGGTAGGACGGGAGCCACGGGTGGGGGCTGGTCAGCTGACGTTGAGGGCGGCGTCGTCGATGACAAAGGAGGTCTGTAGCTCCTTGTCCTCGCTGCCGGTGAACTTCAGGGTGATGTTCTGCCCGGCGTAGGCCGACAGGTCGAAGGTGTGCTGGGTGTAGCCGGTGTTGTGGTTGAGGTTCGAGTAGTTGGCCAGCGTCCCGAGCACCGTGCCCGAGCTGTTGAGGACCTGCACGGTGAGGGTGTCGTAGGCGGTGGTTGTGCTGGTCTCCGCGGTGTCGATGTGCAGCCAGAAGCCCAACCGGTAGCTGGAGCAGCCGCTCGGGATGCTGACTGACTGCGCGAGGGTGTCGGTGTGCGTGGTGCCGTAGCCGTCGAGCCAGGCGTCCCAGGATCCGCTGTGCGGGGGCTCGCTGCTGCTGTTGTTGATCACACCGGAAGACGCCGACCAGGGTGCCGCGCTGCCGCTCTCGAAGCCGGGGTTGCCCAGCAGCTGTGCCGGGCTGCAACCACTGGACGAGGGCTTGACGGTCCAGGTGAAGGTGGCGCTGCCGCTCGCGTTGGTGGAGTCGGTCGCGGTGATGGTGACGGTGGACGTACCCGCCGCGGTCGGCGTACCCGAAATCAGACCCGTCGACGGGCTGATCGACAGGCCCGAAGGCAGCCCGCTGGCGCTGTACGTGAGGCTCTGACCGGACGCCGAGTCGCTCGCGTGGACCTGCAGGCTGGCGGCGGTGCCCACCGTGCCCGTCTGGTTACCGGGGTCGGTCACCGTGACCGTGTTGCCCGCGGCCGGGTTCACGGTCCAGGTGAAGGACGTGGTACCGGAGGGACCCGTGGAGTCGGTGGCGGTGATGGTGACGGTGGACGTACCCGCCGCGGTCGGCGTACCGGATATCAGACCCGTCGAGGAATCGATTGACAGCCCCGAGGGCAGGCCGGTGGCCGCATAGGAGAGCGTGCCGCCCGCGGTGTCGGTCGCCGCGATCTGCAGGTTGGCCGCGGCACCCACCGTGCTCGTCTGGTCACCGGGGTTGGTCACGGTGACGTTGCTGCCAGTGGACTGGTTGAAGTCCGCGTTGAACGCTGACTCGATGCCGCTCAGCACGCCCGAGTCCGTGGTGATCAGACCCAACTCCCGGTTGTGGTTGAGGGAGTTGTCGGAGAAGTTCTCCGACCCCGCGAAGACCCTGGCGGTTGACGTGCCGTAGTCCGCGACGATCGCCTTGGCGTGGATGTAGTAGCCGGTCGAGCTGGTGTAGGTGGTCACCTTGCCACCCGCCGCGGTGACCTGGTTGAGCTGGCTGGTGTACGACGAGTTCTGGTTCTCCGCGACCACACGTACGGTGACGCCGCGCTGGGCGTCCGCGACGACGGCGTTGACCAGGGCGGTGTCGCCGAACTCCTCCTCCTCGACGTCCAGGCTGTGCTGTGCGCCGTTGACCAGCGACAGCAGGTGGCTCTGCGAGTCGGTGGGCGACCAGACCAGGTTGTCGCCGTCGGACGGGGTGATCGAGGTCTTGGCGTAGTCGGCGTTGAAGACCTGCTCGATCGCGGCGACGTCGTTGCCGTCGCTGTCGAAGACACCGTAGTCGCGCGAGGTGCTGTAGTACGTGGTGTCGAAGTTCCCGGTGCTGATGTAGGACCTGGCGCCGTCCACGGTGATCGTCTTCTGGTGGGTGTAGACGTACGCCGAGGACGAGTAGGTGACTCCGACTCCGCCCCCGGACAGCGCGTTGTAGGCGGCGCCGTTCACGGAGGTGTGCTGTGCGTCCAGGATGACGCGGACCTGCACGCCCGCCTTCTCCTTGTTCACCAGGTCGTTGACCAGGGTGGTGTCACGCAGTTCGTAGATGGTCATGTCGATCGACTTCGTGGCCGAGTTCACGAAGTCGTAGATCGCGCTCTCGCCCTGGTCCGGCAGGATCACCAACGAGTAGGCGCTGGCGGCGTGGGCGATGGTGGGCACGAGCACGGCTGCCGCGGCTGTGGCGCCGGCCACCACGGCATGTCTCAGACGGCGGGTGACGCTCATCCGGGGGCTCCTGTCGTAGTCCGGAAAGTGCAACGCGCGTAGCGCGCCCATTAGTAAGGCACGGGACCGATGGCTCGTGAAGACCTCCCGTATGACCGGTAGTTGAACAAGCAGTCATGTGTGGGCAAAGCCGCGCCGCTTGCCAAGTCGCCCTCGCTGCCCCCGAGTTGACGGCCACGCGGAGCTCACGCGTCGGGCGACGGCGGCGGGCCGCACAGCGTGAAGGAGGTCCGCACGCGCTGTTCAAAGTGGCACCGCAGGCCACACCGGAACTGCCGCTAGGCGTTGACCAACCCCGTGGGAGGCGTGCTCGGAGCCCCTCCGGGACCGCCTGCCTGGGTGACTGTTTCAGACGGCATGCCCGATTCGCCCGCATCGCGGACCAGCCCTGGTATCTCCACAAGCGGAGCCGGATCCCCGCCGAGGAGGGCGGGGGGCTCCGGCTCCGGCAACGGGACAGCACGCGCGCCGGCCGCCCCGGCAACACGTCGCCGTGCCGCCCGGCCGTCGGCGTGCAGCGCCACCGCGGTCAGCGGGATCGCGGCCAACAGCAAGGTGGTGCCGAGGACCGCGCCCATCGCCGGATATCCGGCGCGGCTGGACAAGAGCGTTCCGGTGACCGGCCCGCCCGCGACACCCAGGGATGACGCCGAACCGGCGAACACCACCCATCGTCCGTGGGCGCCGATGGAGGCGGCTACGCCGATCAGATGGGAGAACACCACGGGGTAGACGGTGTTCCACAACACCTCCCCCGCGGTGAACGCCCACGCCGCCCGGCTCGCCGAACTGACCGTGACGCACACCGCGATGACCGCGGTGCCCACCCCGACCGGCACCGCCCGCCCCAGCCGGGAGCCGAGCGCCCCGGCGCCGACCACCCCGGCAAGACCGCCACCGAGCGCCAAGGCCAGGACGACTCCGAGCGCGGTCTCGGACAGACCGACCCGTTCCAGACCGATCCGGCTGCTGACGCTCCACAGCGCGGTCTGTACGACGGACCAGCCAAGCGTGGCACCCACGAGCACCATGCCCGGCAGCCGGCCGGCGGTGACGCCCGGCCGGCGTTCCGCACGCTGGGGCATCGACGGCAGCCGTCGTACCGCGGGCAGCACGCCCGCGGTGACGCAGGCAAGAGCCGCGAAGGGCAACTGGTGGCCGCCGCCGAGTCGCGGCAGCAGCAGATACATCCCGGCCGCGGCAGCCGACGTGGCCAAAAGAGCCAGCACCGAGGCCCGCTGCGGGTCCGGCCGTTCGGCGATGCCGACGGAGGCCACCGCCGTCGCCGTACCGGAACCGAACCCCCCGGCGACGCTGCCCACCACCACCAGCGGCGCGCAGTCAGCGCAGGCGGCGACGGCGAATCCACCGGCGGCGAGCGACAGCCCGGCCCTGGCCAATCGTTTGGGACCGATCCGGGCGACCCGTGAGGCGAAGGCGAATCCCGCACCGGCGGAGGCGAACAGCAACGCACTGCCGACCGCGCCGGCCTGCCCGGCCGTCAGCCGAAGGCAACTGGTCATGCGTTCGACGACACTGGGGAGGAGGTATCCGGCGAGCGAACCGGCGGCGTAGACGGCCACCAGGGCCAGCATGGCGGTGCGCGACTGATGGGACGTACGGGTGAGCTGGCGGGGTCGTACGAAACGGCGCACCGCCGCGCGCAGGCGCGGTGGCATGGGAGTTCCTCTCACGGAGATGAGGGCAAGAAGGAAGTGGATCGCCTCTCGATCATCGTGCGGAACGGCGGAAGTCGCCCGCGCTGTGCCGCCGGTATGGGGAGTCCCACCGCTTCGTTCGGCCCGCGGAGCGCCCGGGCGGGCGATGCGCTCCGTCTGATGGGCTGCGCCAAAGGGGTGAGCCGTGCTCAGTTACCCCAGCGAGTGGCGCTGGTCTGCCGCTCCAGGCAGCGCCGCCAACCTGCGACGCACCTGCGCCGCCTGGTGGGCACGACGCCACGGCGTAACGGAGGGCTTTCGCCCCATCACATCGCTGAAGCGGCGGGCTCGTGGGTTACCTATGCGTGACTGATTCGCGGCCGCCACGGTCTTCCTAGCCTCCTGTTCGGTGAGAGCGACAAACCATGAGACGAGGAGATCGAGATGCCGTTTTTCGCGACCAGTGACGGAGTGCGGCTGGCCTACGAGGACTACGGTGCGGGCGAGCCCATCGTGTTCCTGGCCAGTTGGGCGCTGGGCGCCGACATGTGGGAGTACCAGGTCCCGTTCTTCCTCCAGCGCGGCTACCGCTGCGTCATGCTGGACCGGCGCGGCCACGGTCGCTCCGACCGGCCCTCCACCGGATACGACGTAGACACCCGCACCGATGATGTCGCCGCGCTGATCGAGCACTTGGAACTGGACGGGATCACCCTCGTCGCTCAGTCCGGCGGTGGTGGCGAGGCGGTGCGCTACCTCACCCGGCACGGCCAGGACCGGATCGCCCGGGTCGCGCTGCTGGCGACCACGCTGCCGTTCCTCAAGCTGACCGACGACAACCCGGAGGGAGTGCCGGAGGCCGTGCTGGAGGCTGACCTGGACCAGCTCCGGACTGACCGCCCCCGGTGGTTCGCCGACCGGGCGGCGGGCTACTTCGCCACCCATCTGGGCAACAACACGTCCCAGGCGCTGATCGACCACCTGGTCCAACAGTGCCTGTCGGCCTCCCCCCACGCCACCTTGGAGGTGCAGCGGCAGATCTTCCACACCGATCACCGCGCCGACCTGGCCCAGATCACCGTCCCGACGTTCATCGCCCACGGCGTCGCCGACCAGTCCGTACCGATCGACGTCTCCAGCCGACGCACCGCCAAGCTCATACCGCACAGCGTCTACAACGAGTACCCGACCGCCGGCCACGGCCTGCACATCACCCATGCCGGGCAACTCAACGACGACCTGCTCGAGTTCATCAAGAGCTGAGGCGAGGACACACGCACCCCACCGCCGACCGCGCGGTGGGGCGCTCCGTGCCGCGGGGCGGGCCGTGCACCGGGGGACACGGCGCGCCCCGAGTTCACCCCGCCGCCAGCGAAAGGGAACCCTCGGCCATCGGAGCGGTTCGCGGTCATGCCCGACGAGTCGGTCATCGTCAACCGCGCCCGCGGCGCACTGCTCGACTACGACGCCGTATGCGACGCCCTTGACTCCGGCCGGATCCGGGGCGCGGGGTTCGATGTCCTCCCCGAGGAGCCCATTTCCGCCGGGTCGCGGCTGTTACGGCTTCTCCTGCACCTGGGGTCCGGCCCCCGGTAGCGGCAGGGTGATGCGGATCCTGGTGCCCGCCTCCATCGACAGGTGCTCCATCCGACCGCCCGCGGCTTCGATCGAACCCGCTGCGAGGCCAGGCCGATATGGCCGGCGCCGAGGCGTTGTCGCAGACGGGTCGGATCGGTGCCGACGCCGTCATCGGTCACCGTCAGACGGAGCGTCCTGCTGTCGGTGACCAGGACGACGTGGGCTTGGGCGGGGCACGATGGCCTGCGGGTGGCGCAGTTGGTCGTGAACGCGTGAGTTGACCGCGGCGGCGATGGCGTAGGCCGCGGTGTCCAGGACGATGATGAGTGCCGTCACGGTCGGCCGGCTGTTGAAGGCGGCCAGCAGGGGCAGCAGGACCAGGGCCAGGACCAGCAGCGCGGAGCCCTGGGACAGTAGTTGCAGGGTCACCAGCGCCACCACGTCCACCAGCCCCATCACCACCGTCATCGCGGTGGTGCCCGCACGGCCGTGCGGACGGCGCAGACACAGTGCGACCACCACGGCGATCACGACGTAGGCGCTCAGCACCGAGAACTGGGACGCTGCCCGGTCCGCCGGAAGCTCGGCGGTGACAGCGCCGGTGAGCACTCCCGCGAAGGCGAGCCGCAAGATGGCTTGAGCGCGCTGGCGCCGACAGCTCACAGCACCGCATCAGACGCCGCATGGTGGCGGCTTCGGTCACGTCGCCGCGCCCGTTCGCGGTACCACTCATTCCAGGAGCCCTCTGCGCATGGCTTCGGCGACCACCGCACCCCGGGTGGAGACGCCCAGCTTCTCGTAGATGCGTTGGACGTGGGACTTGATGGTGGTGGGCGCGAGGAAGATCTCCTTGGAGATCTGGGGCACCGACTTGCCTTCCGCGATCATGCGCAGCACCTGGTGCTCGCGGGCGCTCAGCGCCGGCGACATGTGATCGGCGCGTTGCCGTGTCTCGTGGATCAGGTCGGAGGTCAGACTGCGCGGCCTCACGGTCTCGTCGCGGGCGCAGGCCAGCACCGCCTCGGTGATCTCGTACGGTTCCGCCTCCTTGATCAGATATCCGCTGACGCCGTCCTGCAGGGCTCCGTAGACCAGGGCGCTGTCATCCAGTGCGGTGAGGATGAGCACCCTGGTCGGTAGCTCCTCGCGCCGTATCGCACGGGCGACCTGGCGGCCGTCGAGCCCCGGCATGCGGTAGTCCAGGACCGCGACGTCTGGGCGTAGTTGGCGGACGCCGGCCAGTGCCTGCACCCCGTCGGCGACATCCGCCACAACGGCGACGTACGCGCGCAGTGCGCGCACCACGCCCTCCCGGTAGACCGGGTGGTCCTCGCCGACGAGCACCCTTGCCCGCTGTTCGTCCATGGGTTCATCCTTGGTTGCTGGTTGGTCGGCAGCCCGGCGCGCTCTCCTGCCAACCGCGGGAACGGTGGCCGCCCCCCGCGCGTTCACAAGTGATGAGCACCGTATGGCTGGTTGCCGGAGCGGTGGCAGCGCTGGCCGCTGTCCTCTTCCTCGCGGATCGTGCCCTGTTATGGATGGAGGCACGGGGGTGGATCTACTGGCGCAAGCGCAGGGGCCTGTCGTCCATTGGTGTTGACTTCATGCAGGAGGGCAGCCCCGGCGCCCAGGTCCTCAAGCGTGCCATGGAGCAGGAACGGGTGCGTAAGAACGTCAGACCGGCCGAGGAGCCGCCGTTCCATGTGGACCTTGACGCCAAGATAGTGCGCATTCGACGTACCGGGCAGAGCGGGCAGGAACCGTAGCGGACGGTCTTCGCCTCATCCGGATGCGGTGAGCGTGGCGAAGACGACGATGTTGTCGGGATAGCTGTGCGCCTTCCGGTCGTAGGGGCCGCCGCAGATGATCAGGCGCAACTCGGGCTTGTCGGTGTCTTCGTAGACTTCCTGGCGCGGGAAGCGATCCTTGGGGACCTCGGCGGAGCGCTGGACGGTGAAGATGGCCTGCTTGCCGTCGGCTCGGGTGACCTTGATCTGGGCGCCGGGGGCGAGTTGGGCCAGCCGGTAGAAGACGCCTTCGCCGAAGTCGCCGACCGTGACGTGGCCCAGAAGCACGGCGGGGCCGCGTTGGCCGGGGGTCGGTGAGCCTTCGTACCAGCCCGCGGGTGCGTCCTTCTCGATGGGCGGCACCTGCGGGTGCCGTCTGACCACAGTCCCAGTCGCATGACTGCCGTATGCACATCGATCGCGGGAATGTCGACGCTGACGGGTACGGATCGGGGCATCGGCGGAGCCGCACGCACCTCGGCCTTCGCGGCATGGCTGGCCGAGGCGGTGGGTGGCGACGGCGGGGCCGCTGTCGTGGCCAACCCCAGCCCACCGCCGACCAGGAGACCGCAACAAGAGGTTCGCGGAGACAGACGCCAAGCTCCACGTGCCTGACGTCCCGTTCATCCCGTTCAAGCAGACGTTCGTGATCACCTGCATCGATCCGCGTGTTGAACCGGCAACCATTTTCGGGGTCAAACTCGGTGAGGCGATCATCCTACGTAACGTGGGTGGCCGGGTAACTCCCGCCGTTCTCCAGGACGTGGCGTGGATCAGCTATCTCCATGAGGTCAAAACGCCGGATGCCGACTGGTTCGATCTCGTGGTGATCCACCACACCGACTGCGGATCCGGCCTGTTCGCCGATGACGAGTTGCGCCATGGCTTTGTCACGCGTTTTCACTACGACGACGAGACCATCGCCGACCTCGCCATGGTCGAGCCTGCCGAGACACTGCGGACGGACGTCGGGCTCCTGCGCAGGAGCCCGCAGCTGTCCTCCCGCGTCAAGGTCTCGGGGCACCTCTATGACCTGGAGACCGGCCTGCTCACCACACTCGTCGATTAGGCGTCTCTCAACGTCAGTTGCGCGGCATGCCGGCCGCGCCTGGCGGACCGGCCAGGCGAGGCCTGAAAACAATTCGCCACCGCTCGCCTCGCCCGGTACCGTCGCGAGAGTGTCCTCACTGCTGGGAGCCCCTGGGCTCTGCGCGCGGCCACCCGGGCAGTTCCCCACGCTGAGAGTAGGTTGCGTCAATGGCATGCCGTATCAGTGAACTCGTGCTCGGTTGCCGCGACGCCGAGGTGCTGGCGCGGTTCTGGTGCGAGGTCCTGGACTTCGTGGTGCTCGATCGCGAGGACGACGGAAGCATCGAGATCGGGCCGCGCGAAGGGTTCGGCGGCCCGCAGCCGACGATCTTCCTCAGCCGCAGAGACGAGCCGGAGCCCGGGAAACCCCGGCTGCACATCGACGTCAACGCCACCGACCGCGATCAGGACGCCGAACTCGAACGCCTCCTGAAGCTCGGAGCGCGCCCGGCCGACATCGGCCAGACCGGGGAAGAGTCCTGGTACGTCCTCGCCGATCCCGAGGGCAACGAGTTCTGCCTGCTCAAGGCCCGCCTCGCGCCACTCTGACGGCCCTCGACGGCAACGAGGCGGTGCAGTTGCTCAAGCGGCTCAGTTACGGGTGAAGGTGCGTGTCGCCGCAGCCGCGATCGCGATGCCGAGAGTCCAGCCGAGCACCGTCAGCACGACCGTGACCACCGCGGCCACCCCGTGGTACTGCCACACCTCCGACTGGCCGAACCGGATGACCGGGATCAAGTGGTCGGCCGCGTACAACACCGGGTTGAAGACCGAGCGGTCCTCGGTGCTGACGTGCTCGGGGCGCACCGTGCTGAAGTACGCACTGCTGGCCGCGAGCAGGGCGATCGCCCAGCCGATGGCGCGCAGCGGACGATAGCCGTAGCCGACCAGCAGATCGAGCAGATGGCCGGGTATGCGTTGCCACCAAGGCAGCTTGGCGCGTTGTGCGCGTTGTCTTGCCAGCAGCACCGTCCGGGCCTCGCCGTCGTTGCCGAGCGAACGGTAGTAGGACGCCAACTGCTCGTAGGGTTGGGCGCGGAAACCGCCGACCTGGCTGCGGTCCGCACGCCGTACCTGGCGGCCGATCAGCCGTACTCGATGCACCGCCGCGACATAGTCGCTGAACGGGCCATAGGTGAAACCGTCCAGGTTCAACCGCTTTGGCCACGCGTCGAGTCCATCACGGATACCGGCGACGGCGGTCGCGGCGTAGAGCGTGAGCAGGGCGTCGGGGCTGTCCATGTCGCAAAGGTCCAGATGGCCGGAGATGCGGACGCCGGTCAGCCGGATCTCGCCGTCGGTGTGGAAGGCGTCGTTGAGCCGCAGGCTGCCCTCGACCACCATGCCACCGCCGCGCAGCGCGGGCTGGCCCTTTGTCGGGGTGAGCCGCGCCCCGCCGAAGTCGAGTCCGCCGTCGAACCTGGCCCCCGACAGCCGTACCGTCCCGTGGGCCGTGAAGCATCGCTCACCACCCTTCACCGGGTAAGGGCGGAAGGACGCTTCGCTGGCCACCGTCAACGAGTCACCGTGCAGCGCCAGTCGGCCGAGGCCGTCCAGCGTGGCGCCGTCCAGCACCAGCGCGCTGCCGATGTGCGCACCCGGCAGTCGCAGTTCGCCGGACGCCTCAAGCCGCTGGGCCAGTAGGCTCCGGCCGACCCGCATACCGCCGGCGTTGAGCGACGTGCCGCCGGACTCGCAGTTGCCCAGCTTGGCGCCCTTGAGCGCCACCTGGCCGCTTATCTGCGCGTTGATCAGGCTGAGCGGGCCGTGAACCGTGACGTCGTTGGCCAAAAGGCTGCCGTCGATGCGGATGCCGTCAGCGTGTACGGCTCGATCGTCGTCGCCGGTGACCACGGTGTGGCCGAGGTTCACCGTGCCGCGCACATGCGCTCCGTAGGCGCTGATGGTGGTCAGCTGCGACCCGCTCAGGTCTATCGACTCGGTGACGGCGTCATCGAGGTCGACGGGGCCCTCGAAGCGGCAACCGCGAAGCAGCAGAAGGGAGTCCACCTGCCCGTGGTCCATGCAGAGTTCTCCGGTGATGCGCGCACCGGCGAGCCGCACCGCTGCCACCGCGCCGGGCGCTGCCGGGCATGCGCCGAGCAGCAGCGCGGCGATCACCTCGCCACGCACCACACGGTCGGCGGGCCAGTCGTGGGCCTTCGCCGGATCATCCACCGCGGCGTCGCCGGTGCGCAGATCGACCAGCTCGCCATGTGGAAAGGCACGCCAGACCCGGCGTTCGGTGGCGGAGAGCCTGCCGAGCCGACTCGGTACGGCAGGGCGCGGGAGCACGGGCGTACGTCTCATGCTGATCATCTTGCCGTAGGGGACTGACAATCGCCCTCAGCCAGACGTCAGTTGAGCCCGGTTGCGGTGAAACCCGACGTATGACGGCTTGGGGCGGCGGTGAACTGACCACCGAGGACATGCTGCGGCGAACACCAGGAACTGGGATGCGTGCCCCCGAGCACGTGGCCGTCGACTTCTACGGACTGGACGGCTCCAGGGCTGCCGTCGACTGGTTCGCGGCCGTCCCCCGCGCGGCAAGTGGGCGAGTGATCAGGAACTGACCGGCGGCAAGTACCAGGCAAAGCAGCGCCATTCCGGCCCACAGCGCCGTGGCACCGGCGTGTTCCAGCAGTTGGGTGCCGAGGATCGGCGCGGCGATCCCCGCGAACCCCCAACTCGTGCCGTAGGCGGCCAGATAGCGGCCGGTGCCGCCGGGCGGGGCGAGGTTTGCGGCGAGGGCGTACGCCCGGCCCAGCACCAGCAGGTCACCCAGGCTCCAGACGACCGTTGCCGCCAGGGAGGTTGGCAGGGTGTGTGCCACCGCGTAGCCAGCGAGACCGCCTGCCAGCAGTACATATCCGAGCGCGAGCGCCGCGGGCGCGGTCAGCGCGGCCAGGCGCTTGAGGCGCAGTGCGGGCTGGGCCGCGACGATGGTCGCGGCCGACACGGTGAACAGCAGTCCCGCGTCCGAAGGCCGCATGCCTCGGCGTTCCAGGGACAGCGGAAGCGAGATCATGATCTGTAGGTAGACCAGCGCGTACAAGGTGCCGAACACGAGCATGATGAGCAGTACACGGTCGCGCCAGGGACGGATGCCCGCGCAGCGCTCGTCGCCGCGGTCGGGGCGGTGGGTCCGGTCCGCGGGCAGTACGACCCGCACGATGAGCGCACAGGCCAGACAACTCACCGCGTCAGCGACGAAAAGCCAGCGCAGGTCCCATCGTCCCAGTCCGGCCGCGATCAGCCCGGCGCCCATGCCACCTATCGCCAAGGCGGCGTTCAGCAGGCTGTAGGCACGAACACGTTCGGCTGGTCCCGTGGCGTCGGCGATCACCGCCTGGCTCGGCGGTTCGTACAGCTCGTACACCAGGCCCAGCAGTACGGCGCAAACAGCGACTTCCACAAGGGAGTTCGCCGCGGCGATCCCCAACTGTGTGATGGCGCAGCCCGTCAGGCCGAACACGATCGTGCGGCGGCGCCCCAGTCGATCCGCGAGCCGTCCACCGATCAGGCGGGACGGGATGGTCGCGAGCCCGAAGGCGGCCGGGACGAGCCCGGCGGTGGCGACGCTCACGCCGTAGTCGGTGGTAATAAGGACGGTGAGGAAGGGCAGCGAGAAGGCCCCGAGCCGGTTGACCACTCGGGCGGCCAGCAGCAGCCAGACCGCAGGCGGTAACTGGCCTTCGCGTCTCAAGGGTTGCACAATCCCCCCGTCACTGATGAATTGGCCGACGTCAGTGATGCGACGCTAGGCCCGGAGGGGGTAACTGGTCAAGTGATGTTCGACAGTCACGTGTCCACACTGCTGGACACCGCGGTCTCACTCGTCAACGCGCTGACCGACGGCACCGCACGCGGCAAGCCCTACACCGCGCCGCGAGGTGCGGAACTGGTCGACGCGGTCCACAGTGCGCTCCCGCACACCAGGGACGGGCAGCACACGATCGAGCGGGAGCAGGCCGCCCATCTCGCCCGCACAGCAAGGGAGATGCGCGAGGTCTTCGAGGCCGTGAACGCCGGAATGCTGGACGATGCCGCGACGGCACTCAACGCGCTGCTGCTGTCCAACGGCGCCCGTCCGCAGTTGGACCGCGCCAACGGCGAACCCTGGCAACTCCACTTCCACGGCACGGACGACTCCCTCGCGGTGGGGTGGAGCGCCGGTTGCGCGACGGGGCTGGCCATCGCGATCGGCAGCGACCTGGCGGGCCGTCTGGGCGTCTGCCAGGCGGCCCAGTGCGATCGCGTCTACGTCGACACCTCGCGCAACGCCGCCCGTCAGTTCTGCTCGACCGCATGCCAGAACCGCACCAAGGCAGCGGCCTTCCGCGCCCGCCGAGCCGCCCGACGTTGACGCACGATCTCAGCCGCGGGCGCCCCGTCAACGCAAAGCGATAGCAGCGGCCCACCCTCCGCTGGCATGCTGACCGGGTGGACAGTACGGAGATCTGGCTCAGTTTGGCCCCTGAACTGTATGTGTTCGTCGCCCCGGCACATCGTGCGGAGCGCTCGGCGGTGCGCGCCGACGGTGCCTCGACGCTCGGGCATGTGGTGCAGTCACTGGGGGTTCCACTCACCGAGGTCGGTGCGCTGACCGTCGACGGGCGGCAGGTGCCCGCCGCGCACATCCCCACCGGCGGGGAGGAGATCTCGGTGCAAAGCGTGGCCAGACCCCAACAGCTGTCCGGGCCGCCCCGGTTCCTGCTCGACATCCACCTCGGTACGCTCGCGCGGCGGCTTCGCCTGCTGGGCGTCGACGCCGCGTACGAGAATCCGGACATCGGCGACGCCGCGCTCGCCGCGCGTTCGGCCGGCGAGCAGCGCGTGATGCTGTCACGGGACCGGGGACTGCTGCGCCGCCGGGAGGTCTGGGCGGGTGCCTACGTCTACAGTCACCGCCCCGAGGAACAGCTCAGGGACGTGCTGTCCCGGTTCGCGCCCCCGCTCGCCCCCTGGACGCGGTGCACGGCCTGCAACGGGATGTTGCGCGATGCCACGAAGGCATCGGTGCACGAGCAGTTGCGGATCGGCACACAGCGCACGCACGACACGTTCGCGCAGTGCTCCGACTGCGGCCAGGCGTACTGGCAGGGCGCTCACCATGAGCGCCTGGCCGCGATCGTGGACGAGGCCGTGCGTGAGTTCGGGACGCCGTCACCGACACGAGCACCCTGAGCCCTTCGGCGGTCAGCAGGTACCGCTGCCTTCGCCGCCCAGGTGGAAGCCGGTGGGCGTGGTGTGCCCCGCGTCGTAGAGGGCGGGGCTGGTGGATGTGACGGTCATCCGCGGTTCGTCGGCCGAGCCGATCAGGCGGAAGCCACGGATCCAGGAGGAGCCCCGGGCGGTGCCGGGAAGGCCGTCGCCCATCTCCTCACAGGTGGTGCCGTTGGCGTGGGCGACCTCGCCGAAGGCGGTGATGACCTGCGCTCGGGTGAAGCCGCCGTGCCACAGTGAGCCGGGGAAGTATCCGACGGGCTGCTCGTTGTAGAACAGCCACCAGTCGCCGGCCAGGTTCCAGATGGTGAACCGGGCGGCGGTTCCGGCGCGTACGGCCATGCCCGCCTTGATCCGGTGCGAGACGGGGACGAAGCCGCAGGCGTTGTAGCAGCTCTCGGCGCCGTCCACCCAGTGGTAGACGAAGAGATGCGGACGAGTGTCGCCGTTGAGGCCCAGGTCAACCGTCCAGCCGATCTCCACGGTGGACTTGCGGTCGGTCGACTGCACGGCCAGTTCCTGGAGGGAGTGGGACTGCTGGTCACCGGCCTTGACGCGGGGGTCCGCCTGAAGCATCCGTACGCTGGCCCCCGAGGCGTCGGTGAACTGTCTGCCGGAGACATAGTCGTAGCACGCCCCGAACCAGCAGACCGGCCCGGATCCCGTGGTCGTTGACGGCGCCAGGAGCGAGTGCCGTGGGGCGGCGTCCGCCTGGGCCGATGTACCTGTGGAGAGCAGGCAGAGTGCGGCCGCGGCGAACGTGGTCACACCGTTGCGGATCGTTCGACGTATTCGCATGGACAGCTCCGATCGAGTAACGGACGTGCCGCGAGGCGTGCACCGCCGAGAGCGGCGAGTTAAGCACCTTGATAACTGTGCTTACGTGACGAGTTAAGCTAGCGGTGGCCCAACCGAAGGCGCAATAGCCTGACTTGAGGGACCCCGCCCGCCTGGGCGGTCTCGGGGACCGCGCGGGTCCACGAGGCAGCGACGAAGGGGAGCATCGTGCCGAAGCCGACGAGGCGTTCCGAACCGCCGGGTCCACAGGGCCCCTCCGGAATAGGCCAGCGCGTCCTGCGTCTGCGTACCGAACGCCGACTCACCCAGCGTGAGTTGGCGGAGCCGCAGTACACCGCCGCCTACATCTCCACCCTTGAATCAGGCAAGGTACGCCCCTCGGAAACCGCGCTGCGCTATCTCGCGGAACGACTCGGCGTCAGCTATGAGGAGTTGCGCACCGGCCAGCCCGTGCGGCTGGCCACTGAAGTGCGCATGCGGCTCACTGACGCCCGGCAGGCGTTCTGCGAAGGCTCGTTGCGGGACGCGGCGCAGCGGTACACCCAGCTGGAGCGGGAGGCACAGCGGCTCGGCATGCCTTCGGAGCGGGCCGCCGCACTGGTGGGGCTGGGCGACTGCGCTCTGGAGGCCGGAGACCTCGACCAGGCCATCGAACACTTCCACGCCGCCGAGCAGTTGCTGGCCGACGCCCCACTCCCGCAGCGCGTCCCCGCGCTACGTGGCCGCGCCGTCGCGCATCTGCTCGCCGGTGATCTGCGGTACTCCTGCTACCTGCTGGAGAACGCCATCGACGGGCTGAACACCGCCGGACTTCACGACCCCAACGCCCTGCTGCTGCTCTACTCCGCCGTGATCGCCCCGTACATGGACATGGGCGCGCAGGCGCGTGCGGCACGGGCCGCCGAGTTGGCCCTGGCGCTCGCACCGCAGGCGACCGACCCGGCGCTCGTGGCCCGGATGCACCGTGGTGTGGCCCGCACCCTGCTGGCCGAAGGCCGTACCGCCGACGCGGACGCCTCCCTGGCCAGGGCGCAGGAGCTGTACCAGCAGTTGCAGATCCGCACCGAACTCGCCCACTGCCACTGGATGCGCGGCTACCTGCGCGCCCAGGAAGGTGACCTGACGCAGGCGGAGGCCGAGTTGCGCACGGCGCGTGCCGTTCTGGCCGAGCGCCAGGCCACGTTGTACACGGTGCAGGTCAACGTGGAACTCGCCGATGTACTGCGACGGCAGGGCAGATACGGTGCGGCCGAGCAGTTGCTTTCAGACCTGCTGGGCGAACTCGGCAGCGGACGCGGCGCCGTGCACGCGGGCGGAGCGCACCGGCTGCTCGGGCTCATCGCCGAGGAGCGGGACCGCCCGGAGCAGGCCGAGGAGCACTACAGGGCCGCGCTCGACCTGCTGGAGCAGGCCGGTGCGACGGGCGACATCGCCGATCTGTGTCGGCTCCTCGGCGACCTGCTGCGCCGAACGGGCCGCGTCGAAGCGGCACTTGACGTCTACCGCACCGGCCTCGGCCACCGCACCCCGCCCGGAACGACGACGTTGGGCCCTGCCCCGGCCGATCCGCCGCTCTGACGGCGCGGCCGGCCACCGACTACAGCAGGCCGAGGTCGCCGAGTTCCTTGTGCAGGTCCGCCCGTGAGCCGTCGGCGCGCGTACGGGGATCAGGGCCTCCACCAGTGGTCCGGCCCGGCCGGCCCGCGCTGACCGGCTGTGGGCGTCGGTCCCGGAAGATCCAGGCCCCGACGAGCCCGCCGGCCAGACCGCCGAGGTGCCCCAGCCAGCTGATGCCGGGCGTGCCCGGCACGGTGAGAGTGAGGGTGTAGGCGAAGGACGCGGCCATGACGATGCCGATCAACGTGTCGATCAGGTGTCGGTCGAAAAGGCCCCGGACCACCACATAGCCGAAGTACCCGAAGATCAAGCCGCTGGCGCCGACCGTGTCAACGCCACCGTGCTCCAAGAACCACACCGTCAGTCCGCTGGTCAGCGCCACCAGCAGGCTCAACCCCAGAAAGCGGGCCACCCCGCGGTAGGCGGCGAGGAAGCCGAAGACGAACAGCGGGCCGGAGTTGCCCTCGATGTGCGCCCAACTCCAGTGCAGACAGGGCGCGACGAGAATGTCCGGCAGCCTGCCCACATCGCCGGAGACCACCCCGTACTCCCGCGACAGGCCGTAGTGGTCCGCCCAGTTGGCGAGCTGAAGCAGCCATACCAGGGCAAGGAAGCCGAACATCACGAAGAACGCCTTTCGCGCCTCCGCGATCATCTCCTCCGCGTTCGTCGGTCCACCGGTGACCACCCGCTGACCCAGCCCGCTCATCCCCAATGCTCCTCCCACAGCGGGACCCCTCCCACCGCTACCGCGCACTCTAGGCGCTTACGGGTCTCAGCTGGCCTTGGCGCCGAGTTCGGCGACGAGCCGTGACGTCACGGGGGTGTGGACGCCGTGGGCGGCCGCGGCCCGCAGGACGGCGCCGCCGATGGCGTCGAGTTCGATCGCACGGCCCGCCTCCGCATCGCGTTGCATCGATGACTTCATCCCCTCCGGAGCACGGTCGAAGAAGTCGAGCACCGCTTCGGCGGTCACCGGTGCGCCGGTGGCGCGGGCCACGGCGGTGATCTCGTCCAGTACCGTCAGCAGTTCGGAGCGCCGCTCGGTGCGGATGGTGCCGACGGCGGCCTGGTAGCGAGTGGTCAGCAGGGCGAACGGTGCCAGAAAGGCGAGCTTGTCCCAGAGCATCTCGCCCTCGTCGGTGCGCAGGGTCACAGCGAGGCCGGCGTCCTTCAGCCGGGCCGCGAAGTCATCGACGGGGGCGGCCAGTTCGATCGACGCGAAGGGGCTGGTGTGCGCGATCTGTCCGGGCGCGGTGCGGGTGGCCTCCACCTTGATGGTTCCGGCTACGACCTGGGCGGCCGGGTAGTGCTGGCGCAGCGCCGCGACGTGGTCGAGGCCGTTGAGCAGCGGCACGAGGATCCCGTCGCCGACGGCCTGCGGCGGCACACGCTCCAGGGCGGCGGACAGCGCGGTCTGCTTCACCGTGACGAAGACGGCGTCGACCGGTTCGCGCAGCTCGGTGTCGGCCTCCACTCGCGCCGTGAAGTCACCGTACTGTCCGCTGCGCACGCGCAACCCTTCGCGGCGCAGCACGGCGGTGGTCTCCTCACCGGCCAGGCAGATGACGCGGTGTCCGCCGCGTGCGAGCAGCGCGCCGATCAGGCCGCCCACACCGCCCGGCCCGAGGATGGCCACTGTCATGGTGGTTGTTGTCATGTGCGCTCCTGTTCTCCGGGAGACCGGTGCGGGTCGGACGGTCTCGATGCCGAATTCGATCAGATCGGCGGCTGTGGCGCACCAGCGGGGGCGGCGCGTCCCGGACGAGCGACTGAGGTGACCTGCGAACTTGGCCGCTACAGTGAGGCCGTGCCCGACATCACCGGTGACGTCATACCCTCCGGCGAGCGGTTCACCGCCGCCGTTGAGACGTTGAGCGATGCGCAGGTCCGGGAGCCCTCGACGCTGCCCGGTTGGAACCGCGGCCAGGTCATCACCCACGTGGCGCGCAGCATCGACGCGTACCTGTGGCTGCTGGCCTTCGCCCGCACCGGTGTTGAGCCGGGGCAGCGCACCGATGCCGCGGCCCTGTCCCGCGCGGTCCAGGCGGGCGCCGAGCGTCCGGCGCGCGATCTGGCGGCTGATGTGCGCGGTCGGCTCAGTCGACTGGCCGATGAAGCGGCTGCGATGCCCGCGGGACGGTGGCGGCAAAAGCGCTCGCGACGTGCGGTACGCCCTGTTAGGAAGGGGAGATGGATGCCGAAACCATCGACCCCATGGAACGTCTGCTCGCCGAGCGAGCCTGCGAGCGTCTGATCCTCGACTTCGTCCGGCGGCTCGATCTGGGCGAACCGAGCACGGTGGCCGAGCTGTTCACGGCGGACGGAGTCTGGGAGTGGCCGGACGGCGACCGACGGATCCAGGGCCGTGACGCGCTGCGTGACTACTTCGGCTCGCGGCCCGCCGACCGGCTCTCACGCCGTATGTGCACGAACATCCTGGTCACGATCACCTCGCCGGCAACGGCCAGCGCCACAACGTACTTCGCGACGTACCGTGTCGACGGGCACACTTCAGGCATGGTGCCGCCCCGGCCGCCGGTGAACATCGGGCACTACGAGGACACCTTCCGCAAGGTGGCAGGCAGTTGGCTGCTTGCCACCCGGACCACGTTCATTCCGTTCGCAGGACCGACGGATCGCATCGGCTAGGGGCAGTCCTCCGACGACGACGGACACCGAGGTGAGGCTACTCCTCGATGGCGCCGCCGGTCCGGCGCAGGTGCTGGCGGAAGGTGTAGGCCGGGTCGCTGGCGCGTCGTGTCAGGTAGTCGTCGAAGGACGTCTGCCGACGCAGGGTCTCGCCCGCCCGGATCCTGCGGGCCTGTTCGCGTTCGGTGTGCCGGATCTGCTGTGCCACCGCCAGTACGTCCTCGGCGTGTTCGGCGGCGACGAACAGCACGCCGTCGTCGTCGCCGAAGACGACGTCATCATCGCTCACCAGATGCGGTCCGAACCGCGCGGCGGTCAGTGCCTCGGGCTCGCGCTCGTCGAGTCGTACGGGGCCGGGCGGGTAGTTGCCGTAGCTGAACACCGGAAGGCCGATCTCCACCAGTTCCGGTGTGTCGCGGTGCAGCCCCCAGACCACCAGTCCCGCCACGCCCGCCGCCTCGGCCTCCAGCACCGCCAGGTCACCGACGCACGCTTCGTCCGCCCGGCCGCCGTTGTCGATGACCAGCACATCACCGGCTTCGGCCCGGCCGAACGCCTCCAGGAACACATCCACGCTCCCGTAGTGGCGCACCGGCAGCACCCGCCCGGCGATCCGCTGCCCGACGGCGACCGCGCGAATGCCGGGCGGCGCGGCGCGCAGCGGTACGCCGCGGCGCAGGCAGGCGTCGGCCAGCAGCGGCGTGGACAACTCGGCAAAGGTCGCCAGCATGTTCGTCTCCCTGACTTCGACGCCGCCACCACCGGTGGGACGCGGACTCAGCGGCCATACTCACCTACGCACGGCTCCCGCCGCCAGGCCGGTGGCGATCCGCGCTGGACAGGCAGGAAGAAGACGACCACCGAAATGCGCGGTGAGGGTGGCGACCGGCGGGGCGGTCACCCCCAGCCCGCGGCCATGGAGTACCGGGTTCACCACTGGACACCGGCGACCGCGGGCTGTCGGCCGCCATCGAGGCGGCGCGCGGCGCGACGGGCGGCGAATCAGGCAGGCGGGCTCGGACCGAACTCGAAGCAGTTGTGGGGAAGTTGATCGAACGGGGATCAGGCGGCGGGCGCGCTGCGCGAGGACCGCCCGGTCACCGATGTGCGTCATCATCGGCGCACTGTCCGCCACCGTCCCTACCGGCAGCGGCGGTTGGCGCCGCATGCTGCGGCTCGCGCTGGAGTGCCTGCCCACCAACTGAGCCGAGTGGCGCCGCGCAGCCCCGACCCCGACCTCGACGGCAAGCGACGCGACGGCCTACCTGTCGCTGGCGGCGATCTGCTGCGCGGCCCACCGCGCCCACTGCTCCCGCATCTCGTACAACCGCAGACCGTATTCGAGGGCGAGTCTGCCGTTGACGGTGAGCATGCCCCCCTCGTCCCAGTCCCGGGACTTCTGGAGTTCCCGCAGCCGCGCATGGTCGGCCGCCGCCTGTTCGGCCAGTTTGGCCAGGTGGTCAAGGGACTGCTCCGGTGTGAGCACGCCGAGGAAGAACACACGCAGCAGGGCGGCGCTGCGCTGCGCCTCCGGTTGGGCGTCCATCAGCCAGCGACGCAGTTCGGCCAGGCCCTCTTCGGTGAGCGTGTACTCCTTGCGGCCGCGCGGGCCTTCGGCCGCGACGTCGATCAGTCCGTTGTCCGCGAGGCGGGCGAGTTCGCCGTAGACCTGACTCTGAGTGGCGGGCCAGACGTTCGCCAGCGAGCTGTTGAACAGCTTCATCAGGTCGTAGCCGCTGGCGGGCTTTCCCACGAGGAGACCGAGGACTGCGTGGCGAAGGCTCATGCAGCCATCCTACCTTCCACAGTTGACACGTCACCATAGGAGGTTCTAGCTTCGACATGTCAAAGTTGGAATGTCCGCAACGCCCGGAGCATCCGGGCTGCTGATCAGGGGGATTCGTCATGGGCGCTGTGCGCTACCTGCGCGGCTTCATCCCGTGGATCGCCTTCGCCGCTATCTCCACCGTCGGCTGGCAGTGGGGAGCGCTGGCCGCACTGGTCAGCGGAGTGTGGCTACTGGCCAAGGACCGCAGGTCCGGGGTGGCCGCCGACGCGCTGATCCTGGAGACCAGCACCGTCGCCTACTTCGCCGCCATGACAGCCTTCGCGTTCGCCGTGCCGCACTCGCCGGTCAGGACGTACGCGGGTGCGCTGTCCTTGGGCTGGCTCGCCGCCACCGCGTGGAGCACGCTGGCCGTCCGCCGCCCCTTCACTCTGGGCATCGCGCGCCGCAGTACTCCGCAGGAGGTCTGGCAGACTCCGCAGTTCCTGCGCGTCAACATGGTGATCACCACGGCATGGGCCACCGGCTTCGCGCTGACCGCCGCAGCCGTCGCCGCCTGCGACGCGGCGCACACGGGCCCGCTGGCCACGACCGTCTGCCAGGTCGTCGGCTTCGTAGCGCCCGCGGTCTTCACCAACCGGTACCCGAAGATCGTCCAAGCCCGCCTCGGCGTCACCCGCTGAAGCGCCTGCGACCGCCCACGGAGCACCTCATGACCACCCTCGCCCCCCATCTACTGGGCAGCTACGCTCCCGTGCCCGATGAGATCACCGTCACCGAACTGCCGGTCACCGGCGCCATACCGCCCGAGCTGAGCGGCTGGTACCTGCGCAACGGACCCAACCCGCATGAGGCCGCCTCCGCGCACTGGTTCCTGGGCGACGGCATGGTGCACGGGGTGCGGTTGGAGCGCGGGACGGCCGTCTCGTACCGCAACCGCTGGGTGCGGACGACCACCTTCACCCACGGCGCCCCGCTCCGCGACGACCAGGGCAACGCCGACCTGACCGCCGGTGTCGCCAACACCCACGTCGTACGCCATGCGGGCCGCACGCTGGCGCTGGTCGAGTCCTCCTACCCGTACGAGCTGGACTGCCGGGCTGGTCACGAGCTGGAGACCATCGGCGCCTATGACTTCGACGGACGCCTGCGTACGCCGATGACCGCGCATCCCAAGACCTGTCCCGTCACCGGCGAACTGCACTTCTTCGGGTACGGTGGCCCCTCGGCCCCGTACCTCACCTACCACCGGGCCGACAACCGTGGTGAACTCACCATCAGCCGACCGGTGGACGTGTCCGCGGCGACGATGATGCATGACTTCCAACTGACCGCCGGACACGTCGTCTTCATGGACCTGCCCGCCCTCTACGACCGGACCAGGGCCGGGACCGGTATGCCCTACGTCTGGGCGCCGGAGCACGGTGCGCGGTTGGGCGTACTGCGGCGGGACAGGCCCTATGCCGAAGTGCGGTGGTTCACCATCGAGCCCTGCTATGTCTTCCACACCCTGGGCGCCTATGAGGAGTCCGACGGAGAGCGTCTGATCCTGCACGCCATCCGCCATGACCGGCTCGGCGACGGCGTGGACATCAACGGGCGTACGTCGCTGTGGCGTTGGACGCTCGACCTGGTGACGGGAACGGTACGCGAGGAGCAACTGGACGACCGCCGCGCCGAGTTCCCCCGCATCGACGACCGTCTCACCGGCCTGCCGCATCGCTATGGGCACGCCAGCACCGCCAACGGACCCGACGGTGGTGCGATCCACCGCTACGACCTACGTGACGGCACCGTCACCAGCCATCGCTTCGGCCCGGGCCGCGCGCCCGGCGAGGCCGCCTTCGTCCCCGCGGATGACACGCCGGGCGGGCCCGGCTGGCTGATGACATATGTGTACGACGCCGCGACCGACCGCAGTGACCTGGTGATCCTCGACGCGGACAACCTGACCGCACCTCCGGTCGCCACCGTCCATCTCCCTCGGCGCGTCCCTGCCGGTTTCCACGGGAACTGGCTGGCCGACGTCTGAGCGGAACCCAGTGGCCGGACACTCTACCGGGCGGGCATGAGGTAGGCGCCCGCCCTGCGAATGAGCGCCGAACCAGCGCGGTCAAACCCCGTTACGACAGCCCCGGCGGCACCGGTGTCCGCGCCGAGAGTCGACGAAAGGGGCCTAGCCCGGGTGACTGCGAGTCCACTCCAGGAGGCGCTCGACCGGCCAGGTCGTGACCACCCGATCGGCGCGGACGCCGCACTCCTCGGCGCGGGCGCAGCCGTGGATCTGCCAGTCGAGCTGGCCTGGTGCGTGTGCGTCGCTGTCGATGGCGAACAGTGTGTCGTACTCCACGGCCAGGCGCAGCAGATCGCGGGGCGGGTCCAGGCGCTCGGGTCGGCTGTTGATCTCCACGGCTGTTCCGGACTCCGCGCAGGCGGCGAACACCGCCTCGGCGTCGAACAGCGAGGGTGGCCGCTGGCGGCCGGTGACGATCCGTCCGGTGCAGTGGCCGAGCACGTCCACCAGGGGATTGCGGACCGCCGCGACCAGCCGCCGGGTCATGGCCACCGGATCCATGCGCAGCTTGGAGTGCACCGAGGCCACGACCACATCGAGTTCGTCCAGCAGTTCCTCGTCCTGGTCGAGTGAGCCGTCATCGAGGATGTCGCACTCGATGCCGGTCAGCAGCCGGAACGGGGTCAGCTGCGCGTTGAGTTCGGCGACGACGTCCAACTGCTCGCGCAGCCGCTCCGCGGACAGGCCGCGGGCAACCGTCAGCCGTGGCGAGTGGTCGGTCAAGACGGTCCAGCGGTGGCCGATGTAGTCACGGGCGGTGTAGGCCATGTCCGCGATGGGGCTTCCGCCGTCCGACCAGTTGGAGTGCGTGTGGCAGTCGCCGACCAGCTTCCCGCGCAGCCGCTGCCCACCCTGGGCGAGCGGTTCTTCGGCGGCGCGTTCCAGCTCGACGAGGTAGCCGGGCCGCCGCCCGGAGACCGCCTCGCTGATGACCCGTGAGGTAGTCGGGCCGATGCCGGGGAGTGCGGTCAGTGTCCCGGCCGCGACTCGGGCGCGCAGTTCCTCGGGCGGTAGGGCCGCGATCGTCTCCGCGGCAGTGCGGAAGGCACGCACACGGTAGGTGGCCTCGTGGCGGCGCTCCAGCAGGAACGCGATGCGGTCCAGCGCGGTGACGGGGTCCATGAACGACGAATAGCCGGTCGGAGCGCGATCGACGCACGGACCTGCGGGGTCGTCCCCCGTCTGGCGCAGGGACGGGACACTCGCTAGCGGCGTGCCTCGCTTCGGCGGCCTCGCACGCTTCCGAGCAGGCGGTAGTGCTGCGGAGGGGGTACGTGTACCGCGCTGTCGAGGGGCACGGCCAGTGAGCGGTGCCAGTCGCCGCCCTGCGTGTTCGGTGCGTAGAGCAGCGCGCGCTTGCCATCCGTGCTCGCCAGCAGGTGTGCGGCTCCGATGCCCGCGGGCGGTGCGTTCCGCAGGCTGTCCGCGGTGGCGTCGGCCCAGCGCCGAGCGTGTTCGGCCGTCTGTGTCGCGACGTAAAGCAGCGTGATGGACTCGCCACGGTCGGGCGCGCCGTCCGGGACGACGCTGCGTAGCAGCCGGTAGCGGGACAGTCCAGGACGCTCGATGCCGGGGATCGCCTGGTCGATGCGGTTGACCATGTCCTGGCGGTGCTCGCGTGCGAAGGCGATGTGCGCCTCATCGCTGACCCACTGCGCGTGACTGAGCTGCACCCGGCCGTCCGCACTCGCGAAGCAGCTGAGCTGGAGGAACGCATCGAGCTGAAACCGTGCGGACAGCTCGCGCCACTCCCCCAGCAGGGCCTCGGCGGCCGCACGCTGCCGCTCACTCCGGTGGCCGGACCCTGTGCGCCGGAAGCACACGTGAGCCGCCGGGCCGGGGCCCGGCGGCGGTGCGGGTCAGAAGAAGTCGCGCTCGACGATCTCCTCCCGCTCGATGACCTCCTCGCGCCCGAAGAAGCCGTCGCGCTCCACGACGGTCTCGCGCTCGATGATCTCTTCCCCGCCGAAGAACCCGTCCCGCTCGATGATCTCTTCGCGCTCGTAGAACTCTTCACGCACGGCGCTTCCTCATTTCCCTCGGTGCGGGCCGCCCAACCGGGTTGGGGCGACCGATATGTACGGAGTCCGCCAACTCCCCCGTTCAGCAGGGGAATCGCCGATCCGAGGGATGATCATAGGGGTGGTGGGGGCCCGCACCGCGCGCGGAGGGCCTACCGGCTGCCGTACGGCAGCAGCGCCATCTCGCGGGCGTTCTTGATGGCCTGGGCCAGGCGGCGCTGCTGCTGGAGGGTCACGCCGGTCACGCGTCGGCTGCGGATCTTGCCGCGGTCGGAGATGAACTTCCGCAGCAGGTCGGTGTCCTTGTAGTCGATGTACGTGATGTCCGCGGCTTCAAGGGGGTTGACGCGCTTGCGGCGGCGGTCGGTGGCTTTGGTGGGGATACGCCGGGACATGTCCGGGTCCTTTCCTTGAGGTCTGGGGTTTTCGGGTCGGAGGTCAGGACACGGGGTCCAGGAACTCGTCGAAGGCGTGGGGCAGTTGCTGCCACACGTCCCGGCCCGCCGCGTATTCGCCGTCGGTCAGCAGGCAGGAGTCGAGAAGTTCCAGCAGGCCGTCGCGGTCGAGGCCGGGTGAGGTGAACGTGAGGTGCTGGCAGCGGTCACCGTGCTGCGGGTGCCAGTCCAGCGAGGCGGCGACACGGCGCTCGGCCGGGACCATCTCCCAGGCCGCCTCGGGCAGCGCCGCCAGCCACGGTCCGGTCGACTCGACGCACAGGGCGCCGCCCGCCGCGTCCCAGGACAGCAGGGTGTCGGGGCGGTCGGCGAGCCAGAACCGGCCGCGGCTGCGCGCCGCCACACAGGCCAGGTCCTCCAGCGCGGCATAGAGCCGCTGCGGGTGGAAGGGCCGGTCGCGGCGCCAGGCGAGGGTGGTCACCCCGTGGTCGTCGGCCTCCTGGGGCAGCAGTGCGCAGGACGGGTGCTGCCGGGCCGCTGCGGCGGCGAGGTCGAATCCGGTCAGCAGCTCCGGGCCGAGCTCGCCCCCGCCGACCTGGAAGCGCCGTGCGGTGGGGGTGAGTTGGGCCAGCAGTGCCTGGTCGGCGTCGTCCGCCGGTTCCTCTCCCTCGGACAGCGCGAGGACGGTGGGGTACTCGATCTGCCGGGCGAAGGTGTCGGCGATGGTGCGCTGGTCGGTGGGCGCGGCGGCCAGGCCGACCTCGGCGAGGTCGTCGCCGTTGGCGAGGTACGGCAGGACGAGGGCCGGGTCCACCGCGGTGGCCACGCCGGTCAGTTCCAGCGGGGCGCCCGCGGCGGCGATCACGGCGGCCATGGCCTGCGGTTCGACGGAGTCCCACAGTTCGACGACGGCCAGGCGGTACGCGCCGTCCTCCGCGAGTCGCAGCAGTTCCGGGACCAGGTCCTCACGCAGCGCGCAGCAGGCGCAGTCGTTGACCAGCGGGGTGTGGCCGGCGCTGACCGGGCCGGTGATGTCCCGGACGGCGCGGTGCACCATGCCGTCCGACGCGGCGGACAGGTCGTGGTGCAGCACGACCGTACCGGGCACGGCGTGCAGGATGTCGCCGATCGCCGCACGGCGCGCGTCCGCGTGCAGCCCGCCGACGATCGCCACCGGCAGCCGACGATCGGCCGGGCTCATCGCGCCCCCCGCCCGTAACGCCGCTGGAACAGCTCGACGCGGCCGGCGGTGTCCAGGACGCGCTGGGTTCCGGTGTAGAAGGGGTGACTGGCGGAGGAGACCTCGACGTCGATGACGGGGTAGGTGTTGCCGTCCTCCCACTCGATGGTGCGGTCGCTGGTCATGGTCGAGCGGGTGAGGAAGGCGAAGTCGGCGGAGCGGTCGCGGAAGACGACGTGCCGGTACTCGGGGTGGATGCCGGACTTCATGACGGTCAGCGCTCCTCTCGGAAGTCGACGTGGCGACCGACGACCGGGTCGTACTTGCGCAGGGTCAGCCGGTCGGGGTTGTTGCGGCGGTTCTTGCGGGTCACGTAGGTGTAGCCGGTTCCGGCGGTGGACCTGAGCTTGATGATCGGGCGTAGTTCGTTGCGGGCCATGGACAACAGACTACACAGAACTGGTTTTCATTTTCATCTCCAGGTGCCGCCGATCCCCTGCCGTCCCGATCCGAGGTGGAGAAGCACGACCGTCAAGTGGGCCCGGCTGCCAGCAGGTTGGGGCCGCCGCGCCTGACAACGTCGCCGCCGTCACAACTGATCGGCGCCCCGGCCCGAAGGCCGAGGCGCCGATCAGCGTGCGTCGCGGGGACAGCGGTCAGTGGTCGTCCCAGTGGCCTTCGTGCTCGGCGTGGCGGTGTCCGTCGTGGATGTAGTCCACGTGGTCGCCGTGCGGAACGGCGACATGGCCGCACCCGGCGCCGTGCTGGTGGCTGTGGCTGTCATGGACGCTGTGGCCCGCGGGCTCACATTCGTCCGTGTGCCCCTCGTGGGCGCGGTGCAGGTGTCCGTCGTGGACGTAGTCGACATGGTCGTCGTGCGGAACGGCGACATGGCCGCAGCCAGAGCCGTGCTGGTGGGTGTGGTTGGTGTGGGGAGCGTGGGTGGCGGTCGCCATGGCGATTCCTTCTTTCCGCTCGGTCATGTGCGTCTGCCCCGCGTCATGTGCACTTCGCCTTCGATCCTGACATGCGGTGATCGGAACCGCACCCGAGTGACGGTTGTCGTCTGGAATCCGATGATGTCCGGATACCGCCCTTGCCATGCTCAGCAGTGTTCGATCTTGCGGTGGCCGAGCGGCCCGCGCCTCAGCGGCGGGTACGACCGCGACCCCGGGCCCGTGCGCGCGCCTCGCCGGGCGGCTCGATGAACTGGAGCTCCAGGGTCGGAGGCGGATCGATGACGCCGGGGCCGCCGTCGGCGACCCAGCGCAGGATGTCATCGGTGCAGTCGTCGTCCAGCGCCCAGCCGATCCAGACGGCCCGGCCGCCGTTGCGCCTGCCCTCGGCGGAGGGCTGGACCACGATCACGTTCGCCTGACCGCAGGGACCGAGGCAGTCGGTGGTACGCAGCGTCAGCCGGCCCCCGGACTCGGCGGCCGCCGCCCGTAGCCGGTCCACCTGCCACTGGTGGTCGGTACCGGGGTGCTTGCTCGGATTGCCGCAGCAGCAGCCCCGGCACACGACCACCGTGCACGGCCGACTGCGGGCGGCACCGAACACCACGCCCCTGCTCACCGTGCCGTCCGGGACGGCAGATGACCGCCCGGTCGCCAGGCGGCGAGTGCCGTGATGGTCCCGTAGGCGCGCAGCGGGCGCGGCGCGGTGTCGGCCCGACCCTTGCCGGAGAAGCCCACGCGCTCGCTCCCGCGGTGGTTGGACAGTCCGCGAAGCCGGGTTCCCGGGCGGCGCGGTCGCGGTCGCGGCGGAATGAACACCGGCCGCTCGCCGCGGAGTTCGCCGACGCGGCGGTCACGGCCGAACCCGCCATGCAACGGCATGTGGAGCCCCCTCGAAGACATATCGGCTTGGGCGTGCCCGCAATGGCGGGATGCCCTTCGAACGGAAGATATCAGCGCCCCGGGCGCTCAACAGGCCGCCCAGCCACCCGTTGAGCCGGTCCTGGTCGAGCTCACCGGGCAGGTCGACGCCGACGGATATGACGGTGGTGTCGTACCGGTGCCCGCCGTCGGCGCGGAACCAGGTGGCGTTCAGGGCCTGTTGGAGGTCGACCCGGCGTGTCGGCGGGGACGGCCGAAGCGAGGCGAGGAATCCGGTTAGCACGGTGGCGGGCAGGCATCCGCCGCCGACCGCGGCGGTTTCGCCTATCGATGGGTCAGGCCCCTTCGGGGGCGGTGCTGTGGGGGTCGCGGTTGCGGGCTGGCCGACAGGGTGGCTCGCCCTGTTCGGCGGAGGGCAGGCATCGGGCGCAGATGCCGGTGAGTTCTACGGTGTGATGGACCGCGGCGAACCCCGCGTCCTCACCGACCCGGTCCGCCCATTCCTCCACCACCTCGGAGGCCACCGGCTGGCTGCGCCCGCAACAGCGGCACATCAGGTAGTGCCGGTGGCCGTCCGAGAGCCGCCGCCGGTACAGCCGCTCCCCCGCGTCATCGCGGACCACGTCCACCCGCCCGGCCGACTCCAGGTCCCGTAGCGCACGGTAGACGGTGGTCAGCCCGACGCTGTTTCCGGCTGCGGCGAGCAGGGCGTGCAACTCCTGGGCGGAGACGAAGTCCTGGCATCCCGCGAGCACCCTCAGTACGGCGGTGCGCTGCCAGGTCGTACGCCCCCGCGCCTCCACGCGCGGCGGCTTGCCGGTCGTCCGGCCGCCCACGGCCGATCACCTCCTCGCGAGGCTCTGTATGGTCACACACCGACACTAAGTGAAAATGACTTCCATGTCCACGTATCTTTTCCGGCCATTCCCACCACTCGGAAGGGGGCGTAAATAGCCTCGCGGGCGGAAATGGGTAGACCGAACAGTCGTTGGGTCACCGCTGGCCCAGCCGATACCAGGGGAGGGAACCTCGGATGGACGTCCCCTTGTACCTGGAGCCGAGGCTGGGCCCACGGCTGGCGTCGTTGGTGCGGTCCGGCCCACTACTGCACACACTCGTCGGCGGCCTCGGCTCACCGCTCAACGTGGTGCTCCCCCAGCAGATCACCGACAACCTGGCTCGCTTCCGCGGCGTGTACCGCGAGCACCGGCTGGGCGGCGAGGTCCTCTTCGCGCACAAGGCCAACCGTTCCAGCGCCCTGGTACGGCAACTCGCCGCCGCGGGCGGCGCCGTTGAGGTCGCGTCGCTGGGCGAACTCCAGCACGCGCTCGGCGCGGGATTCACACCCGACCGGATCGTGGCCACCGGCCCGAAGAACCCGGAGTTCCTGTGGCTGGCCGCCCGTACCGGGGTCGGGGTGCACATCGACTCCCCCGCCGAACTCGACGAACTGACCGCACTGGTGAACCGGTTCCGGCTGCCCCGCGCCCGGATCCTGCTGAGGCTGTCGGGGTTCACGGCGCCCGGAGTGAAGGTACTGACCCGGCAGAGCAGGTTCGGCTCACCGGTGGCGGAACTGGACGGACTACTGAAGGTGGTCGAACGGCACGGCGACGCCGTGGAGTTGCTCGGCGTCGGCTACCACCTGGACACCACCAGCCTCAGCGAGAAGGCGGTGGCACTCGAAGGCTGCCTTCGGGCGATGGACCTGTGCCGGGCCCGAGGGCTGCAACCGCGGGTCATCGACGTCGGCGGCGGTTACGGCGTCAACTACCTCGACGACGGCGAGCAGTGGGACCGCTACACCACGGAGTTGACCAACGCGGTGCTGGGCAGGCGCCCGCCGCTCACCTGGCACCAGCACGGCTACGGACTGCGCAACGACTCCGGCACGCTGCGCGGCGCCCTCGGCCTCTACCCGGCCCATCGGCCGGTAGCCGGTGAGCGCTACCTCGACGCGCTGCTGTCGCAGCAAGCCCCGTCGTTGGGCGGCCGGTTGGCCACGCTGCTCCTGGAGAGTCTGTACGACCTGTACACCGAACCCGGTCGGGCGCTGGCCGACCAGTGCGGGCTCACCCTCGCCCGGGTGCTGGAGGTGCGGCGCACGGAGTCGGGCGAGCACCTGGTACGGCTGGAGGCCAACGCGGACGACATCGGCCTGGAGGAACACGGCGTGCTGATGGACCCGCTGCTCATCCCGCGCGACAAGGGCCGAACCCCGGCCGACGCGGAGCCGTTGGGGGTCTACCTCACCGGGAACCTCTGCCTGGAGTCGGACATGGTCACCCGCAGGATGGTCTTCCTTCCGCGTCCACCCGTCCCCGGTGATCTGCTGGGCTTCGCCAACACCGCCGGGTACTGCATGGACTTCAGCGCCGACCACGCGCAACGGCAGCCCGTGGCGCGCAAGGTCGCCGCCTGGCAGGACGGGGACGGCTGGCGATGGTGCCTTGACGAGCAGTACTGGCCGATCACGAATCCCGGGGGCGCGCATGCGGTTTGACAACATCACCGAGGCCATCGGCAACACACCGCTGGTCCGCATCAACCCGGCCGTGCACGGCCTGCGCAACATCGACCTGTACGCGAAGCTGGAGATGCTCAACCCGTTCGGATCGGTCAAGGACCGGGCCGCCTGGAACATGGTGCGCCCCGGTCTGGACTCGGCGGTGGAAAACGGCCACACGGTGGTGGAACTGTCCAGCGGGAACACCGCCAAGGCGCTGGCCGTGATCGCGGGCATGCACGGGCTGTCGTTCAAGAGCATCACCAACCGGATGAAGATCCCCGAGGTCAGGGAACTGCTGCTGTTGCTGGGCGCGGAGATCGAGGAGCTACCGGGACAGACCGAATGCCTCGATCCCACCAACACCGCCGATCCGCTGACGCTCTTTCACCAGTCCCTCACCGAACCGCAGGGCGCCTACCTGTACACCGACCAGTACTACAACACCCGCAACACACAGGCACACGCCACGGGAACCGGCCCGGAGATCGTCAAGGACCTGGACGGACGGGCCCCAGACTGGTTCATCGCCTGTGTGGGCACCGCGGGCTCGTCCAGTGGAGTGGCCAGGGTGCTGCGCGAACACGACCCGCGGGTGCAGGTCATCGGGCTGGTCGCGCACAAGTCGGACTTCATCCCGGGGATCCGCACCATTGACGAGGTGCAGGAGGTCGGCCTGTTCGATCCGGCCACCTATGACGCCATCGAGTCGGTGACCTCCGACGAGGCCATCGAGGGCATGCTGACCCTGGCCCGCGGCTGCGGCCTGCTCGCCGGGCCCACCGGCGGCGCCGCGTACTTCGGCGCGGTGCGCCAACTGCGCCAAGTCGACAGGGAGTTGACTGAGCGCAGGTCGGCGGTGTTCATCGTGTGCGACCGAATAGAGAGCTATCTGAGCTACGTCCGGGAGCGGCGCCCCGAACTGCTGGGCCGCCCAGCGCGGAAGAACTCCCTCACCACCCTCTCCGACGCCGAAGTGCGCTCGGCCCCGGCCATCGACACCGAGGAAGCCCTGAAGTGGATCGCCATGGAGCGGCCACTCATCGTCGACCTGCGCAGCCCCTTCGCCTACGCCGCCCTGCACATCGAGGGGTCCGTCAACATCGTGGACGAACTCTTCGGTGAACTCGTTCGCGGCGGACTGCCGTTCAGCAAGAGCCAGCCCGTGCTGCTGGCATGTCCGGTCGGTGAGCAGTCCGCCCGGTACGCGGCGCTGCTGTCCCGGATGGGCCATCCCGATGTGCGCAGTCTGTCCGGTGGCATCATCGCCTGGCGGGACGCCGGCGCTCCCCTGGTACGGGAGTGAGCCGGGGTGACCACCACGGACACCGACGCGCTGGAGGAGCTACGCGCCTGGCACACCGCGCTGCGCGCCCAGTTCCCCATCATCGCGGCCAACCCGGAGCTGACGTACCTGGACAGCGCGGCGACCACACAGAAACCGCGGGCGGTGCTGGACGCCGTACACGCCTACCTCACCACCAGCAACGCCAATGCCGCGAGGGGCAGTTACACCTGGGCCAACCAGACGACGGCACTGGTGCGGGCCACCCGGCAGCGCGTCAAGGAGTTCCTGCGCGATCCGGTGCCGGAGCGTTCCGAGGTGCACTTCACCAGTGGGGCGACCGAGGGGCTGCGCACCGTCGCACGGGACTGGTTGACCGGCTTGCTCGCCGACGGTGACGAGATCGTCGTCCCGTTCGCCGACCACCAGGCCAACATCGCACCGTGGCTTGAGGTACGCGACCTGCTCGCCCGGCAGGGGGTGCGCGTCCTGGTGCGCGCCATGCCGTACCAGCCGGGTTCCGGTGACTACGAACCGGGTGCGCTGGCCGAACTGGTGGGTGAGCGCACCCGGTTCGTCGCGGTCACCCATGTACACCATGTGTACGGCGGCGACATGAACGTGCACCGGATCCGCCAGGCGGTGGGGCCGGACGTACCGATCTGCCTGGACGCCGCGCAGAGCGTCGGCCATCTGCCGGTCTCCATGGCCGAACTAGATGTGGACTTCGCCGTGTTCTCCGGCCACAAGGCGCTCGCCCTGCCGGGCAGCGGCGCCGTGTGGGCCCGTAACGCTCGCGGGCCGCGCTTCGTACCGGGCGGCTGGGACGGCACCCCCAACACCAGCGGAATCGCCAGTCTGCGGGCGGCACTTGACTGGCTGGACACAGCGGGCATCGATCGCGTCGAGCGATGGACCACCGCGCTGGCCGCCCGGCTCACCGAGGGGCTGCGCCAACTCGACCCGTACGAAGTGCTGGGATGCCAGCGCAGCCTCGCCGCCCGGACCGACGCACAACAGCGGCGCGGCATAGTCACCTTCCGGCACCGCGACATCGACTCGGGTGATCTGGGATTCGTGTTGTTCAGTGAGGGGTTCATGGTGCGCAGCGACAGCCACTGCCAGGGCGGCGGCGGCGAGAAGCAGAACTCGGTGCGGGTGAGTCTGCACGTATACAACGCCCCCGAGGAGATTGACCGGCTTCTGAGGGTTTTGAGCACGTTGGAGTGAAGCACCCGCACTTGAAAATCGTTTCCACCTGTAGGCTCGGCGCTGTCGGACGGATGGTTACGAGATGGCAGAGGTGGCGCGCCCCGATGGGACTGAGCATGGCAACCGCCGCGCTGTGGGTAGAGCGTTGGGAACGCCAGCAGCAGCGGTACGCCGTCGACCGCGAGGAGCGGTTCACGGTGATCGCGGACATCGTTGAGCATGTCACCGCCGAACAGCCGAAGCCGCTGATCGTGGACCTCGGCTGCGGCCCCGGATCGCTGGCCGTGCGACTGGCGGAGCGGCTGCCGCACGCGGACATCGTGGCCGTGGACCGCGACCCCCTCCTGCTGGAGTTGGGCAGAACCCACCATGCGGCCGCGGCCCGGTTCGTGGAGGCGACCATCGGAGCGGACGGCTGGCTCCAGGCGCTGGAGCTGGACCAGCCACCGGATGCCGTCGTCTCCACCACCGCACTGCACTGCCTGCCGCCGGAGGTGCTGGGACGCGCCTACGAACAACTGGCCGCGCTGGTACGGCCCGGCGGGGTGCTGGTCAACAGCGACCAGTTCGGCCCGGGCGGCGACCCGGCATCGCGGATCGCCGCCGAGGTGGGACGGCGCCGGGCCGAACGGCAGCGGCTGCGCGAACGTGAGGACTGGACGTCCTGGTGGGCGGCCGTGGCGGACGAACCCGAGCTGGCCCAACTGCTCACCGACCAACCCAGGCCGTCCTGCGCACACCACAACCGGGACAACGGTCTGGACGTGTCCCACCACGTGGAACTGCTACGCCGGGTGGGATTCCGACACGTCTGCCCGGTCTGGCAGTTCGGCACCGGTTGCGTTCTGGTAGCGGTGCGCTGACGGCTGTGGATCAGCTGCCTTCGGCCGCCGGTGCGTGCCAACGGCGCTCGACCCTGGCCAGGCCGCCAGTAGACGAGTGCGCAGGCCCAGACCACCGCGAACAGGCCGACGATGATGAGGCGGCCCACGTCGTTCAGGTCGATGCCGGAGATCCAGTCGGCAGGGCCATGATGGAGTTTTCAGACGGGGGCAGTGGCGAGGGCCGCTCCGGTTTCGCACCGGTCCTCCCGAACACCACGGCTGGACAACGGTAGATGTTCGGTCAGGGTGGCCCCAAGCCCGCACAGATATGCACGTGTGTTGGTCATCGGCGGGCAAGGGGTGAGAATGGGGCCCATGCACTTGGTTCCGCCGGAGCGCGCGCATCAGCGCCCCATTGACGAGCACACCGTGTGCCACGCCATCGAGGGGATCGGCGATCCCGATCGGGTGCGCGCCTGGGCCGAGCGCTTCGCCCTGCTCGCCGACCCCGGCCGCCTCTCGCTGCTGCTCGCGCTGTACCGGGCAGGCCCCGTCGCGGTCTCCGACCTGGCGCTCGCCACCGGGATCCGGGACACCGCGGTCTCCCAGGCGCTACGGCTGCTGCGTACCTCGGGCGCGGTACAGGCCGACAAGGACGGACGGGTGGTCCGCTACCGCCTGCGCGCCCCGGAGATCGCGGAGCTACTCGAAGTGCTCGCCACGCACGGTTCGACCCCCTCGCCCGGATAGCCTCACGCGGCCGCCACTCATGCGGGGCGGTATGTGTAGCCGACCTGACGCACGGTCGCGATCAGCGATCGGTGTGCCGGGCCGAGCTTGCGGCGGAGTCTGGCGATGTGGACGTCCACGGTGCGGGTGTCGCCGATGGACGGCTGCCGCCACACCTCGTTGATCAGCTGGGCGCGGGTGTGCACCCGCCGTGGGGCCGCCGTCAGATGGGCGAGGAGTTCGAACTCCAGGTAGGTCAGGGTGAGCGTTCGCCCGTCAATCGACGCCGCACGCCGCTCGCGGTCGATGACCACACCCTGCGGTGGCGCGACGGGCTCGGCAACCGCGACGGCTTCGGGTGCCGAGCGGTCCCAAATCGGCTGTGTGTACCGGCAGTTCCGGTGGATCGAGTACCGCGTGCGCGGATAGCGGACCAGCACGGCTCTCCTTAGCGGTCGATGAGGGTGGCCAGTTGCCGACGCGCCCAGTAGCAGAGTTGGTGGGCAGCGGTGCGGGCTCGGGTGCTGACAGTCGGGTGCGCTTCGGGGCGGGCCATGACACCACAGCTTATCGCAATCGGTTTTCATTTTCATCAAGCGAGTGCAAGCCAGCGGGTTCGCAGATGCGAGGCTACTGCTCACACCCGCCGAAGATTCACCAGGCTTTACGGCCGAAAAGTCGGGCAGATTCGGTTCCCGATCTCCAGGGGCGGGCATCACGTTGTGCGAGCAGCCCGACTCACGCCCGTACGCCGAGGGGACCACCGATGAGCCGCATCACAGCACCGCCCCGGACGCTGCGCTTGTACGGTGACCTCGAACGCCCCGTCGACCTGACGGTGGCCCAACTGCGGCGGTGGCCGGCCCAGCGGGCCGAAGTCGTCTTCGACTGCGCGACCAACGGCGCCCAGCGGCATGTCTTCACCGGGCCGCTGCTGCGGGACGTGGCCGCCGAGGCCCACCCCGCTTTCGACGTGCACCGCCGCAAGGACCGTTCGCGGTTCCTGATCGCGGTGTTCGGTGGCGACGGCCATCGCTCGGTGCTGTCCTGGCCCGAGATCGACGCCGAGTTCGGCAACTCCCCCGTGCTGCTGGCCACCACTCTCGACGGGCGCCCGCTGGACGCGGAGGGCAGCCAGCTGGTGGTACCCGGCGACGCCTGCGGGGCGCGCTACGTCAGCGCGATCACCAGCATCTGGGTCGGGGCCTACCTTCCGCCCGACCGCTAGGCGGGCGACCGCGGCATCCCATCAGGCGGCGGCGAGCGCGATCTCCGTCGACTTGATCAGCGCGACCACCGGGGAACCCGCGGCCAACCGGAGGTCCTCGACGGCGTCCTTGGTGACAGCGGCGGTCAACTCCCCGCCCTCCACAGCCACTTTGACTGTCGCCATGGCTTCACCGGTGGCCACCGCCGAGACGGTGCCGGGGATCTGGTTGCGGATGCTGACCCCGGTCACCGGGCCGGTGGCCAACGCCACCTCGGTGGACTTGACCAGGGCGCGCACCGCACTGCCCTCGGCGATCCCGAGATCCCTGACCGCCTCCAGCGTCACCGCGGCGGTGATCTGCTGGCCACCGGCCAGTCGGGCCTTCACCGTGGCCATGACCGTGCCAGGGGTGACCGATACGACAGTGCCGGGAAGCTGGTTGCGCATGCTCAGACTCATGGAACGCCACCTCGGGCCCTTCGCACGGAATATCCCGTTTTCCGGATATGACACAGACACAGTAGCCAGCACTGGCCGTCGATGATCGCGACCCGTCGCAAACGCCGGGCAAAGGGCCACTATCGTGAGGCACATGCAGTCCTACACGATCGGCCAGGCGGCGCGGCTACTCGGCGTGAGTCCGGACACCGCCCGCCGCTGGGCGGACGGCGGCCGTATCCGCACGCACCGCGACGAGGCCGGTCGCCGTCTCATCGACGGCCGGGACCTGGCCGCGTTCTCCGTGGAACTGGCGCAGAGCGCGGGGGGCGAGGAGGAGGCCTCGTACACCACGGCCCGCAACGCCTTCCCCGGCATCGTCACCGCGGTCAAGCTGGGCGATGTCGCCGCCCAGGTGGAGATCCAGGCCGGACCGCACCGGCTGGTCTCGCTGCTCACCCGGGAGGCCGTCGAGGAACTCGGACTGGAGGTCGGGGTACAGGCCACCGCCCGGGTGAAGTCGACCAACGTCCACATCGACCGCTGAACCCTGACCCGCTCCTCCGGCCCGGTCGGCTGACCGAGTACCCGCGCTCCGCTCTAGCCCCTGTCGAGCTCCGGAACGTCATGACCCAGACCGCGGGCCTGGTCGGCATGGACATGATGCAGCAGCCGGTGCGTCTCCCGGGCGAGGCGCAGTCTTTCCTCTTCCATGCGGGAGCGCCTGCGGTTGGTGCGCACCAGGTGCAGGGTGCCGCCGGCGGCGACGCACGCGCCCACGTCGCTGGTCACGTTGGTGTAGTTGCCGCCGATGAGTTCGGCGGTGGCACTGGGGGTGAGGATGTGAGCCAGCGGCAGCACGACCAGGTAGATGCCCAGCGCGACCAGGAAGATGACGTGCACCTTGCTGGCCAGGGCGCGCGGCACCCAGGCCAGGATCCGGTCGAAGGCGTGTGCCGGGTGGGCTATCCCGGTCAGTGACTCCACCGGCCGCATTCCCGGGTCGGTCGGCTGCTCGTCGACGGTGGGTACGGTTCCGCCGGATTCCGTGCTCATTGGCTCTCCCCTGGGTCCCGGTTCCCCACATCGTAGCCACGCCACTTGCGTGATTACGCAAGCCCGCAACCCAGAACCGCGAACCCGGGAGCAATCCGGATCAATCTCGCCCTTAAGCGGGAATGTGTGATGATAAAGGGCCAGAGCGAGGCGGCCCCGATGCCGCGAAACCTGGCGGCCGGGGCCACGGAGTCGACTCCCTGCTACGAGGACGCTGCGGATCGTGACGGATCGGGGCGAAGGGTTCGCCGGGGCGGCACTCACCGCCGTCTACGTGCTGGACCAGGACGCCGACGAGCTACGACAGACCGATGCGGTCGGGGAGAGTCCCGGCACCGGGTTCGGACTGTCGTCCAGATACCCCTTGTCCGGCAGCTCGCCGGTGGCCGACGCCTTCCGCACCGGGCAGCCGCTGTGGTTGACCCCGGCGGAGGTGACCGCACACGGTGACGGCCAGCCCGCCGACGTCTCCCTGGGCGCCCTGCCGCTGGGCGCCGACGGCAAGCGGCTGGGCTGCCTGGTCGTACTGGACCGCGGCGGGGACGGTTTCGACACCGTGCGGCGCAACTTCCTGGAGCTGTACGCGGACCAGGTCGGCGCGCTCCTCGACGCCGCCGACGTCCCCTGCGGTACCACGGCCCCGGACTGCGCACTGCGGCACATGCGGGTCGGTTCGTTCACGCTGGTGCTGGGCACCGGGCAGATCGACGCTGACAGACAGGTGCTCGATCTGGCCGGGATCCACCCGAGCGAGTTCGACGGACGCGTGGAGACCCTGCTGGCGCACACCGTTCCGGAGGACCTGCCCGCGCTGATGTCCGTGGTCGAACCGGGGCATATGGCCTCCAGCAGGCGGGAGTTGGAGTTCCGGATGCGCTGGCCGTCGGGCGAGCTGCACTGGCTGCGGCTGCGTTGCCGGGTGCTGGCCGACTCGGACGGCAGGCCGGAGCGGATGCTGGGCGTGGTCGCCGAGTCCTCGCATCTGCGGCCCAGCACGGACGAGGTCTCCCGGGTGCAGCGGCTGTCCGCGATCCTGGCCACCGCGACGACCGTACGGGACGTGAGCCGGGGCGTGGTGACCGCGCTGCGCGAGCCCCTGGGCGCCGATCGGATGGCGCTGTCCGAGTTGCACGCCAGCCGACTGGTGGTCACCGTCCTCGACCCGCCGGAGCCCTCGGCGTGGCCGGAGATCTGGCGCGCCGAGTGGCGTTCCGAGTGGCCCGAGGCCCCGGCCCGCGCCCTGCCCACGCTGGCGGCGGCGCTGCGCGAGGGCCGCACCAGCCTGTGGACCACCAGCACCGGCCTGGAGCCGGGGCTCGCCGGACTCGGCCGCGGCGGACTCGCGGTGCTGCCACTGCCCGCCGACGGCCGGCTGGTCGGCGCCTGCCTGCTCGGCTGGGACAACCCGCATGAGTTCGGCACCGAGGAGCGGTCGCTGCTGACCGCGACCGCGGGACTGGTGGGGCAGGCCCTGGTGCGGGCCCGCGCCTTCGACGCCGAGCACGAGCTGGCCGCGATGCTCCAGCGCAGCCTGCTCCCGCGCAAGCTGCCCGAGCTGCCCGGCTGTGCGGCGGTAGCCCGTTATCTGCCCGCCACGGCCGGGCTTGAGGTGGGCGGCGACTGGTACGACGTCATCCCGCTCTCCGACCGGCATGTGGCGCTGGTCATCGGCGACGTACAGGGGCACAGCGCCGAGGCCGCCACGGTCATGGGCCAGATCCGCACCGCCATCCGGGCCTACGCCGTGGAGGGCCACCCGCCGGACGTGGTGGTCTCGCACGCCAACCGGCTGCTCGTGGGCATGGACACGGACTCGTTCGCCACCTGCTGCTACGTCGCGCTGGACACGGAGGAGGGCGACGCCTGGATCGTCAGGGCCGGGCATCTGCCGCCGCTGCTGCGCGACCCGGACGGCAACTCCAGCGAGGTGTTCGCCGAGGGCGGTCCGCCGCTGGGGGTGCTGGCGGACGCGGAGTTTCCCCTGACGGTGGTCGGGCTGGCCGCCGGAAGCGTCATCACACTGCTCACCGACGGCCTGGTCGAGTCGTCCAGCCTGCATCTGGACGACGGGATGCGCCGGGTGCGCGAGGTGCTCTCCGCCACCGACCCGTCCGACGTCGACCGGCTGGCCGACGCGGTGATCAGCGGCGCGGACCAGCGTGACGATGACGTCGCGGTGCTGCTGCTGCGCTACGACGGGTTGCGGGCCCGGCCGCTGCGCGCGGGCTGGGCGGTGTGGCGGCTGCCCGACGCCGTGATGCACGCCCGCCGCTTCACCGCGCGCACCCTGCGCTCGTGGAAGGTGAGCCAGCAGACGGACGCGGTACTGCTGATCGTCTCCGAGCTGGTCACCAACGCCCTGGTGCACACCCAGGGCGAGGTTCGCCTCGATCTCACCCTGGCCGGGGAGCGGTTGCGGGTGGCGGTCAGCGACTCGTCGCCGCGCGCACCGGTCAAGCCGACGAGCGTGGACTGGGAGGTGACCGGCGGCCGGGGGCTGCTGCTGGTGGAGGCCATGGCGTGCTCGTGGGGTGCGGTTCCACTCAGCGGCGGCAAGCAGGTGTGGGGGGAGATTGTCCTGGCACCGCTGGAGAGCTGAGTCGTCGATCGCCGGCGCCGAGTCCGATTTTTTGGGTATTACGGCTATTGTCGAGAGGGGAACCACGACCGGAAGTGCCCGCGGATGAAGAGTTCTCTGGGTCGCGCTGCGGTTGCCGTGACAGCGGTGTCCCTGGCCGTCGGCCTCGCCGCCTGCGGAACGGCCCGCGGCCCCGGCATCCCGACCGCCGTCGCCAAGGGCAGCGGCGGCTTCACGATCGGCCTGCTCCTTCCCGACACCCACACCGCACGCTGGGCGACCGCCGACAAACCGCTGGTCGAGAAGAAGGTCCGGCAACTGTGCCCGCACTGCACGGTGGACTACGCCAACGCCTCGGCGGACGTGGCGACCCAGCAACAGCAGATCGACTCGATGATCGCCAACGGCGTCCGGGTGCTCATCCTCGATCCGGTCGACTACAAGGCGCTGCGCTCCTCCGTCACCAGGGCGCACGACGCCCACATCCCGGTCGTCTCCTACGACCGGCTGGCCCAGGGCCCGGTCTCCGCCTACTCCAGCTACGACTCCTGGCAGATCGGCCGGGTCCAGGCCCAAGGCCTCCTGACCGCCATGGGCAGCAAGGCGCACGATCCGCGGGTCGTGATGATGAACGGCGACCCCACCGACCCGAACACCGCGGCGCTGAAGGACGGCGCGCTCTCCGTCCTCAAGGGCCGAGCCAAGATCGCCGCGACGTACTACACCGGCGGCTGGATCCCGGAGAACGCGTTCAGCAACATGTCCGCCGCCATCGCCGAACTGGGCGCGGGCCGGATCGACGGTGTGCTGTCCGCCAACGACGGCCTGGCGTCCGGCGCTCTGTCCGCCCTCAAGGCTGCCGATGTCACGCCGCTGCCCCCGATCACCGGTCAGGACGCCGATCTGGGCGCCATACAGCGGCTGCTCACCGGCGAGCAGAGCCTCACCGTCTACAAGTCCTTCGTGTCGGAAGCCGACGCCGCCGCGCGGATGGCCGTCGCGCTGGGCCGTGGCCGGACGTTGCACGGCATCGCCAACGCCCGGGTCAGCAACGACACCAGCAAGGACATTCCGGCCGTCCTCGGCACCCTGGTGCCGGTGACCGTGCACACCATCCGGCAGACCGTCGTCGACCGCGGCCCCTACACGGTCAGCCAGATCTGCACGCCCCAGTACGGGTCCGCCTGCCAGAAGGCCGGTCTCACCGGTTAAGGAGATGGTCGATGTGTCCACCACGCCCGTGCTGGCACTGCGCGGAATCTGCAAGCGGTTCGGCGCCGTCCAGGCGCTCACGGACGTCGAGTTGGAGATCCACGCCGGTGAGGTGGTCGCCCTGGTCGGCGACAACGGCGCCGGAAAGTCCACCCTCGTCAAGGTGATCACCGGTGTCGGCCCCGCGGACGAGGGCGTCATCGAGTGGAACGGCCGACCGGTCCGCATCAACCGCCCCCATGACGCCCAGGCCCTGGGCATCGCGGGCGTGTACCAGGACCTCGCGCTGTGCGAGACCCTCGATGTGGTCGGTAACGTTTTCCTCGGCCATGAGCTGTGCAAGGGCGGTGTCCTTGACGAGGTGGCCATGGAACGCCGCACCCGGCAACTGGAGTTGATGGACACCCTGTCCATCCGGATCCCCAGCGTACGGGTCCCCGTCGCGTCGCTCTCCGCGGGCCAGCGGCAGATGGTCGCTATCGCCCGCGCACTGCTGAGCGATCCCAAAATCCTCATCCTGGACGAGCCCACCGCAGCCCTGGGTGTCGAGCAGACCGCCCACTTCCTCGACCTCATCGAGCGGTTGCGGGAACGCGGCATCGGTGTGCTGCTGATCAGCCACAACCTGGGCGACGTCAAGGCCGCGGCCGACCAGGTCGCGGTGCTGCGCCTCGGCCGGAACAACGGCTTCTTCGACGTACTGACCACGTCCCAGGAGCAGATCGTCTCCTCCATCACCGGAGCAACCGACAACGCCGTGACGCACCGCAGGGCATGGGCGTGGGAGGCGATGCTGTGAACAGGGCGGAAGCTTCCGAACTCAAGGCCGCCAAGGCGCACACCGACTCCACCGCCAGGCGCCGCCAGGGCGAGCCGGACCGGGAAGCGCCGGGCTATCTGGACGAGTTCGTCCGCAAGCTGCGCGGCGGTGAACTGGGCTCGCTGCCGGGAGTGTTCTGCGTCGTGGTGATCTGGATCGTCTTCCAGGTCCTGGACCACCAGTTCCTCTCCCCGCGCAACCTGTCCAACCTCAGCGTGGACATCGTCGGCACGGGACTGATTGCGGTCGGCATCGTCTTCGTGCTGTTGCTGGGCGAGATCGACCTGTCGGTCGGCTCGGTCAGCGGGCTGGCGGCGGCGGTGTTCGCCGTGATGAACGTCAACGACGGCCTGCCGGAGTGGCTGGCGGTGCTCGCCGCGGTGCTCGTCGGCGCCGCGATCGGCGGCATCCAGGGGTTCTTCTTCGCCAGGGTCGGGGTGCCCGCCTTCGTGGTCACCCTGGCGGGGCTGCTGGCCTGGAACGGTCTGATGCTGCACGTCCTCGGCGCCAGCGGCACCATCAACCTCCATGACCGGGGCGTGGTCTACGCCCTGACCAACCGCTACTTCCACCACACGGCCGCGGCGTACGGGCTGGCCGCGCTGAGCGCCGCGGTGTTCTTCCTGACCTCGTACCAGGACCGGCGGCGGCGCAGGGCCGCCGAGGTGCCGTACCGGCCGCTCGCTGAGATCGCCCTGCGCACCGGCGGGATCGCGGTGATCGCGTTCGCCGCCGCGTATGTGCTCAACCGGTTCGAGGGCCTGCCGCTCGCGCTGTTGGTCTTCCTTGTCTTCGTCGTCGGCCTCGACTACGTGCAGCGGCGTACGAAGTACGGACGCCGGATCCGGTCGATCGGCGGCGGTGTGGAGGCGACCCGGCGAGCGGGCATCAACGTGGTGTGGGTGCGGGTCTCGGTGTTCGCGATCTCCGGGACGCTGGCCGCTATCGGCGGGCTGTTCCTGGCCTCGCGGGTGGCCTCGGTCGGCCAGACCTCCGGCTCCAGCATCCTGATGATCAACTCCATTGCCGCGGCCGTCATCGGCGGCGCCAGCCTGTTCGGCGGGCGCGGCAGGCCCTGGTCCGCGCTGCTCGGCATGCTCGTCATCCAGTCGATCGCGTCCGGGATGCTGCTGATGGGGATCCAGACCACCGTGCAGTACATGATCACCGGCGGTGTGCTGCTGGCCGCCGTCGTGCTGGACTCGCTCTCCCGCCGCTCCCAGAAGACGCACGGCCGGGCGTGAGCGGACCCGTCCCCGCGCCGCGGGGACGTTAAGGCTAATGGCGTACTCCCGACTGCCGGGGACGGTGCCCGGTGCCAGGGTGGCGGTGTAACGCGGCGACGGGCGAACGCCCTCTGGTGCCGCGATGGGGGCAACCGCTACGAGGGAGACGATGTCCCGTGACGGTGAGCGTGCCTCGGCGGGCTGTGCTGTACACAAGCGGTCTGGTGATGGCGGCCGTGGGCGGATGGGGCCTGCTGGTCGACCCGCCCTGGCGGCACACGGTCGCCGGCGGGCGGTCCCGGTCCCGGTTCCCCACCCCCGGCCCCGCACAGAGCGAGGACGGCGATGTGCGCGGGCCGCAGTACCACGTGGACGCCGGCCCCAAGACCATCGCCATCACCTTCGACGACGGGCCCGACCCCCGCTACACCCCGTTCATACTCGACGAGTTGCGGCGCCACCATGTCACCGCCACGTTCTGCATGATCGGGGAACACGCCGCCAGACACCCGGACTTGGTGGCCCGCGTCGTCGACGAGGGGCACGCGCTGGCCAACCACACCTGGTCGCACCCCAATCTGCGGCATCTGCGTCCCGCGCAGATACGCGACCAGATAGAGAAGGCCGCCGACGCCATCGAGTCGGCCTCCCGGGGGAACCGCCCGGGGCTGTTCCGCGCCCCGTTCGGAACGTTCACGCCCGCCGTGCTGTCCGCGTGCTCGGAGTACGACCTGCGGCCGCTGGCCTGGTCGGTGGATCCGCGCGACTGGTCCCGTCCGGGCAGTGCGCGGATAGCCGCCACCGTACTGGACCGCACCCGCACGGGAGCGATCATCATCAATCATGACGGTGGCGGCGACCGATCCCAGACCCTGGCGGCCGTGCGCACCTATCTCCCGCGGCTGATCGCCGCGGGCTACCGGTTCACCACTCCCTTCTCCGGAGCCGACGACAGCGACGGCGAGTAACCCACCGTCGGCGTCGGCTACCAATGGACCTTCTTGGGCGGTCGGCACGACTTGCTGGGCGCCGGGGTGGGGCTGTTCCCGGTGCCGGTGCCGCCCGCGGTGCCGCCTGCCGGGGCGGTGGCACTGGTGCTGGGGGCCGGGGCTGAGGCGGTCGCGGTGGGCGGCATGCCGCCGGTGCCGGTGGGCGCGCTCGGCATGGCCGAGGCGGTGGGCGCGGCGGACGGCGGGGTCTTGCCGAGCGGGGTGAGGGCGGCGGCGGTGACCACCCCGTTGCCGTTGGTCGTCAACGTGATCGGGTTGGCGGCGTTCAGCAGCTTGCCGCAACCGAGGTTGGTGAAGCTCTGGTTCGCCCGCATCGCCAGGAAGGTGAACAGGTTGGTGGCCATCGCGGCGTCCACGGACGGCGCGTTGGCGAACATCGCCTGGTCCTTGAACACCCTTTGCACACCCGCGGGGTTGTTGAACATGTTCTTGCAGTACGTCGCACCGTTGCCGTTGTCGGCGGCGCCGATCGGGGGCTGGTCGACTCCGGCGCGGTACAGATTGGTCTTGCCCTGGCTGGCGTTGGCGTTGTTCAGCGTCATCGGATCGTTGAGCGGTACGAGGGCGACCGGGGCCTTCTGGTTGGCCGCCGCGGACAGTTCGTCCAACGGCAGGGCGGCGCTCGGCTGGTTGCCGCTGGACTGGTCCGGTGTGGTCCACGGTGTGCAGCCCAGGGCCGGGTCGATGAACTGGCTCAGCAGCAGGTTGTCGCTGCCGTTGGCCAGATCGGTGGCGTTGGCCACCGCCGCCTTGCCCGCGGCGTTGTTCTGGGCGGTCTGCCCCTTGCCGTTGGCCAGGTAGTGGGTGACCACGTTGTCACTCTGGTCCTGGTCCACCACGGAGAAGTCACGGGTGGTGGGACAAGGCATCCCGTCCTTCGCCATGCCCAGCGCCGGGACCTGCAACTGCTTGTTGGCGATCTGGCCGTTGGCGGCCTGGAAGAACGCGGGGGCGTTGCACTGCGCGAACTGCCCGAAGACCGAGCCGTTCTGACCGTTGACGCACTTGCCCTGGGTGAGACTGTTGGCGCCCGCGGCCGACTTCAGCGTCAGGTTGGTTCCGTTGAACCCGAACCAGATGCCGACCGTGGATCCCGCCGGGACCTGCGCGGCGGCCGGGGGCGCGGCCGGTTGGGTGCCCTTGTCGACCACCAGCGGGTCGTAGAGCGTGAGTTGGCCGTTGCCGCCCATGACCGCGGCTTCGACGAACGCCGACTGGTTGGCGTTGGCCTCGTTGCAGGGTCCCATCGCGGGGTTGGTCGCCGTCAACTGGTAGGGAGTGGCCAGGCCTTGGGCGCTCAACGGGTTGGCGGGGACGATCAGGGTGCAGTTCGGGTTGGCGTTGGCGGCCGCGGCCGGGTTGGCGGCGGCGCTGGGGCTGGTGGACGGGGCGGCTGCGGCGGCACCGCGGTGGTGGTGGACGCCGACCGCGGCGAACACGGTTCCGGCGAGCGCGCCCATGGCCAGCGGTACGCCCGCGAGGGTGAGCGTCAGCTTGGAGATCCTTCGGCGGCGTACCCGCTGCCGCCGCAAGGTCCGACGGGACTTCTCGGTGCGTATGTGCGACACGTATCCGGCTCCGATCTTCCTGGTTCAGTCGGCCCGTCGCCGAACCGCCTCGGCGTCGGCGGCGGAACCGGGCCGCCCCTCCACACGTACGGGTGCGCGGTGGGGTTCAATTCCCGGCGTGGTGCGGTCACTTGGCAGCGTCCGGACCGGCCCTGTCCGACTCGGTGGCTTCGGCCGCCGGATGGTCCCGCCGCAGCGCCAACCACATGAGCGGCATTTCACGGTCCCGGTCTGATCGAAGTCCGGAGGGCCGGATTCCCCTTTCCGGACGGACGCCGTCACAGCGCTCCCGAAGCTTTTGGGACTTACCCGGATTCCTGCCCGGTCGAGTCGCTGATGCGGCCGCGCCAGGCCGCGTGAAACGCTGAGGCTTCGGGCGCCCGCCGCTCCAAGGGCTTGGCGGGCGTCCGAAGCCGTGTCCGGCCGGGCCGGTGATCAGTGAGCCGTCGCGGTCCGGAGGAACGCGAGAACCTGTTCGGACACCGTTCGGTCGCTGAGGAAGTCGTTGTGCTTCAGGCAGCCGGTCTCGGTGTTGGCCGCACCGGTGAGTTCCGTGCTCGTCGGCGGGGAGACCTGCTCGTCGCACGGCGACCACCAGGTCGCGTACCGCACCGGTCCCGGGGCTTCGGCGCCCTGGTCCAAGTGCCGCACGACGTAGGAGCCGGGGGTCATGTCCCGGCATCCCTGGTCCCACAACGCGCACAGATAGGCCAGGCTAGTACCGTGGTTGGGACCGGCAAGGGAGGCCCAGTGCGCCACCTTCCGCGCGCCGCCGCCGAACTTGACGTACCAGCGGGTGGGCAGGCTGCCCAGGCTGTGCGCGACGATGTCCACCCGGGTGGCACCGGTGCGGGCCAGCACCGTGTCGACGTACGAGGACAGTTGGCCGCTCAGCACCTCGTTGGTCGACTGCGATGTGTCGTACGACCAGGCGAACAGCCGGTCCTGCGGGTACCCGGCGGCGGTGAAGTCGGTCATCATGCCGCCCCACACACCGGGCCCGGCGTTGCGGCCGTGCACGAAGACCACCGGGTCCGGTTCAGCCGGCGCCGCATGGGCGGGAGCGCTGGACGTGACGGCGCTCAGTGTGGCGGTCGCCAGGGCCGTTGCCAGTAGGGCCGCGAGTGCGCGGCCCAAGTGGTCGCGTTTTACCGGCCGTCGCGGTAAGCCGTGCCTTGAGTTCCCCTTGGGCATCCGTTCCTCCCCCTCGTAGGGCCTGGAACGCAGCTTGGGGAACGCGACGGACATGCGCAAGGCAACCGGCAACGCCGCCGCGGCCGCCAACGGCCCCCGCGATCCGCGTCAGGCCGCAGTCAGGTCCGTGGGGGATTGCCCTGGTCTCCGCCGAACTGCTCCCTGAGCTTTTCCTGGCCGGTGTCGACCTGGCCGCTGTACCTGCCCTGCGTCTTCTCGTCCGCGTAGTCACCCGCCTTGTCGACGCCCGTCCTGGCTTGGTCCTCGTGCCCCTTCAGCAGGCCCTTGAGCTTGTCGAGCATGGACATGGTGGTCCTCCTTGGCGTGTGGCCCCTCTCCCAGGGTCACCGCATAACACTCGGTCCGCATCCGCAAGCCGTTCACCTCGAAGGAGTGAATCGAAGGTGATCGGAAGCGGGCCGTGCCGCCGCGAGCCACAGTGGAGGGCATGAGGAGCATGAAAATCCCCGTCAGCGCGTTCACCGTGGGGCTGGCCCTGTCCACCGCCGCGATCTGCGTACCGGCCCCGGCCTCCGCCGCACCACGAACGGACCGGTCGGTAACGGCCGCCCGCCTCACCCTCACGAACGCTGACAACGGCCGCTCGGTGACCGTCCGCAGGGGAGAAGTGATCACGGTCCGGCTGACCGGCCGCCGCGCGAACGCGGAGACGTGGAAGTGGAGCGTGCCGAGCGCCACCGGGGACCGGACCCTCCAGCGCACCGCCGAGGGGACATCCCCAAGCGGCAACGCCAGCGCCGTCTTCCGCGCGCAGTCCGACGGCACCGCGACCATCAGCGCCAATGAGCGGTGCGTCTCCGCTCCCGGTCGCATCTGCCCGCATACGGTGCTGCACTGGACGGCAACGGTCCACGTGAAGTGACGAGACGGCCGCAATCCCCGGGCGCCGCGGACGAGTTGCCGCACACACCAACCCGGACGGAGACCATGTCCACCGCACGCCGTCCGCGCCTGCCCCTCGCCGTCGCCGGGCTGCTCCTGACCGCCGTACCACTACTGGCCCCGGCCGACCCCGCCACCGCCTGCGACGCACCGGACCCGGCACCCTCCGCCACGCGCACTCCGGCCACCGTCCACCACGGGCGTGCCACGGCGGCCTACGACCCGCTGGCGATGCCGAAAGGGGTCATCGCGGGCGGCCCCAAGGTCGAGATCGGCACGGTGATCTACAACGGCACAGGCGCCCCGTTCCACAGCATCCGCCCGGCGCTCGGCCTGTCCGCCTGGGCCCCGATCGGCAACGGCAAGGCGGTGTCCCTCGCACCCAGGGACGCAACCGTCGAGGTCTACCACCAAGGACGGTGGAAGAGACTCAGCCTGACGAGCGGCTGCGACCCGGTGCTCAACACCAACACCGACTTCCTGGCCGAGAACCTCCCCGACAACCGCGCCACCCGCTTCCTGTTCCGCCTGTCCATCGCCCCAGCGGCCCCCGCCCAACTGACCTCGCTCCAAGTGCACTTCACCGCCTGGTCAGAACGCGGCTACGAGGCCCTGGTCAGCCGCACCATTCCCATCACCCGTTGAGCGGCGCCTCCCAGACCGCGAAGTCATGGGCGAAGAACACACGCCGGGGGTGGAATTCGGCGAGCCGGTCCAACCACGGCCGGTAGGTGGGAAGCGGTGGTTGCACGCCGCGCAGCGAAGCGCGCCGGGCCAAGTGGTCCGAGCCGAACTGGAAGGCGAAGTCATGGGCTTGACCGGCGAGCACGACGGCTCCGCCGTCCGGTTGTCGTAGGACCAGTGGCTGATGGCCGTTGGTGTGCCCTGGGGTCGGGATGATCCAGACCCCAGGCCAGATCTCGGCCTCGCCGGCGAGTCCTTCGTAGACCGCACCGGGGAAGTCGACGAGTTCGTCAATCGTGTAGTCGCCTCGGCGGGCCATGGCCAGTTCCACGTCCTGCACCAGGATCGGCGTGCCGCCCAGCAAAGGATTTCCGCCGCAGTGGTCGAAGTGGAGATGGCAGTTCACAACGACCGAGATATCGGCAAGGGTCACACCGGCGGCGGCCAACTCGTCCTGGAGTCCGCGCCGTTGGGGTCGGTAGTGGGCTTCGGTCTCGGGATCGGCCGCGCCGATGCCGGTGTCGAATAGCAGCAGGCCCCGCTCGTGCGCCACCAGATAGGCGAGAACGGGGTCAACCCTCGGCTGCGAGCCGCCCGTTTCCGACGCTGGGCGGATCACATAGCCCAGGTCGAGCCGTCGCACGGTCGTGGTCTCTCCCATCACCCCAGCGTGGCCGCCCGCCACGCCGCATTCGGAGGTTTCGCGCATGGCGGAACCGCTCCCCGTCACCCCGGCCCCGCCGCGAGGACAGGTCCTCGACAACGGTGACGTCGCGCCGCCGGGCCACGGCCAGCAGTGACTGTCTGCGCCTCACCCGAGGAACGGCTCCAGTAGGTCGAGCAGCGCCGCTGGCCGGTCCAGCGGAATGATGTGGCCGCAGTCCTCGATGACATGGCCGACGAGGTGGTCGGCCACCGGACGCAGTTGCCGTTCGAGGGCGTCGCCGACCGGCTGCGCGCCGACCGCCAGGGTGGGCACCGTGAGTCGGCTGGTGGCGACCGCCTCCTGGATCTGCCGCGCGCTGGTGGGCAGTGCGCGGTAGTAGGAGAAGGCGCAGCGCAGGGCCTCGGCTCCGGTGTAGGCGTGCACGAAGGCGTCGCGGATGTCGGCGGGCACGCCACGGCCGAGAGTGCCGCGGTCGAGGAACCAGTCGATGTACTGGGCCTCATGGCCGGTCAGTACGGATTCCGCCAGGCCGGGCTGGGCGTGGAAGCCGAACCACCACGGTGCCCCGCCCGCCAGGAAGTCCTCGGCGCCGGGCAGCGCGCCCACCAGTGACTCCATCACCGCCAGTCGCCGGACGAGACCGGGTCGCCGCATGGCGAGCAGGAAGGCGGGCGGGGTGCCCGCGTCGATCCCGACCACCGCCGCGGAGGTCTCGCCGAGTGCGGCCAGCAGGCCCTCGGCGTCGGCGGCCAGGTTTGCGGCGTCGTAGCCGTCGGTGGCCCGGGTGCTGGCGCCGAGACCCCGCAAGTCGGGTGCGATGACGCGGTGTTGAGCGGCGAGCCGCTCCATGACCTCGGTCCACAGTCGCCAGGTGTGCGGAAACCCGTGCAGCAGCAGGACCGCCGGACCTTCGCCCGCGAGCGCCACATTGAGCCGGACGCGGTTGGTCGCGACGCGGCGGAGTTCGATCTTCAGGGACACGGCGCGCCTCCGAGGCCGGTTACCGATGGTGACAAGCAAACGTTAGGTAACTACAGTGGAGGCGCCAAGACCGCACTTTCGGCACAGGTGGTGAGTTCCAGGTGACCCCCGACGGCGCCCGCGGCGACCTGTTCGATCAGCGATGCCCGACCCGGCAGTTGCTGGACCGCATCGGCACCAAGTGGACGTCGATGGTGATCAAGGTGCTGGCCGGGGCGGCTCCGGACGAGGTCCGGTTCGCGGAGTTGCAGCGCCGGATGCCGGGCGTCTCGCAGAAGATGCTGTCGGTGACCCTGCGGAACCTGGTCCGCGACGGCCTGGTCACCCGCCGGGTGGAGCCGACCGTGCCGCCACGGGTGCACTACCGGATCACCGAACTCGGCCTGTCTCTGGAGACTCCGCTGGCCATGCTGCGGAACTGGGCCGAGGAACACATGGCCGAGATCGACCGCGCCAACGCGGCGGCCATGGACGGCGCTTCCGGGTAGTCCCCTCACACCGCAGCGCGGTGGCGGTCACAGATCGTCCGGCTCGGGCTCCTTTCCCTCCTCCACGATCCGCATCGCCGCCTCCTCGGCCGACGCGGCGCCGCCCGCGATTCCGGCGTCGTAGGCCGCACTGTCCTCCGCCTGCTCCACACCGTGCGGCACGCCCTCGTCGGTGCCCACAAGACGCCCCGCCCGCGCGTCGCCGACCTCGCGGTCGATCAGCTCTCCGTTGCCGCCGACCAGGTCTCCGACGCCGTCCCCCAGTGGCTCGCCGACGTCCGGTACCTCCTCCGCCAGCCGCTGGTCGAGACTCTCGCCCCGGCGCTGCTCGCTGACCGTGACGCCGAACCGCTCCACTGCCAGCGGGCGCTCCGGCGGTGAGTACCCCTCGTCGATGGCCGGGCTGACGCCCCGGTCGTCCAGGGTGTCCTGCGGATCGAGGATTCCGGAGTCGTCCTGGACCTCCGACCCGTCAGGTTGGTAAACCTCGTTGGCCCACATCTCGTCGGACATGGGAGTCTCCTCACCACCGGGTGAGCTGCCGTCCTGCCCAGGCACCTGCTACGGCGCTCTTCCTCTTACACCTTGACACACTTTCCCGCGCTATGGCGGACCTGGCTGGTCAGTCAGCCGGGCCACGAGCACATCGGGGTGGATGGGCAGGGCACGCACCCGTACGCCGGTGGCGTGGTGGACCGCGTTGGCGATCGCCGCGGCGGTGCCGACGATCCCGATCTCGCCGATGCCCTTGGAGCCCATGGGGTTGAGGTGTGGGTCTTCCTCTTCGATCCAGTGGACGTCGATCTCCGGGACGTCCGCGCAGGCGGCCACGTGGTACGCGGCCAGGTCCCGTTCCGCGTAGTCACCGAAGGCGGGATCCATGGTGCTGCCCTCAAGTAGCGCCATTCCCAGGCCCATTGTCATCCCGCCGATGAACTGCGACCGCGCGGTACGGGAGTTGAGGATCCGGCCCGCCGCGAAGACGCCGAGCAGCCGGCGCACCCGTGTCTCACCGGTCGCCGGATCGACCTGGACCTCGGCGAACTGCGCGCCGAAGGCGTGGCGTGCGAGGTCCTCCCGCTCGTCAATGTCCTGGGCGATGTCCGTGGCGACGGTGATGCCCTGCTCGGGCACCGCGTACCCGCGTTCCGCCAGGCGCTGCCGCAACTCGGTGCACGCCTTGTGCACCGGCCAGCCCCAGGAGGCCGTGCCGGACGAGCCCCCGGCCACCGAGGCGGGCGGCAGATCGCTGCTGCCGACGCGGACCCGGACGCTGTCCAGCGGCACGCCGAGGGTGTCGGCGGCGATCTGGGTCAGCACGGTGCGGGCGCCGGTGCCGATGTCGCTGGCGCTGACGCGCACCTCGTAGCTTCCGTCGGCGGCGGCGTGCGCCTCGGCCTGCGAGGGCATCACGAGCGCCGGAAAGGTGGAGGCGGCGACGCCGCTGCCGATCAGCAGACGGCCCTCGCGCCTGCCCCCGATCCGGGCGTCCCGGTCGTGCCAGCCGAACCTGCGGGCGCCCTCGCGCAGGCACTCCACCAGATGGCGGCTGCTGAACGGCAGCCCGCTGTCCGGCTCGACGGCCGGCTCGTTGCGCGTCCGCAGTTCGATCGGGTCGACCCCGCAGGCGAGGGCGAGTTCGTCCATCGCGGACTCCAGGGCGAACATCCCCGGGCACTCGCCGGGCGCGCGCATCCACGACGGAGTGGGGACGTCGAGTCGGGCGACCCGGTGGGTGGTGCGGCTGTGTGGTGCGTTGTACATGGTGCGGCTGGGCGTCGCGGCCTGCTCCACGAACTCGGTGATCGTCGAGGACTGTGTGATCGCCTCGTGGGCGAGCGCCTCGATGTGTCCTTCGGGGTCGGCGCCGATGCGGATCCGCTGGATGGTGGGGGCGCGGTAGCCGGTCACCGCGGCGAGCTGGTTGCGCGGCAGGGCGAGCTTGACCGGGCGGCGCACGGTGCGGGCCGCCATCGCCGCGAGTACGACGGGGGGCCGGGCGGTGCCCTTGGCGCCGAAGCCGCCGCCGACGTGCTCGTTGACCACGTGCACCTTGCCGTTCGCCAGCCCGAACAACTGGGCGAGTGTGCGCTGGACGCCGGAGGAGTGCTGGTTGGAGTCGTAGACCGTCAGATCGTCGCCGTCCCACAGCGCGGTGGCCGCGTGCGGTTCCAGGGGGTGGTTGTGCAGGGCGGGGGTCTCGTAGACGGCGTCGATCCGCACCGGGGCGTTGGCGTAGGCGGTGTCGAAGTCACCGTGCTCCCGGTCGGCGGGCAGGCCCGCGTTGACCTCGTCGGGTTTGTACAGTCCCGGGTGGTCGGGGGTCAGTACGACGTCGTGCGGCTCGGTGCGGTAGGTGACGCGGATCGCTTCGGCGGCGGACCGCGCGGCCTCCAGTGAGGTGGCGACGGCGAGCGCGACGAACTGGCCGCGGTGCGCCACGTGCGGGCTCTGCAGCACGGCGAGGTTCGGGTCGTCGGTCTCGTGCAGCCGGGGAGCGTTCTGGTGGGTGAGTACGGCCAGTACGGCCGGGTCGGCCAGGGCCGCGGTGGTGTCGATCGACGTGATCTCGCCGCGCACGACGGTGGCGGGCACCGGCCAGGCGTACGCGGTGCGGTCGGTGGGGTGGTCGGTGGCGTACCGGGCGGCGCCGGTGACCTTCTCGCGGGCCTCCAGCCGGGCCGTGGGCGCCCCGAGCAGGGGCTGGGTGGTGGTCATCGCGGTTCTCCGGCCTCGGGCGCCGCGAGGTCGGTCAGCACGCTGACGGCGAGGCGGCGGGCGAGCGGCACCTTGTAGCCGTTGTCCCGCAGCGGCCTGGCCGCCGCCAGCTCCCGGTCGACGGCCTCTCCGAAGGCCTCCCCGGTCGCGGGCTGGCCCAGCAGCGCCTCTTCCGCGACGCGGGCGCGCCACGGCTTGGCCGCCAGTGCGCCGAAGGCGATCCGCACATGGTGCACCAGCCCGCCGCGCACCTGCAGCACGGCGGCGACGGAGGCGAGCGCGAAGGAGTAGGAGGCCCGGTCACGGGCCTTGCGGTAGGCCGAGCGGGCCTCGGGCACCGGCGGCGGAAGCTCCACGGCGGTGATCAGTTCACCGTGCCGCAGGACGGTGTCGCGCTGCGGTTCGTCGCCCGGCAGACGGTGCAACTCGGTCAGCGGCAGCGAGCGCGGACCCGAGGCCGAGACCAGGTGGACCATCGCGTCCAGCGCGACGAGCGCCACGGCGAGGTCGGACGGGTGCGTGGCGACGCAGTGCTCCGACGCCCCGAGGATCGCCAGGTCGCGGTGGACGCCCTCCCGGGCGGGGCAGCCGGAGCCCGGCTGGCGCTTGTTGCACGGCTTGCCGACGTCCTGGAAGTACAGGCACCGGGTGCGCTGGAGCAGGTTTCCGCCGATGGTCGCCGCGTTCCGTAGCTGCGCCGAGGCGCCGGACAGCAGCGCCTCGGAGACGATCGGATAGCGTTCGCGCACCATCCGGCGCGCGGCGAGCGTGCTGTTGCGTACGGCGGCGCCAACCCGCAGCCCGCCGCCGTCGGTCTCCTCGATCTCCTCGAACGGCAGTCGGCTGACGTCGACGACCACGTCGGGGGCGGCCACGCCGAGTTTCATGAGGTCCACCAGATTGGTGCCGCCACCGAGGTAGGTGGCGGCAGGAGCGTCGGTCAGCAAAGCGACGGCCGCGTCGGCGTCGGTCGGCCGTTCGTACCGGAATTCCTTCACCTAGCCACTTCCCGTACCGCACTGACGATGTTCACGTAGGCGCCGCAACGGCACAGGTTGCCGCTCATCCGCTCGCGGACCTCTGGCACGGTCAACTCGACCGGGCCTTCGGGGACGTCCTCGGCGGTGACGGCGCTGGGCCATCCGGCGCGCGCCTCGGCGATCGCCCCGACCGCCGAGCAGATCTGGCCCGGTGTGCAGAAGCCGCACTGGAAGGCGTCGTGGTCCACGAACGCCTGCTGGAGCGGGTGCAGGGTGCCCCCTTCGGCCAGCCCCTCGATGGTGGTGATCTCCGTCCCGTCCATGGCGACCGCGAGCAACAGGCAGGAGTTGACGCGGTGGCCGTCGAGCAGGACCGTGCAGGCCCCGCACTGACCGTGATCGCAGCCCTTCTTCGCCCCGGACAGGTGCGCGTGTTCGCGCAGCAGGTCCAACAGCGTCGTGCGGTTGTCGAGTTCGCGTGAGAACCGCTCACCGTTGATGTCCAGGGTGACCGCGGTCATGGCACCCATGGCCCGTCTCCTTCCGGTGCGCGCGGTCGCGCGTACCAACACATCGGCACAGCGTTTCGGGCTAACCGATTCGGGCCCGCGACAAACCGATGCCGCGTCATCTCACACCGCTGGCGCACGGAAACGTTCACCGAAGGTGACCGGGGTACGCCCGCCCGGCGTCGAGCGCACGGCGACATGGCAGACTCGGGCTGGGCCACGCCGGAACCGACAGGAGGGGTTGACGTTGCTGACCCTCGACCTTCACCCGATCTTCCGGAACAACCGAGACATCGAACTCGCCCTGCGGCAGACCATCTTCAAGGCCGCCCGAACCGGCGAGACCGTCTTGGAGATCATCCCCGGGAAGGGATCGGGGCAGCTGAGGCAGCGCACCCTGGCGTTCCTCGGCCAGAAGCACATCAAGAAGCTGTACGACCGGGTCGAGGCCGATCCGAACAACCCGGGCCGTCTCCTTGTCCACTTCAGGCCGGCCCGATGACCGCGCCGAATCCGACGCTGCCGCTCGACCAGGATGACGAGCCGCAGGCGCGGCGGCGCGTCAGCTGCCGCCTGTGCGGGCGCCCGTTGACCGGCCGGGAGGCGCGCCTGTGGGGGCTTGGCGAGGGCTGCCGCGCCAAGCTGGCGGAGCGCGGCGCTCCACGGCCGCCGCGCGCCGAGGTCGAGCAGGACGCGCTACCCGGTCTGGCGGACTGAGCGGGCGCGGGTCACTCACCGCTCGGGCGGGCGCGTACGCGCATCCGTTCTCCCCGCGGCCCGAACAGGCTGAGGAACTCCACGGGCGCCGAACCCGCGTTGGCGAGGCCATGCGGAGTGCGGATGTCGAACTCGGCGGTCAGGACGACGCCGTGCCCGCCCAGGGCCAGCCGTAGTCGGCCGGACAGGTCAGCCATACATCTGTTTGCTGACTCGGCAAGAAGGTTTGTCAAAGCAGCGATGCTGGGGCGACGCTCTGCGGTGAACGGAGGTACGGGCGGGGGCCACCCGCCTGTGACCACCGCCCCTCCCACCGAAAGGGAACCGAAGATGACCAACGAAACCGCCTCGGCGGCCGAGCTCTGGGACGCCCGGTACTCCGAGAGCGAGCGGATCTGGAGCGGACAGCCCAACACCGTCCTGGCCCGGGAGGTCGCCCCCCTCAAGCCGGGCACCGCGCTGGACCTGGGATGCGGCGAAGGAGGAGACGCCGTCTGGCTCGCCGAGCGGGGCTGGCGGGTCACCGCTGTCGACGTCTCCCGTGTCGCCCTGGACCGGGCGATCAAGCACGCCGCTGCGGCGGGCGTCGGCGACCGGATCGACTGGCAGCGGCACGATCTCGCGACGTCCTTTCCCACCGGCAGCTTCGACCTGGTCTCCGCCCAGTTCCTGCACACCCTCGGCGACATGCCGCGAGAGGAGATCCTGCAGAAGGCCGCTGCGGCCGTCGCGCCCGGCGGGGTACTGCTCATCGAGGGACACTCGGGTCTGCCCCACTGGGAGCAGCACGCCCATCCCGAGGTGCGGCTGCCCTCCCCGGACGAGGTCATCGAAGCGCTGAACCTGCCGGACGGGCAGTGGGAGGTACTGCTGAACGAGGAACACGAGCGCGTCCAGGTCATGCCCGACGGCGAGTCGTTCACGCGCACCGACAGCACCGTCAAACTCCGTCGGCTGCCTCAGCGTTGAGCGGACCGCCAGGGCCGGGCCGGACGAGTCCCGGCCCGCCCCGGACGGCGGTCAGGCCAGGGCGGCCTCCTGCTCGGCCCGCAGCCGCAGCTGCTTCTTGTCCGGCTTGCCCGCGTCGGTCAGCGGCAGGGCGTCGACGAACGTGATCCGCGCGGGCTCGTACATCGCGCCGCGCTCGCCGCGCACCATGTCGCGCAGTCGCTGTTCGTCGACGTCGCTGCCGGGGGCGCGGACCACGGTCGCGTGCACCCGCTCCATCCGGTCCTCGTCACGCACCCCGAAGACGGCGCTCTGCAGCACCTGCGGGTGCGAGTTGAGCAGGTCCTCCAGCTCCGTGGTGTACACATGGCCGCCGACCACGACGATCATGTCCTTGAGTCGGTCCACGATCGTCAGGTAGCCGTTCGCGTCCAGGTAGCCGACGTCACCGGTGTGCAGCCAGCCGTCGCGCAGCACCTCTGCGGTCAGTTCGGGCTGCTTCCAGTACCCGCTCATGATCTGGTCGGAGCGCACGCAGATCTCGCCGTGCTCACCCGCGGGCAGATCGCGTCCCGACTCGTCACGGACGACGACCTCGACCCCGTCGAGGACCTTGCCCGCGGACCGCAGCAGGTCCGGGCGCTGCACGTCGTGGTCCTCGGACTTGAGGACGCTGATGCCACCGGCCTCGTTCTGCCCGTAGAACTGCATCAGCACCGGGCCGAACCGCCGCACCGCGTCGGCGATGCGGGTCGGCGACGCCTGGCAGCCGCCGTACACCACGTTGGTCAGGCTGGAGGTGTCGGTGTGGGCCGCGTTCGGGTGGTCCATCAACTGGTAGAGCAGGGGCGGCAGCAGGAACAGATGGGTGATGCGCTCACGCTCGATCGTGGCCAGCACGGCCTCGGCGTCGAAGTCCTCCAACAGCACCACCGAGCCACCGGAGTTGAGGGTGGAGTCGACCAGGAAACCGGCCGCGTGGGCCAGGGTGGTGCACACCAACTGCCGGTGCCGGTCGCCCTTGTTCTCCGGCAGCCGTCCGCGCAGGTTGCGCATCTGGCCGAAGGAGGTGCAGATGCCCTTGGGATGGCCGGTGGTGCCGCCGGTGTGGCGGATGGTGCAGATGTCCTGCGGCCGGGCCTCGTTGGGGAACGGCTCGGCGGACTGCTCGGCCGCCAGGGCGAGCAGGTCGGAACCGATGGGCGCGGGCCCGAGTATCAGGACGTCCTTCACCGGCGCCCGGTCGAGCACCTCGACGGCACGCTCGGTGAGGCGCGGGTCGACGATCAGCGCGCGGGTCTCCACATCCTGCACGATGGCGGCCTGGACCTCGGCCGACAGCTTGTTGTAAAGGTGGTTGACCCGGCAGCCGATCAGGTTGGCGGCGTAGCGGGCGGCGACGGTCTCCGGCAGGTTCCCGCACAGCAACGTGACCGTCTGGCCGCGGCCTATGCCCTGGGCGCGCAGGGCGCGGGCCATCCGGTAGACGAGGTCGCGCAGTTCCCCCGCGGTCATGCGTCGTCCCTCGTGCACGAGGGCCTCGCGCTCCGGGTCAGCGCCCAGCGCGTCGAGGTTGTCGTCCACGTAAGTACGGAAACCGTCGGCAGCGACAGACATCTATAACTCCTCCTAGAAACCCATAGGGTTGCCCGAGGCAACCGAATGTACGATGCACCCTGATGATCCATAACAACAAGTCGGGCCATCGCCATCCGGCCCAGGAAGGTCGATCACGGCGCCGATTCGCCACCTGCGGGGCGCCGTGAACACGCTGCCTGCGGCCCTGCTCAGAGGTTGGTCAGCTTGTCGCCCTTCATGTCCTGAAGCGTGTGGTCGACGCAGACCGCCAGGATGAGCAGCATCATCGTGTCCCGCTCGCTCATCACGTCCACCGCGTAGGCGTCGCGGATGCTGAACCAGCGCCGGGAGATGTGCGCCAGGGTGTTGCCGTCGTGCTGGATGTCGAACTCGCGGTCCCAGAAGTTGCCCACTATCCGCAGTCGCCGCCCGTCCCGCAGGCTGACCTTGAAGCGGTCGCCGAAGAGGCTGAACATCCGCTTGCTGATCCATGCCTCCAACTGGCCTTCCCGCTTGATCAGGATGGTGTGGTGGAAGGTGAAGGCCTTCTTGACGATGCTGGCCACGTGGTTGCCCTGGGCGTCGACGAAGTCGAAGGTGCGGCGAAGCCGCAGGAACCTCCGGTTGACCTTGAAGACCTTCTCCCGGTGCTCGGTCTCGACCCATGCCTCCTCGTGGAAGGCCAGCATGCGGTCGCGTACCAGGTAGCGCATGGGAAATCCCCGTTCGGGTCGTTGCTGCCAGTCAGCGGCACTGTGCCGCCCCAGAGCGTATTACGCCGGTACGGCGACTTCCGGTTGCGTCGCGCTCCGGCCAGCGCCGCGTTGGTTCACTCCCCCGCGACAGAAGGCGGTACCCGTGCGCGCCCAGCGCGTCCGCCACTTCGGACAGTGGCGTGAAGCGTGGGTGTCAGCGGTGGCCCCCCGAGGCCAGGGCTCGCTCCGCCTCCGTGGCGAGGTCGGTGACGATGTCGGCCGCCGGTCTGATCTCGGTGATCAGATCAAGGGCCTCACCGGCCCAGACGGGGACGTAGTCGATGTCGTCGCGTTCGGCGGCGGCCCGGAACTCCTGCCGGGCAGCGGCGTTGCGGCTGAGTTCAGCCTCGCGGCCGTGCCAGCGTTCCAGGAAGGCGTTGCGCAGTGTGCGCGCGGGATACCGCTCGGGCCAGGGCGCTCCTCGTGCGACGTCCAGGGTGCGGCTTCGTACGGTGTCCTCGCCTCGGCCGTGCAGCAGCGCCTCGGTGAGTTGGGGCGGTACGAGTGCTTCGCGGCTGGCCTGGAACCGGGTGCCCAGCAGGGCCCCGGCCGCGCCGAGCACCAGTGCGGCCGCCAGGCCGCGCCCGTCGGCGATCCCGCCCGCCGCGAGTACCGGCACCGGCGAGGCCAGGTCGACCACGGCCGGTACGAACGGCAGCGTGCCGCGCCCCGCGCCACCGTGTCCCCCGGCCTCGGTGCCCTGGGCGACGATCACGTCCGCGCCCACGTCGAGGGCACGCCGCGCCTCGTCCAGATCGGTGACCTGCACGACGAGTTGGGCGCCCGCGTCCCGGACACGCTCGGCGAAGGGGGCGGGGTCGCCGAAGGACAGCATCATCGCGGCGGGCTGGTACTCCAGCGCCCAGGCGACGGTCTCGACGTCAACTCCCCAAGCGAGGAAGCCGATTCCCCACGGGCTGGTGGTCTGCCCGGTGAGCAGGGCGAGTTCATGGCGCAGCCAGTCGCGGTCGCCCCGGCCGCCGCCCACCATGCCCAGCCCGCCGCCGTTGGACACCGCCGCCGCCAGCGCGCCACCGGCGGAGCCGCCCATGGGCGCGAGGGCGATGGGATGCCGCAGCCCGAGTGAGGTGGTGAACGCGGTCGTCAATGCCATACGGGCATTATCCGGCCTCTCAGCGGTAGTGCCAGCGGCTGGGCGGGAAGTAGAACCACCGGGGGCGGCGGTCGAAGTTCTGCACCAGCAGCGCCGGGTGGCGTCGGTAGAAGCCGACGATCCGGAACTGGTAGCTACCGGAGGTGTTGAACGGGATGTTGACGTCGAGGAACGTCAACACCGAGCCGTCCTTGGTGGATTTGATGATGGCGATCGGTCCGCGTCGGCAGTTCTTCAGGATCGCCCTGACGTCCTTGAAGACCAACGGGGCGCGGGTGGGGCAGCGGAATCCGCTGCCGAAGCGCACCCGGCGGCCACGACGCCGGTCAGGAGCCACGGTGCCGTGCACCGAGCGGTGGGCCGTGCCTTGCACCGAGCGGTGCACCGTGGCGAGGGTTGCCGAGTGCCGTGTGTGGGCGGAAGCCAAGGCGGCATCGGCCAGGGTCGGCGCGGCAAGGACGATCACCGCGCCCGCCAGTGGAGCGGCGACCCACTTGTGAGGGCTCATGGCGATGACCTCCTCGGGCGGCGGACGCAGGCAAGAGGCTGCTGTTGGACGTCGGAAGATCCGCACCCTCACTACGAGCTAAAGCGCATCAGACACTTGCCGCAGCCCGAGCCCGTGGCAGGCGGGGCGTCCCGGATCACCCGGCCGGAGCAGCCCGTAGCCGTCAGCGCGGGTCACCACGGTGTCCCGGCGGCGGCGATTCATCCGGCTGGCGGCACACGATTGGTGGCACCGCCCCGGCAGTGCCGGGGCGACGGCGCCGCGTTACCGTCGGCCGCCGGTGGAGCGGGGCGCGCCGCCGCTTGACGCCCTCCCGCTGGCGACGCGCTGGCGCGCCGCCTCGTAGAGCACCGCCGTGGTGGCGTTGGCCGCGTTGAGGGAGCTGGCCGCGCCGGTCATGGGGATGCGCACCGTGTGGTCGCACACCTCGCGCCATGCGTTGCTGAGCCCGTTGGTCTCGTTGCCGACCAGCAGCAACACCGGCTGGGTGAGGTCGAAGTCGAAGACATCGCAGTCGCCCTGCTCGTCCGTACCGACCAGCACCACCGGCTGGCCCGCGGCCCGCTGCGCGTCCACCCAGTCGACCACCTCGCGTGGCGACGCGACCCGTACCGAGGGCAGGGCGAACAGTGAACCGGTGCTGGCGCGCACCGACTTGGGGTCGTAGACGTCCGCGGCGTGTCCGGCGACGATCAGGCCGTCCGCGCCGAAGGCGTCCGCGGAGCGGATGATGCTGCCGATGTTCCCCGGGCTCGTCGGCCGGTCGAACAGCACACCGAGGAAGTCATCGCGCACCGTGATTCGGTCGAGGTCGTCGGCGGGCATGCCCACGACGGCGACCACCTCGGGTGCGGACTCGTTCTTCTCCCCCAGGTCAGCCACCATGTCGGAGGTCGTGGCGATGTGCTCGGTCCGTACGGTACGCAGCAGTTCCTCGGCCCACTGGGACAACTTCCGCTGCTCGTCGTAGATCAGCGCGTGCACCGGCCAGCCGTACCGTACGGCCAACGTGATGGGCCGCACCCCCTGGACCAGGAACTCACCTGACCGCTGGCGCTTGTTGCGATTGCCCAGCAGTGCCTGCCACTGCTGGTACCGCGCGTTGCGCGAGGTGATCCGCTGAACCGTTGGCACCTGTCCCCCATATCGTGATGACCCGCGACGAACCGCGCGTGGGCAGCGTACTCGATGTCCGCGCGCCAACCTCTGTTCCGATGCCGGACATCTGCGGTGCACCGAGCAGTGCGATATCTGAGGAGCTCATGCCCGGCCCAGCAGGGCACATATGCGGTCGTCTACACGCTGTAGTAGCTTACCTGGCGCGTTGTCCCCCGTACGCGACCCAGAGAGCGACTGTGACGACCGACGATCGAACGCCGACCATCGCGCCCGCCGCGAGACCGGTGCGGCAGGCCGTGCGAGGGAGGATGGCGGTCGGTGCGCGCCAACGGGCCGCGGGAGAGCCGCTGATGCCGCCGGTTCCACGAGTCGCCCTGGACACCGGACCCGCGTCCGCCACCATCGCGCCGGACGCCCTCGGGAGCGCCCTGGTCGACCGGTTCAACGACAGCGTGCTCGCCAGGCCGAGGGTCGCCGTCTGCGTATCGGCACTCGGCATGGTGCTGTTGGTGCTGGTCGGCGCCAGCGCGCCGAACAACCACACACTGCGGGCGCCGCTTCCGCTGCCCCTGCTGGCACCCATGCCGGGGGGCGCCTCCACGATCGCCGTCTACATATCGATAGCGCTTTCCAGCGTGGGGCTGTTCGGACTGCTCGGCGCCAACCGCCGCGGCTGGCGCCCAAGACCGCGCGCCCTCTTCTACGTGGGCGCGGCCGTCGTGGCCGTCGTCGCCGACCTGACGCCGGTCGGCTCCTCCGACACCGCCAGTTATGCCGCCTATGGCCGGATAGCCGCGCTCGGCGGCGACCCCTATGTGACCACGCCCGGCCAACTGGGCGGCGGCTACGCGCACTTGGTCAGCGACGTATGGCTGCGTACGCCCTCGGTGTACGGGCCGGTCGCGACCTGGTTGCAGTCCGCGGCGGCGCAGATCGGCGGGCACCGGCCGTGGTTGACCATCTGGCTGCTGATGCTGGTCAACGGCGCCGCGTTCCTCGCCGCCGGACACCTCCTGATACGCACCGCCGACGACCCGGTCCGCGCCGCGCTGATGTGGGTCGCCAATCCGCTGCTGATCGTGCTGCTGGTCGCGGGCGGCCATCTCGACACCCTCATCGCCGCCCTGGCGGTCTGCGCCGTTCACCTCGCCCGCCGGGCCGCCCGGCCGCGTGACGACCTGCTGGTGGGGGTGCTCGTCGGGCTGGCCTGCGGCCTCAAGATCAGTGCGGTGCTGCTGGGCGTCGGACTGTTGTGGCCGCTGCTGCGGGAGCGCGACTGGGCCCGCATGGCACGGCAGACGTCCGCCTTCGCGGTCGTCTCGTTCGCCGGCTACTACCCGTACGGCCTGCATGCCCTGTCACCGCTGTCGTCGGCGGCCCGCCTGGTCTCCGTCCCGTCGTTGTGGGCGGCCGTCCAACAGCTCGGCCGGGTCACCGTGGGACCGGCCGCGACCGGCACCGCCATCAGCCTCGCCTGGCCGGTCCTGATGCTGGCCCTCGCCTGGCTGCTGCACCGCCGCATCCCGCCGCAGGCTGTACTCTCCGTGTCCGCGCCGTTCGCCCTGGGCTTCGCCTGGATCCTGGCGGCGCCCTGGTCCATGCCCTGGTACACCGCCACCGTCTGGGCCACGGCGGCACTGCTGCCGCGCGGCCCGCTGACCCGCTGGCTGATCCTGACCACGTCAGTGCTCGCCTTCAGCCACAACAGTGGGGGCCACGGCTGGACTTGGTAGTGCGCGGCGTGAAGTTCACCAGACCGCCGTCTGGCGCTCATGTCCACGAACGGCGGATCGGGACCGGCCGCTCCTACGGTACGGCGCGAGCACGAGGGGGCTGCCCCACCCGAAGCGCCGCACGCCGTACCCGGCCGTGCGCCCACGTCGAGCGGAAGCACATGGACGTCCTACAGCACGCCTCTCCCGACCACACCCACCACCTCCCGGAAACCGGGCCACCGCTCCGCGCACTGGTCATCACCGGCAGTGTCGGCGCGGGCCACAACGGTGCCGCCACGGAACTCGTACGACGGCTGGCCGCCCACGGCATCGGGGCCACGTACCGTGACTACCTCGACGCCCTACCGCGCCGCTACCGCCATCTGCTGCGGGACGGCTACGCGTTCAGCGCCACTCGCGCGCCACGGGTCTTCGAATGGCTGTTCCGCAGCGAGGAACGGGACTCGACGGTGCGCGCGCTCACCATGCGGCTGTGCCGACTGGCCTGCCGGGACCTGGCGGACTGGGTCGGCCAGGGCTACGACGTGGTGGTGACCACGTTCCCGTTCGCCGCGCAGAGCCTGGGCATGCTCAAGGAGGACGGCACACTGACCGCGCCCACGGTGTGCTACCTCACCGACCCCGCGCCGCACCGGCTGTGGCTGCACCCCCGCATCGACGCACACCTCACCGTCACCCACGCCACGGCCGCCGAGGGCAGCGCGAGGTACGGCCTGCCGATGGCTCCCGCCGGCCCCCTGGCCCCGGCCGCCTTCGACGCGCCGGTCGACCCGGCGGACCGCCAGGCGCTCCGCGCCGAGCTGGGCGTACCGGCGGACGGGCGGATGGTGCTGCTGGTGACCGGCTCGATGGGACTCGGCGATGTGACGGCCAGCGTACGCGCGGTGTGCGGCGTGCCGGGGACGGTGCCGGTGGTGCTGTGCGGCAGGAACGAACGGCTGCGGCAGCGGGTGGCGGAGCTGCCGGGGGCGGTCGCGCTGGGGTGGCGCGATGACATGCCGCGGTTCATGTCCGCCGCCGATGTGCTGGTGCACAACGCGGGCGGGCTGTCGCTCACCGAGGCGCTGGTGGCGGGGCTGCCCGCGGTGAGCTACGAGGTGCTGTCCGGACACGGCCGGGCCAACGCGGCCACCCTGGCCCGCGCCGGGCTCGCCCCCTGGCCCCGCACCCCCGCCGGACTGGCGGAGGCGCTGGACCAGCAGGCGGCGCGGGGCCGGGTGCGGCTGCCGGCGCTGCCCGAGGAGCAGCAGGCGGTGCACGTCGTCGCGGAGCTGGCGCGCCGCTGGCGTGCCGAGGGGCGACGCTGCGGTACGGCACCCGCCGCGCGCCGAAGGCGCCAACCGCCGCTGTGGCGGCGGCAGTTGGGGGCGGCCGCGCCGGGGGCGAACTCGGCCTCGTGACCTATGACCCGGTGGCCTGGGCGGGCGCCGCGGGAGGGAACGGGATCCTGGCCAGGACGGGCAGCAGCCACGCCTCCTCGTAGTCGAGGTGCGCGGTCAGCTCCCTTGCCATCCGGTCGAGTTCGGCGGTGAAGCGGCGGGGGTCGGCGGTTGCGATGTCGGTACGGCTCTGGTAGTCCCCGTACCCCGGTGCGACACGCAGCACCTGGTCGAACAGCCGGTCCCGCCGCGCGCCCTCGGTGGGCACCGCTGTCGCGGGTGACTTCCACAACGCCCGTCAACTGCTGCGGGCGATGGGCCGCCGTATCGACCGCGAACCGCCTGGAACCGGTCCGGCCCGGCAGGGTCGTTCCGGCCGCGCCGTCGGGCCCGTGCTCACCGTGCGCGTGTGCTGGGCAGGTTGCTCGTGCTGTTGGAAGACGACCACACCGTGGCACTGCGCAGGGCACCCGACGTCCGTCGGGCCTGCGCGCAGCCGTACGGTCCGCCGTGCCGACCGATGGTGGTGTCGCTGACGGAGCTGCTCGGTGTCATCGGAGCACACCAGTGGCGCGGCAAGGGCGTTGCTGTACCCGCCCTCGGGGCTCGCGGTCATCCGCACTACGGAGTGTTCTCCCCGGTCAGGCGCGAGTACGTGGACCTGGTGGCACGGGCGCCGCTCCCCGCCGCGGTGGTGGACGGCGCCGCTCCCCGCACCGCGTTCGACCTCGGCACGGGGACCGGTGTGCTCGCCGCCGTCCTGGCCCAGCGGGGCATCGAGCGGGTGGTGGCCACCGACATCAACCCCCGCGCGCTTGTCTGCGCTCGTGAGAACGGCTGGCCGAACACCTGGGGCTCAGAACACGGCGCCAACTGCTCGCCGCCATCGGGGCCGCACATCTGCGGGTGCTGGACAGGATCGACACCACACCACGGCATCCACGCTCGACCGACCCCGCGGATCCGCTGCACGCGGCCCGCGCGGCGGAGACCACCTTCACTGTGGCGCCTGGCGAGCGCGCGGTCATGACCTCACCGGCTGCGCGGCGCCCACCTGGACCTCCGCGGCCTGCATCGAGGCGCGGACCACGGCCAGGCAGGGTGAGCAGCAGCGCTCCGTCGCGGCGTGGCCCCCTGCCACCAGGCTCTCGTGCACTGTTTGGGCGAGTCGCTGACCGCACAGGGCCATCTGGTTGTCTTCCTTGGAGATGACATGCCACAACAGCGCCAAGCTGCTAGAAGTGTTCTCCAGGCCTCCGGTCGCATCCGGGTCGAATTCGGCGCGCATTTCGTACATCGGCCTCTCCCTGGCTCATGTCCCAGCGGGCGGGGCAGCCCCGGTTCGCCCGCGGATCCATCGAAACGCCCGGCCCCCGAATGGACCATCGGAGCTAGGCCGTCAGAGTGAACACCGGGAAGTGGATCAGGTTACGGGCCGGCGGTCGATCGGGGTGAGCGGTGTGCGGATCACCACCGGGGTGCGGCGGGGCCCCGACCACGGCGCCGGGACCGCGTCGATGTCCCATGCCAGCCGGTATACGAGCCCCTCGTAGTTCACCCGCCAGCCGCGGAAGTGCGGCCATGCCTCCTGCGGTGTGCGTTCCATCGGATAGCCCTGCTCGGTCATCCGCGCCACACCCTGGAGGAACTCCTGGTAGGTCAGCTGGAGCGGGTCGTCGGGGTGGGGGTCGTGGTCGTAGGCGATGCCGCGGCTGTCGGCGATGTCACGCAGGCAGACGAAGCCCGCGCGCAGTGCCATCCGTACCTCGGCCTTCGGCTGGGAGGGGTTGAACGCCAGCCGCAGCGCCGCGGCGTCCATCACCGACAGCAGGGCGATCAGCCAGTTGCGGACCGCCTTGGTGGAGCGGAACTGGATCAGGATCGGGTAGGTCGTGTGGCTCTCGCTCAGTCCGGCGCTCCACCGTTCCCAGCCGCGGAACAGCTCGGTGAGGTCGTCCAGCAGCTGGACCTGCGCGTACCGGGCGAGGATCTCCGGTCCCCAGGGCGGGCTCCCGGCGCGCGACTCCAGCAGGGTGACCTCGGTCTCGCGGCGCTGGTAGGCGGCGTAGAGGGCGGGCAGATAGCCGACCTGCAGGCCGATCACGATCGGGCCGGTGGCGGCGGCGCAGAAGTCGATGGCGTTCAGCGACGCCCGGTTTCCGCTGGCGAAGCCGAGGGTGAACAGCGACGAACCGGCCTCGGTGAGCGCGGCCCTGACGCCGAGTCGGCTCACCGCCGCCTCCAGCAGCGCATAGCCGAGCAGGAAGAACGCCAGCCAGCTGATCAGTGTGATGAGGATGGCCAGCGGCGCCACGGGGGCGAGCAGCCGGTCCTTGACTTCGGCACTGTGCGTCAGGTCGGCCATCCACTGGAACGGCCGGTGCACCGTGCGCTGCACGACCCGGGTGAAGCTGGAGCGGGTCAGCCGTGGGATCACCAGTGTGCCCAGCACCGAGAAGAAGATCCCGAGCACGATCACCGCACCGGCGATGCCCAGCAGTACACGCAGCACAGTTACGTTCCTTCCCGCACCGATCAAGACGAGGGAAGCGTACGAGGCGTGAGGGGCAGGCGCCCTTTCATGCCGCCGCCGCTCGTCCGTGCCCCTTGCGCAGGAAGCTTTTCAACCGCCGCAACGGCCAGGTGTTGATCACGTCGTCCGCGGTCAGCCAGCCGCGCTGCGCGGTGCCGGTCGCGTAGCGCAGATAGGGCAGGTGGATCGGGCTGTGGGCGTCGCTGTCCAGTGCGAACTTCACGCCGTAGCGCTTGGCCAGCAGGATGTCCTCGTCGCTCAGGTCGAGCCGCTCCGGCTGGCCGTTGACCTCCATGGCGGTGCCGGTGCGACCGCAGGCTTCGAACACCGCGTCCAGGTCCACGTCGATGGGGGGCCGCCTGCCGATGTGGCGGGCCGTGGGATGGCCGATGATGTTGACGTACGGGTTCTCGCAGGCCCTGATCAGCCGCCGGGTCTGGGCCTCGCGGCCGAGCTGGAAGTACGAGTGGACAGAGGCCACGCACAGGTCGAAGTCCGCCAGGAAGTCCTCGGGCCAGTCGACGTCGCCGTCCCGGCCGATGTTCAGCTCGGTGCCGTGCAGTAGTCGCAACCTGTGGTGTTTGCCGTCGAGTTGACGCACCAGTTCGCGCTGGGCGAGCGCCTTGTCGTCGGTCATGCGCTGCATGTAGAGGTCGGGGGCGTGGTCGGTGACCGCGTAGTAGGCGTAACCGCGTTCGGCCGCGGCGGCCACCATCTCCTCCAGCGGGGCGAGTCCGTCGGTCAGGTCGGTGTGGGTGTGCAGATCGCCGCGCAGCTGCGTCTCCGTCACCGGATCGGGCAGCGTGCCGTCCAGCGCGGCGGCGATCTCGCCGCGGTCCTCGCGCAGCGTCGGTGGGATCCACGGCAGCCCGAGTCGTGCGTACACCTCCTCCTCGGTGCACGAGACGATCAGCTTGCCGCTGTCGGCCTCGAACAGGCCGTACTCGGAGAGCTTGAGGCCCTGGCGCACCGCGATGGTGCGCAGCCGGATGTTGTGCGCCTTGGAGCCGGTGAAGTACATCAGGCCCGCGCCCCAGGAGTCGGGTGGTACAACCCGCAGGTCCACCTGAACGCCCTCGGAGGTGCGGATCGAGCTCTTGGTGCCGCCGTGCGCGATGACGTCGACGGTGTAGGGCAGGTTGACGAACGCGTCCATGAAGGGCGCCGAGTCGTCCGCGGCTACGAGGATGTCGATGTCGCCGACGGTCTCCCGCATCCGGCGCAGCGAGCCCGCGCAGGTGCAGCGGACGCAGCCGGTGATCTCGGTGAGCCTGGCCAGCACGTCCTCCGCGGTCTGCATTGCCGTGTTGAGCAGGATGCGGTCACCCGCCTGCCGTAGCAGGCCGATGCCGTGCAGCAGGTTCTCCTCGGTCTTGGGGCCGAAACCCTTCAGACCGCGCAGTTTCTCCGAGCGGATGGCCTCGGCCAGCTCGTCGACGGAGGCGATGTGCAGGTCCTCGTATAGTGCCATGGCCTTCTTCGGCCCGAGGGTGGGGATCCGGATCAGTTCGCGGACGCTCGCGGGAATGCGGGACCTGCGCTCCTCCAGCGCCGGGATGTGGCCGGTGTGGAAGTACTCGGCCACCTTTTCGGCGATGGACGCCCCGACGTTGGGTATCTCGCGCAGATGCTTGACGTCCAGCCGGGAGACATCAGCGTGGTACCCACCCACCGCGCGGGCCGCCTTCTCGTAGGCGCGGGCCTTGAAGGCGTCGCCACCGGTGACGGACAGGAGGTCGGCGTACTCCTGGAGCAGCGCCGCGACCTCCTCGTTGGGCCGCACCATGGTGCCCATTTTACTGAGCTTGCCCTTGTGCTGCCTGGCCACTGTGGGCGGCGCCCTGACAGGGTTGGCATGAAACCGCCAAGCCGAAGGGAAACGCGTATGACCCGGTTACGAACCAGCGCGAGCACCCTGCTCGCCACCGCCGCCCTCGTCGTCCCGGCCGCCGTGCTCGGCGCCCCGGCGGCACACGCGGCCCAGGGCTGTGTGAACGCCTCGGCCCCACTGACCGTCGAGGAGCAGCGCCTGGTCAGGCCGATCCCGCAGGAGATACTGCGCCGCAGCGGATTCGACAGCAAGGCGCCCGACTTCCTGCGCCGGCTGTGCGCGGCCAGCACACCGGCGCAGGCCCGGCGCGTCGTCACGGACAGCGGCAGACGGCTGTGGCGGGCAGCGGTGGACCGGGCTCAGGGGCGCGGCCTGACGGAAGGCGGCCCGTCCGCTGGGGGCGGGCGAGCGGCGGGACTGAACAGGAGCGATGACCGTCCGCTGTACTGGGCGCGGCTCGGCATGACCCGGTACCTGCGCCAATGGCGGCCGCGCTTCCCCCTCAGCGAGCGTGAACGGGCCGCGCTGCTACTGCGGTTGGAACGCACGTCTCGCGGCGAGGACTCCGTCGACCTGCCAACGGGCGACCGGATCAAGCGTGTTGTCGTCACCGGCTTCGATCCGTTCACGCTGGACACCGACATCCGCATCGGCAACCCGTCGGGCGCCAACGCGCTGGCGCTGGACGGCGTGACGCTGCGGACCGCCGCCGGTCCGGTCAGGATCGAGACCGTGATCTTCCCGGTCCGCTGGGACGACTTCGCCGACGGCACGGTCGAGCGGACCCTGCTGCCCTACTTCAGGCCCGGCCCGCAGCGGGTGGACATGTTCGTCACCGTCAGCCAGGGCCGGGTGGGACGCTTCGACGTGGAACGGTGGAACGGCGCCTGGCGCGGCGGCTTCCCCGACAACGACAACCTGTCCCGCACGGGGACGGTACCGCTGCCCGCCTGGGTGCCGGGCCGGCGCCCGCAGCCGCAGTGGACGGTCACCACGCTGCCCTACGAGCGGATCGTGCGGGCGCGCACCGGGCCGTTCCCGGTCTACGACCACACCGAGGTCACTGAGCTGCCCGCCGGGCAGAGCACCCCGGTGACCAGGCCGGACGGGCCGACGCCTGGTTCCATGGCGCGAGCGGGCGGCGGGGGTGACTACCTGTCGAACGAGATCGCCTACCGGGCGACGCGGCTCAGGGACGCGGTGGGTCTCGATGTGCGGGGTGGCCATGTCCACACTCCCGTGCTGGAGTTCGCCCCGGGCAGCACCAGCGCGATCACCGACCCGGTCTTCGAACACAACCGGGCGGTCATCCTCGCCCAACTCCGCGCGATCATCACCACCGCTGCGGACGCACTGCTCTGAACGTGCGGGTGGATCACCGGCCGTTGACGAGGGGCCGTACGGCGCCACGTCGGCCTGGCGCGCCGCAACTGCCGCCCACTACACGGCGGTTCGTGCGACCGCCGCGATGACCGGCCGCCAGTCCTCCATGGTGCCGGGGTCCAGGCCGACGACCTTGCCCGCGTCGTCGGCCTCCCGCAGGGCTATCGCGGACTGGGCCAGGGGGTCGCCGCGGAAGTGCTCCATCTCGGCGGCCGTCATCGCTCCGCCCTGTGTCCGCAGGGTCAGGGCGCTGCGCGGGGACAGGGTGCGCTCGGCGACGGTGGCCGCCAGATAGCGCTTGGCGGGGACGTGCAGTTCGACGAGTCGGGCCACCCGCTCACCGAGCAACGGCCGTACCGCGTCCGCCGCGTGCCGGGCGTGGCCCGCGTCGTCGCCCGGCCGCAGCAGATGGCCGATGTCGTGCACCAGACCGGCCACCTGGAGTTCGGTGTCCTCGGGATGCGTCTCCCGTAGCAGCCGAGCGGTCTGCAGTCCGTGATCGTGCAGGTCCACCGGATCGCCGGAGCGGTCGGGAGTGTCCCACGCCCCCCGACAGGAACGCAGCAGCGTCATCAGCTCCTCGACACTGCTCACCTGCGGTATGTCCACGGAAACGGCGCTCCCTCTGCGTTGGTGCGGTGCCCCAACACAACAGGCCCGGGTGAACGGCCTGGGTGGGCGCGGTTTCAGGGGAGTTGGCCGATGGTGAACAGCGGCTGCTGGGTGTCACCGCAGCACCACCACGCCTGCTCGCCGATGGCGCACGGCGCCATCGGGTGGTCGTGGCCCGGGCAGAGTGGCCAGGGCAGCGCCTCGTAGCCGACGAGGTGGTCCTGGGTGATCTCGGCGACGCGGGCGGTCAACTCGGCCTGTCCCACAGCGCAGTTGACGCCCGACCCGAACAGCGCGCCCTGCGCTGACTCCATTCCCACGACCAGGAAGCCCTCCGGGGCGCCCGCCTCCCGTCCCGCCCACCACCGCGGTTCGGGCAGCCGGGCCCGCGCTCTGGCATCGTGCCGCAGGTCGTGTCCGACCCGTGCGCAGGCGCTCGCCAGGCCGGTCGGCACACCCTGCGCGGGCGTGCCGACCAGTTCCCATGAGGCCAGCTTCCGTAGCGCTGACATCACCTTTCGTGGCCCCTAACCGATCGAGGCACTGCTGACCAGGGCGGACGTGCCGGAGAGCGCGGCCTGCCGGTGCGACGCCGCGTCACCGCCCCCGCCGTCCACGACGTAGCGGAAGAGGAACCGCACGTTGGCGGTCCCGGTGCGGCCACCCGCGTTGACCGGGAAGACACAGCTTCCGCTGGCCTCCATGTGCGGTCCGATCGGGTTCTCCGGGAACGTCCAGTGCCAGATGTAGCCCGGCGGGATCGAGTGGTAGTCGCTGGCGCCGGTCAGCGCGCCGTTCTTGGACTGCCAGGCTCTGCACTGCATGGTGCCGGTGGCGATCGACCGCAGGTACGGGCTGATGACGAAGGAGAACGCCACGGGGTTCTCCCGGAACGGCCGACCGCCGGACACATAGGTGACCTGCGCGGTGAAGTGCCCGTTGGAGTCGGTGGCTTGGAAGAACTGGTCGCCGATCTCGAAGATCTTCTCGCCGTAGTCGCCCGCGGCGACCGCTGGCGAGACCAGGCCGATGCTCGCGGCGAGGAACGCGGCGAAAGCAATGGCCAGGTGGAGGATTTTGCGCACTCTATACCCCCTTTAACCTTTTGACTGTTTGGAGCCGGTTAATCCTAGAGATCCAGCGGCGGGGAACGGTGTATTCACGCTGAACGGCATGTGAGCGAGATGTGTGCCGCGGCGCGCACCAGAGGCGGGACCAGCAAGGTCGCGCGACGATGGAACCCATGACCGAACACAGGCAGTCGGATACCGACGCACGCCCCCTGTCCGGATGTTCGGCGCTGATCACCGGCGCCTCCAGCGGCATCGGAGCGGCCACCGCCATGGCACTGGCCCGGCAGGGCGCCGCGGTCGCACTGGCCGCCCGCCGCGCCGAGCGGCTCGCGGAGCTGGCCGCAGCCATCACGGACCAGGGCGGGGCATCTGTCCCGGTCATCGCCGACCTGCGGGATCCGGCGCAGGCGCGGCAAGCCGTCGAGGCGACCGTGGAGCGTCTGGGCCGGTTGGACGTGCTGGTGAACAACGCCGGTTACGCGGCGATGGGCACACTCGAAGAGGGCGAGCCCGAGGACTGGGACCGGATGATCGACCTCAACTTCCGGGCCGTACTGCACACCTCGCGTGCGGCGCTGCCGCATCTGTCGCGCGCGGCACAGGACGGCCCGCGCGGCGTGGCCGACCTGGTGAGCGTCAGCTCGGTGGCCGGCCGGTTGGCACGGCCGGGCAACAGTGTCTACTCGGCGACGAAGCACGCGGTGGTCGCGCTCAGCGAGTCGCTGCGGCAGGAACTCGCCGGTCGCGGCGTGCGGGTCGGCCTGGTCGAACCTGGGCTGACCCGCACGGAGATGACCGCCGAGGGCGCCGCCGCGTCCGTCGCCCGCGGCCTGCCGGAGAGCCGCTGGCTGGAGGCGGAGGACATCGCCCGGGCCATCGCCTTCGTGGTCACCCAGCCGCCGCACGCCGCGGTCAGCGAGATCATGGTGCGGCCGACGGCCCAGGAGCACTGACCGCAGCAAGGAAGACCGCCCTGCGCATCGCGGATCCGCCAGGGCCGGACCGTACCGGGCCCGCGAGACGTCCGGTCAGCACGAGAGCTTCCCGCAGTAACGACCTGCCCGTGTCCACGGGCTCCCAGTCCGATCCGCCCCGGGTGTCGGGTCACCGGCCCCAGTCGCCGTCGTCGTCCTCTCCCCATCCCGTGTCCCGGTCGTCGTCGCTGCGCGGGTCGTTGTCGTCGTCGCCGAAGAGCTCACGCTGATCGTCCATGGCCACCATGATGCCGACTGCGCGGCCGAGGGTTCACCCCACATCGCCCCGTACCGGTCAGGCGCCACCCCAGCAGGTGAACAGGCCATAGAATGTATGGAAACTCACCCCTGAACGCCTAAGAATCTCCACCTGTAGCTGCTATTCTTCTAACGAATCTTAAGCGTTGAGGGAAAGGGGCAGGCGGTCATGGCCGGGGGCAAGCGAGTCTTCGTCGGCGTGAGCGGATCAACGGCCAGCTCGGCGGCACTGCGCCGCGCGGTGGTCGAGGCGCGGCGCACCAACGCCCTTCTGGTGCCGGTGCTCGCCTGGACACCGCCGGGCGGCGAGACCGCGTACCGCAAGCACCCCGTTCCGGCGCTGATGCGGGAGTGGCAGGAGGCCGCCCGCAAGCGCCTGGACACCGCCTTCGAGGAGTCCTACGGCGGCTACCCCTCCGACCTGGAAATCCTCCCGATGCCGGTGCGGTTCGCTCCCGGGCCCGCGCTGGTCCAGCTCGCGGACGACCCCGACGACCTCCTCGTCGTCGGCACCGGCCGCCGCGGCCGACTGCGCCGCATGCTCCACACCTCGGTCAGCCGCTACTGCCTGGCCCACGCCAAGTGCCCCGTCATCGCCGTGCCACCGCCCGAGCTGCTGCGCGAACTGAGCTTCACGGCACGGACGTTGCGCAAACTTCCGGCACTGGAGGCCCCGGACTGGACGGCGGCGGTACACGCACATCGGGGATGAGGGTGGCGTACGACTCGTCGTACAGGTCACCGCCGCGCGCCGCGCGGTGACTCCCGCGCAGCGCGGCGACCGCGCGGTCTACCAACTGACCGGTAGTTGGCAGGGGAAGCGGCGGATGGTCCCGGCGTTCCACTGGAGTTCCTGGGGGGCGACAGCCAGGCGCAGCCGGGGGAAGCGGGTGAGCAACGCGCCGACGGCGGCCTGTAGTTCGGCCATGGCGAGGGGGACGGCGATGCAGTGATGGCCGCCCCAGCCGAAGGCCATGTTGGGGCTCGGCGGCCGCTCCAGGTCGAGGCTGTCGGGGTCACGGTACCGGGACGGGTCACGGTTCGCCGTCAGGTAGGAGACGTGTACGAAGTCACCGGCCCGGATGGTGACACCGCAGACCTCGACGTCCTGTGTGGCGACGCGCGGAATTCCCACTCCGGTACGGAACGGGATGAAGCGCAGCAGCTCCTCCAAGGCGCCCGGCAGCAGTTCGCGGCGACGGTGCAGCAGCGCCCACCGTTCGGGGTTGGTGAGCAGCATGTACGCGATGTTGCTGATCTGGCAGGTGGCGGTGTCATGGCCGCTCATCATCAACGTCAGGGCCATGACGGCCAGTTCCTGGTCGTCGAAGGCGTCGTCGCCGTCGCGAGCGGCGGCCAGGTTGCTGATCAGGTCGTCACCAGGGCTGCGTCGCCGCCTTGCGGTGAGTTCCTCGAAGTACGAGCGCAGATGTGCCTTGGCCTCGGCGGCGGCGTCAGCCGTGTCATGGCCGGTGGACAGCATCTCGTGTACGTGGCTTTGCAGCATGGGCCAGTCGTCCGGTGGGATGACCAGCAGTTCGCAGATGGTGCGTTGCGGCAACGGTTCCGACAGGTGATGCACCAGGTCGGCCGGGGGGCCGTGTTCGACCATCTCGTCGAGGAGCGTGTCCACGATGCGTTCCACGGCGGGGCGCATCCGGTCGACGTGCGGTTTGGTGAACGCCTGCGAGGCGAGTCTGCGCAGTCTGCTGCTGTGCGGCGGGTCCATCACGTTGATGGATTCCGGGGAGACGATGGGTTTCGGGGTCAGCCGGGGGTAGTCGCGACCGACGATCGCGGCGCGGCTGAACCTGTGGTCGGTGGTCACCTGCCGGACCCCCTCGAAGTCCGTGACCAGCCAGGCGGCGTCGCCGTAGGGCATGCGGATCCGGGTGACCGGACCGGCGGACATGAGTTGCCGGAGCAGTGGATCGAACTCCAGCCCCACCCTGAAGTCAAACGGACAACTCACAGCAGCGACGTCGTCCACGCGAGCACCCCGTAACGGTAGCCATCACAACAAGCCGAACACCACTTCCATGGTTAGCCCGCCTGCCGGCTCGCCGTCGCCCATCAAGACGGGTTTCGCCCCACGTTTCCCTCCGACGGGCTCATGGACGACCGCGAAGCCGAGCCTCACCGATCGCGCGGCGTGCGTGACGTGAGGGGAGTTCTCGCGCCTGGCGAGGCTTACTGACGTACCCTCAGCGCGCTTGACCGGATGTCGCGCCTCGCGGCCTCCCCGTTCGGCTGCACAGGCCCTGCGTTGGAATCACCCTGTATGGACTATTTCCTACCGATGCTCCAAGGGTAGGAACTCCTCGTGATCGTCGCGCATCCGCGATCAGGAAGGCGAGGAGTACGCAATGGCAACCGACCGTCCCATGCAGCTCGGCATGATCGGGCTCGGCCGGATGGGCGCGAACCTGGTGCGCAGGCTGATGCGGGACGGGCACCGGTGCGTCGCCTATGACGTCAACGACAGCGCGGTGCGGCAGCTGGAGGGCGAAGGCGCCCTGGGCGCGGTGTCCATGGCGGACTTCGTGGCGAAGCTGGAGAAGCCCAGGGCCGTCTGGCTGATGCTGCCCGCCGGTGTGGTGCAGTCCACGCTGCACGAACTCATCGGGCTGCTCGATCCGGATGACGTGGTGGTCGACGGTGGAAACTCCTACTACCGCGACGACATCGCCCGCGCCAAGCAGCTCGGTACGCGGAACATCCACTACCTGGACTGCGGGACCTCGGGCGGTGTGTGGGGCCTGGAGCGCGGCTACTGCCTGATGATCGGCGGCCCCGAGGAGCCCGTACGCCGGCTCGACCCGATCTTCCGCAGCATCGCTCCCGGCTTGGGCAACGCGGAGCCCACCCCCAGTCGGACCCGCACCGGCACCGCTCCGGAGGGCTACCTGCACTGCGGCCCCAGCGGCGCGGGCCACTTCGTGAAGATGGTCCACAACGGCGTGGAGTACGGCATGATGGCCGCCATCGCCGAGGGCCTTAGCATCATCAAGCACGCCAACGTCGGCGAGAAGCCCCAGACCTTTGACGCGGAGACCGCGCCGCTGCGCGATCCGGAGGCCTACCGGTACGACATCGACGTCGCCGAGGTCGCCGAGGTGTGGCGCCGCGGCTCCGTCGTCGGATCGTGGCTGGTCGACCTGCTCGCCGACGCCCTCGCCCGCTCTCCCCAGCTGGATGACTTCACCGGACGGGTGTCGGACTCCGGTGAGGGCCGGTGGACGGTGCTGGCATCGGTGGACGAGGGGGTTCCGGCCCCGGTGATCACCGCGGCACTGGTCGAGCGGTTCCAGTCACAGGGACGCGGTGACTTCGCCAACAAGGCGCTCTCCGCTATGCGCAGCGAGTTCGGCGGCCACGCGGAACGGAAGGGCTGACGATGTCGCCACGCTCCCAGGTGCCTGACGACCACGTCATCGTGCTGTTCGGCGCGACCGGGGACCTCGCCAGGCGCAAGCTGCTTCCCGGACTCTTCCATCTGGCCAACGCCGGGCTGCTTCCGCGGCGTTGGCGCATCGTCGGCTCGACGCGCGCCTCCTCCGCGCTCAGCGACGAGGAGTTCCGCCAGCACGCCAAGGCTGCCGTCGCCGAGTTCGGGCTGGTCAAGCCGGAGGGCGAGGCATGGCGGGCGTTCGAGGGCACACTGAGCTTCGGCGCCGCGGACGCCGAGGACCCCGGTCCACTGGTCGCCGCGGTGGCCGCGGCCGAGCAGGCCATCGGGGGAAGCCCGCGCCGACTGTTCCACCTGGCGGTGCCGCCGACCGCGTTCGGCTCCGTGATCGGCATGCTCGGCTCCAGCGGGCTGGCGGAAGGCGGGCGGGTCATCATCGAGAAGCCGTTCGGCACCGACCTGGCCTCGGCCCGCGCGCTCAACGAGACGGTCCACGCGGTCTTCGACGAGTCCAGGGTGTTCCGCATCGACCACTTTCTCGGCAAGGAGTCGGTGGAGAACATCCTCGCGCTGCGCTTCGCCAACGGACTGCTGGAACCCGTCTGGAACCGCGACCACATCAGCCATGTGCAGATCGACGTACCGGAGACCATCGGGATCGAGGGCCGTGCCGGGTTCTTCGAAGGCACCGGCACCTTCCGGGACATGGTCGTGACGCATCTGTTCCAGGTGCTCGGCTTCGTGGCGATGGAGCCGCCGACCGCACTCGCCGCCAAACCACTGCGAGACGAGCGGAGCAAGGTCTTCGAGGCGATGCGGTCGATCGACGTCGCGCATGTGGTGCGCGGACAGTACCTGGGCTACCGTGACGAGCCCGGTGTCGATCCACGCTCACAGACCGAGACATTCGTCGCGCTGCGCGCCGAGGTGGACAACTGGCGTTGGGCCGGGGTCCCGTTCTTCCTCCGCTCCGGCAAGCGCCTGGCACAGAGCCGCGAGGTGGTGACGCTGCACTTCAAGGAACCGCCCCTGCGGATGTTCCCTGTCGACGCCCGGCCGAGCGCCGATGCCTGCGGCAACGTGCTGGTGGTGGACTTCGACGATCCCGGCTGGATCGCCTCCCGCTTCCTGGCGAAGGAGCCCGGGCCCGCCATGCGGCTCGCCCCGGCGCAGATGACCTTCCGCTACGCCGACTCCTTCCAGAGGGCACACGGCCTCGAAGGGTACGAACGACTCATCCTGGAAGCGATGTTGGGCGACCAGTCCCTGTTCACACGCTCCGACGGCATCGAACGCCTCTGGCAGATCTCCGAACCGCTGCTGAACTCCCCCCCGGACGTGGAAACGTACGCCCCCGGCTCATGGGGCCCGGATGCCATCAACGACCTGATCGCACCGCACCGTTGGTACCTTCCGGACGGCAACTAGGGCCGTCCGGCCGACCAGGATCCACGGCGCCCGGGGATACCTCATCCGTGGCAACGGAACCGTACTTCGCCGACAGGTTCGACACCCTCCTCCAAGCAGTAGGCGCGCGAATCGTTCCCACGCTGCCAGACGTCCGCGGGACGAACGCGATCGCCGAACGCTGGACGGCGGTGTCCGCATCCAGAACTGGCGAGCCGTCGGGACACTCCATTGGCGTCCCACCGACCGGGTGAATTGTTCCGGTTGGCCGTCCCGGTAGCCCGCGTGGACGGCCCGGGATTGCTCTGATCGGGTGGCTCGGCGGCCGGTCGGAGGGCGGCCTCAAGCTGCGATGGGCCCCGGAGTCCGTTTAGCTCGTGGCTGAGGCACGGAGCTTCCCGCGTTCAGCAGGTACTCGCCTACGTCCGCCCGAGGAGGTCATCGCCATGAGCGCTCGCACCTGGGTCGCCGCTCCGCTGGCAGGAGCAGTCGTCGCCCTCGCCGCCCCTACGGCGGCCCACGCTGGCACCGCGGCCGTCCCCGCGCGGCACCCGTCGACCGCCACCGCGGTTCACCGGACCGCCGCGCCCCCTCCTTCGCGCCGTAACCGGCTCCGGGGCGGCGGTTTCAATGGCTGTCCCTACATCAAAGTGGCTATCTCCAGTGACCGGACAGCGATCATGAGCAACTGCCGCCGTGGGCCGGTCGCGATCATCTTGACGACTGCGGACGGCAAGGTGGACGCGTTCCTGGACGTCAATTACCCAACGGACACCACCGACGGCCTTGAGCTGCGGATCGTCGGGTTCTTCAGGCGCCATCCGGCGCTGCTGGTGAAGCACTTCGACAGTCCCCCTCGATGGTTCTACTTCCCGCCCAGCCGCTACCACTACGGCTGATCGGCGCGTCGCGTGCCTCGTCGGGGCCTGTGGTAGTGCGCTCCGTTCCCAGGAGGGACTCGGGCTGCTGGGGAACACCATGAGGGCGAACGGACAAGGGGCTTGCCATGTCTGATGCTTCCACCGTCGCTGTTCTCGGAGCGGGCGCACTTGGCACCGCGATGGCGACGCGGCTCGGAGGTACGGGCCATCAGGTGCGGTTGTGGAACCGCACGGAGGAGAGGGCCCGCGCGGCGGCGGAGCACGCGCCCGGGGTCACGGCGGTCGGGGGGCTCGGCGACGCGGTCCCCGGCGCGGCCGTCGTCATCACGGTGCTGCGTGACGGCGAAGCGGTCGCGGAGGTCATGACAGTGACGACCTCGCCGCCGTCGACTTCCTGAGGCAGCCGCCGTCGTAACCCGTCCGCGGGCCGTGGCTCCGGTGCCGGCCGCACGGGTCGTGCGGCACACGACCGGTCTCGCGCACGGCCCGTAACAAGGATGCCGACGTCCGCGCCGGGAGGCGGCTTCGTCCGGACGGCGGGCCCCAGACGGGTACAGCGGGCTGCGCATTGTGGGCTGCCGGGGGAGGATCAGCCCATGACGATGAGGCTGGGAATCGGACTACCGCAGATGAAGCGGTACGACGTGTCACGTGATGTCGCCGAGGTGGCGCGCACGGCAGAGCAGATCGGTTACGAGAGCCTATGGGTTTTCGAACGGGTTCTGTTCCCGGAACGGCCGCAACAGGGGCTGTACTCGATCCCCGGACTGGCGTGGCCGGACTCCTACCGGTCGGTGGCCGATCCGTTGGTGGTGCTGTCGCTCGCCGCCGCGGCAACTGAGCGGGCCCGACTCGGCAGCAGCGTGCTGATCGCGCCCTTGCATGTGCCGCTCCAACTCGCCCGTACTCTCGCCACGTTGGACGCGGCGAGCGACGGCCGAGTGCTGGCAGGGTTCGGCACGGGCTGGTCGCTGGACGAGTACGCGGCGGCGTCCATCGCCCCGTTCCAGGAGCGCGGGCGAGTGCTGGACGAACTCCTCGACGTCTGTGCGGCGGTCTGGGGCCCGGATCCGGTCTCCTATGAGGGCACTTGGACCGTGATCAAGGAGGCTGAGGTCGGGCCGAAGCCCGCGAACCCGATCCCGGTCTATCTGGCGGCCACCAACCGGAAGGCACTGGACCGTGTGGCCCGCCGCGCCGACGGCTGGTTGCCCACGGGGATCCCACCGCAACCACTGGCGGCCCAATGGCGGCAACTGACTGATCTGGCCGCGTCCTACGGCCGTGACGAGCACGCGCTGGAGATGTGCGTAAGGGCGAACGTGCAGCTCACCCGGGCGCCGGTCGACGACGACCAGCGCCAGCCGTTCATGGGCACGGTCGAGCAGATCGTGCAGGACGTGGCCGCCCACGCCGCGGTGGGCGTTCACGAGGTGTTGCTGGACCTGCAGGGCAACGTACGTGACGCCAAGGAGCTCACCGATCTGGCGGCCCGGGTGTACGCGGACGTACGCGACGCGGGGATCTAGGTGTGCCGTCCGGACGGGACGGAGACGTGAGCGTTGAGGACGCGGGCGGCCGTCATGCCCGGGTCCGGTACCTCGCGGCCGCGGCGGTGTTCGCGGTCGGCATGGCGGGGACCACGCTGCCGACTCCCTTGTACGGTCTCTACCGGCAGCAGATCGGCTTCTCCGAACTGATGGTGACGGTGGTCTTCGCGGTCTACGCGCTGGGCGTGATCGCCGCACTGCTGATCGCCGGTGACTTCTCCGACGTACTGGGCCGACGCCCGGTGCTGATGGTCGCTTTGGGGTTGTCGGTCCTGAGTGCGGTGTGCTTCCTGGCTGAGGACGGGCTGCCGCTGCTGTTCGTGGGACGGCTGCTTTCGGGATTCGCCGCGGGCCTGTTCAGTGGGGCCGCGACAGCTGCCGTACTGGAGCTGGCGCCCCCGCAGCTGAGCGGAAGGGCGGGATTCGCCGCCACGGCCGCCAACATGGGCGGTCTGGGCTGTGGTCCGGTGTTGTCCGGAGTCCTGGCGCAGTACGCGCCGTGGCCGCTGCGGCTGCCCTTCCTCGTGCACATCGCGTTGCTCGCGGCGGCCTTCGCCGTCACGAGCGCGCTGCCGGAGACGGTGGCGCGTCGCACTCCTCGACCGCCGCTGCGCCCTCAGGGCATGGTCGTGCCCGAGCAGACGCGTGGAGCGTTCGTGCCGGCCGGGCTGGCGGCACTCGCCGGTTTCTCGTTGCTCGGACTGTTCACCGCGGTGGCGCCGAGCTTCGTCGCCCGGACCCTGGGTGTGCACAACCTGGCCGTTTCCGGCGTGGTTGTCTTCTCGGTGTTCTGCTCCTCCACAGCCGGTCAGTTCCTGATGGGCCGGGTGGGCGTACGGCGCGCGCTGCCCATCGGGTGCCTGGTACTGACCATCGGCATGGCCCTGGTCGCGTCCTCCCTGCTGATGGTGTCCCTGCCGGTGCTGGTCGTGGGCGCGGTGGTTGGGGGCCTCGGCCAAGGTCTGGCGTTCCGCGCGGCCTTGACCAGCGTGAGTGCGGTGGCTCCGGACGAGCACCGTGGAGCGACGATCTCAGCGTTCTTCGTCGTGGCCTACGTCGGGATCTCCTTGCCCGTGGTCGGAGTCGGGGCCCTCACCCTGGCTCTGGGGCTGCGCGGCGCGGGTCTGGTATTCGCGGGTTGCGTCGTTCTGCTCTCTGCTGGGGTGGGAGTGTTCCTTCTGCGTCGGCCCCTGCGGACGGACTGAGGTCGTGGACACGGCCGCGGGGAAAGGTCCCGGCCCGGCGGCCGGACGGTTGGAAGCACGGATTCACAGCTGCCGCGAGGCAGCCGGTCCTGTAGTGGAACGCAGCAGCTCAGTGGCCCAAACCCGGTTTGTTACGCGGAACAGCTGAAACATCTCGGTGACTTTGCAGGTGTTGTGTCATCAGAGGTGTCCGCATGTGCTGTTGATTGTTCCCAGGAACAGACCGTCTTCCACTTTCTAGGGACCTCACAGTGCAACTGCGTACCGTCCTGATCGCCGCCCTGATCGGTTCCGCCACCGCTGTGTCCGCCGCACCCGCACACGCGGGTCCTCCGGCCACCAGCATGCTGGTGACGGCGGCGGGGCAGCCCGATGCCGTACTCGCGCAGGCGCGTACCGAAGCCCGGGTGGACGCCTTCTTCCGTGACTATCGTCAAGCCGTCCTCCGCCGGGGCGGCAGACCTCGTGCCGTACGCGTCAAGTACCTCACCGCCCGGCTGAACAAGAGGCTGGACCACTGGGCCGAGCGGCACGGCGCCGACCCGGTCTTCCACGCGCGCAAGGTGCCCGGGCAGTGGTCGGTGCGGTATGAAGGCACCGCCGCCGGCTACTCCACGGTCGTCCTGACGGAGCGCTGGGGGTCCGGGGCCGCCCGGGAGCTCGTGTTCCAGGTCCGGCTGCCGGACCTGCGCATCATGGACCTTGAGGACCCCGCCTGACCACTCGCCCAGTGGCTCGACCCCACCTCAGCCCGGACGGCGCGTCCCTCTACGTCGCCAACGGCGGCTCCAACAGCGTCTCGGTGCTCGACACCCGTACCCACCGCGTCACGGCGACCGTCGCCGTGGGCCCCCCGGGCACCGACCCTTCCCAGCGGGGCCGCCATTCCGCCAAGGGGGCGGCCGCCTACTGCCAAGGGGGCCGTGAGGCCCAACCAGGTTACAGCGCCTGATTGGGCCTCACCTGCAGCGCGCGTCGCTCGTGCCTGTTCTCTTCGATCCGTCGCCGGTCTCCAGCCGCTCGGCCTGGGCGGTTGCAGTCCCTCTTGTCGAGGGTCAGCACGCACCAAAAGGAAGACACCGAGCGGTATCTGGTCGGGCGCTCAACCTCGGCTCATCCGCCGCTCTTGCGTCGGAACGATCGCTGCCTCGCAGCCGGGCCCTGAGCACCGTGGACCTTCGACGAGTCCGGGCCCGCGGATCCTGTACCAGCGCCCGCCTGCTGACCGCGCTTACGCGCCAGGGCTTCCTGGAACTTGCGCTTCAGGTCGTACTGGCCGTCATCGCCAGGCGCCAGTGAAGGACTCTCTGAATCAGCTGGCTCGGGAACTTCGTGCGGTTGAGTCTCAGCAGCCATGGGGACCTCCTGGGGTTCGGGCCTTTGGAGGCACAGCTTGTCATGCCGCGCGTCTCGGCGGGTGGTCCGCGCCCACATCATCGCCCGCCCGCGAGTGCACCGACCGCCTGCTCGTCATCAATGAGCGGCACCTACCTTGTGGGTCCCGAGAGTCCATCCACGCCGGTAGATCCCGGCGTCGCCGCATTAACTCGCCGCGTCGGTGGGCGAGTTCCGGGAGTTCCCCTCGCGCCGCGCCTTGCGGGCCACTCCGTCCCCGCCGCCGCACCGCACGAGTTCGGGCAGCACGTCGAACGTATGTGAGCCGGTGCCAAACTCTCCTCGGCGGACGCGTTCAAGGGGATCACCTTCCGGGATGGACTTCTGGTCGGCTGCTCGGATCCCAGCCGAAGCGGGACCGAGTCGACCGGTCGACAGCAGGGCGTTCTGTGGCCTGATCGGCGACCGGCCGGAACAGCCCCCGAGCCGTCCGGGTGAATCAGTCCGCCAACGCCCGTACCGTCCGCGTATGACTGCATAAGATCCTTGACGGCCGCACGTCCACCGGAGGGGACACCGGATCGTGACCACATCGATCGTCGTCGGAGGAAGCGGCGGCCTGGGACGCGTTCTGGCGCAGCGATTCGCCGACCGCGGAGACACCGTCATCATCACCAGCCGCACCAGCGCACGCGCCGAGAGCGTGGCCGCCGAGATCGCCGGCACGGTGCGGGGCCTGGCACTTGACCTGTCGAGGCCGCAGACCATCGATGGAGCACTCGCCGACGTACGCGAAGTCGACAACCTGGTGATCAGCGCCGTCGCGGAGCTTTTCACCACTGTCGCGGACTTCGACATCACCAAGGCCGTCGACCTCGTGACCATCAAACTGGTGGGGTACACGGAGACCGTGCGAGTTCTGCGTGACCGGTTCACCCCCGGGGCGTCGGTCGTACTGTTCGGCGGGCTGGCCAAAGAACGCCCCTACCCCGGATCCACCATGGTGAGCGCCAGCAACGCGGGTATCACCGGCCTGATGAAGACCCTCGCGGTGGAGATTGCGCCCCACCGCGTCAACGCCATCCACCCGGGCGTGGTGGGCGACCATCCGAGGTGGCGCGACACCCCCGACCATCCCCACGTGTCCCGTACCCCCATCGGGCGCCTCGTGACGATGGCGGAGGTCGCCGACGCTGCCGACTTCCTCCTTCGCAACACCGGTGTCAACGCCCAAGAGCTGTTCGTCGACGGCGGAGTACGCATCACCTGACACGAGTGACGTATGTGGTCCCGCCACCAGGCCGACCACCCAGGTGCGCTGACCGCACGCCGCGCCGTCCCGAATACGGTCCGCCAAACGCTGACAAGATCGCTGTCCAGGCGGCGCGAGTAGTGGTGTGACGGCTCTGGTTTCGACGCCGTCCGGCGGTGCACGTCAGTCGTGTCAGCGAGGCAGGAGGCGTCGGGGCCGTCAGCCGACGAACTCAGAGGGCTTTCAGAGGTAGTTGGCCATGTGAAGTCAACCGAATGGTCGGCATGCTGGTTCCGCCCATGGCGCGTACCACGATGAGGCTCCCCCCACTCTCTCCTGGAGGACCCGTGCCCAAGCTCTCCGCTGCCCGAATGTGGGCGTCCGTTCCCGCCGCGGCGCTCTGCCTCGCGGTGTCGTGGATCCACGTGCAGGACCAGGGCGGCTTCCCCGGCAACAAAACGCCCGGATATGTCGCCGCCGGGTACTACCTGCTGGAGGCCGCCGGAGTGATCGCCGCCGGACTGCTGTTACTGGCGGCCCGCCGGGGCGCGAGGGCCCTCCCGGTATGGCTGTTGGCGGCCTGCGTCGGCATCGGACCGCTGGTCGGTTATGTACTGTCGCGAGGTCCGGGGCTGCCGGACTACTCGGACGACAAGGGCAACTGGGCGGAGCCGCTCGGCCTGGTCAGCCTGGTGGTCGAGGCGGCTCTGATCGCCATCTCACTGGCCGTCCTGCGCACGGCGGGCGGCGGAGCACGCGGGCAGCAACTCCGGGCGGGCGCGAACTAGCCTCCGGGTGCCGTGCCCTGGTCCTCGGCTGCACGTCTCCGGGCGCCCGCCACGGTGGCCGACGTACCAGGGCGCTGGTCGGCCGGCGCCAACCGTGCGAAGCCGGGCGGCAACTGCGCCCGGCAGGGCGCCGCCGGTTCGGCCCTATCCCCGACCGCTTCGAAGGCCCGGCGTGGCCCGGACCAGGCTCTCGAAGCCCGACGGCGGGCGGCCCAGTAGTTCCGCCACATCGTTGGTGACCCGGTCGTAACGGTTCTCCCGGTGCAGTTCGGCCATCGTGGCGATGTGGTCGAAGACGTGCGGTGACAGACCGAGTGGCTTGAGGTCGCGCTCAAGCCACTCGTCGTACGGCACGTCGACATAGCTCACGGTGCGGCCCAGGGCGCTGGAGAGCTCGGCGGCGATGGCGGTCATGTCACGGGAGGCGGCGCCGGTCAACTCGTAGACCCCGCCGACCGGGGGTGCCGGATCGAGCAGCAGCCGGGTGGCCACCGCCGCCACATCGCCGGAGGCCACGGGTGAGGTGCGGGCGTCGCCGAACGGGAGGCGGATCGTGTCGTCGCGTTGGATCGAGGCGACAGCGAGCATGCCGAACAGCGGGTTCTCCATGAACACAGTCGGCCGGATGTGGATGACCGGCAGCCCCGACCAGTTGAGGACGTGTTCGGCGAGCCAGTGCAGTCGCTGCTGGTTCGACTCCGCGCTGCTGGTGAGGCTCATCTGCGATACGGTCATCTGGGAGATGTTCACCAACAGTTCAAGCCGCTCGCCCTCAAGTGCCGCCGCGGCCACGGTAGCCGTGGCCTCCAGGTAGCCGGGCGACACGCTCATCCCGAAGTAGGCCCTGCGGCAACCCTCCAGGGCCGCCACCACGTCCGCGCCGCGGGTGAGGTCGCCGACCACCACTTCCACGCCGTCCAGCGCCCGAAGAACCGCGGCCCGGTCGTCGTCGTGGTGTACCAGGGCGCGTACCGGCACCCCGTGCTCGCGCAGTCCCGCCACTACCTTCCCGCCCACACCCCCTATGCCGGCAGCGGCTCCGGTGACCAGGATCGGATGAGCACTCGGCATGGTGGCCTTCCCGCGGTCGACGACTCGTTCCGGTTCCCTTTCTACGGCACGTCGACCGCCCCCGGCAGGCACCGGCCGCGGCGGCCACCCGGCAGGACTAGCGCTGTCCCGGCCAAGGCAAGCCTGTTTCTTGCAACAACCAAGGGCGAGTCTTTACGCGATCCGAGCGCCGTTTGGCGGGATCGGGGCCGCCCCGGCGACAATCCGCTGGCCGGTTCTCGGGGCAAAGCTTCTGCCGGGCCGCGACGCAAAGTCACTGGACACCTTTCATGGACATGACCGGCATGGAATCGCGAATGGGACCCCGGAGCGGCGGCGAACAGCAAGCGGAGTGCCGTTCGATTCTGAATCTATGGCATACCTGTGAATTAACTGTCAACCCGGAAGATGGGACAGTCACCTTTGGTATACGTTCTTCGGGAGTAACCGGCCATCCGACGTTGGCCCATATACCGCTATTCCACGAGACCACGCATACCTAGTTTTCGTTTCGGTTCAACGCGCTACTACTTGGCAGGTCGACGGCCCTTGTCGCGAGAGGAGCCGCCTGACGTGCAGGTACCACAAGCAGACCGATTCGCACACCCCATGCGGCACTCAAGCCAACCGGCCGGTCTCCGGACCGGTTTGCACACGAGCCCGCCGTGCGCTCCGCTGCTTCCCGTCACCTGCGGGAAACATCAAGTGGCGCACAGCGAAATGCAAAGACAATTAAAAAACCCTCCTGCATTACGGGGTCACAAGGAGTGGCTATGCCAGAGGCACAACCAATCGCACCTTCCGCCAAGGTGGGTGATGATCCGGGCGCGGTTACCGCGACGCGCCCCCGGGCGTTACCACCCACTCGGGGACTGATCCAGTTCTTCGAGCGGGCATGCGACCGAACACCCGAGAACACCGCACTGGTCTGCGGTGACACACAGCTCAGCTACGCCGAACTCGACCGCCGGGCGAATCGGTTGGCGCGGCTGCTCAGACAGCGCGGCGCCGGGGAGGGCCGGGCCGTCGGGATCCTGCTCGACCGTTCCGTGGACACCTACGTCGCCCTGCTCGGCGTGATGAAGGCCGGTGCCGCCTACGTTCCACTTGACCCTTCGTTCCCTGCCGCCCGGGTGGCGTTCATCGCCCAGGACGCCGAGTTGTGCGATCTGGTGACGTCATCCACCATGTCACACCGCACGCAAGGGCTTCCCTGCCCGGTCCTCGAACTGGACAAGTGCGCAGAGGAGTTGGACGGTCAATCGGCCGAGCGCCCCGCAGGCGGCGTCAGCCCGTCGTCGCTGTGCTACGTCATCTACACCTCGGGAACCACCGGTCGCCCCAAGGGCGTTGCCGTCTCGCACGCCAACATCGTCAACTTCCTGCGGGTGGTCACGCCCATCTATCGGGTGAACGGCGATGACAGGGTCTACCAAGGGCTGTCCATCGCGTTCGACTTCTCGGTGGAGGAGATCTGGCCCGCGTGGTCGGCGGGGGCGACGCTGGTGGCCGGGCCGACCGACGACCGTCGCGTCGGGCAGGGGCTGGCCGACTTCCTGGTCGAGAACGCGATCACGGTGCTGTGCTGCGTCCCGACGCTGCTGACCACCATCGAGGGCGAAGTGCCCTCGCTGCGCAGCCTGTTGGTGAGCGGCGAGGCCTGCCCGCCCGACCTGGTGCGCCGCTGGCACCGCCCCGGCCGCCGCATCCTCAACGCGTACGGACCCACCGAGTCGACGGTGACCGCGACCTGCGGAGAACTGCACCCGCATCGCCCGGTCACCATCGGAACGCCGCTGCCCACCTACCGGGTCTACATCCTCAACGACCGGATGCGCCCGGTCGCCGAGGGCGAGAGCGGTGAGATCTGCGTCGGCGGCCCCGGAGTGGCGATCGGCTACCTCAACCGGCCGGAGCTGACCGCGGAGCGGTTCGTGACCAACCCGGTCGAGCACGAGCGGGCCGAACACCCGCGCATCTACCGCACCGGGGACCTGGGCCGGTTCACCTCCACCGGGGAGATCGAGTACCTGGGCCGGATCGACACCCAGGTCAAGATCCGCGGCTACCGCATCGAGTTGGCCGAGATCGAGGAGGTGCTGCGGGAGGACGAGGCGGTCGAGAACGCGGTCGTCACCCCGCTGGAGCGGGACGGCGTGGTGCAGGACCTGGTCGGCTACGTCACGCTGACCGGCCGTACCGGTGGCGAGAGCCACGACCGGTTGCGGGAACGCCTGCACACCGCGCTACGCCGAAGACTCCCCGAGTACATGATCCCGTCGTTCGTCGAAGTGCTTCCGCAGTTCCCGCTGTTGGCGGCCGACAAGGTGGACCGGGCGGCGCTGCCCGCCCCCGCCTCTCCCCCGCTGGCGCGCGGCTCCCGCCCGCACGTCGCGGCGGCCACTGCGCTGGAGAGCCAACTGGCCGCGGTGTGGCGGGAGGTGCTGGGCGCCGAGAAGGTCTCGGTGGAGGACGACTTCTTCTGCGACCTGGGCGGCCACTCCATGGCGGCGGCCCGGCTCGTCTCCCGGCTGCGTCGGCAACCGGAGTTGGCCACCGTGGCCATGGCCGACCTGTACGCCCACCCCACCATCCGCGATCTCGCCACGCACCTCGACACCGGCGATCAGGCCCCCGACGAGCAGCCGTCGGCGGAACCGGCGCCCCCGGTCCGGCACCACTCCAGTGCCCGGGTCGCGTTGTGCGGCATCGCCCAGATCGGCTCCCTGTACGCGTGGTTGCTGCTGGCCGGTCTGCCACTCGGTGTACTGGTCTACCGGCTGCTGGCGGTGTGGCACGAGCCGGTGCGCGCGGTGGCCCCGCACTCCGCCCTCAACTGGCTCAGCCATCTGGGGTTCGGCGCGTTCATACCGCTGGAGATCGGCTGGCTGCTGGTGAGCCTGCTGGTGCTCCCGCTGCTCGTCGGCCGACTGCTGATGGCGGGGGTCCGGCCCGGGTGGTATCCGCTGTGGGGCGTGACGTATCTGCGGTTCTGGCTGTACGGAAAGGTGCTGGCGCTCTCCCCGATCGCGCTGCTGACCGGTTCACCGCTGCTGCCGCCGATGTTGCGGCTGCTGGGGGCGAGGATCGGCCGCGGCTGTCATCTGTCGTCCGTCGTCGCGCTGCCGTGCTTCCTGCGGCTCGGCGACGATGTGAGCGTCGGCTACGGCGCGCGGTTGCTGCCCTTCCTGGTCGAGGACGGCTGGCTGCGGCTTGCGCCGGTGGCGCTGGGCGATCGCAGCTACGTCGGCACCAACAGCGTCGTGATGCCGGGCGCCACCCTGGGCAGCGGCGCGTCCGTGGGCGACCAGTCGCTGGTCCCCGCCGACCGGACCGTACCGGCCGACGAGCACTGGTCCGGCTCTCCCGCACGCCGTCAGGACGCGCGCCCCGCGCTGCTGGACGCCATGGCCGCGGACGCCGACGACCGGCGCTGGCCGCTACGGCTGCTGGCCGGATACGCCCTGGGATCACTGCTGCTGATACTCGTGCCGCTGGTCATCGCCGACACCACCGGAACCCTGGTCGGCTATGTGACCGTCAGGGACGGCCTTTTCTGGGGCTGCCTGTCCACGTTGGCGGTCGGGCCGCTGGTGGTGGTGCTCACCTGCCTGCTGGTGCTCGTCCTCAAGCGCGCGTTGCTGCCGCGGGTACGGGCGGGCGTCCATCCGGAGCGCAGCGGCTTCGGGGTGCGCAAGTGGATCGGCGACGGCCTGATGAACACCAGCCTGGTCCTGACCCACGCCCTGTACTCCACCCTGTACCTGGTGCCGTTCCTGCGCTGGCTGGGTGCGCGCACCGGCCGCTGGTCGGAGGTGGCCACGGTCAGCTTCGTCGATCCGGACATGCTGGTCATCGGCGAACGCAGCTTCGTCGCGGACGTCAGCGTGGTGGGGCCCGCGGTCTTCCACCGGGGCCGGATCGCACTGGCACCGGCGGAAGTGGGGAAGCGCAGCTTCGTCGGCAACGGCGCACTGGTGCCCGGCTCCTGCCGAATGGGCGACAACAGCCTGCTGGGCGTGCACTCCGTGGCGCCGACCCGGCCGGTGGACCCGGAGACGACCTGGCTGGGGTCACCGGCGATCTTCCTGCCGCGCCGGGAGGAGAGCCAGAACTTCCCGGCGAAGTACACCTACGACCCGAGCCCCGGGCTGATCGCCGCCCGGCTGGTCATCGAGTACTTCCGGGTCACCCTGCCGGGCACCTTCGCGGCCCTCGGCGTGCTGCTGAGCCTGTACGCCGCGATCGGCCTCGCCAAGTCGGCTTCCCCGACGGCCCTGTTCCTGCTCGGACCGGCGCTGCTGCTCGGCGTCGGCGTACTGGCCACCCTGCTCACCGTGGTCCTGAAATGGCTGGTGATCGGCCGCTACCGGCCACGGGTCGAACCGCTGTGGGGCATCTGGGTGCGGCGCACTGAACTGATCACCGGGTTGTTCGAGAACCTCGTCGTGCCGTCGCTGGTGAACTTCCTCACCGGAACGCCTTTGATGGGTACGGTCATGCGGCTGTTCGGCGCCCGGATCGGCCGCCGGGTGTGGCTGTCCACCACCTACATGACGGAGTTCGACCTGGTGGAGGTCGGCGACGACGCGGCGGTCGGCGAGGTCACCTCGTTGCAGACCCACCTGTTCGAGGACCGCGTGATGAAGATGTCCAACGTCAGGGTCGGCAAGGCGAGTTCGGTCGGCCCCCGGACGGTCGTGCTCTACGACGCCGAGGTCGGCGCCGGTACCTCACTGGACGCGCTGTCCCTGCTGATGAAGGGCGAGCGGCTGCCAGACCGCACGAGGTGGCGCGGCATCCCGGCCCGTCCCTGTTGAGCCGAGGGCGCCCGTCCTCGTCGCGCCAAGTCCCGGCGCTCCCGGCACACCGGAGGCGGCCGAGTGCCGCATCGACCAACATCCCGCAGTCTTCTGCTCTCTCGCGGAGAAACCATGACATCGCTCGACCACCTCGGTACCTGGACCGGCCCGCACGTCGACCACGAACTGCCAGGCCCCCGCTCTGCCGAGTTCCTGGCACTCCAGCAGCGCCACGAGTCCAACGCCCGTACCTACCCCCGCCGGTTGCCCATCGCCATCGAGGAGGCTTCCGGAAGCTTCGTACGGGACGTGGACGGCAACGTCTTCATCGACTTCCTCGCCGGGGCCGGTGTGCTCTCCCTGGGGCACAACCACCCCGACCTGGTACGTGTCATCACCGATCAGCTCGGTCGGCTCACCCACGGCCTGGACTTCCCCACCCCGGCGAAGGAGGAGTTCATCCAGGCCCAACTGGCCATGCTGCCGCCGGGCCTACGGGACCGGATGAAGATCCACTTCTGCGGGCCGACCGGCGCCAACGCGGTGGACGCCGCGCTCAAGCTGTGCAAGACGGCGACCGGCCGCGGCGATGTGATCTCCTTCCAGGGCGGCTTCCACGGCAGCAGCCACGCCGCCATGGCGATCACCGGCCTGGTGTCGCAGAAGCAGCCCGTGCCCAACGGTGTGCCCGGTATCCACTTCTTCCCGTACTCCTACTGCGCCAGGTGCCCGCTCGACCTGACGCCGGACGCCTGCGCCACCAACTGCGTGAGCTTCCTGGAACGTTCACTGCGGGACGGCAACGGCGGGGTGCCGCTGCCCGCCGCGGTGATCCTGGAGATGGTGCAGGGCGAGGGCGGGATCATCCCGGCGACCGGCGACTTCGTAAGGCGGGTACGGGAGTTGACGCGGGAGCTGGACATCCCGCTGGTGGTGGACGAGGTGCAGAGCGGCTGCGGGCGCACCGGCACCTGGTTCGCCTTCGAGCAGTACGGCATCGAACCCGACGTCATCGTCGCCTCCAAGGCGTTGAGCGGCATCGGCACCCCGGTCGCCGTCATCCTCTACGACGAGCGGCTGGACGTCTGGGCGCCCGGCGCGCACACCGGGACCTTCCGCGGCAACCAACTGGCGTTCGCGGCGGGGGCGGAGGCGGTACGGGTCTTCGAACGCGAGGACATCCTGGGCAACGTCCACCGGCGCGGCGAGCAGATCCTCAAGTCGCTCGCCGAGCTGCACGCCGACCCCTGGGTGCGCGAGGTGCGCGGACGCGGCCTGATGTGGGGCATCGAGTTCGCCGATCCCGGCGACGGCAGCCCGGCGGGCGCCGTCGCCGGCCAGGTGCAGGCCGGTGCGCTACGGCGCGGCCTGATCGTGGAGGTCGGCGGCCGTGCCGACTGCGTGGTCCGGCTCATGCCGCCGCTGAACGTCACCGCGGCGGTGGTCGACACCGCCTGCGCAATCCTCGTCGACGCCATCGCCGACGCCACACTGTCCGCGGACCGGGGACGGCAGGAGGCTTGACCACGTGGCACTCATCGTCCAGAAGTACGGCGGCTCCTCGGTACGCGACACCGAGCGGATCAAGAAGGTCGCCGAGCACATCGTCGCGACCCGCAGGGCGGGCCATGACGTGGTCGTGGTGGTCTCCGCGATGGGCGACACCACCGACGAACTCCTCGGCCTGGCAGGCGAGGTGACGGGCGCGCCCACGCCACGCGAGCTCGACATGCTGCTCACCTCGGGCGAGCGGGTCTCCAACGCCCTGGTGGCGATGGCCATCCAGGCACTGGGTGCTCCGGCGTGTTCGTTCTCCGGTTCGCAGGCGGGGGTGTTCACCACCGCGGCGCACGGTCGGGCGCGGATCGTCGACATGGACACCACCCGTGTGCGGCAGCAACTCGACCGCGGCGCGATCGTGCTGATCGCCGGTTTCCAGGGGGTCAACCGGGAGAGCGGTGACATCACCACCCTGGGCCGCGGCGGCTCCGACACCACGGCGATCGCGCTGGCCGCCGCCCTGAAGGCGGACACCTGTGAGATCTACACCGATGTGGACGGGGTCTACACCGCCGACCCCAGGATCGTGCCGAACGCCAGGCTGCTGGAGCACATCAGCTACGAGACCATGCAGGAACTGGCCGCCTGCGGTGCGAAGGTGCTGGCGCTGCGCAGCGTGGAGTACGCCCGTCGGCACGGAGTACCGGTGCACGTGCGCTCCTCGTACAACACCCGGCCGGGGACGATGGTTTCGGCGGCCCGTGAGGTGCCGACAGCCGAGCGGCCGTCGATCACCGGTGTCGCCCACGACCAGTCCGGCGCCAAGATCACCGTGACCGGTCTACCGGACGGCCCCGGCCCCGCGGCACAGGTCTTCCGGGTCGTCACCGGTGCGGAGAGCGAACTCGACATGGCCGTGCGCGACACGTCACACGGCGCGGACGGCCGCACCGAGTTGTCCTTCCTCGTCCCGGCGGACAGCCGGCTGCCCGTGGTGGCGGCGTTGCGTGAGCACCAGGAGGAGATCGGCTTCGCTGACATCTCCCAGGACGAGCGCATCGGCAAGGTCTCGCTGGTCGGCACCGGGATGCGCTCACAGCCCGGCGTGATCGCCGCGTTCTGCGAGACGCTGGCGGCGGCGGGTGTCAACATCGAGATCATCTCCACCTCGGAGATCCGCATCTCGGCCGTGTGCCGGGCGGCCCAGCTGGGTGACGCGGTAAGGGCGTTGCACGGCGCCTTCGGGCTGGGCGCGCCCGAGGGGGTGGCCGTCGCCGCGCGGACATGAGGTTCCGCTCGCCCACGTGGCGTGCGGTTTCGGGTAGTAGTACGTGGGGGGCGGGCTCGGCACTGGCCCGCTCCCCTCTCCTGTTCGGCCGAACCGAGCCAGTGCCCGGGCGGAGGAGTACACGGTGGAGTTCGGGAGGGCCGCGCGGTACTTTCCACGGCACGGCAGCGACGACTACCGGGTGCTGCGGTACCGGCTGCGGCTGGACTGGAAGCCGGGCTCCGGGCGGATCCTGGCCAGCGCGGGGCTCACCGTCCTCCCCGAGCGCGCGGTGGAGGTGATCAGTCTCGACCTGTCCCACCTTGAGGTGACCAGGGTCGCCGCCGGGGGCGAACCCGTTGAGTTCCACCAGCGCAAGAAGAAGCTGAACATCAGGCCAGGTCGACCGTTGCCGCTGGGGCAGCCGGTGGAGTTCGAGATCGGCTATCACGGTGTCCCACGGCCGATCGGCGTTCCCGAACTGGACGACGAGGCGGGCTGGTTCCGCACCCGGGACGGAGTCCGGGTGATGAGCGAACCGCTGGGCGCCCCCTCGTGGTTCCCGTGCAACGACCGACCGGACGACAAGGCCGCCTACCGGTTCGAGATCACCGTGCCGCAGGACCACCAGGTCTGCGCCAACGGGCGGTTGACGCAGCGGCGCACGGTCGGCGCGCAGCGCGTGGAATGGGTCTACGAGCATCCGGGGCCGATGGCGCCCTACCTGGCGACCGTGGCCATCGGCCGGTTCGTGTTCGTCGAGCAGACCGGTGGCCCGCCGGGAGTGCTGCTGCGCAACGCGTTCCCCGAACGGCTGCTGGACCGCGCCGAGTTCGACTTCGGCCGCCAACCGCGGATGCTGCGGGTCTTCAGCGAACTGTTCGGCCCCTATCCGTTCGACGTGTACGGGTCCGTGGTGGTGGACGCCGTGGTCGGTGACCCGCTGGAGAGCCAGACGTTCTCGGTCTTCGGCACCGACCGGGTCACCGGCCGACGGGGCTACGAGGACGAGGTGGCCCATGAGTTGGCCCACCAGTGGTTCGGAAACAGCGTCGGCATCCGCGACTGGCGGGACATCTGGCTCAAGGAGGGCTTCGCCAACTACGCCGAGTGGCTGTGGTCGCAGGCGTCCGGCGGTCCCAGCGCGCACACGATGGCGGTGTCCCATCTGAACAGTCTTCGCGCCAAGGGACAGGATTTCGCCATCGGCGACCCGGGGACGGCCAGGCTCTACGACGACCGCCTCTACACCCGGGGCGCGTTGACCCTGCACGCCCTGCGGCTGACCGTGGGGGACGAGAGGTTCTTCGCCCTCCTCCAGGCGTGGGCCGGGCGGTACCGGGGGGCCAGCGCCGACACCGCCCGCTTCATCGCCCTCGCCCAGCGGGTGTCGGATGTCGCGCTCGACGGCTTCTTCCACGACTGGCTGTACACCGCCGCGATTCCCCAACTGCCGTTGGACGGAGCCTGATCCAGCTCGCAGGCGCGCCCCGCCCGGCGCGGAGCCGGGCGGGGCGAAACCTTACGTCAGCCGTGTGTCACCTCGTGCACCAGCGGACGTACCGGTAGTTGTTGACGTAGTAGGCGGGAATCCAGCCCTGGCCGCCCGCGAGCTTGTACCAGCGGTCGTTGCTGCCGACCTGGCCACCCCTGGCCTTGCACACGATCCACACGTGCATGCCGTTGTTGATCGTCCCGGTCGCCCAGCGGTTCACACCGGGGCCGTAGTGGACGGTCACCGGCTCCGGGGAGACCACCCGTCCCTCGACACGGTGGTGCCAGAAGCCGTGGTGGGCGGGGGCGAGGGCCTGCGCTCCGGTGGCGGTGCCCAGCGCGACGCCTGCGGTGAGCAGGGCCGCGGTGATGGACCTCCGGATGGAGTGACGTTTCATCATGACGCTCCTCTCTCCAATACTGGCACATACAATGGGATTTGCTGTTTTGCCGGTATTGGCGTGAAGATACTGCCCATCACTTGATGCACCGTATGCCACACGTTGGAGTGATTGGTTAGCCCAGTGATTTGACCGGCCCACAGTTGCCACACAGGCAGCCGGACACACCCGGACGCGTGGAACGAAAGCGTCAACGGTCAACAATCAGCGGGCACTTTCCTCCCTTCAGGGGATTCCCTACGGCGTGTCTGGATGAGTCCGACGCGCTTCGGCAACTCTACGTATGCGACAAATCACCCCATTGGCCCGCATGGGCCTCACGTGCAAGAGAGGGGGATCGCTGCCATGTCCGTCGCATCACAAGGAACCCGGTCCGGGCTCGTCGGTCACGACGCGGAGCGCCGACGAGTGCGGCGTCCGCCGCGATGAAGAAACGTAAAGCCGCCGCACATGGGCGGCATGCCCGCCGCCCCGTGGCGCACCAGCACGGCGCGATCCTCCAGGAGCCCACTCCCCTTGCAGAGAGCGGGAGTTGGGCGGGAAGTCTGCGGCTGACGATGACGGTCGTCCTGGTGGCGGCGGTCATGCTCTTCCTCGACTCGTCCGTCGTCCACGTCGCCCTGCGGTCGCTGTCCACCGGCCTGCACATGTCGTTGAGCGCCGCGCAGTGGATCGTCTCGGCCTACATGCTGGCCTTCGCCGCGGCGATCCCGACAAGTACCTGGGCGGCACAGCGCTTTGGCCCGGAGCGGGTGTACCTGGCCGCGATGAGCGTGTTCACCGTGGCGTCCGTGATGTGCGGACTGGCGCACGTCCCCTGGCAGTTGATCGTCGCCCGTGCCGTACAGGGCGCGGGCGGCGGGCTGATCAGTTCGGTCTGCAGGATCATGCTCGTCACCGCCGCCGGCCCCAAGCGGCTGCCCAGGGTCATGGGCACCCTGGGCATCCCGGTGATGCTGGTGGCGGTCATGGGACCACTGCTGGGCGGCGGGCTGCTGGCGTACGTGGGATGGCGCGCGATCTTCTTCCTCAACGCGCCGATCGGCATCCTCGCGCTCCTGCTGGCGCGCCGCCTTCTGGGGCCGAAGCCGCCGCGGCCCAGTTCGTCACTGGACGTGGTCGGGCTGCTGCTGGTCTCCCCCGGGCTGGCCGCACTGACGTACGCGCTGACCCAGGCCGGTCGCTCCGGGCGGCTCGGCTGCCCGGCGGTGGTGGTGCCGCTGTGCGCCGGAGCGGTACTGATCGTGGCGTTCGTGGTGTGGTCGCTCCAGGGCAGCAGTCCGCTGCTGGACCTACGGCTGTACCGCAACGGGGTGTTCCGGGCGGCCGCGCAGTCGATGTTGGTCACCGGTGCCGTAGTGTTCGGCGGAACGATCCTGCTGCCGTTGTACCTCCAGACCGTACGCGGTGACGATCCCTGGCGGACCGGTCTGCTGATCGCGCCGCAGGGGCTGGGCACGGCGGCCGCGATGTGGCTGTCCGGCCGGTTGTTCGAGCGGCTGGGCAGTGCGACGGTGCTGGTCGGTAGCGGTGCGGTACTCCTCGCCACGCTGCCGTTCGCGTTCTTGACGGCCAGTACGCCCTACTGGTGGCTGATCACCGCCACGGTGCTGCGGGGCGTCGGCGTCGGGTTGGCGCACACCCAGGCGATGACCGCCGCGTACCAGTCACTCGCCCCGGCGCACATCGGGCAGGCCAGCACCCAGTTCAACACCCTTGAACACGTGGGCGGTTCACTGGGCTCCGCGACACTGATCCTGCTGCTGTCCCGGATGCCGTACACCTACAGCCATGCCCCGATCTCCCGAGCGCACGCGGTGGACATCGCCTACTGGGCACTGATCGCGGTGAGCGGATGCAGCCTGCTGCCCGCCGCCGCGCTGGTCGCCGCGCAGCGCCGAATCGGCCAGGAGGCCACCGCCGCCTCACCGCGATGACCGCACCGGGGGCGCCCGCCCGCGCCGTGGGCGACGCCGTGGTCCAGGTCGGCGCATCCCACTGCTTCTCCGACAGCCCGTCCAGAAGGTCGGCCAACTCCCGCCGCTCGGCCGCGATTTCGGCCCTGACTTGTGCTGTCGCCCTGCGCTTCGCTGTGTTCCCCAGGGCCCCAAGAGTGTCGGCAGTCCGGCCGCAGGTCCAAGAACGCATGACTGTCGTCCCCAGCATGGCTGGTTATCGACTTCGGTTGTGCGCCGCGGTGCCCGCTCCGGCATCCCGTCGTCCAGGCGGATGGCCCACCGTCACCTGCCGACGTCTCGTCCGTTGATGTGGTCGTGAACGAATCGGATTACGCGGATTACCCGGCCGACGCCCCTGACCAGCGGGAGGACGTCGAGACGGTGGGGACCGAGCCGGAGGTTCCGATCACCCGCGCCACCCGGACCTGGGTCGTGTCCCGGGCGGGCATCGCGGAGGCCCGGGCGGACGGCGGGCGGAGCAAGCCTGAGGGCCAAGGCACAAGCGCCCCAGCGTAATTGGGTGACGCGCGCCCACCCTGTGGTGGTTCACTACCCCCGACCAATCGGAGAACATCCACACCGGGGGAATCATGCGTAAGGTCCCGACCCTGTTCGTGCGCGACCCTCGGGACCGGCGGGTCGTGCTGCCCGAGGTGACGCCTGGCTGTGGGTGGGTGCTGGCCGGCGCAGGGACAGCGACGCGCAAGTGGGACGGGACGTGCGTGATGCTCGACGAGTCCGGCATGTGGTGGGCACGGCGCGAGGTGCGGGCGGGCAGAGCTGCGCCCGAGAACTACCTCCCCGTGGAGACCGATGGGACCACCGGCAAGACGGTGGGCTGGGAGCCGATGGCCCGGTCATCGTTCGCCACTTTCCACGCCGAGGCGGTGCGATCGGGCGACGGGTGGACGCCAGGCACCTACGAACTCGTCGGCCCGAAGATCAACGGCAATCCGGACGGCTTCGACACCCACGCGCTGGTGCGCCACGGTTGGGCCCCGGCGCAGGTGTGCGCCGATGTGGAGGCTGCCCCACGGGACTTCGCGGGTCTGCGGGACTGGCTGCTGGCCCGTCCGCGGTACGAGGGGATCGTATGGCACCATCCGGACGGCATGCGCATGGCGAAGATCAAGCGAAGGGACTTCAGGGCATGACGACCGAACGGATCGGGCCGCCGTTGATCGCGGGTGAGCGCGAGATGCTGCGCGCGTTCCTCGACTTCCACCGTGCGACGCTCGCCATGAAGTGCGACGGGCTGACCGACGAGGAGCTGCGCCGCCAGTCGATGCCGCCCTCGACGCTTTCGCTGCTCGGCCTGGTGCGGCACATGGCCGAGGTGGAACGCACCTGGTTCCGGCGGGTGATCAACGGCGAGGACATTCCGCTGGTGTGGTCGGACGAGGACGACTACCAGGTGGCGTTCGACACGAGCGCGTCCACCCGGTCAGGGGCGTTCGCGGCCTGGCAGGCCGAGGTCGAGCACTCACGGCGGATCGAGCGCGAGGCGGAGTCCCTTGATGTGATCGGCCACCAGGCCCGTTGGGGCAAGGACGTGTCGCTGCGGCTGGTGATGATGCACCTGATCCACGACTACGCCCGCCACAACGGCCATGCCGACTTCCTGCGCGAGGGCATCGACGGGACCGTGGGGGCCTGACGGCCTTTCGCAGGGCCAGGCGTCAAGGCCCCCGGCGAGCCTGAGCCGCGTGTGACCCGTGCTCGGGGTCGCTGAACGCACCCTTTCGCTGCGGCGGGTGCGGACCCGGACACGATCGAGGCTGTGCATGCCCGAAACCCAGCCAACCCCTGTTGTGCCGGGGGCTGGTGGTTGTGCTCGGGTGGCGCGGGAGCCTGGCTCATGACTGTGCGACTGCCGTGCCGCCCGCCACGCCCCGATGGTGCAAAGTGGTTGACGCGCTCCGCACAGCGGAGAAGGGACGGCACAGGTGCCGTCCGCGCCGACTACCTGAGCATGTCGTTGAAGCGGCGCGCGAACAGGTAGGCGTCGCCAGGCCAGCGGGCGGACAGGTAACTGCCGTCCTGGACGACGAACGCGGGCCGGTCATCCGTGGCGGTGCCGCGCCGCGTCAGCTGGACGGGTCCGCGTTGGAACTGCGCTGGGTCGTCCAGACAGGCGGTCACCTCGTCTTGGACGTAGGCGGGGTAGGTGCGGTAGTAGCGCCCGCGTCGCCAGGCCGTGAGGTAGTAGGCGCTGCGCTCCATGTACTTGGGCAGGCAGGTCGTACGCCGGTCGGCCAGGATGCTGCGGCCCGTGGCCGGATCGGGCGTTCGGGCGAGCACGAGGACGCCGTGGCAGATGGCTCCGACGGGGCGGCCGGTCGCCCAGAAGCGGGAGACTTTCTCGCGAAGCACTGCGGAGCCGAGGTACTGGCGCATGCCGGGCGCGTGTCCGCCGGGCAGGAGGAGGCCGTCGTAGTCTTCGGGCTCCAGGTCGGCCCAGCGCAGCGGGCTGCGGTAAGCGGCCTCGCCGACCATCCGACGGTAGAACTCCTTCGGCTCGGCGTCCGCGCCGAGTTGCCCGAAGAGGACTCCGGTGAGCAGCAGTGGGTCTGCCTCGGGCGGGTGGTCGCCGCGTTCCGTGGCGAAGACCACCTCGTGACCCGCGTCGCTCAGCAGCCGGTGGGGCACGGCCACCTCGGTGACGTCGAAGTCACGGTCAGGCAGTGGGAAGAGGATTCGCATGGGTCCTGGCTACCACGGGCCTCGACGCGCGCGTCGGCAAGGGGTGCCCGTTGCGGGTGGCTAGCCGGTCATAGCCGCTGAGTGCGGTCGGCCTGTGCGGCCGCACTGCTGCGGAAGACTTCCACTGGATGCCCCGGGCGCTTGAATCCGAAGGACACCGCCCAACAGGCCTTGACGGGAGGTGAATTGGGCGGTGTCGGGGCGTGGTTCGACGCACCCGGGGCCGGGCGTGAGAACTCCGGTCAGTGGAAGGATCGTTCGAAGGCGGCGAAGGCGGCTTCCTGCCGCCACTCAACGGCTGCCTTCGGGCTCGCTTCGAGTAGCCGTAGGCAAGCGCCCCTCGGTGGTGCGCTGCCAGGGTGCTGTCCGCGGCATTCGGTGACGGGGTGGTAGCCGTCGCGTGTCGGGTTGTCCTGCCACAGGCTGCGGCCGGGCAGGAAGGCGTACTGGAGCGAGGCGCGCGCCAGGTCCTTCAGGTCGACGTAGCCGAGGTGATACGTGGTGGCGGCGTACTGGTACTCGTGGGTGATGTCGATGCGGGAGACCCCTGGGTCGTCGGTGGCCAGCACGACCGGGACCCCGTACGCACGGTAGGTGGTGAAGGGGTGATCGGCGCCCTTGACACCGAGGATCTGGGCGTTGCTGCTGAAGGGGACTTCGACGGCCACCTGGCGGGCCGCCATGGTCCGCGCCAGCTGCTGCCAGTTGTTCTCGTGAACCAGGTCCACGCCGTGGCCGATGCGTTCGGCATGGGCCACGTTGACGGCCTGGTTGATGTGAAAGGTCAGATCCTCCGGCTTGGCCAGGCCCGGCCACAGCTCACCGGCGTGCAAGGTGATGTGGGCGCGCGGATACGTGCCATGTAGGTAGTCGAGCATGCGCATCTGCGTGCGGTAGTTACGCAGAGCGCTGTCGCCGTCCTCGGGCTGGACGAGGTTGACGGCGACGAAGCGCGGATCCCGCTCGGCCAGCCGCATGCCCAGTTCCATCTGAGTGAAGACCCGCGCGGGGGTGCTGCCCCGAGACACCTGCGAGATCCAGCGTACGGTCAGTCGGCAGCCCGGCGCGGGCCGGGAGGTTCCGCAGTGTGAGGCCGCGCGGAACTCGGCGTCGGCGTCGTCGGCTTCCTTGCGTGCCTCGTCCACGAGGCGGTCCAGTTTGCCGTCGGCGACCAGCTTGCCGTGGAGCCGGTTGAGGTCGTCGTCCCAGCCAACCTGGTCGGCGAGCCTCTTGGCGTCGTCCGAAGCGGGGCTGACCATCGTCTCCAGGTAGAACTGGTTCTGCGCGACGACGCCATCGGCGACTTTGGCCAATAGCTTTCCGCGATGCCGCCACGTCACTTCACCGAACTTGCCGAACGCGTCGAAGAAGTGGTCGTGCCCGGACTGGTCCGGCGGGAAGTCCTGCATGGACCAGGCACGCACCAACTCGTCGTGAAAGACACGGTCGTTGCGGGCGTCCGCAGCCGGTCGCGTCCCGGACCCGCATGGCGGTTCGACGGCTGTCATCGTCTTGCCGTCAACGCACAGCCCGTCCTCGGCGGCCAGCTCGATCAGGTACTCGGTAGGGACCGCACCGGAGAGGTGGTTGTGCAGGTCGCCTCCCTTGGGCAGATGCGAGAAGAAGGCCCGCGACCGCACCGGGTCCTGGCGGATCGACTCCAGAAAGGCGCTGGTACGCGCCTCGGCTGGCGTCTGCTGCCGCGAGACAGGCGCTGACGGGGACTGTGTACCCGTCGGCTCCGCGGCGGCAGGAAGTGCGGACAACACCGCCACCACACTGAGGGTGGTCAGGCCGACTCCGAGAACCCGGCGACGGCCCACCACGTGATCACGTTCACCGTTCATGAAGGACATGATCGCCGCGCGGCCGAGGCTGCCGACGCTTTTCCGACAAGGTTCACTCAGAAGGAACGAACGCGACTTCCCGCCTCACCGGGCCTCGTCCACGTGGGCTACCACGCAGCTGACGTTGTCGGGGCCGCCGCGGCGGTTGGCCTGGTCGACGAGTTCGCGTGCCGCCTGTTCCGGGGCGAAGTCGGCCGCGAGGACCTCGCGCAGGGTCTCGACCGGCACCACTTCGAAAAGGCCGTCGGAGCACAGCAGATAGCGGTCGCCCGGACGCGCGTCGTGCAGGCGGACGTCCGGGGTGACTTCGGTGGCACCGGTCAACGCCTTCGCGAGTAGCGCGCGTTGCGGGTGCGAGGCGGCCTCCTCCTTGGTGAGGCGGCCTTCGTCCAGCATCGTCTGCACCGCCGTGTGGTCATGGGTGATCTGCAACAGCTGTCCGTCGCGCAGCAGATAGGCCCGGGTGTCGCCGATGTGCACCAGCGCCAGTTGGGTTCCGGTCCAGAGCATCGCGGTCAAGGTGGTGCCCACTTCTTCCGGTACGGGATCGACGGCGGCGACGCCGTGCACCGCTTGCTGAGCCTGGCGCACCGCGTCCTCAAGGGCGTTGAGCAGGTTGCCCGTCGTTATCCCGTTGGTTTCCAGGCGCTTGACCGCGTCGATCGCGGCGGCACTGGCCTGCTCGCCGCCGCCGCCGAAGCCGTCGGCGACGGCGAGCAGGCGGGATCCGGCGTAGGCGGTGTCCTGGTTGGTCTCGCGGACCAGTCCGGTGTCGGTCAGCGCGGCGTAGTGGATCTCCAGCGGATTGGCGGTCAGGGTCATCTCGGCGTCCTTCCGGGACAGATGGTCTATGAGGAAGGCGGCCAGGTCCCGCCGGGCGGCGATGTCGGCCTCGAACCGCGCCCAGAACGCCCGCACCTCACGCGCCGCCTCGGGCGGATCCATCGTGCGGATCTGCCGGATCCGGGCCAGCGGCACCCCGAGCCGGCGCAGCCAGGCCACCAGCCGGGCCTGCTCCAGTTGCTCGGGGTCGTACAGGCGGTAGCCGGTCGCCGGGTCGACCCTCGCCGGGGTCAGCAGTCCCAACTCGTCGTAAAGGCGCAGTGCCTTCGGTGACAGACGGGACGCCTTGGCGAAGGCTCCGATGGTCAGCAACCCCATGCCCGCTCCTCCTCATGCCGGGCCCTCGCCCGACGCCCTCGATGCTGTGGCCTGCCCCAGGGGGAAGGTCAACTTCGGGTCCGTGTGAGGACGGTAACCGGCCCGTTGCGCTCCTAGCGGGGCGCCGTGGCCGGTCACCAGGAGGTGAGCGAGCCCTCTGGAGGAGCGGGGCGGACCCCGGCCGGGTGGCGGGGGTCCGCGGCGCTCATGCCGGGGCTCAGCGGCGACGGCCGGGGCGGGTCCAGATGTCGTTGACGGGCTCGGCGTACAGGTCGTTCTTCGTCAGGCTGGGCAGGTGGAGTGCGGCCTCGATGGTGCGCAGCACGCTGTAGTGCGTGTAGCGGACGTTGGACGTGGCGCCGGCCCGGACTCCCTGGGAGCCGAGCACGATGGTGGGGATGCGCTGCAACTGCTGCTGGCCGTCGGCCGCGTCCTCGTCCCAGGTGAGGACGAGCAAAGAGCGCTGCTTCTTCCACGCCGGGGAGTCGAAGATGGTCGGCAGGGTCCGGGAGAGCCAGGTGTCTCCGGCGGTGACGCCGCAGCCTTCCATGTCGTCGCAGTCGTCCGCGCTGAGCCAGGAGAAGGTCGGGGTGGTCGACGTCTTCCGCAGGTCCGTGCTCAGCTGGGTGAGCGGCTTCAGGTGCGCCTGGCAGTTGGCCGGGTTGTCCTTGACGTCCTTGAAGAAGTAGAAGGGCAGATCGTCAATGGTGTAGGCGCCGTGCCCGGTGGTGTCGCAGGAACCGTTGGCGTTCTCCATGTATCCGCGCCAGGTACCGCCGGCCTTGGTGACCAGGTCGCCTATGTGCGGGGCGTTGACGGTGCTGCTGAAAGGGGTGTTGTCGTTGACGTTGAACAGGCTGCCGCCCGCCAGCGCGACGTAGTTGGGGTCGCTCGGGTGGGTTTCGGCGACGGCGTTGGTGAGGTTGGCGCCCTTGGGCACGAGGCTGTTGATGTAAGGCGCCGCAGTCTTGTTGCCGATGATGCCGTTGTAGTCCTGGTTCTCCAGCATCACGACGAAGACGTGGTCGTACCCGGGCACGTCGGCCTTCGGTGCGGTGGCCTTGCGCGGGGCCGGCACCGGTGCGGAGATCTTGAGCGACAGGTTGTCCGCGTAACCCTGGGCGTGGCCGCGGCGGTCGTGCGGCTGCGGGCCGGTGATGGTGAGTACGGTACGGATCGAGCGGGTGCCGGCCGGGATCTTGCCCACCGCCTGCTCGGGAAGCAGTTCGGTGGTGTACTTGCGCATCTGCGGGGTGACGGGGCCCAGCGTCGCGGTGCCCAGTGCCCTGCCCTTGGCGTTGAGGAAGGTGCTGGTCACGCTGGCGTTGTCGGTGGAGACCCCGCTGCCGCCGAGCCAGCCCGTCAGGTTGTAGGTGACGGTGCCGCGATCGATGCGCTTGGCCGCGGCCCTGACGTCCGCGGTCTGGGTCGCCGTGCTGGTGCCGCCTCCGCCGCCGGAGAAGAAGTTCCTGCCGCGGTCCTTGGGACCGGTGGTGGTGGGCGTGGGGAAGTTGGCGATGCCCTCACCGCCCTGGGCGCCGTAGGCGACGGAGTTGAGCAGGCCGGTGACCTTCCATCCGGGGACGGTGTTGGTGTCCACGCCGACCTGACTGCCCTCGCCCTGCTCAGCGTCGCCGTTGACGATCAGGTTCGGACCCGAGCCGGTGTTGGGGGCGGTCGGCGGCGTGGTCGGCGGCTGCGGTGCCGGGTCCGCCTGGACGGTGAGCGGGACGGGGCCGGCCAGGCTCGTGTAGCCGTCGTTGTACAGGTAGTAGACGTCATAGGCGCCCGGGGTCAGCGCGGTGGTGTCGAAGGAGACCGTGCCGTTGGCGTTCGGGGTGTACTGCCACAGGGTGGAGCCCTGCGAGCCCGGCTTGACCCCGGCCGGGTAGATGCCGACCCAGTTCTTGGCACTGAGGTTCGCCGCGGGCGTCGAGTAGTCGAACGTGACCGACTGGCCCTGGTAGAGCGGCCCAGAACCGGCCTCGGACAGCGTCGGGCCACCGGCCGTCGACGGCGCGGCCGAAGCGGCCGGTACGGGGGCTGAAAAGGCTTCGGACGCGCCGGTGACCGCCAGGCAGAGCGCTACCGCGGTGATGGTGGAGAGCCGACGGCCGTCACGGCGCCGGGAAAGTTGTTTAGACATGTTGGGGACTTTGGCGAAGCACCCCGGCAGCCACAACAGCTCTCAATGGGTGGGCAGATGACCATGCGGGGAACTCTTGGGGCAGGCGGGAGCCATATGGTGTTATTCCCGGTGATGTGAACCCGGCGCCCAACCGACCTGCCGAAAGCGCTCTGGATACCCGTGACCGGCGTGCCAGCCCCGGGGGTCCACTCCGCCCGGGACGGCGGTGGGGGGCTCGTAGGGCTGGCGGGTGAGGACGAAGCTGCCGATGTCCAGGTGGCTGGCGGCGCCGTCGGCGTTCCTGACCACCCGTAGCCGCTCACCGGTGTAGTAGCCGTCCAGGCCGGTCCAGGTGCCGTCCGGCTCCGCGCTGAAGCGCGAGCTGCGGCCCACCGCGCCCAGCGCGGTCAGCTCCAGGGCGCGGTCCGCCCGCAGCCGTAGGGTGAAGGGGGCCGCGCCCCAGTACCAGGGACCGGTGAGCGCCAGCAGTTCCTGGTCGACGTCGCCCAGTGGGCGCCAGGGTTCCGGGATGCGCGGCTCGTGCTCGGCGACGATCCGGATCAGGTCGGCCGCTATCGCCGTGGTGTTCATCCCCGAGGTCACGTTGGCCAGCGTGACGGCCGCCACGTCGTCCGCCTCGCTCACCCACACGCTCGCCAGGAACCCGGGCATCGAGCCGCCATGGCCGTACAACAGCCGTCCGTCTCGCCGGATGAGCTGGAGGCCCAGGCCGTAACCGGCCGTCCACTCCCGGTCGCTGGGCTCCGTGGCGGGTCGGCGCATCTCGGCGGCCGTCGCCGGGGCGAGCACCTTGTCGTCGCCGGTGGCGAGGAACGCCGCCCAGCGGCACAGGTCGGCGGCGGTGGACCACAATTGGCCCGCGGGCGCCATCACCCCGGTGTCCTCCAGGGGTTCGGGCAGCATGACGTCCGCCCACGGATGCACGGCGAAGCCGCCCGCGTGCGGGGCCTGCGGCAGCAGCGTGGTACGCGTCATGCCGAGTGGTTCCAGCACCTCCCGGCGCAGCACCTCGCCCCAGGGCGCACCGCGCAGCCGGGCCACCAGCGCGCCCAGCAGGGCGTAGCCGGGGTTGGAGTAGTGGAACCGGCGACCGGCGGGATGGCGCACCGGCTGCTCCCCCAGCACATCCACCAGGTCGGGCCGCAGTTCACCGGGCGTACGCTCCCACCACGGTCCCGGTGTCTCGGCGGCCAGGCCCGAGGTGTGCGCGAGCAGCTGATGGACCGCCAGAGCACCGGCGGGTGTGCCGGGCAGGTGCCGTTCCAGCGGGTCGGCGAGGTCCAGCAGCCCCTCGTCGCGCAGCCGCAGCACGAGTACGGCGACGAAGGACTTGGTGAGCGAGCCGATCCGGTACTGCACGTCATCGGTCGGCTGGTGGTCGTCGAACATGCTGCGCGCCCCGGTCCACACCGTGCGCCCGTCCCGTACCACCGCGCCCACCAGGGACGGTGTACGCCCCTCCGCCTGGCCGACGGCCAGGCGGTGCAGCAGGGCCCGGCGTGTGGTCGGCAACAACGCCTGCGGTACGACGTCCATCTGGCACCTCATCCCTCGACCCCTGGCGTCCGAACCGGTCGACCGTACCGGCGCACCAACCGGGCAGCCCAACGAATTTCGGTGTCCCCGTGACGGATCCACCGATAGCCCTGTGATTCCACGCCAACGGGGCTTCAGTACCCTGGAATCCTTGCCCCACAGGGAAGTTGGATTACGTGAACGCTCAACGAGTAGCCGAGCTCATATCCTTCGCGCGGCAGCACTCGCCGTACTACCGCGACCTCTACTCAGGCCTACCGGCCGAGACGACGGACCTCACCGCACTGCCACTGGTCGATCACACGGCGTACTGGAAGGCGCACGGTGAGCCGGTCAGCCAGGTGCTGACCGGGCCGCACACCGAGGGCATCGTCTTCAAGACCGGCGGCACCACGGGCACTCCCCGGGTGTCCCAGTACACCCGGGACGAGTGGCGGGCGATGAGCCGCCGGTTCGGCGACGGGCTGCCCGCGGCCGGGCTGCGCGCCGGGGACCGGGTGGCCAACCTGTTCTACGCCGGGGAGCTGTACTCCAGCTTCGTCTTCACCCTCAACTGCCTTCAGGACGCGCCGGTTCCCACCGTCCAGCTGCCGATCGGCGGCGGCAGCCCGCTTGACTTCACGGTCGGCGCACTGCGTGACTTCAACGCCACCGTCATCGCCGCGCCGCCGACCTCGCTGTGCCGTCTGGCGATCGAGGTGGTCAACACGGTCGGCACACTGCCCGGCGTCCGGCTCGCCCTGTTCAGCGGTGAGGCGCTCTACGGCGATCAACTCTCGCTGCTGGACAAGGCGTTCCCCGGCATCGAGGTCCGCTCGATCGGCTACGCCAGCGTGGACGCGGGCGTGCTGGCCGGACCGGTCGCCGGGGAACCCGACCCCCGGGTGCACGAGGTGTTCGCCCCGGACAAGGTCGTGGAGCTGCTGGACCCGGAGACCGGTGAGCCCGTCGAGGAACCGGGGCGCCCCGGCCGGGTCGTTGCCACGGACCTGGTGCGGCGGCTGATGCCGGTGATCCGTTACCCCGTCGGCGACATGGCCGAGTGGGTGGACTTCCCGCAGCGCCGCTTCCGGCTGCTCGGCCGCTCCGAGGAGGGGGCCCGGGTCGGGGTGGTCACCGTGTACCTGGAGGATCTGCGGCAGCTGGTCGAGACCGTGGACAAGCAGGGCCTGGTCGCCGGGGTGCAGGTGGTGCTGCGGCACCGGGAGACCAGGGACGAGCTGGTGCTGCGGCTGGCGGCGCACTCCTCGGGCGACGCCGCGGACCGCCGGCTACTGGAGCGTGCGTTGACGGAGCGGTTGGCTTCCGTACGGCCGATGTTCGACGAGCACGTACGGGAAGGCAAGATCCATCCGCTGGCGTTCGAGTGGGTGGGCCTGGACGGTCTGATCCTCAACGCCCGTACCGGCAAGCTGGTTCGGCTCATCGACGAGCGGATGGACTGAGCTGCCGGGCACACGAAGAGTCCCGCCGCCGGGCCAAGTCCGGCGGCGGGACTGTCCTCGCCGCGGGTCAGCTGTTGCGGGCCCGGCGGTCCACGACGGCCAGGAGCTTGCCGCTGGCGGCGGTCTGCTCGAAGCGGTCGGCGGGCGACCACTCCACGCGCAGCTCGACCATCCGGTCCCGGCGCACCGCGATGTCCAGCGCGTGGTACTCGTCGAGGAAGACCCGCACCGCGTCCTCCTCGGACCGGGTGGCCTCGCCCTCCAGTCGTACCGTCAGCCGCTCGTGGGCGTTCGCGTCCTCGTCCAGCAGGAGCTGCACGGCCCCGGTGTGGCCCAGCGCGTCCTCGGCGACGGCGGTGAACCTGCGGTAGTTGAGGAAGTGGCTGCCGCTGCGGAAGATGTCGCCGAACCGGCCCAGCAACTCGAAGCGCGGTGTACGGCGGCCGCATTCGCAGTCGCCCGCGACCCAGCGGCCCAGGTCACCGATCTCGTAGCGGTCAAGTCGCTGGCCGCGCCGGGTGTGCGCGGTGAACACCAGTCGTCCGGTCTCACCGACCGGCGCGGGCCGGTCCTCGTCCAGCTCCAGGATCTCCAGGGTCTGCAGACCGCTGAACAGATGGTGCACCCGTGCCGATGAGGCACCGCACTGGTAGCCCAGCGGCCCGGCGTCGACGCTGCCGTAGGCGGCCGAGCGGATCAGCTCGACGCCGAACTCCTCGCGAAGCCAGGCCTGTTGGCTTTCGGGGAAGTGCTCACCGCCGTAGAAGATCTTGCGCACTCCGCGGTACTCGCGCAGTTCCTCCGCACCCTCGGTGAACACCCGCAGCAGGTAGTTGGGCATGCCGAGGATGGTGTCCACCCGGTGTTCGACGATGGAGCGGGCCACCTCGACATGGTCCTGCTGCGCGGCCATCGGGAACTGCACGGCGTTGAGGGTCTCCAGCACCGAGAAGAAGCTGGGGAAGCCGCCGTAGAGCAGGCCGCCGAAGAAGAGGTTCATGGCCCGGTCGGTGCGCGGCTCGAATCCGGCGGCCAGCAGGCCCTCCGCCCCGTGGCGCATGTGCTCGTGGTAGTCGTCCCAGGTGAAGGCGGACAGCTTGGGCGCGCCGGAGCTGCCGCCGCTGCGGAAGAACACCTCGGCCCGGCTCAGGTCGGTCTGCAGTTGCTCGAAGTCGGCCTTGGCGGTGATCGGCACGGCGGGTGCGGGCAGTTCGCGTGCGCCGACCAGGTCGTCCAGGCAGGCGTCGGTGGCGAACCTGGCGTCGAGTTGGACGTCCACCCGGCGGCTGTAGCGTTGGAGCGCGTAGACGCCGTCGTGCGGTTCGCCGTTGTAGCTGCCGAGCATTTCGCCGGGCACGGTTACCCGTTGGGCGCCGGCGGCCAGCACGGCGGCGGCCAGTTCGGCGGTGTCGCACCGGTCGGCGCCCAGGCCAACGGTCTGCAGGTAGCGGCGCATCGGGCGCAGCACCTCCTGGATCCGCTTGCGCGGCAGGGGCTTGACCCACACCGTGCGGTGCAGCGGGGAGGCCCGCAGCGCGCTACGGGTGTCCGCCAGGACGTGCCAACTGCCGTCCGGTGCGGCGTGTACCCGGGTGAGGTCCAGGTGCTGCTCCAACTCGGCCACCAGGACGGTGTTGGTGATCTCCGCGCTCTCCAGCAGCTCCGGCTCGGCTGGGCTCAGGGTGCTGACGGCGTCGGCGAGTGCGGTACTGAACCGCTCGGCGAAGGCGAAGACCTCTTCGGTGTCGTCGGTGTCCAGGTAGATGACCTGCGGGCTGGAACACGCCTGCTGGTTGAGGCGGCAGATGTCCGCGGCCACCGCGCGCAGCGTGTCGGGGGCGGACCAGGTGTCCGCGGTGAGGTAGGCGAAGGAGAGCTTCGGCCCCCAGTCGACCAGTCGGCAGCCGGGCCGTACCAGGGCGGCGACGCCCGCGATGGCCTCCTCCCCGCCCCAGGCGGCGACCGCGTCCGCGGCGGCGCACAGGCGTTCCAGCCAGCTGGTGCGGCTGGAGGGGAAGCCGAGCACGACCACCCGGCCGGCTATCTGCCCGGTGGGGTCGAGTTCGGCGAGAGTGGCCAGCAGTCCATGGGTGAAGCGCGAATCACCGCTGGTCTTGGCCACGTTGACGTTTCCGGCGAGCAGTCCCTCGACCACGCTGAGCGCTCCGGCGGCCGGCGCGTTGCCCGGGGTGATGTGCACCAGCAGGCCGACCGGCAGCCATGCCTCGAACACCTCACGGCGCAGGTCGAAGCGGGCCAGCCGACCGGGGTCGATGCCGCCCAGCTCACGGGTCAGCTTGGTCTCCAGGGCCTCCCGGCCGAGGGCCGCGGCGATGTCGCGCAGGGTGCGCGCCGACTCGTCCTCGGGCACCTCGGCCTCGCGCAGCAGCGCGGCAAGCCGCTGGGTGTGGGGGTCGTCCGGGTCGGTCAGCGCGGCGGCCAGGCGGTCGCAGGCCGCCACCACGACCAGCGGGCTGAAGGGCTGGGCCAGTGCGCCGGGAACGTAGTCGTCCAGCGCGTCCAGTCGGCGCTGCGCCTCGGCGTCGTCGACCCACTCGCCCTGCCAGTAGTGTCCGTTGGGTACCCAATCGGCGGTCATGACTTCCCCTTGATCAGTTCGGCGGCGGCGATGGCACAGCTGCGGTTGCGGCTCAGCCCGGCCCGGCCGTGCACGGTGAACCAGGGCGTGGGCAGCCCGCAGCCGCACTCCTCGGGGCCGTGCTGCGTGACCAGGTCGCCCATCAGAACGGACTGCGCCGGGACCGAGGTGATGTACGGGGAGACGAACTGGGCGTATCCGGGCTCCCCGTAGGGCAGCGGCTCCAGTGTGCGCACCGAGCGGACCAACATCCTTGACCAGGTGGGCACATGGAGGCGGTGCCGCGGGCACTCCATGTACAGCACGGAGTGCTCGGCGGCGCCGAATCCGTCGCGGATGCGTTCGTCGGGGATGCCCAGCTGGTCGTGGATGCGCTGGTAGAGCTCGGGCTTGGCCACCTGCTTGTCGGCGTGGCCCTTCCAGCCGCCACCGAAGACGACCAGCGACCGCGGGGACAGCTCCAGCGGCGGGATGCCCAGCTCGCGCATCCGGTCGAGGGTGAAGGAGAGGAAGGACGGGAACCCCAGGATGCGTACCGGCGCGCCCTCCTCGGCGTAGCGGATGAGGGCGCGGACACAGCCGAACGGGTCGAACTCATGGCCGTTGCCGGTGTGCTTGAGGGCGTACTCGACGGACCGTACGGGCGCGAAGTGGCACAGGTACTCGTCGGTGAACGAGCTGCCCAGGTTGAGCCCGGGACGCGGCTGGTAGTTGGAGAGCAGATAGTTGACCGGTTCGCTCTCCCCGATCCAGCCGTAGTGGTCGAAGACCCGGGCGACGATGCGCTGGCCGTTGCGCAGTGTCCAGTTGTCGAAGAACATCTGCGACTTCTGGCCGGTGGTGCCGGAGGAGGTGACGTGCAGTTTCACGTCGCCGGTGGGTATGGACACCACTTCGTGCGCCTTGAAGAAGTTGGCGTGCACGAACGGCAGTCGGTGCAGGTCGGCCACGTCCTCCAGCGGACGGTCCGCGGCGGCGCTGTCGGCCAGCATCCGGGCGAAGAACGGGGAGCGGGCGGCGTGCCAGGCGTTGGACTCGTTCATCGCCTGGGCGAACAGCCGGTCGTTGTCCGGGCCGACGACGTACGGCTCGGCGATGTCGCACAGCCGCTGTACGGCGGCGAGGGCGTCGGGATCGGGTACCGAGACCGGCCCCAGGTACTGGTTCACTGGAAAACCCCGCAGGTGTTGAGGTATTGCTGCTTCCACAGCTCGATGTACTGCTCGGTGAAGGGCTGGAACGCCATGTCGATGGCCAGGTCGTGGAAGTCCAGCGGCTGGAGGGTGCGGGCCATCACGACGTGGTCGCGGAACCATTCACTCTCTCCGTGCGACTCCCGGCGCATCGCCGGATAGGCGGCTGCGGGCAGGAAGCCGTGGGCGAGCAACCGGCACAGCTCCTCGTAGCGGTCCAGCGGCACCAGGGTTTCGATGTAGGAGGCGCCGTAGCCGCCCAGCCGCTCGATGAGCGGTTGGAGGTCGTCGCCGACGGCCGCGAATCCGGGCGCGGTGCCGATGAGTGCGCAGTAGCCGTCGGAACGGCTGAGTTGGGCGTACAGCTCGTACGCCCCGTCGGTGGCGGTCAGCATGATGTTGGGCGCGTGGAAGGGGTAGAAGCGCCGCGCCGGGTCGGGCACGACCTCGGCGAAGCGGCGCAGCACGAACTCGGGCGCGTCCACGAGTTCGACGTCGTGGTCCGCCGTACGGCCGCCTGGGACGCGGGGCGGGACCTCGTCGGTGATCTCGGTGTCGAGCGCGAACCCGGCGGAGCGCAACGCATGGACCAGACCGGCGAGTTGGGCGGGCACCCGGGGCACCGGGAGGCGTCGTTCCAGTACGCCTTCGCGGTGCCGGGCCAGCAGCACCATGGTCTCGTGGCGGGCGGCCTTGCGGAGGTTGGGGAAGATACCCAGGGCGTGGAAGCCGCTGCGCAGGCAGATGCGTTGTGGCGCCGTGGAGTTGGTGCGCGCGGTGGCGTACACGGAGTCGGCGGGCTGGTCACCGCTGAGCAGGGTGTCGCTGAGCTGCTGGACCGCCTGCCGGGCGGCGCCCGATCCGCGGGCGTCCGGGTGGACCACCAGGCCCTGGAGCTTTCCCAGGCCGTCCGACGGGTCGTGGTTGCCCACGATCGACCCCACCAACCGGCCGGTGCCCGGCTCGTCGGCGACGAGCCAGGTGGTCAGCGGTTCGCAGATCTCCCGGGCCATCACCTCCGGGTCGGTGCCGAGCGGCAGCGCGTAGTCGCGTCCGTAGACCTGCTGGTAGAGCCGGAGCAACCCGTCGATGTCTTCCAGAGTCGCGACGCGGAAATCGAGGGCCAAGGTACCTCCACACAGACATGGCACACCGGCGGATCAGCGCGGGTGTGCACGGGTGAAGCGGTTCCGCGGACGGTCACGGGGTGCCCGGTCGGGGCACCCGCGCCACAACGTCCCGAAAGTGGCGGAAGCGTAGGGAGAAGTCAGCTGTTGGCAGGATCTGCCGACGCATCACACACTAGCGGGTGATGCCCGAGGAAGATCGCATGGGGCACCACTGACCAGGCATTATGAAGGCGGTGTGCGACCAAGCTCACAGAATGGTCACATCCTGGAACTGACCGCGACAAGGGGGACTTTGACTTGTTCTAGGGGCAACTTGGGGTCTGGCCCGCCGGGTTGGTCCGGAAGCCGATCGGCAACGGCTGTTCGGCCCAGATGGTCTTGCCTTCTGGTGTGTAGCGGGTGCCCCAGCGTTGGGCGAACTGCGCCACCAGGAACAGGCCGCGGCCACCCTCGTCGTTGGAGCGGGCACGGCGCAGGTGAGGAGAGGTGTTGCTGCCGTCGGACACCTCACAGATCAGGTGTACGTCACGGATCAGCCGCAGGGCGATCGGCTCCGAGGCGTAGCGGATCGCGTTGGTGACCAGCTCGCTGACGATCAGTTCGGTGGTGAACGCCAGCTCGTCCAGGCCCCACCTCTCCAGTTGCTGCCCGGTGATGGTCCGGGCGTGCGCCACGGCGGTGGGTTCGCTGGTGAGGTCCCAGGTGGCGAAGCTGTCGGCGCTCAGCGCGTGCGGGCGGGCGACCAGGAAGGCGACGTCGTCGTGCGGGCGGTCCGGCAGCAGGGTGCGCACCATGTCGTCGCATATCTCCTCCAGCGGGCGGTCCGGATGGGCCAGGGCGAAGCACAGCCGCTCCAGACCGGTCTCCACATCACGGTCCGGGGAGGCGGTCACCAGACCGTCGGTGTAGAAGGCGAGCACACAGCCGTCGGGAATGGGGACCTCCGCGGCCTCGAAGGGCAGGCCACCAAGACCGAGCGGCGGTCCGGCCGGTATGTCGGGGAACTCGACCGCCCTGTCGAGGTGGGCGATGGCCGGGGGCGGATGGCCCGCGCGGGCGAAGGTGGCGGAGCGGGCGATGGGGTCGTACACGCCGTACAGGCAGGTGGCGCCGAGCACTCCGGTGCCGGGCCGGTCCGCCGTTTCCTCGTCGGCGGCCAGCCGCAGCACCAGGTCGTCGAGATGGGAGAGGAGTTCGTCGGGCGGCAGGTCGAGATCGGCCAGCGTGTGTACGGCGGTGCGCAGCCGACCCATGGTGGCCGCCGCATGCATGCCGTGGCCCACCACGTCGCCGACGACCAGTCCCACCCGGCTGCCGGACAGTGACAGCACGTCGAACCAGTCGCCGCCGACCCCGGCCTGGGTGTCGGCGGGCAGGTAGCGGTAGGCGGCCTCCACCGCGGTGTCCGCGGGCAGGTCCTGTGGGAGCAGACTGCGCTGCAGGGTCAGTGCGGCGCGGTGTTCGCGGGTGAAGCGCCGGGCGTTGTCGACGCACACGGCGGCGCGGGCGGCGAGCTCCTCCACCAGCAGCAGGTCGTCGGCGTCGAAGGACTCGGCGTTCCTCCAGCGCATCAGGGTGGCCACGCCCACGGTGATACCGCGGGCGCGCAGCGGGACCACCATGTGGGAGTGGACGCCCACCTCGTGCAGCTTCGCGGCGCGCGGCGGGTCATGGCGTAGCCAGGGCGTGGTCAGGTCCACCACGGCGTCAAGCACCGGCCGGCCGGTGGCCACGCAGCGGGCCTGCGGCGACACCGGTGGGTAGTTGGCGGGTTCACCGAGCGCCACCAGGACGTTCGGCGGGCCCGGCCGGATCGACCGGTGAGCGCTGCGGCGCAGGTCGGCGGTGTCCGACATGAGCAGCGGTTCCGGATCCTGCTCGCCGACCACGGAGGCCAGCAGGTCGACGGCGACGAAGTCGGCGACCGGCGGAACCAGCACCTCGGCCAGCTCCTGGACGGTGCGGTCCAGATCCAGGGTGCTGCCGATCAGGACGCTGGCCTCGTTCACCAGGGCCAGCCGCTGTCGGGCGCGGTGGTGGCTGGTGACGTCGAGCACCGCATGCCCGACGCCCACGGTGTGCCCGGCCGAGTCCTGCAGCCGGAAGGAGGAGCCGGATCGCACGTGCTGCCGGTGCGGATCGACCGCGGAGTCCACCTGTTCGACGGCGACCAGCGGCTCGCCGGTCTCCAGTACCTCCCGGGCCCGCGCCTCCGCCAGCGGCCCCGCGGCCCCGGGCATCGCGTCGCGCAGCCGACGGCCCAGCCGCAGCCGCGCGGGGACGCCGTCCATCCGCTCCAGCGCGGGGTTGATCATCAGGAACCGCAGTTGCGGGTCGACCACGGCCAGGCCGAACGGGGACTGGGTGAACAGCCCGCGCAGCACCGCCTGCTCGCGCTCCCAGGTCCGCATGGTGGCCAGGTCGGCGGCGACCACCAGCCAGCTCGCGCCCTTCCGGTCGGCGCCCAGCGGGCAGGCCTGCGCACCGACCTCCAGGCTGCTGCCGTCGCGGTGCCGTACCGTCAGCGCCGCCTGCCAGCCGCTGCCGGTGCGGTGCCGCAGCTTCAGCCCTTCGCCCGGGACGGCCAGCAGTTCCTTGGCCGGGTGGCCGATGACGTCCTGCTCCGCGTAGCCGAGCAGTTCCTGTGCGCCCCGGCTCCACCCCTGGATCAGGCCCTGCGGATCCACCACCAAGACGGCGGCATCGGTGACGTCGAACGGGCAGCGCCGAGTGTCGCTGCCGGACGCCTCGGGAGTGGTGATCGCCCCTGGCCGCACCCGTCAATTATCGCCCTTTCGGCGATCAACTGCATGGCACGGGCCGGGCCGCGGACGCCGCACGGGGTGCGGCCGCGGGCGGGCGCGCCCCACTCCCCCGTCCGGCGAGGAGCGCGAGCCCAACCCGTCACCGGGCGAGGTGAGTTGTCACTCCACGACCAGCTCGACCGGGATGTTGCCCCGGGTGGCCTTGGAGTACGGGCAGAAGGCGTGCGCCTTCTCCACCAGCTCGCGGCCCGCCGGGCCCTGGAGCGACTCGGGCAGTTCGACGCGGAGCGTGACCGCCAGCCCGAAACCGCCGTCGGTGTCCTTGCCGATGCCCACCTCGGCGGTGACCGAGGCGTCGCTGGTGTCGATCTTCGCCTCGCGGCCGACCGCCCCCAGGGCGCTGGCGAAGCAGGCCGCGTATCCGGCGGCGAACAGTTGCTCGGGGTTGGTGCCGTTGCCGTTGCCGCCCAGCGCGGGCGGGAAGGCCAGCGGGAGGTCGAGCCTGCCGTCGGAGCTGACGGCGCGGCCCTCACGGCCGTTGGCGGTGGCGGCGGCGGTGTACAGCGCGTCCATGGGAAAGCCGTCCTTACGGTCGATACATTGCGTACAACTAAGTTGTACACAACTAAAGCGCATGGGCCGGCCCCCGTCAAGTCCGAGTGGCCGACACCCGCCCGGTGCCGGAAGATGGTGCACGGTTCCCCGCGTGACGAAGCCGCAGCCGTAAGGAGGCGGGCACCCATGAGTGGACCAACACCCAAACCGCGGCTGGTCGGCGAACTCTCCGCGGAGTTCGCCGGAACGATGGTGCTGATCCTCTTCGGTTGCGGCGTGGTGGCGCAGGTGGTGGCGGGCGGCGCCCTGACCAGCCCCAAGGGCGGTCTCGGCAACCACGACAGCATCTCCTGGGCGTGGGGCCTGGGTGTGACGTTCGGCGTCTACATGGCGGCACGCATCAGCGGCGCCCATCTCAACCCGGCGGTCACCCTCGCGCTGGCGGCGTTCAAGGGCTTCCCCTGGTCCAAGGTGCTGCCGTACACGGTCGCCCAGACGGCCGGGGCCTTCGTGGCGGCGCTCCTGGTGCGCTGGAACTACACCGAGGTGCTGGCGAGGGCCGACCCCAAACACACCACCGCGACCCAGATCGTCTTCTCCACCCTGCCCGGAAACGGCTCACTCATCGCGGGCGTCCACGAGTGGGGCGCGTTCCGCGACCAGGTCATCGGCACCGCCCTGCTGGTGATGCTGATCCTCGCGGTCACCGACCTGCTCAACACGCCCCCCGGCGCGAACCTGGCACCGTTCGTCATCGGCCTGATCGTGGTGGCGATCGGCATGGCGTTCGGCGGCGACGCGGGCTACGCCATCAACCCGGCGCGTGACTTCGGACCCCGTCTCGCCAGCTTCCTCACCGGCTACCGGGGCGCCTGGCGCGACCAGTGGGGGAACTTCTACTTCTGGGTGCCGATCGTCGCGCCGCTGGTCGGCGGACTGGTCGGCGCGGCCTTCTACAAGGCCTCCATCAGCCGCTACCTGCCGGTCCCCCAGCCCCAGGAGCCGGGCGAGATCCCAACGCCTCCGGGCCGCTGACCATCCACCGCACGAGAGGCGGCGAGCCATGGCGGACTTCGTCGGCGCGATCGACCAGGGGACCACCAGCAGCCGTTTCATGATCTTCGACCACGACGGCAACGAGGTGGCCAAGCACCAGTTGGAGCACACCCAGATCCTGCCGCGCCCTGGCTGGGTCGAGCACGACCCGGTGGAGATCTGGGAGCGCACCAACGTCGCCATCCAGACCGCCACCCGCACCGCCGGTATCTCCCCCACCGACCTGGCCGCCATCGGCATCACCAACCAGCGCGAGACCACCGTGGTGTGGGACCCGCGCACCGGCCAGCCGTACTGCAACGCCATCGTCTGGCAGGACACCCGCACCGACACCATCGCCTCGGCGCTGGAGCGGGACGGCCGCGGCGACCTGATCCGCCGCCGGGCCGGACTACCGCCCGCCACCTACTTCTCCGGCGGCAAGGTGCAGTGGATCCTGGAGAACGTACCGGGGGTGCGCGAGGCCGCCGAGCAAGGCCACGCGCTGTTCGGCACCACCGACTGCTGGGTGCTGTGGAACCTCACCGGCGGACCCAACGGCGGCATCCACGCGACCGACGTCACCAACGCCAGCCGCACCATGCTGATGGACCTGGAAACCCTTGACTGGGACGAGGAGTTGCTCAGCCTGTTCGGCATACCTCGCGCCATGCTGCCGAAGATCAACCCCTCGTCCGATCCCGAGGCGTACGGCCAGGCGCGCACCACCAGGCCGCTGCGCACCGCGGTGCCGATCACCGGGGTGCTGGGCGACCAACAGGCCGCCACCGTGGGGCAGGTGTGCTTCGCGCCCGGCGAGGCGAAGAACACCTATGGCACCGGGAACTTCCTGCTGCTCAACACCGGTACCGAGCCGGTGCGTTCGGAGCACGGCCTGATCACCACCGTCTGCTACCGGTTCGGCGACTCCCCGGCGGTCTACGCGCTGGAAGGCTCGATCGCGGTGACCGGATCGGCGGTGCAGTGGTTGCGCGACCAGATGCGCGTCATCCGGGACGCCGCCGAGAGCGAGACGCTCGCCCGTACCGTCGAGGACAGCGGCGGCATCTACTTCGTACCCGCGTTCTCCGGGCTGTTCGCACCGTACTGGCGTTCCGACGCACGCGGCGCGATCGTCGGACTGGCCCGCTACCACACCAACGGGCATCTGGCCCGGGCCACCCTGGAAGCCATCTGCTACCAGAGCCGCGATGTGGTCGAGGCGATGTTCCAGGACTCCGGGGTCCACCTGGACGTGCTCAAGGTGGACGGCGGCGTCACCGCCAACGACCTGTGCATGCAGACCCAGGCCGACATCCTCGGCGTACCGGTCAGCCGCCCGGTGGTCGCCGAGACCACCGCGCTCGGCGCCGCCTACGCCGCCGGCCTGGCCACCGGCTTCTGGCGTGACACCGACGAACTGCGCGCACACTGGCACGAGTCCAAGCGCTGGCGCCCGCAGTGGAGCGAGCAGCGACGCACCAAGGGGTACGAAGGCTGGCAGAAGGCCGTACAGCGCACCCTCGACTGGGTCCAGGTCTCCTGAGCGCACACCGGTGGCGTGGCCCCGGTGCCGCCCCGAGAGGCAGCAGCATACAGAAAACTCAAGCGCCAACTGGCAGTTGCCGCAAAGAGAATGATTATGCGTCAGGCACAGGCGGAGCATGACTATGCTGCTCTGCGGCTCAGCGTGTTGCAGCAGTTACGCCAAGTCAGCCCTGTGTGCTGGGTTGCCGCTGATGCCGTATCCGCTTGTTCGTTTTCCAAGTCTGCTGACGGTTTGAGGATGCTGATGGTTCCTGCTGGATCGTCATCCGGAGTCCCCCGGCCTGCCTCGGTTGTACCGTGGTTACTGCCTGCCGCCGGGACCGCTTTGTGCGCGACCGTCGCCGCCGCGGTCGCATCCGCGTCGGCGCGCGGGCTCGTCGCCTGGTGCGGTGTCGTAGCGACGGTGGCGGTCGCCCTGGTCGCCGCGGAGGCGGCGCGCCGGGGCCGCATGGTCGCGGTGCTACGGGACCGGCTCGCCGAGCAGGAAGCGACCCTCAACGCCCGGCTCGCCCAACAGCGGGCCGACACACTGTGGTTGGCGGACGTACTGCTCCCCGAGGCGGTGGGCCGCATCCAGCGGGGCGAGTTCCCGGAGGACGTGATCAGGGCGGTCGCCGCCAACCAGCAGGGACGCGGCGACCCGGAGTCCAACGCCGTCAACCTGAAGGTGGTGCGTACCGTCCTTGAGGCGGTCTCCGCCGAGGAGGACATGCGTGACTCCGCGCAGCGCGCCTTCGTCAACATCGCCCGACGCGTGCAGGCCATCGTCCACCAACAGGCCCGCGGCCTGAGGGAGATGGAGGACCGGCACGGCAACGACCCGGAAGTCTTCGGCGACCTGCTGCGACTGGACCACGGCACAGCGCTGATCGGCCGCCTCGCCGACAGCATCGCGGTACTCGGCGGTGCCCGGCCGGGCAGGCAGTGGAGCAAGGCGGTACCGCTGTTCAGCTGTCTGCGCGGTGCGATGTCGCGGATCCTGGACTACCAGCGGGTGGAACTCCACTCGGTCTCGGAGATCGCCATCGTCGGCCCCACGGTCGAACCGCTGATCCACGCGCTGTCCGAACTGCTGGACAACGCGACCCGCTACTCGCCGCCGGAGACCAAGGTGCATCTGACCGCGGTCGAGGTGCAGGCGGGCATCGCGGTGGAGATCGAGGACGGCGGGGTGAGCCTCAGCGAGGAGGCCCGGGCCCGCGCCGAACGGATGCTCGCGCAGGCACAGGCCGGCATCGACCTCAACGACCTTGGCGAGACACCCCGACTCGGTCTGGCGGTGGTGGGACGGCTGTCCCAGGCCTACGGCTTCCAGGTCTCGCTGCGCCCCTCGGCGTACGGCGGGGTACGGGCGGTACTGATCGTCCCCCAGGAACACCTGACCACGGCCGCCGCGCACGGCAGGGCACACGGCATCGGCGCGGTCTCCGTCACCCGGCAGGACGCCTCGGCGCCCAAGATCTCGATCCCGCGGCCGATCACCGGCCTCAGCCCACGCCGCGCCATGCCCCCCAGCACCATGGACGACGACGTGCCGGTGGTGACCGAGCGCACCGCCAACGGGCTGCCGCAGCGCCGCCGCCGCGCCCCCGTCCCGCCGCCCCGAACGCGTTCCGTGTCGGCCCCCGCCGCCACGAACTCCGCCGCCGACACCTCGGACCAGGGCAAGGAGCCCCCCGGCATGTGGTTGGCCGCCTTCCAGAGCGCGGTGTCAGGCGATCCGCCAGCCAGCGCTCCAGTCCACGACAACAGTGACGAGTCATTGGATAAGGGTGAGTAGCCATGATGCAGTTGCGCGCCAACATGGACTGGATGCTCAAGGACCTGGCATCGAGCGTTCCGTGCACCCGTCAGGTCGTGGTGCTCTCCTCGGACGGCCTGCGGATGGCGCAGTACGGCTCGGACACCGACGCCGCGGACCGGCTCGCCGCCGCCTGCGCCGGGCTGCAGAGCCTGGCGGCTGCGGTGGCCGCCGAGTTCCCGCACAGCAACGGCATGATGCGGCTGGTCGTGATCGAGATCAACGGTGGCTTCTTCTACCTGATGGCGGCGGGCGCCGGAGCGTATCTGGCGGTACTCGCCGACGAGGGGGTGGACGCGGGCCTGATGGGGCAGCGCATGCGGGACCTGGTGGCCCGTATCGGTGAGCACCTGAGCAGCCCGCCGCGCAACGACGGGCAGACCACATGAGCGGATCGGACCAGCAGAAGGACGAGCAGGAGTGGAATGAAGGTGACCCGGAACGCCTGTACGTGATCACCAAGGGGCGCAGCGGTTCAACCGAGAAGGCCGCGATCGACCTGGTCACGCTGATCGTGTCGCGGTCAGGACCGACATCGGGGATGCAGCCGGAGCACGCGGCGATCGTGCGGCTGTGCCAGTCCCCGCTGTCGGTGGCCGAGATCTCGGCGTACTTACATTTGCCGGTCAGCGTGGTGAGCGTGCTCGTCGCGGACCTGCTGGCCGATGAACGTGTGGAGGCGCGTGCCATGGTGCCGCCCGCCCAACTTCCCGATGCTGCGCTCATTGAGGCGGTGATGCATGGACTTCAAAAGCTCTGAACTGATGGACGCCGAAACCGTCGTCGGGCCGCGGGCCGAGGACACGTTGCCGTCGTCGGCCACCGCCGCCGTGAAGATCGTGATCGTTGGCGGGTTCGGGGTCGGCAAGACGACCCTGGTCGGCTCGGTGAGCGAGATCCGCCCACTGACCACCGAGGAGACGATGACCCAGGCCGGTGTCGGGGTGGACGACATCGCCGGGGTGGAACGCAAGACGGCGACCACCGTCGCCATGGACTTCGGCCGGATCAGCATCAACGACGAGCTGGTGCTGTACCTGTTCGGCACGCCCGGCCAACAGCGCTTCTGGTTCCTCTGGAACGGCCTGTTCCGGGGCGCGTTGGGGGCTGTGGTGCTGGTGGACACCCGGCGCCTCGAAGTCAGTTTCGACGTGATCGGACGGCTGGAGGAGCGCGAAGTCCCCTTCGTCGTCGCCATAAACACCTTCCCCGAAGCGCCCACCTACCCCACCGAGGAACTACGCACCGCACTCGACCTGCCCGCACACGTCCCCATCGTCGGCTGCGACGCCCGCAAGCGGGCCTCCAGCCGTGACGTCCTGCTGACCCTGATGCGCTACCTGCACTCCCTCGCCGCCACACCGGAGCACTCGTGACCACTACCCCACCCCCCACCTGCCCCGCCCACGCCCCCGGCCCCATCGGCCCCGGCGGCGTCCGCCGCCTCTACGGCCCGGAGGCGGAAGCCGACCCCGTCGGCCTGTACAACAAGCTGCGCGCCGAACACGGGGCGCTGGCACCGGTGTTGGTCCACGGCGACCTGCCGGCCTGGCTGGTCCTGGGCTACGCGGAGAACCTGGAGGTGATGCGGACACCATCGCGCTTCTCTCGCGACTCTCGCCGCTGGCGGGAACTGCAGCAGGGGCGAGTGCCGATGGATTCGCCGCTGCTTCCGGTGGTCGCCTGGCAGCCGCTGTGCGTCTTCGCCGACGGCGAGGAACACGAACGACTACGTGCTGCGGTGACCGAGAGCATGGGCCGCTTCGACCGACGCGGGATCCGGCGCTACGTCGTTCGGTTCGCCAATCAGCTCGTCGATGGCTTCGCCGCCGACGGCAAAGCCGAGTTGGTGGAACAGTTCGCCGAGCACCTGCCCATGCTGACCCTGACGCAGCTTCTCGGTATGCCCGACGAGTACGGCCCCCGCCTCGTCGAAGCGGCCCGTGACATGGTCAAGGCGACCGAAACAGCCATCGCGAGCAACGACTACGTGATGAAGACGCTGCGCCAGCTGGTGGCGTCCAAACGCGCCCTACCGGGCAACGACTTCGCGTCGTGGTTGCTCGAACACAGGGCCAACCTCGGCGACGACGAGGCAGCGGAACACCTACGGCTCGTCCTGATCACCGCATACGAAACCACCGCCAATCTCATCGCGAACACCTTGCTGATGGTGCTGACCGACCCTCGGTTCCGCGCCTCCCTCGCAGGTGGGCACATGACCCTTCCGGATGCGGTCGAGCAGGTGCTCTGGGACACACCGCCGTTCAGCCGGGTCTACGGTCGCTGGGCCACTGGAGACACGGAGTTCGCCGATCAAAAGATCAGGTCAGGCGACCTGATGATCCTGGGGCTGGCCGCGGGCAACATCGACCCGGCGATCCGCCCCGACCTCTCCGTCCCCGTCCACGGCAACCGGTCGCACCTGTCTTTCAGCAGTGGACCTCACGAGTGCCCCGGCCAGGACATCGGCCGCGCCATCGCCGACACCGGCATCGATGCCCTCCTGGCGCGACTGCCTGACGTCGAGCTGGCAGTGCCGGAAGACCAACTGCATTGGGAGTCATCCCTGTTGTCCCGACGCCTGGTGGCCGTGCCGGTGGAGTTCACCCCCCAAGAGCCTCAACCCGAGCCCTTCGGGAGTTCCTTGCTGATGCCAGCCCTGCCCGAGAGGCCAAGGTTCGCGACGCCCGCACCGCCCAACGAGGAGACGAGGCTGACTCCGCCGCCCGTTGCCCATCGCATCGTTACCCGGTGCCGTTCACTGCTCCGCTGGTTGCGCAGGCGATGAGGCATGTCGATGCGGGAGAGCAGCCTCACCTGCCGTGCCCCCGCATCATCTGTCCACGGAAACCCAACCTGCCGGGCGGCCTCTTGACCGCCCGGGGTCACCGTGTCAGATTCGCCAGTTCACGGTAATGCGTAGGGTCGTGCCGTCGTCCAGGCGGTGCACCGGAGAGTAACGCGGCGAGAGTTGATGGCCCGTCACCAGCCCGGCCATCAGGTGGCGAACCGCGTCCAACCACCAGGCCATTTCCGGACTGCGGCTACGTAGGTGGCGATCGACCGTGTGGAACTGATCCAGGTATCCGGCGTGCAGGCGGGCCGCTTCCTCACTCGCCTCGACCCAACCGACGCCCTTGTGGTGGGCGATGGAGGAGATCAGGTTGGGCCAGTTGGCCTTCGCGTCCATGGTGATGCCATGCAGATCATTGTCAGCAAGGTGCACGCTTCCCACGAGTTCGTGGACACGCTCGTGATCGACGTCAAAAGCGCCGATGGGAAGTTCGCGCCCCAGGGCGAATTCGATCAGCTCAACCCATGGCCCCATACCAGCGGCCCGGTTGCGGATTCCGGAATAGATGCCGACTTCTGGATACCGGCCCCAGCTGGCGACCATCTGCGCTTCGGAGCGAACCGCGTCCTGCCAGGCACCGTATCGTTCCCCGAAGCGTCGGCACCAGTTGGGGCTGGCCATCTTCGCGAGGTCCTGTCCGATCTCCCACCAGGCCCGAATCTCCCGGTCCGGTGACGTGGGAGGCTCTGGTAGCACTCCGGTGAGAGCACATCGGATGAGATCCGCCCGCTCCTTACCGATGCCCCCTTCGCTTTCCAGCCGGTCATCGTGCCGGGTCCACAGCGCGAGGAACCTCGCGATCACGTCGAGCGCGCCGGGCCGGGCATCGGGGTAGCAGTGGACCGCGAAGATCCTGGACTGCAGGTCCCTCACAAACGTGTGATCCTCCGCTGTCTCAAGGCAGCCAAGGCGTTTGAGCCATGGAACCTCCGGGGCGCCCTGGAGGGTGGTACTGGGCGGTCGTGACCAGTCCGCGGGATAGGATAGAACAACCTCTCGAGTGGTGGAGCCCTTGACGGAGGACATAGCAACAGGCATCGAGCGTCCTTCCTTGGATTCTCAACTCACAGCGGCCTAATGGACAGTGCACCGCACATCTCGGCCGCAAGCCCCAACCATCACGGGGCACAGGCACCACGCGCCACAAGCTGCGCCCGGCCATAGGAAAATCGTCATCACGAGCACCAGACCCTTGGCATCTCGTGCAATACGCTCTGCGAGTACGTCGCCCTATTGATGGGCACCTCACCCGGCGCCCCTCAGCGCCGCGTCCCAATCCACCGATTCACGAAGGTCGTTCCGCCCAGCAGAACGACATCCAGTGCCGTGACCTGGTCCGATGGGTCGCCATTGACCGGTACCGGCCAGAGGCGTAAGCCGACAGATATTGGCCCAGAATTGGCCTCGACTCGCGGAAGAGTACTCTCAAGTAAGGGAACTGGAAGATCCGGAGCGGCGGCAGCTCTTTCCTCCGTGGCGCAACTTGAGCCTCTCCGACCATGAACAAGCCGCCTCCCCCGTAAGGCAGGTGGACTACACACTGCGGTCAGACCACACGAGCGCGGACACATATTCGGTTCTCCTGGCAACGGTACGCTTCTCGCCACGTGCCATTAAACGCCCGAAGCCGCCTACAGGGAACAGTGCATACCGCTTCTGGTGCGGGAAGCGCCTGCTGCCCCAATTGAACTCGTAGGGGCGACCTGATCCCTTATGCGCGAGAGTCAGCTGGGTATCCACGAGGCTGAGCTAACGGACAAACCACAGGAAAAAATTCAGAACTGGCACATGTACGGCGTAGTACTACTCACCCGAGCAAACCCCAACCGGCCCAGGATCGGTCGGCTCTCGTCAGACGCGTCGACCTGTAGGTAGCGGTAGCCGCGTTCGGCGGCCAGGGCGGCGCGGTAGGCGATGAGGGCGCGGTAGATACCCTTGCCGCGCCAACTCGGGAGGGTGCCGCCGCCCCATAGGCTGGCGAAGTCGGTGCCCGCGTGGAGCTCCAGGCGGGCCGCGCAGACCGGCTGGTCGTCTGCCATGGCGAGGACCGCCATTACCGTGTCGGGGTTCGCGGTCAGTTGGGCCAGTAGGCGGTGGCGGAGGCGGGAGCCGTCCGTGCCGAAGACCCGTTCGTGGACGTCGGCCACCAGGTCCACGTCGGCCGCGTCGGTCACCGGGCGCAGATGGATGCCCGCTGGGAGGCTGACCTCCGTGGGGAGTTCGCCGATCTCGGCGATCATCACGGCCTCCTCGGGGCGCGGGGAGAACCCCGCCGCGCACAGTCGCTGTCCGAGGTCGGCCGGGCGGTCATGGGAGTAGTGCTTCCACTCGAACTCCCCGCATCTCAACTCCCGGAAATGCGCCACCTGTTCGGCGATCACCGCATCCGCGGAATCCGCGTCCAGGTCCGACCAGAGGATGCCGTTCCAGTCCTGTGCCGTACCAACCTGGCGCACCACGTCGCCCGCCCGCTCGACCCGGGCACCGGGTCCGTCCGCCCGCGCGCCCAGCCGCATCTGCTGGTCATACGTCACCAGTACCTTCTCAATGTCCATGCGGTCACTCCAGCACCGAACAGTCACACGCGGCAACGCCATTTGCGATCAGCCCCGGCCGCCCTCGGTCATGGACTGGGTTCCGATGACATTGAGGAGCCTGAGTCGCTCGGCATCCGCGCTGCCGGGCGCGGCGGTGTAGGCGATGATGCGCAGATCGCTGCCGGTAGCCGTGAGCACGTCGCAGTCGAGGGTGAACGTCCCGACATCGGGGTGATGGACGATCTTGGTGTCCGTGTCGTGGACGCCGACGGTTCCCGTGTCCCACAGTCGTGCGAAGTCGACGCTGACCTCCCGAAGGTCCTTGACCAGGGAGCGCAGCCCGGCATCGGCGGGGTAGCGGGCCGTCGCCGCCCTGAGATCGCCGACCACGGCGTTCTCGAACCGGATCTGCTGCTCGGCGGTGTGGCTGACCCGGCTCGGCAGACCGGTGAAGTGACGCCAGACGATGTTGCGTTCGCGTCCGCTCCACGCGGACACGTCCCCGTGCAGGGCGGCCCACATCGGGTTCCACAGGATCAGACTCCACGCGGCGTCGCACACGCTGAGCGGCGCGCCGTCCAACTGGTCGAGCAGTCTTCGGACGCCTGCCGGGATGTGCGCCGACAGCTGCCCGGGGCCCGGCGCCGTCTCGCCCGCGAGCCGATACAGGTGTTCGCGCTCCACGTCCGACAGCCGTAGGGCGCGGGCCAGCGCGGACAGGACCTGGGCCGACGGGGAGGTGGCGCGGCCCTGTTCCAGTCGGACGATGTAGTCCACCGACAGGCCCGCGAGCTGCGCCAGTTCCTCACGCCGCAGTCCGGCGGCCCGCCGTACTCCGCCGACGGGCAGTCCCACCACGGCGGGGGATGTTCGGTCGCGCCAGCCGCGTAGCGCCCTGGCCAGTTCCCTGGACTCGCTCATGCCTCCAGTATCCGGCCGCCGCGGCAGGACAGCCTGGTACTGGCAGTCCACAGGATGCGGCGGGTACTGCCTGTTCCTCGGTGCTGCGACGAGGGTGGTGGCATCACAACCTCACCGATCACCGGAAGTGAACACATGACCACCACACTGATCACCGGAGCGAACAAGGGCCTTGGTTTCGAGACGGCCCGGTGCCTGATCGAGGCCGGGCACACCGTCTACGTCGGGGCGCGCGACGCCCACCGCGGCCAGGAGGCCGCCACACGGCTCGGCGCCCGTTTCGTACAGCTCGACGTTACCGACGTGGAGTCCGTCAAGGCCGCCGCCGAATTCGTCCGCGCGGACGCCGGACGCCTCGACGTCCTGGTCAACAACGCCGGCATCGTGGGCGTGCGCAAGCCGGTCGGCGAGGTCACCGGAGCCGACATGCTCACCACCTACGACACGAACGTCTTCGGCGTGGTGCGGGTCACGCACGCCTTCCTGCCGCTGCTGCGGGCAAGTGACACCGCGGTCGTGGTCAACGTCAGCAGTGGTCTGGGCTCGCTGGCGGCGACCGCCGATCCCAGCCGGGTCGAGTTCCAGGTGATGGCACTGGACTACAACTCGTCCAAGACCGCGCTGGTCATGATCACTTCGCAGTACGCCAGGGCGTATCCCGCGATCCGGTTCAACGCCGTCGACCCCGGCTACACCGCCACCGACCTCAATGGCCACCGGGGCACCAACACCGTCGAAGAGGGCGCGGAGATCATCGTGCGGATGGCCTCCCTCGGCGCTGACGGCCCGACCGGGGGCTTCTTCGACCGCAACGGCCCGGTCGTCTGGTGATCCCGGTGAAGGCGAGCCCGGATCCCACCTCCTAGTCCCGCACCGTGAGCACCGCCGCAGACTCAGCCCCGTTCGCCGCGTTGATCGGGGCGAGTCCGCTCGGCAGTGACTGCCGCAGCATCACTCCGGCGAACCGCCCGCCGAACACCAGTGGCCCCAGCACCACTTCACGCTCCGGCGGGGTCGCCCCCGGCAGCTCGACGACCGCCGGGCGCAGCCGCTCCTGCACCACGTAGCGCTCGCGCTGGTCGGCCAGCCGCTCCCGGATGAGGGCCCGCCACTCCTGGTCGGTCATCGCGCGGCCGAACGCCACGCCCTTCCCGCCGTAGGCCGAGGCCGGTTTGCAGATCAGCCGCTCGCGGTCGGCGAGCGCACGGTCGGCGGTCTCGGCGCGTAGCCGGAACGTCGAGGGCACGTGTGTGCGCACCCACTCGCGTTCCTCCGAACGCAGTTGGGAGGCGAACTCGGGGGCGGTGAGCAGTTCCAGGTTCGCCTTGTTGTCGAAGAGTGCGGCGGCGGGGGAGCCGACGAAGTCCAGCTTCCCGGCCGTGTCGAGATCCATCAGGGCACGGGTGTGTTCGTGCGGCACGAAGGCCCTGGACTCGTGCCAGGTGTACATCGTCACCACGACGTCCACGCGTCGTCCCTCGAAGTACGCGCCGTCGTCAGTGGTTTGGAGGTCGGTGACCAGGCCGCAGCTGATCTCGTAGCCCGCGGAGCGGATCATCCGTACGAAGAAGCGGCGGCCGGAGTCGATGTCCGCCGGGTTGGCGATCGCCTCGAAGACATGCAGCGGCCGGTCGCCGCGCCGCCGTACGAGTGCGGCGAACGTCTCCAGCCATGTCTTCGCGGTGTCGGGACCGAGCAGGCCCAGTCCGCGCCGTTCCAGGAACCGGTGGTAGGCCGAGGCCCGGGCGGCGTCGGTGTACGGGGGAAGTGTGCTCAGGCCGCCGAGCGAGGTGGCGACGTTCAACTCGACCAGTTTCAGGCCGCCTTCGGTCACCAGCAGGTCGGGCCGCATGAACGAGGTGGCGATGCGGCGCAGCCGTGGGTTGCGCAGCGCCGCGCACATCAGGTCGGCGTCCTCCTGCGGCACCCCGAGGTACTCGGCCCATGCCGCCAGGTCGTCGCCGAAGATCCGCCGCGGCAGGCTGGCGAGCAGCTCGCAGAGGCGTAGCCCGGCCGTGGCGGTATCGTCGGACGCGGCGGTGGTGAAGCAGGGCGGCGGGTACATGTGCCGGTAGTTGGATCGGTGGATGCTGTGCTGGAAGCGCGCCCGATCGGGCTCGGCCTCTTCGGTGGCCGCGAAGTCGGTCCAGGCCGCCACTGCCCGTGGCTCAAGCCAGTCCCATGCGGTCATGACAGCTTGCCCGCGGAACGCAGCGCGTCCAGCACGGTGTTGACCGCCTCGGAGGACTGGTCGACACCGGTCGCACGGTAGGCGTAGCTGAGTCCGCCCGGGTTCACCAGGTTGAACTCCATGACGTACGGATACGCCAGGTCGATCCCGGAGTAGAAGATGCCGAGTCCCATCATGCGCTTGCCGAGTTGGCGCACGAAGTCATCCTCTTCCGGGGTCAGGGTGAGGGGCTCGAACCTGGCGCCGAGCGTGACGTTGGCCCGGTCGTCGTGCTCGGGGTGGATCCGCCGGAAGCCGCTCACCGGGGTGTCACCGGCGATGATGACCCGCTTCTCGTTGCTGCGTACGTTGGGTATGTACTCCTGTACGGCGGTGTACCGCTTGGCCATGCCGATGATGTCGCGTCCGTACCTGCCGTAGCGTGGTGCGGCGTTGCCGGTGGCGGACTGCAGGAGTGCGGAGCGGTTGCGTTCGTGCTTGCTGAGGAAGTAGACGTCCGCGCCGATGCCGTCGTTGGTGGGCTTGACCACCCAGGTGCGTGCGGGGTCGGACTCCACCAGGCTGGTGAGGAAGTCGAAGTCGTTGGAGACGTAGGAGGCGGGGAGGTTCTCGTTGGGCACCGCGGCGCCGAGGGTGGTCTTGGAGTTCATGTAGAACAGCGCGGACGCGTCGTTGACGAACGGCACCCGCCGGTTGAGCAGCCACAGCAGTTGGAAGTGGTCGGTGAGCGCGTCGGGATGGGTACCGGCGAGCACCCACACCAGGTCGAACTCCTCCGCGGACGCGTAGGACTCGCTCAGTGCCGGGAAGTCGCTGCCGACGAGATACTCCTCGGTGAGCCGCACCCGGTCGCACACCACGACGGAGTCGTGTACGCAGAGGGTGTCGATGTCGCCGATGTACACGTCGTGGCCTTCGCGGAACAGCGCGCTGGGGATGATGGAGTGGTTGTCGAGCCGGAACGTGGCCGCCTCGGACACCAGGACCAGGATCTTGTACGACACGGGAAGCGCCTTTCAGGTTGAACGAGCGGTCTTTCAGCGGGCTTTGACGGCGTGCCCGGCCGCGGTGAGCGCGCGCACGGCGCGGGCCAGGTTGTGCTCCAGCCCGTCGCGGGTGTCGCCGGTGGCGACGACGAAGCCGTGCCGGTCGCCGGACTTGCGGATCTCCGGCGGGTACTCCCCCGCCGGTACGCAGACGCTGACCTCGGCGACGCCGGGCAGCGCGGCGACCGGTGCGGTGTCGATGACGGGCATCGGAGCGGCCCGGTCGAAGGTGACGTAGCGGATGCCCGCCACCCGGATACGGGTGGCCTCGGTGGGCGCCGGTAGTCCGAGGACGTCGGCCATCGCCTGCTCGAAGGCGTCCTCGCCCAGGGCGAGTTCGAGCATGTCGCTGATCCGGTCGCCGCCAGGGCGGCCGTGTGACTCGATGAGCCGGGGCCCGGCCGCGGTGAGCATGACCTCGGTGTGCGAGGGCCCGTAGCGGTAGCCCGCGGCGTCCAGGGTCGCGGTGACGAGGTCGCCGATGGCGGCCTGGTCGGCGGGGTCCAGGCGGACGGGCAGGGTGTGCCCGGTCTCCACGAAGTGCGGGGCGCCTGTGGTCATCTTCTCGGTGATGGCGAGGATGCGGTGACCGGCGGGTGAGCTGATGGCCTCGACGCTGTACTCGGTCCCGGTCAGGAACTCTTCCACCAGATGGGAGGTTTGGAAGTCGAGGGTGCTCAGATAGTGCTCGGCCTCGCTGGGGCCGGTGAGGTACCGCACCCCGGAACTGCCTGTTCCGTCCACTGGCTTGACCACGCAGGGGAAGCCGATCCGGTCGGTGGCGGGCAGGATCTCATCCTTGGTGAGGCACGTCAGATGGGCCACCGGCACTCCCGCCCGGTCGCCGACCAAGGACCGCAGCCGTGCCTTGTCCTTGAAGGCTTCGAGGACCTGCGGCGGGTTGCCGGGCCAGCCCAGTTCGCGGTTGACCACCGCCGACACCGCGCAGCCGAGTTCGCCGAAGCCGAAGCAGCTCACCGGTGCCGGAAGCTCCAACGCACGGAGTTCGTCGATGAGTTCGCCGGGGTCGATGTGCCAGGGGGTACGGAGCACCGGCCCCGACGCGCCAACCGGTTCCGGTCCGCCCGGCACAGTGGCGATCACTGTGGAGACGCCCAGTCGGTGCGCCGCGCGGATCACCAGGTCTCGTGGGTTGAGCAGTACGGCGGTGCACCGTGCCGGGTCACTGTGCGGGTTCTGGTGAGGTGGTGGGCCTTGGGGTGTTGGCGGGGTGGGTGTTCGCGACATGGTGGGCACGATCTTTCGGTAGGAGGAGGCAGGCTGCCGCGGCGCCGACGGACAGCCCGATGATCGCCAGCCAGACCCCGCTGCCGCCGCGCAGCGTCTGCAGGAGGAAGCCGCCCATGCTGGCGCCCAGCAGGCTGCCGAAGGCACCGGCCGCGGCCATGGTGCCGAGCGCACGCCCGGTACCGCGCGTCGAACTCGCCTTGATCGCCTGTTCGTCGAGACTGGGTCCTACCAGCATCTCGGCGGCCGTGACCGGCAGTACGAAGGCCAGCAGCGAGAACCAGCCGGCCCGCGGAATGAGCACCGCGTAGGCGCAGCCGAACGCGAGGAACCCGATGGCCAGCAGCGTACGGGTGGCGGTGCGGCGGAAAACGTGCCGCAGCAGTGTGTACTGGCACAGCACCACCAGCGCGCCGTTGATGGTGAACACCACGGAGATCGCGGCGGTGCTGCCGGTCATGGCGTGCGCGGTGATCGGCATGACCACGTTGAGCTGGCTGTAGATCGCCCAGTAGGCGACGCCGACCAGGGACAGCGGTATCCACTGCCAGCGCGCCCAACCCGGCGCGTCCGGTGCGGCATCCCGCGCCGCCGCAGGGCGCGGCCGAGGCCGCGCCGTGAGCGGCCGGAACGCCAGGCGCAGGCCGAGCACCAGGTGCGAGAGCACACAGGCGCCGAGGATGAACGGGAAACCGAACGGGTACACGGCGGCGCCGAGCGCCGGTCCGAGGACCACGCCGATGTTCACGAACGTGGCGCGCAGCGCCAGCATGGTGCGTGGTTCGACGCTGTCCTCGGACACCAGCAGCGTCTTGATCGACAGGCCCAGCATCGACCCGCCGACGCCGAGGGTGACGATGCCCGCCACGATCGGCGTCAGCCGGGTACCGCCGCCGAGGGCGAGCAGCAGATATCCGGCGATCCGCAGCGCGAACCCGGCCATCATCACCCGTCGCGCGCCACACCGGTCCACCAGCATCCCGCACAGCAGCGAGAAGCCCTGGTTGGAGAAGGCGAGCAGGCCCACCAGGAATCCCGTGCGGCTGGCCGAGATGCCCTGCGCGGTGAGCTGGATGGCCAGCAGCGGCAGGAACATGAACGTCGTCAGGCCGGTGAACAGCACGGCGATCAGCAGTGTGCGTCCGGTCGGCGACGTCTGGCGCCACGCCTTCACGGCCTTCGCCCTTCACGTTGCGGCGCCTCGCGCAGGTTCGCCAGCAGCCAGTCCTCCACTTCGAACAGCCGCTGTTCCACCTGAAGGGTGTCGGCGCCCTCCACGATCGCGAAGCACAGGTGGGAGGTGCTGTTCTGCGCTGTGGCGCCCGGCGGGAGTTTGTCGTTCACCTGGTAGTGCCGCACCCATGCGAACGGCGGTTGCGGCGGCGCCCCGACCGGGCGGCCCGGCGGCACGATGGCGACCGACCCGTGCAGCGTGTTCGGCGGTGTGCTGGGCGCCGGGTCGACAGGCAGCCCGCAGGACAGCCGCAGCCAGGTGGTGAGCAGGTCGAGTCCGTAGGTGGCGCGGGTGAGAGCGGGGATACGGGAGCCGCCGACCCGTGAGGCGATCTCGCACAGCAGCAGTTCGTCGTCCAGCGTGTGGAACACCTCAAGGTGATAGGCACCGGTCGCCGGGGTGTCGAAGACGTCCAGCACGCTGTCCAGGAACTCCTCCAGCCGCTTGGCGAGCTTGTCCTGCGGGTGCAGTTGCAGCGAGCCGTTGTTCTGCCCGGACAACACGCCGAGGCAGTTGCGCAGATAGCGGGAGGAGGCGACGAACCGGTAGCCGTCGGCCAGGAGCGCGTCGACGTGGTAGATGTCGCCCTCGACGTACTCCTCGGCCATGAGGTCGTCGCGCCAGTGCCGACGGCTGAAGGCCACCAGTTCGTCCTCGTCGCGCAGCACCACGATGTCGCGTGAGCCACCCTGCTTCACGGGCTTGACGACGACGGGGTACCCGTTCTCCTCGATGAAGTCGGTGAGATCGGTGATCGTCGCCAGCCGGGCGAAGCGCGGGGTGGCGACGGCGCGTTGGGCGACCTGCTTCATGACCACTTTGTCGCGGAACGACAACGCGCTCACCGGTGACTGGCCCGGGATGTCGAGGTCCGCACGGATGCGGGCGGCCCGTTCCAGGTCGTACTCGTTGTCGGTGATCAGGTGGCTGAACCGCTCCTCCTTCGCCAACTGACGGATGCGCAGCTCGGCGTAGGGTACGAACTCGCAGTCCGGCACGTACTCGTACCGCGCGAACCGTCCCGTGTCGGCCAGCTCGTGATGGCTGAAGACATGGAGCCGGTCGGCCAGTTCGGGGAGCATGGCGGCGTAGTCGTTCAGCGGACCGTAGTTGATGACCGCGACGTTGGCCATTTGGCGTACTTCCTTCACACTATGAGGCCAGTAGTTCCAGTTCCGGCAGGTTGTCCCGCACGCTGAACGACCGTCTGGCCCAGTTCGTGGTGCACCAGGGACCGGCGATGTCGGCCAGATCGGAAATCACGGCCGGGCGGTAGGTCGGGTCCGCGACGAGCGGTCCGTCGAGCGGGTACACCTTGTCGACGTAGCGGTGTCCGGGGTCGGCCGCGATGAACACTATGGGCCCACCGGTGGGTTCCACGGAACGGTGATAACGCGCCACCTGCCAGCCCGCGCCGGCGGACAGCCCGGCGAACACACCTGTGGTGGACAGCAGATGACGGCATCCGGCCGCGGCGACATCGAAGTCCAGCCAGTGGATGTCGTCGTAGGCGCTGTAGTCGATGTTGTCGAAGCGGATTCCGCTGCCGATGCCCGCGATGATGAACCCGTCGAGCGGTACGGATTCCGCGCCGAACGACCGGCTGCCGAACGGCTGGATGCCGGCCACCCGTACATCGCCGCCGGCGGCCCGTAGATAGCGGCTCATCGCGCCGGTCGAGGAACCGGTGCCGACCCCGCCGACCAGGGTGACATCCGCCGAACCGAGCTCGCCGATCAGCGAGTTGGCCACCTTCTCGTATCCGACGTAGTGCACGTCGTCGTGGTACTGCCGCATCCAGTACGCGTCCGGGTGCTCGTTGAGATAGGCGTGGACGCGCCGGACCCGGGTTTCCTGGTCGTGCTTGAGGCTTTCCGAGGACGGCACCTGGTCAAAGGTCGCGCCGAGGTACTTCAGCTGTGTCCTGATCGCCGTGTCCACCGCGACGGAGGCGAAGATATGGCATTTCAGGCCGAGTTCCCGGCAGACCAGGGCGAGTGCGTGACCGTAGATTCCGCTGGAGCTGTCCACCAACGTCTGCCCGGGGCGGATCACCCCGCGGGCCAGCAGGTCCTTTACCGCCGCATAGACCGAGGTGACCTTCATGACCTCGAAACGGAGGACGTAGATTCGGTCGTCCAACTCGATCAGGTCCGGTTCCGCGAGTTTCTCCGCGAACGTTCTGTACACTTCGAAATCCTTTCCGGATAAGTCGCGTTCAGCTGCGCCCGCGGCGATCGGAGGAGGAACTGGGAGGGTGACGGGCAGGCCCGGCAGACGCGTGGTGCCGAGGTACGGCCGAGAACCTAGGAGCGGGTCGGCTGGCACGTCAAGAACCCATGTCAAGTCCGGAGTTGGAACGTTGGACCTGACAGGCTTCCGGCTGCCGCGTGGACAGCGTCGGCGCTCACGCAAAGGATGGTCGGCCATGGTGAGCCTGTCTTCTACCCATTCTCGCCGCCCGGCGCATTCAGCTGCGCCCCGGCTATCCGAATTCCAGCAGCCGGTACATGACACCGTCATGGAACGCGCCCGGCTACATCCGGACCGCACCGCCGTGATATGCGGGGACGACGCCGTTTCCTATCGGGAACTCGCCCTCATCGCCCTCGGCGTTGCCGGTGAGCTGGACTCAGACGAGGCATACGCCGATTGCCGTAGAATCGGGATAGAGGCGTACCGTACGGCCGCGACTGCGGCCATCGCGCTCGGTGTCGCCTTGTCCGGCCGGTCGTTTGTCTTCCTCAATCCGGAATCCCCGGAGAACACTTCGCGGCACATCCGGTCGTCGGCCGGAGTCTCGGTGGTCGCCGATCCCACCAGCGGCGGGTTCCGAAAGCTGCCCGACGCCGACACCGCCACCCCCGCCGGGCCTTCCCCGGCGGACGAGGCGTATGTGCTCTACACCTCCGGCAGCAGCGGCAGGCCGAAGGGCGTGTCGGTCTCGCAGCGCAATCTGGCGGACTCCACCGCCGCTCGGCTCGCGGTGTACGAGGGCTTCGGTACCCCGACCTTCCTGCTGCTGTCGCCCTTCTACTTCGACTCGTCGGTGGCGGGCGTCTGGGGCACCCTCGCGGCGGGCGGCACACTGGTGGTCGCCCGTGAGGACGAGCGACGGGATCCGGCGGCACTCGTCGGGCTCATCGCACGGCATCGGGTCACCCACACGCTGACGGTGCCGAGCTTCTACGCCGAGCTGCTGCACACCGTCTTTCAGGACGGTCAACTCGCCGTCGGCCTCGCCTCGTTGCGGCTGGTGATCTGCGCGGGAGAGTCGCTGCCGCAGGGTGTCATCGAGCAGCACTTCTCGCTGCTGCCCGATGTCACGCTGGGCAACGAGTACGGCCCGACCGAGTGCACCGTCTGGGCCACCTACCGGCTGTACGAGCGTCCCGGCGCCTCCAACATCGGCTTCCCGATCCCCGGCACGTCGATCCATCTGCTGGACGACCGGCTGCGCGAGGTACCGCCCGGCGAGGTGGGCCAGATCGCCATCTCCGGCCGCGGTGTGACCACTGGCTACGTCGGCGCCGAGCAGGAGACGCGGACGAGGTTCACCGACATCGAGGTGGCACCCGGCCGGACCGTGCGGGCCTATCTGACCCGCGACCTCGGCCGCTGGTCGGCGGCACACGGGCTGCAGTTCGCGGGCCGGCTGGACAACGAGGTGAAGATCCGCGGCGTACGGGTGAACATCGAAGCCATCGAGGAGACGCTGGCCGCGCACCCCGGAGTACGGGCCGCCGCCGTGGCGCACGACTCCGAGACCTCCACCTGCTACGCGTTCGTCGTCAGGGACTCTGACGCCCCGGTCGACGCGGCCTCCGTACGCCACCGGGTGGCGTCGGAGCTGGGCACCGCGGTGGTCCCGGACCGGGTGGTGTTCGTGGACCGACTGCCGCGCACCGCACACGACAAGATCGACCGCGCCGCGCTACTGGCCTCGGTGCGCCGTGCCGGGGCGGAACCCGCCGACCAGGACGCGGACGGACTCACCGCCCAGATCACCCGGGCTTGGGAGGAGGTCCTGGGCATGTCGGTGAACGAGGCCGAGCCGGGCAACTTCTTCGAACTCGGCGGCAACTCCCTGTCCGTACTGCGGCTTTCCCGCGCGCTGGGCAGGATCGCCGGTCGCCCGGTCGCGGTCAAGCAGGTGTACCGCTGCGGCACGATCCCCCAGCAGGTGGAACTGCTGTCCAGCCTCTGAACCGCCCGACACCACCCACAACACCACCGCACCGATGGGTACTTGCCATGACCGAACCCACCTCCATCCGAAGGTTCGCTGCCCGATCCGACACCGAGCAATCCGTGTTGTGCTTCCCGCACGCCGGTGGCTGTGCGTCCTTCTTCCGGTCCTGGCAGTCACTGCTGCCTTCGGCGCGGGTGTGCGCGGTGCAGTACCCGGGCCGGGAGGAGCGCATCGCCGAGCCGACGGCGGCCAGCCTGCTGGAACTCGCCGAAACCGTCGCCGAGGAGATACTGGCCGACTCTGCGCGCTACTCGGTGCTGTTCGGGCACAGCATGGGCGCGTACGTCGCCTTCGAGGTCGCCCACCATCTGCTGCTGGCCGGGGCCGCCGTGCCGACCCTGGTGGTCTCCTCGGCCGCCGCACCCGCGCTACGGCCTCCTGTCCCGTTCGAAAGCTCCGACGAGGTGCTGGCGTACCTCGAGCGCTATGAGCCGTTGAGCGACGAGATCCGGCAGGATTCGGAACTGCTCGATCTGATCCTCGACTACATCAAGGACGATCTGCGCCTGGTCGCGGAGTACCGGGAGCACATCGGAAAGCGGATCGACGCGCGGCTGGTGGCCGTGGTCGGCGCGGACGACGTGCCGGAGATCCGGTCCCGGTTCACCGCGTGGCAGCAGCACACCGAAGCCGAGTTCGTCCCGGTGGTGAACCCGGGCGGGCACTTCTACCTGCGTACCGATCCCCCGGTCCGGCTGATTCGCGCCGAGTTGACTCGGTGCCTCGCCACGGTCGGCACGAGCACCTGATGGGAAACGACATGAGGCACGACATCAGTCGCCTGGTGGACGGCGCGACATACCGGTCCGGCAACCCCTTCGCGTTGTGGCGGTGGATGCGGGAGAACGCACCGGTGGTCTGGCACGAGCCCGGGGTGTTTCCCGGGTTCTGGTCACTGACCCGGTTCGCCGAGGTGAAGGAGGTGCTACGGGACGCCGAGACGTTCAGCTCGTCATCGGGCATCCTGCTGCGGCCCCTGGCACAGGGCGTGGACCCCGGCAGCGACCGTACCCTCGCGCTCTCCGACGCGCCCCGGCACACCGTGCTGCGCGGTGCGATCGCGGGCTGGTTCGCACCACGGAACCTGCGGCTGCTGACCGACTCCCTCAACTCGGCTGCGCACTCCATCGTGCGCGACGCCGTGCGCGCCTCGCGGATCGACTTCGTCACCGAAGTCGCCGCGAAGCTACCGCTGGAGGTCGTGTGCGCCTTTCTCGGCATTCCCGACGAGGACCGGCCCTCCATCGTGGAGTGGTCGACCGACGCGTTCTGCGCCGGCACCGCCGAGGAACGCAGCATCGCCCATCTGCAAATCCTCGACTACTTCGGCGACTTGGCGGAAAGGCGACGCTCCCGCCCCGGCGAGGACCTGGTGAGCGTGCTCGCGGGGGTTCGGTTCGAGAACGCGTACCTGCCCCTCGAAGAGGTGGTGCTCAACTGCGACAACCTGCTGGTGGGCGGCACCGAGAACGTACGGTTGGCGATGTCCGGCGGCATGCTCGCGCTGCTGGAGCGGCCCGGCCAATGGGCGCTGCTGCGCGAGGACTTCGAGGGTGCGGTGGACACCGCGGTCGAGGAGATACTGCGCTGGACGTCGAGTGCCACACACATCCTGCGGCGCGCACGGCGTGATGTGGTACTCGGCGGCCAGCGGATCCGCCGCGGGGACCTGGTGGTGTGCTGGCTGACGTCGGCGAACCGCGACCCGGCGCAGTTCACCGATCCCGATGTCTTCGACGTGCGCCGCACCCCCAACCGCCATCTGGCGCTGGGCGCGGGACCGCACTACTGCGTGGGAACGCGCTTGGCGAAGCTCGAAATAGCGGCGGTACTGCGGGAGTTCTTCGCGCAGGTGGACCAGGTGCTGCCGGACGGGGAGCCCGAGCACTTGGACTCCATCGTGGTCAACGGCCTGCGCAGGCTACCGCTGCGGCTCACGGCGTCCGCCGTCTCCCGCCCCAGGGGCATGGCAGGTGTGCGGGGGTGAGTCCTGGGACGGGAGACGGCAGTTGCTCAGCCGTGAGGCGGCTCAGCGGTCGGCGGCCGAGCGGCGTCGGGCCGCCAGTACCAGGCCCGCCCCCGCGGTGAGGGCTACGGCGCCGCCGCCGAGCGCCCACGGGGTGGCGGGGTTGGCACCGGTGGCGGCGAGTTCGGCGCCGGTGGCGGTGCCGCTGTCGTCGGTGGAGGAAGTCGGGGTGGTGCCCGCGGTGCCGGTGTCCGCCGTGGCGCTGTCCTTGTGTGCGGCGGGCGTCACTTCGGCTCGACGACTTGTAGCCGCCGGTGTCGTTTTCAGCCACAGGCATCACAGTGGCGAGGAGCGAACCGTGCCCGGCCGCGGTGCCCGGCGCGAAGCGCAGTCGCAGTTCGATGGTGAGTACATCGCCGACGGCGAGCTGATACAGGTGGTCGGACTTGCAATCGTATTACGTGCTCAATGTCCCCCCTCTGCCCGGGTGGTCGGCTGGGATGGACCGTTGGACGGTGTCGTGTTGAAGTGTGAGGCGGCCGTCGAGGACCCGGGCTACCCGGTCGGCCGCGGCCAGATGGGATTGGTCATGGGTGACCAGGACCGTCGCGGTGGCCCGCTGCCGAGTGAGACCGGCTATCAACTCGACGATGGCGGCGCCGCGTTGCTGGTCCAAGGCGCTGGTGGGTTCGTCGACCAGGAGTACGGCAGGGTCGTTCATCAGGGCGCGGGCGATGTTCACCCGCTGTCGCTGACCGCCGGAGAGTTGGTGCGGACGGCGGTCGGCTTCGGCGGCCAAGCCCACGGCATCGAGGAGTTCCAGCGCCCGGGAACGGGCGCGCCGCGCATGTCGCCCACCCAACAGGGCCATCACCTGCAGTTGTTCGGCGGCGGTCAGCGAAGGCAGCAGGTTCGCGTGCTGGAAGACCATGCCGACGGTGCTGCGGCGTAGGGCGGCCAACTGGGACCGCTTCATGCCGGAGGTGTCGGTTCCGGCGATCACGACACGGCCGCTGTCCGGAGTGATCAGGGTCGCGGCGACCGCCAGCAGACTCGACTTGCCGGAACCGGACGGGCCGACGACCGCTGTCAACGTACCTGGGGGCGCGGACAGGCTGACGCGGTCCACGGCGGTCAGTCGGCTGGCGCCGTCCGGGAAGGTCAGTGTGACGTCGGTCAGTTGCAGGCTCATCGGGCGCTCCCCAAAGCGGTCAGCGGATCAACGGAGGTGATGCGACGTATGGCCAGGCCGGCGCCGAGCACGCCCAGGGCGATCGTGCCGAGGGCTGGTACCAGTACCGTTCCGGCCCCCAGGACGAACGGCACACCGCTGCCGGTCACAGCGGTGCCGAGGGCGGCGGCCAGGGCAGAGCCCGCCCCGGCCCCGAGTACGAGCAGGACCAGTGCCTGGCTCAACGCGTCACGCAGCAGATACCCAGTGGATGCGCCGAGCGCCTTGAGCACGGCGATGTCACCACTGCGCTGGATGGTCCAGACGGTGAAGAAGGCGCCGATGACCAGGGCGGAGATGACGAGCAGGAAGCCGCGCATGAGTTGCAGCGAGCCGTTCTCCGCCGTGTAGGAACCGATCGCGGACAGCGCCTCGTCGATGGTGACGGTCCTGGTGCCCGCTGCGGCGTCGGCAGCGGACAGGTGGGCGCCCTTGGTGGTGGACAAGGCGATCACCGTGGCGAGCTCGCCGCCGTCACCTGACGCACCGGCCAGTCGCTGCCAGTCCGACAGGCTCGTCCACACCACGGGCGTGTGGCTGTACATCGCGGTGCCCGAGACGGCCGCGACCGACATCCGCCGGCCGGACAGCATGACGGTGTCCCCCGCGCGCACACCCAGTACGTCGGCGGCCTTGGCCGACAGCACCACGCGCCCGTCCCCCACCGCGGCGCGCCCGGGGGCCAGCCGTGAGCCCGGCCGGATACCGAACGCGGAGAGCGACGTGCTCGTGGTGCCCGCCTCGGCCTTGACCATGGATATGCCCAGCGGGTCAGCGGCCGTGACCCCCGGCACCTTGGCCCACAGCCGCCAGGTCGGCCCCCGCAGCCGCGAATCGGTGAACGACACACCACTGCCCTTTGCCGGCGCGGCGAAGACAAGATGGTCAGCGGGCAGCGAGGTGATCGCGGAGGTGTTCTCCCTGCCCAGCCCGGTGGTCAGCCCGGACAGCAGCCCGACGAGCAGCGTGATCAGTGTGATGACGGTACCCATGAGGGCGAACCTGCCCTTGGCAAACCTCAGATCGCGCCAGGCGACAAACACCGTGACCCGCCTCCCTCGACATCCCGGACCCGTTGTCCGGCGGCTGTCCCAACGGTCCCGGGAAGCGGGCTCGCGGGCATCGTGCGTCCGGGTCGTTCCCCGAAGCCAATGGATTGACCTGCGCTTACACCTTTTGGTTGATGTCCGGCCGGTGCGGGCGTTCTAGCCTTGAGGGATCGTGACCACTCACTCCCTGATCCCTGCCCTGCGGCTGCTGCGCGCCTGCCTGCACCTCATGGTGTTCGGGCTGCTCGTACTGGCCGCCGCCCGGTCGGCGGTGGACCACCGTCCCGATGCCGGTGCCGTCGTCACGACGGCGGTCGTGTTCGGCGTGGTGTACGGCGCGGGTGCCGCGCTGCCCCGTGTCCGTACGTCCAGCGGTGCGGCCCTGGCGTGGCTGGCGGGGGTCATGGTGGTGTGGGCGGTGCTGCTGGCGCTGACCCCGGACGGGGTGTGGCTCGCCTTCCCGCTGTACTTCCTCCAGCTCCATCTGCTGCCCACCCGCCCTGCGCTGGCCGCCGTGGCCGCCACCACGGCCGCCGCCGTCGCCGGTTTCGGATGGCACTCCGGCACTCTCAGCCCGGGCACCGTGGTGGGGCCCGTCCTGGGCGCGGCCGTCGCGGTCGCCACGGTCCTGGGCTACCAGGCGCTCTACCGGGAGAGTGAGCGACGCCGTCGCCTGATCGGGGAACTCATGACGGCCCGCAGCGACCTGGCCGTCGCCCAGCACACCGCTGGTGTCCTGGCGGAGCGCGAGCGGCTGGCCCGGGAGATCCACGACACCCTCGCCCAGGGCCTGTCCAGCATCCAGCTGCTGCTGCGCACCGCCGAGCGCGTTTTGCCGGACCAGCCGGAAACGGCGCTCGGGCATGTACGGCACGCCCGCCGTACCGCGACCGACAACCTTGCCGAGGCCCGCCGCTTCGTCCGTGCGCTGACCCCGCCCGATCTGGAGACCGGCTCGCTACCGGGTGCCCTGGAGCGGCTGTGCGCCACCACCGCGGAGTCCTCCGGGCTGGCCGTGACATTCCATCTGTCCGGAGAGGCGGAGGCCCTGCCCACGCCTTTGGAGGTGGCGCTGCTGCGCATCGCCCAGTCCGCGCTGGCCAACACGGTCCAGCACGCCGCCGCCACCCGTGCGGAGGTGACCTTGAGCTACATGGGCAGCGAGATCGCCCTTGACGTCATCGACGACGGCCGCGGATTCACGCCCGGCCCGCAGCCTCCTCCGGGTGCGGATCCGGCCGCCGAAGGCAGTTTCGGCCTCGCCGCGATGCGGTCCCGGGTCCGTGCGCTGCACGGGACCCTCGCCGTGGAGTCGGCGCCCGGCCAGGGCACGGCGGTAGCCGTCACCCTCCCCGTCCGCACAGGGCCCACCGACGTCCATGGACGAGTCACCGCATGACCGCCATCCGACTGCTGCTCGCCGACGACCACCCCGTGGTGCGGGCCGGGCTGCGCGCCCTGCTGGAGACCGAACCGGACTTCAGCGTCGTCGCCGACGTCGCGACCCCCGATGAGGCGGTGGAGTTGGCGGCCAGGCTCGCGGTCGACGTGGTGCTGATGGACCTGCAGTTCGCCGGCCGCATGCTCGGCGCGCGGGCCACCGCGGCGATCACCTCCAGGGACGGCGCCCCACGAGTGCTCGTACTGACCACGTACGACACCGACGCGGACATCCTGGCCGCGATCGAAGCCGGAGCCACCGGCTACCTGCTCAAGGACGCCCCGCCCGAGGAACTGGCGGCCGCCGTGCGCACGGCGGCGGCCGGCAGGTCCGCGTTGGCGCCCGCCGTGGCACTACGGCTGATGGACCGGGTGCGCGAACCATCCACGGCGCTGTCACGACGTGAGACGGAGGTTCTGCAGCTGGTCGCGGAGGGCCTGTCCAACGACCAGATCAGCAAACGGCTGTTCCTCAGCCAAGCCACAGTCAAGTCCCACCTGGCACACATCTACACCAAACTCGGCGTCGACTCGCGCACGGCCGCAGTGGCGACGGCCACCGCGCAGGGCATCATCCGCCGCTGACCCGAAACCGTCGGGATGCAACCGCCAGTGGCCGCCACGCAGTCTCCGTCCTGGAAGCACACGGAACCGTTGGACTACGGAGTGGGATGGCGGAGCACGATGTTCGGAGCGGGATCGCACACGACGCAAGACGGTTGCGAGCGACCGCCGTCTACGTGACGGCACTTCTGCTGACCGCGTGGTGGCTCAAGGGCCAACCAGCGGCGGAACAGGCCCGGTTCATGCGGCACAACAGCAGCAACGTGCATCACATGGAGGTCGGCAAGTGGTGGACCCTGTTCACCAGCGGCCTGGTTGTCGACGGAGTGCCCGTGCTGATCGGCGTCGCGGCCGTGGCCGCCGTGCTGGGTACCGCGGAGTGGCGGTGGGGCCGGGCGCGGGCGGTCGGGGTGTTCGTCTACGGGCACCTCACCGCGACACTGCTCACCGAGGGCGCGCTGTGGCTGATGCGGCTGGCCCACATGCCCGGCATCACCACCCGCGCGCGTGACGTCGGCATCAGCTACGGGCTGGTCACGACGGGTGCGTGTCTGCTCGCCCTCGCCGGGGGACCGCTGCGCCGGTACGGTCTGCCACTGCTCGCCGTGGTACTGACCGCCGCGTGGCTGTACGACCAGCAACTCGCCGACGCCGGGCACCTGATATCGCTCGCCCTCGGCTGTCTCGCCGCACACAGCCGGTGGCTGCGCCCGGCCCCCGAGGAGGCCCGGACTCCCGAATCCGTCGCGCTGCCCGCGCTCAACGCGTGAGCGCGCGGGCCGTTTGTACGGACGACCGCGAGGCTCGGTGACCCGCGGTCCTCTTCCGTGCCGTCCACCGGTGAGGCGTTGGTGGAGATACGGCACATCCGTCTCAGTTTCGGCGAGTTGAGGTACGCGCACCAGTGGTCGGCTGGCGCTGTGCACGGTCACGACGCGGTGGGCGTCGTGGTGCGCGCCGCATCCGACGGTTGGGGGCCGCCCGAAGGCACGCGTCGCGCTGGGAATGGCTCCCTACGCGTGGGCGGAGCTGGTAGCGGTCAGCACTGCCTGGCTCGGCGCCGTTCCCGAGGGCGTGGATCCGGCCGACGCCGCCACGCTGGGGGCCACCGAAGTCACCGCGCTGCGGGTGCTGCGCAATCGTTCCCTGCTAGCGGGCTACGTCCTGGTCACTAGCCCGATGAGTCCTCAACGTGGTGTCTTGGCGCGGTTTCGGTGGGCCTCTTGCTTCGCGCGGTTGCCGCAGATCGCCATGGTGCACCACCGGCGAGCGCGGCCCCGGGTGCGGTCGGCGAACAGCAGTGTGCAGGTCGGCCCCTGGCAGGCTTTGATGTTCGTGAAGTCCTCCTGGCTGACGACTGCCGACAGCGCCTGTCCGATCGGCAGCAGCAGCGACTCCGGTGTCCGCCATCGGCGCTCTGTGCGCAGTTCCAGACCGTTCGAGCCTTCAGGCCCGCCGGCCACGACCTGCACGAACTGTTCATCGCGTGCGAGCAGTTGATTGAGCGGCTCCAAGTCGCGTACGACCTCGGACCGGAGCGGCCGCCCCTTCCACTCATCGACGAACCCCCGGAACCATTCCCGAAGGCTTCTCGCCTGGGCAGCGACGTGGTCCATCTCCCCTGGCATGGCCTCCGCTCGCAGCTTCTCGAGCACCTCGGCCGACACCAGCTCCGCCTGTTCCAGCCATGCCAAAAGGCCGTCACCGTCGGCGATCCAGTCGACCTGGGTGCCTGCCGGAGTGGCGACCGAGTTCAGGAAGTCCAGGCCGACGGCGTCGGCGATGAACATGGCCGACGGCCGGTGGTCGGACACGGAGCACACTCCATAGGTCGGTGCCAGCTTCATCTCGAGAGTAACCAGTCTGGCGACTCTTGACAAGTTACGAACCATCTGCATAACCTTCAAAACGTCGCTAAGGCGGTTAGGCATCAAGCTTCGAAGCGACCTTGCCGGAGGACCGCATGATCAGCCCCGAGACCAGCGACTCACGGCCGAGAGGATGTCGGCCCGCCAGTTGTCGAAGCCCGTCGACCACACTCGACGGTCACCGTCCCCGACGCCGCCACTGGCACCGTCCTGGACGCTGCCCCCAGTGTGTCGACGGCCTCGAAGCCCGAGTGATCACGCCAGGCAAGTAACCATCCCAGAGATCCAAATTTAGTTACGCAGTCAAGGGAGAATCACCATGACCTCCATCGCCTACCGCTCAGCAGACGTCGACGGCCTGAGCATCTTCTACCGCGAGGCCGGCCCGGCCGATGCCCCCACCCTGCTGCTCCTGCACGGCTTCCCGAGCGCGAGCCACATGTTTCGCGACCTCATCCCCCACTTGGCCGGACGGTTCCACCTCGTGGCCCCCGACCTGCCCGGTTTCGGCCAGTCCGACATGCCGCCGCGCGAGGACTTCGACTACACCTTCGAGCACATCGCGGGCGTCATTGATCGCTTCACCGAGGTGATCGGCCTGGAGCGCTTCGCGCTCTACGTCTTCGACTACGGCGCGCCGACGGGTTTCCGGATCGCGACCAAGCACCCGGAGCGGATCACCGCGATCATCTCGCAGAACGGCAACGCCTACGAGGAAGGCCTGAGCGAGGGCTGGAACCCCATCCGCGCCTACTGGCGGGACCGGTCGCAGGCCAACCGCGACGCGCTGCGCGACTTCCTGTCGCCTGACACCACCCGCTGGCAGTACACGCACGGCACAGCCGATCCGACTGCGGTCTCTCCGGACGGCATGACGCTTGACGACGCGTACCTGGCGCGGCCCCGGGCCGACGAGATTCAACTGGATCTCTTCGGCGACTACCACACCAACATCGCGCTCTACCCGGCCTTCCAGGAGTACTTCCGGCAGCACCAACCGCCATTCCTGGCCGTATGGGGCCGCAACGACCCCTATTTCCTGCCCGCCGGCGCCGAGGCGTTCAAGCGCGACCTCCCCGACGCCGTCGTCCGCCTCCTCGACACCGGCCACTTCGCCCTGGAGACCCACGCCGAGGAGATCGCGACAGCCATCGACGAGTTCCTGGCCTGAGGACTCGTGTCACTGGGCGACCGCTGCCGCGCTTCACGGCGCGGCTGTCCCCGCCAGGTCACGCCCACCGTCAACGGTGCAACCTCGCCAGCGCCTCAGTAAGGCGCTGGCGACAGCGGCGTGGTCCCCGACCCGCCCGAGGCAACTGCGACGTCGCCGCGGCCGACGGCTATGCGCAGGACGGCCGACTCGATGGTGCGTCGAACGATGAGGTCGGCCAGCAAGTCCGGCAATCTCCAGCCGCCCGGCGCGCACCTGGTGCAGCGGGTAGCCGCACTCAGAGCTGGACCGCGAGTTCGCCTTCGGGCGTGTGTGCACGAAGCCGCGGCCCGCGGTTCCGTCAGGCGTCTGGCCGACTATCGGTCGACGTCACACCCCCGTTGACGGTCAGCAGTAGTTGGCTGTTCGCCGCTTATCGCCCTCCTGACCTGCTGTGCTTGGCCTGGCGGGTGTGCGCTTCAGTTGGCGGACGCGAGCACCTGAGTCGGTGGCCACGGCCAGCGTGAGGCGAGGAGGGAGACGACGGCTCCGACCAGTACCAGGCCCGCCCGTACCGCGGCCGTGTACCGCACCCGCCGCGGCGCCCGCCAGTCCACACCGACCAGAGCCTTCAGCCGCGCCAGGCAGGACGGCGGATCACCACCGCCAGCACACACTCGGTGCCGCCCGCGGCCCCCATCCGACCCGAACCCGCTCCGCCTCCGGTTCACGCCAGCAGCCTGACGCGAGCGCCCGGGCGGTGAGGCCGAACTGCGCTGTCTACGGCGTGTCACCGACGCACTCCGACACGGCACCGTCCGTCCGGGCTGCGAGCCAGGCCGGAATCCGCCGCTTGGGCCGGACAGCGTGCGTCCCACGCCTACCGCGAGACCCTCGTACGGTGTCTCCACCAGGCGACCGTCGAGGGCGCGCTCGCGTACGTGGAGGGACTTGACGCGCCGAGCCCGAGCAGGGTGACGGACGCTTCGGGTGGTCTACGTCCCTGGGTTGGTCCTCCGTTCGCGATCGGGTTGGGCAAGCCACTCGGCGCCGTACGCCATGCTGTCAGCGGGACGGCGGGGCTGATGCCGTCGGCATGGCTTCGGGGGCGGGAGGGCCGCCGAGGCCGGTCTCCCTAGTAGTGGTGGGTGTGGCCGCGGTGGTCCTGGGCGAGTTGCCCGAGCATCTCGCCGTAGTGGGCCGCGTAGAGGATGCCTTCGAGGAGGACGTGGTAGCCGGCGTCGAGTGCGTAGCGGGCCACCGTGTCGATGAGGCCGATGTTGGCACCGCCCGGGCGATCACGTTCGCGTAGGACCACTCGGCGCAGGTTGTCCTGGCCGACCAAGGCGAGTCCGCGGCCGAAGCGGTTGCGGATCTCGGCGGCGACGGTCGACTTCCCCGATGCGGAGTTGCCACGTACGACAACCAGTCGGGTTTCCCGGTTACCCGCCATCATTCGGACCACGCTAACGGCGCCACGGCTGAACCTCCACGAGCGAGCGCACGTCTTCGAACCGCACAAGAGGCCTGCTGGGCAACGAAAAATCCTGCAAGCGGCTTGCGTAAGGTGCGGTAATCTTGCGGGCATGACGCGTCGACTTGCTGATGTCGCGAAGAAGGTCGGGGTCAGTGAGGCAACCGTGAGTCGGGTGCTCAATGGCAAGCCCGGGGTTTCGGAGGCCACACGGGCCTCGGTGCTGACCGCACTGGACGTGCTGGGGTACGAGCGGCCCACACAACTGCGCGGCGAGCGGGCGCGGTTGGTGGGCCTTGTGCTGCCCGAGCTGCAGAACCCGATCTTCCCCGCGTTCGCCGAGGTGATGGGTGGCGCGCTCGCACAGCAGGGCCTGACGCCGGTGCTGTGCACGCAGACCGCCGGCGGCGTGTCCGAGGCGGACTACGTTGAGCTGCTGCTGCAACACCACGTGTCGGGCGTGGTGTTCGCGGGCGGCCTCTACGCGCAGGCCGACGCCCGGCACGACCACTACCGGCTGCTCGCCGACCGCAACCTGCCGGTTGTACTGATCAACGCGACCATAGGCGGCCTCGGTTTCCCACAGGTCTGCTGTGATGACGCGATCGCCGTGCAGCAGGCGTGGCGTCATCTGGTGTCGCTCGGGCACGAGCGGATCGGTCTGGTACTCGGCCCGCACGACCACGTCCCGTCGAGCCGCAAGCTCGCCGCCGCGTGGGAGGCAGCCGGCCGCAGTGGGCCCGAACTGCGCGACGAGTATGTGGAGCACACCATGTTCTCGCAGGCGGGCGGCCAGGCGGCGGTCGGGCGGCTGCTGGACCGCGGGGTGACCGGGGTGATCTGTGCCAGTGACGTCCTGGCGCTGGGCGTGATCCGGGGGGTGCGCCGACGCGGGCTCGACGTGCCGGGTGACGTCTCCGTCGTGGGGTACGACGACTCGGCGTTCATGAACTGCGCCGACCCGCCGCTGACCACCGTGCGCCAGCCGATCGAGGCGATGGGCCGGGCCGCCGTACAACTGCTCACCTCGCAGATCGCGGGAAAGGTGGTCACCGGCGACGAGTTGCTGTTCGAACCGGAGCTGGTGGTACGCGGTTCGACCGCCCCGGCCCGATAGGCGAGGGGCCACCACCTGGCGGCCGGATGGCGGTGGGCGGCCGCGTGCCGTCCGCGGTCGCCCACCGTCCCCCCATGACACCGCGCGGCGTCAGCCGTTCATGAGGCGTATGCCTCCAGCTCCGACAACTGGCCTGCCGGCCAGGCCGTGTTGGCGGTGAAGGTCAGCCGCAGGTACCGGATGCTCGTACCGGACGGCAGTGTGACGGACGCCGTGTTGCCCGAGGCGGGATCGAAGCGGTAGCCCGTGGAGCCCAGGATCGTGCGATAGGTGGAGCCGTCGGTGCTGCCGAGGACCGACAGCGTCTGGGTGCGGGCGCCCCACGCGGGGTTGGGCGGCAACTTCGCCACCAGCCGTCCCACGGTCTGGGCGGAGCCGAGATCGACGGTGAAGGACTGCGGGAAGGCGTTGTTGGTGCTCTCCCAGTAGGTGTTGGCGTCGCCGTCCACTGCGTTGGAGGCCACGTAGTTCTGCTGGTGGCCGGTGTCGAAGGCCGCCTTGTGCAGTGCGAGGTTGCCGTTGCCGCCCGGGTTGCCGCCGCCCGGGGTCGGCCAGGTCGAGCAGTCGTTCCAGGTGCTGCTCCAGCCGGAGTTGCCGCCGCCGTCGACCACGGTGAAGGTGCCGCTGCCGCTCGGGTAGGGGCAGTTGTAGACACCGGTCGCACCCACGTTCGCGGCGGTGACGTTGCTGAAGGTCACCGAGCCCTGGGTCTCGTCCTGCACGACGACAGTGCCGGTGTTCCGCACCGATGCGCCGTTGATCGCGGTGTTGGTGACCGGATAGCCATGGCCGCCGCCGGAGACGATCTCGAAGGCACTGTAGGGGCTGTCCTTGATCACGGTGTTGGTGATGTTGACCGGGCTGGAGATGGCGTAGTCGTAGGAGTCGACGCGCAGGGCGCCCATCGGGTGGTTCCAGTTGGGGTTGAGCGCACCGCCGCGCTCGATGGTGTTGTCGGCGACCGTGATGGTCCCGGAGAGCGGGAAGAACGGGTTGCCGTAGTCGAACCGCTGGTTGGAGATGGCGATGCCGCTGCCCAGTGCGTTGGTGTCGGAGACGTAGTTGCCCTGCACGGTGAGGTTGTCGCCGCCGTACAGGGCGATGCCGTTGGCGAGGTTGGGTTGGATGACGGTGTTGTCGACGAAGCTGTCACCGGTGTCTGCGGCGTGCAGGGACCACATCGCCAGTCCGTCGTCGCCGGTGTTGCGGATGTAGTTGTTCTTGACGGTGGAGTTCGCGGCGGTGCCGTTGAGGTTGATGCCGTCCGCCGTGGTGTCGAGGATGCGGTTGTCGGCGATGGTCAGGTCGCTGTTGGTGCCCATCAGCCACAGCCCGACCTTCTCGTGTTGGATCCACAGCCCGGAGACCACGGAGCCGGTGCCGAGACTGCCGTTGACGAAGTTGTCCGGTGAACCGTCGTTGCGGGTGGTCACCTCACCGAAGACGGCGAAGTCCTCCAGCTTGATGTTCCCCTGTGCGTTGGCGTTGTCGATGATGTGGGTGCCGTGGAGTACGGAGTACCAGTCGCCCGCGCCCTGGATGGTGATGTTGTCGACCGGCAGCGGCGAGGTGATGGTGAAGGTGCCCTGCGGGATCCAGACCGACTTGCCCTGTACCTTGGCGTCCGAGATGGCCTTGGTGACCGCGCTGGTCGAGTCGGCCTGACCGGACGGGTCGGCGCCCTCGTCGGTGATCGATACGGAGTTGCCCGGCCGCGCGGCGGGGGCGGCCACCTGCTCGAAGTCGGCCAGGTCGATGGTGTACGGGCCGCCGGTGGAGTCGGAGTCCACCTGTAGCCGCACCTTCGCGCCGACCTGGAGGTCCTGGCCGAGCAGCATGCGGGAGTCGTCGAAGAAGTGGTGTGTCTTCGAGCCTTGGATGTTGCCCGTGTTGACGTACGAGTACTTCGACGTCACCGGAAGTGGATGGGACAGCCGGGTGCCGTTGACGTAGACCGCCAGCGAACCCGCGTTGCCCTGCGGCAGGTTGTAGGAGACGTCGACCGCGTTGGCCGGCGCGGTCAGGGTGAACTCCACGTACTGGCCCTGGCCGGAGAGTTGGACCGCCTTGCGGCCGGAGGCCTCCGAGGCCACGGTGCCCTGGGTGTAGTCCGGACCGACGACGGTGCCGTTGGTCGCGGCGTTCTCGGCCTCGTAGGTGGTGAACGGGACGGTGGCGCCCCGTCCGCCGGTGGCGTCGGCGGGAGCTGTCCGGGCGGGTACCGCCCAACCGGGGGCGGCCAGCGCGAACACGGCGGCGCAGACGGCCGCGACGGCGGCCAGTTGTCGTCTGACGGTGTGCGGGTGGGTGTCCATGCCAGGTGCTGCACCTCTTCATTTCCTGGCGGGATTCGCGCGGCGGACCCCGCTTCCGGCTTCACAGCGTGCAGTTGACGAGCGGGGCCACCATAGGAGCGCCATCGCAAGCCAGCAATAGCTCTGTCAAAAGTTTGCGATGCTCGCGCAACATATTGCGGTCACGTGCTCGGCTCTGTACGTTGAGCCAACCCAGGCGCCGACGTTCGGGGAGGACGGGCAGATGTCGGTCCGCAGGAAGACGATCCGCTATCGGAAGCTGTTGGCCGCGACCCTGGTCGCCGGTATCGGCCTGACGGGTGCGGCATGTTCGGACAACGGCACGGGCGGCACGGGAGGCGGCGGCGACGTCAACGCCTCGGCCCCGCTCGACCCGAAGACAAAGGTGACCATCACCATCGACTGCATGCCGCCGGCCACCAAGAAACCGGAGTTGAAGGAGTGGAACGAGGATGTCGCCGCGTTCCACAGGAGCTATCCGAACGTCACGGTGGAAGGTAGGTCCACCACCGGTCAGTGCGAGGACCCGGCCGCCTTCGCCGCCCAGCTCAAGGGCGGCACCGAACCCGACGTCTTCTACACGTACTTCACCGACCTCCCTCAGGTCCTCGACGCGGGCCAGGCCGCCGACATCACGCCGTACGTGACCGCCAGGACCGTGCCCACACTCGGTGATATCGACCCCACGGTGCTGAACGTCCTCAAGGACGGCGGCAAGCTCTACGCCCTGCCGACCAGCGACTACACGATGGGCGTCCTGATCAATCGCAGACTGTTCCAACAGGCCGGACTCAACCCCGACCAGCCGCCGACCACTTGGGCCGAGGTGCGCGCCGACGCCAGGGCGATCGCCAAACTGGGAAACGGCATCGCCGGGTACGGCGAGTACAGCGCGGGCAACAACGGCGGCTGGCACTTCACGGCCGAGATGTACGGACTCGGCGGCAACGTCGTCAACTCCACAGGTACCAAAGCCGACGTCGACAACGCCACGGGGCGACAGATCCTGCAGACCCTGCACGAGATGCGCTGGACCGACGACAGCATGGGCCAGACGCAGCTGCTCAAGTGGGGTGATCTGCAAAAGGAGATGGTGGCCGGCAAGCTCGGCATGTTCCTCGCCGCACCGGACGACATCACCTACATGGTCGAGACCCTGGGCGGTCACTACGAGGACTACGGCATGGGCCCCATGCCCGGTGGCCACGCCACGCTGTTCGGCGGCAACGACTACATGTTCAAGAAGACGGACAGCCCCGACCAGATCAAGGCCGGGATCGCCTGGCTGAACTTCAAGACGCTCACCATGGGCAAGGGCCAGTTCGACTACGCCCGCACCAAGGCGGACGGTCTGCCGGTCGGATTGCCGCAGCCGGAGTTCTACACCGGAGCGACCAAGCGGCAGGACGACAGGCTCAAGGCGGCGAGCGCGACCATGCCGGTGGCCAACTTCAGGCCGTTCGTGGACCATCCGGTCCCTGGAAGGGCGGAGCCGCCGAACGCACAGCAGATCTACAAGGTGCTGGACAACGCGATGTCCGGGGTGCTGACCGACCGCAACGCCAACGCCGACTCGCTGCTGTCCACCGCCCAGTCTCAGATCGACCAGATCCTGGCGAACGGTCAATGAACCGCGCGCCGTTCACCACCATCTCCCGTGACCCATCGCCGGACGGGCCCGCCAGCACCGCTGCCAGGGCCCGGCGCAAGCGCGACGCCCCGGGCGACACGGGCGGCCAGCCGGACCGCGCCGGGCTCGCCCGGTTGGTGCGCCGCAACCTGACGGCGCACGGCTTCCTCATCGGCTCGGTGCTCTGCTTCGCCTTCTTCTCGTGGTATCCGATGGTCCGCGAGGTCATCCTGGCCTTCCAGAAGACCAGGCGGGGCCGCACCACCTGGACCGGCTGGCGCAACCTCCAGCAGATCGTCCACGACCCGGCGTTCTGGCAGGCATGGCGCCACACCTTCGAGTTCACCGCACTCGCGCTACTGCTTGGGTTCCTGGTCCCGTTCCTGGTCGCGATCGTCCTCAACGAGTTCCGCCACGGCCAGGGCTATCTGCGGGCACTGGTCTACCTGCCGGTGATGCTGCCGCCGGTCGCGTCCGTGCTGCTGTTCAAGTACTTCTACGATCCGGGGTACGGCCTGTTCGACAACGTCCTGCACGCGCTGCACCTGCCGACCTCGCAGTGGCTGCAGTCGACACACACCGCGCTGCTGTCCGTGGTGATCGCGTCAACCTGGATGAACATGGGCAGCGCCACCCTGATCTACCTGGCAGCACTCCAGGGCATTCCGGGTGAGCTGTACGAGGCCGCGGAGCTGGACGGCGCGGGGCTACTGCGCAGGATCCGGCACGTGACCATCCCGCAGACCCGGCTGGTGCTGTCACTGATGCTGCTGATGCAGGTCATCGCGACCATGCAGGTGTTCACCGAGCCGTACCTGCTCACCGGCGGCGCGGGACCGCAGGGGTCCACCACCACCGTCGTCTACCTGATCTACCAGTACGCCTTCAACTTCAACAACTACGGCGCCGCCGCCGCACTCGGCCTGGTCCTGCTCGTGGTCCTCGCCGCCTTCTCCGGTGTGTACGTACGCATCACCCGCCGCGGCGACGACTAGGTGACGAAACAGGGAACAGGAGAGTGGGCATGGCAGCCCCCGGCACCCGCTCCAGAACGCTGATCTCACCCGCCCAACTGAACCGGCAGCGTGGCAAAGCGCTCTACTGGACCGTATTCGTCGTGGTCGTCGTAGTCTTCACCCTGGTCTTCCTCGGCCCGCTGTACTGGATGGTCACCGGCGGGCTGAAGACCACTCACGAGGTGGTGCAGAGCCCGCCGACGCTCTTTCCGCGACAGCCGCGACCGGGCAACTACGCCAAGGCCTGGGGTGATCTCGGTCTGGCACGGCTGCTGCTCAACACCGTCGTCTACGCGTTCGGGGCGCTCGCCTTCCAACTGGTCCTCGACGTGGCCGCCGCGTACTCGCTCTCCAAACTACGGCCGGTGCTCGGCAACCTGGTGCTCGGCATGATGCTGGCCACATTGATGGTTCCGGCGACCGTACTCGTCGTACCGCAGTACCTGACGGTGCTCGACCTGCCGATCATCCACCAGAACCTGCTCAACACACCGTGGGCCATCTGGCTGCCCTCGGTCACCAACGCCTTCACCATCTTCCTGCTCAAGCGGTTCTTCGACTCGATCCCCGGCGAACTGCTGGACGCCGCCGCCATCGACGGCGCGGGTCCGCTGCGCACACTGCGGTCGGTCGTGCTGCCGATGTCCCGGCCGATCCTCGCCGTGGTGTCGATCTTCGCGGTGGTCAACGTCTGGAAGGACTTCCTCTGGCCGCTGCTCACCGAGCCCGACCCCGGCCGACGCACCGTCAACGTCGGCATCTACGCGCTGTCCACCGGCGTGACGGAGAACGAGGTGATCGCCGCACTGACCATAGCCTCAGTCCCGACCCTCGTGCTCTTCCTACTCTTCCAGCGCAACATCATGTCCGGTCTGACCGTCGGCAGCCTCAAGGGCTGACCGCGCCCCCGCCCGCCCGAAAGGACGCCTCCGTGGCAGCCATCCCCCGGACCGACGCCGACTCCAGCTGGTGGCGCGGTGCCGTGATCTACCAGGTCTACCCGCGCAGCTTCGCCGACGGCGACGGGGACGGGACCGGAGACCTCGCGGGTTTCCGTGCCAAGCTGTCCTACCTCGGCGAACTCGGTGTCGACGCCCTGTGGTTCACTCCCTGGTACCCCTCCCCCATGGCCGACGGCGGCTACGACGTGGCCGACTACCGGGACATCGACCCCCGCTTCGGCACCCTGGCCGAAGCCGAGAAGCTCATCGGCGAGGCGCTCGACCTGGGTATCCGCACCATCGTCGACATCGTCCCCAACCACGTCTCGGCCGCCCATCCGTGGTTCCGCGAGGCGCTGGCGGCCGACCCCGGCAGCCCGGCCAGGGAGCGCTTCTGGTTCCGACCGGGCCGCGGCGAACGCGGCGAACTGCCGCCGAACAACTGGCGGTCCCAGTTCGGCGGACCGGCCTGGACCCGCGTCACCGAAGCGGACGGCAGGCAGGGCGAGTGGTTCCTCCACCTCTTCGACTCCCGCCAGCCGGACCTCAACTGGGACCATCCGCAGGTACGGCGGGAGCACGAGGACGTACTGCGCTTCTGGTTCAACCGCGGTGTGGCCGGCGTGCGCATCGACTCGGCCGCGTTGGTCAGCAAGGATCCCGCACTTCCCGACCTGCCGGAATCCGGCGAACCACTTCCGCACCCGTACGTGGACCGCGACGAGTTGCACCAGATCTACCGCTCCTGGCGCGCGATCGCCGACTCCTATCCGGGCGGCCGGATCCTGGTCGGTGAGGTATGGATGCCGGACTTCGAGCGGTTCGCCCGCTACCTGCGACCTGACGAGCTGCACACCGCCTTCAACTTCGACTTTCTGTCCTGTCCATGGGACGCCGACCGGCTCAGGGCCTCGATCGACACCACCCTGCACGCACACCGGCCGGTGGCCGCGCCGCCCACCTGGGTGCTCAGCAACCACGACGTGACCCGTACGGTGACCCGCTACGGCCGGGTCGACACAGGGTTCGACTTCGCCACCAAGGCGCACGGGACGCCCACCGACCTTGCCCTGGGCACCCGGCGAGCCCGAGCGGCGGCGCTGCTCACTCTCGCCCTGCCCGGCTCGGTCTACCTCTACCAGGGCGAGGAGCTCGGCCTGCCGGAGGTGGAGGACATCCCGGCCGACCGCCGCCAGGACCCCATGTACCTGCGCACCGGCGGCGCCGACCCCGGCCGGGACGGTTGCCGCGTTCCGCTTCCGTGGAGCGGCACGGTGCCGCCCTACGGGTTCAGCCCCCCGGGCAGTGCCGCCGAGCCATGGCTGCCGCAGCCCACCGACTGGGCGGCCCGCACGGTGACGGCGCAGCAGGGTGACCCGGCCTCCATGCTGGAGTTGTATCGCGTGGCCCTCCGGCTGCGCCGCGCCGAACCCGGGCTCGGCGACGGGCCGATGCGCTGGCTGCCGGGCCCGGGTGAGGTGTTGGCGTTCCAGCGCGGCCCGGACTTCACCTGTCTGGTCAACCTCTCCGGCGAGCCCGTACCACTGCCCGACCACACCGAAGTACTGCTCGCCAGCAGCCCGCTCAGCGACGGCATGCTGCCGACCGACACCGCGATCTGGCTGCGCGCCAACGGTCGTTGACGCTACGTCAGGTCGTTGGTTGTCCTGCTGAGCTGGAGCGTCGGCCGGGGGGTCGTCAGGTGGCTGCCACAACACGTTCAAGCGCCGCCCTACCCACCCGCCCCCATGTCGGCTGGCCGCCGGGGAGGCCCCGCTCCCAGGCCTGGCCAACGCCGATAGGCGAAACCGCTCGCAGGACGGCCCACCCGCGTGCGCGCCATACCATCGCATCGTCCGCGTTCGCGTAAGCGGCGAAGAATCTCCCGCCACCCACGTCACAACAGCCCAGGGCAGCGGGAAGCGCGCCGAGGGAATGCCACTTCGCGTACGACTGGGCACCGGGAGTGGAAGGCGCGAGGCCAGTGCGGGCAGCCACTGTTGTTCCTTGCACAGCAGTGACGGGGCGCGCGACGTACGCGGCAAGCGCACCGCCAACTCCTCGCTGAGACGCCAGAGTTCGTGGTCCCAGCCACCTGCCGCCCGGCGGAGGCTCAGCCCCGCAAGATCCGGGTGCTGATGCCGCAGCAGGGAACGCACCAGTGGCTCATCAATGTCAAAGCGGCTCATGAAGGGGTCCCCTGCTCTCTGCCGGCCTGGCGCCGGGCACCAGGAAGACGCCACGGCCGTTCGCCGCAACTCCGGAGTCAGCACTGCCAGTAGTCGCGCTGCGGCAGTTGGACCCATATGTCGGGTGGCCCGACGACAGCGCGCGCGTCGGTCAGGCGCAATCCCGCCCAGGCGCACGAGTAGGCCACCGCGTTGCACTGGTAGAGGTAGGAGGCGAGGACTTCCTCAGGTGTGTCGTCCAGGTACGGACCGCCGCCCGGGTGGAGGTCATAGCCTTCGATGACCCCGTCGCGGGCGATGGCGCCCTGGTTGCCGCTCTTGGGGTTGGCGTACAGGCCGTAGCAGGCGGTGCCGACGGACAGCCGGGTCAGCACGCCGGGCATCTGCGGCGCGTACCCCCACGGCTGGGTGACGACGCAGCCGCCCGGCACAGTCGTCACGCCGATGATCCGCAGGCCCTGGTCCTCGTCGTACTCGTACGGGTTCTCCAGCAGGGCGTCCAGTTCCGCGCCTCCCGCCCGCGTCGCCTCCAAGCGGCGTATCGCCTCCTCGGCGCCGATACCGGCCACGCACGCCAGGCCCGTGCCCTCGTAGTAGATGCTTCCCAGCGCCGCGACGAGTCGTCTGCCCTCCTGTGCCACCGCGCGCTCCGTCTCGGTCAGCCCGCGTTCCCCCTCCGGCACGGTGAACAGGTCGGGGGTCGGTCCGGCAAGGCTGAGCCGCCCCGTCGACCAGCCACCGATCAGGGGCCGCCAGGGGTCCGCTCCGGCGGCGACGAGGGCCCGCGCGTTGTCCGGTCGGTTGGCCAGAACCGCTTCCCACAGCGCGGTCGCGCCGTTCTCAAGCGCGTCCACGTCCGCAACGCGGCGGGCCAGTTCCGCGACGACCTCCGGTGAGCCGAACGCCGCTGCCCGATGCAGGGGCCGCCCTCCGCTCCACGCCTCCGGATCGGCGCCCTGACCGAGTCGCCGCCGGATGCCGTCGTGATCCTGCCAGTCCTCCCAAGTCACGCCTGCCCAGCCGTCGTTCGGACGTGTCATCGTGCCCCCTCCAGCGCCGATCCGGGCGGCCACCGCACCCGCCCCCCACGCACACCATCGCAGATGGGTCTGACAACGCCCCGCTCTCGACACCTCAACCTCATTTGCCTAAGGGCTTTAGGTAGATGCATAATCGATTATGGCGAATGGGAGATAGGCTATGGCACGCGTAGGACTCACTACAGAACGTCTGGTCCGGGCGGGAGCGGACTTGGCCGACGAGGTCGGTTTCGACCAGGTGACCGTCTCAGCGCTGGCCAGGCGGTTCGACGTCAAGGTCGCGAGCCTGTACTCGCACGTGAAGAACTCCCAGGACCTCAAGACCAAGATCGCCCTGCTCGCCCTGGAGGAACTCGCCGACCGGGCCGCTGACGCCCTGGCCGGCCGGGCCGGCAAGGACGCGCTGACCGCCTTCGCGAACGTCTACCGCGACTACGCCCGGGAACATCCCGGGCGGTACGCCGCAGCCCAGTTCAGGCTCGACCCGGAGGCGGCGGCCGCCAGCGCCGGGGGCAGGCACGCACAGATGACGCGGGCGATCCTGCGCGGCTACGACCTGACGGAGCCGGACCAGACGCACGCGGTCCGGTTGCTGGGCAGCGTCTTCCACGGCTACGTCAGCCTGGAGCTGGGGGGAAGCTTCAGTCACAGCGCGCCCGGCACGCAGGAAACCTGGTCACGGATCCTGGACGCCCTCGACGCCACGCTTCGCAACTGGCCCGCGCCCTGACCCGGCACCCCGGCACCAGCCGACGGCCGTCGCCCGGGCCGCCGGCGCGTATCCGAACCATCCGGCCTACCGGCCGACTCCAACCATCACAGAATCTCGACCGACAGGCTGAGGCAATGAGCATCAAGCACGACTGGATCACCACACCCATCACCACGGACCTCCTGCGCGGCGCCCTCGACCTGGAGCGCACCGCCCACGGTGTGCTGCCGCACCGGCTGCCCGCCTGGGCCCGCGCCCAGTGCGCCGACGGACAACTCGCCCTGGTGGAAACCCAGCCCTCCGGCGTACGGCTGGTCTTCCGCACCCGGGCCACCGTCATCGAGTTGGACACGCTGCCGACCAAGCGGGTCTACGTGGGTGTCCCGCCGCGTCCGGACGGCGTGTACGACCTGCTCGTCGACGGCCGCCTGGCCGGCCAGGCCAGCGTGACCGGTGGCAACACCCTGACCATCGACATGGCCACCGGAACCGCCGAGCACCAGCCCGGCCCACCCGGCACCCTGCGCTTCACCGGCCTTCCCGACGGCGTCAAGGACATCGAGATCTGGCTGCCGCACAACGAGACCACCGAACTCCTCGCCCTGCGCACCGACGCCCCCGTCGAGCCCGCACCGGACCGGGGCCGCAAGGTCTGGCTGCACCACGGCAGTTCGATCAGCCACGGATCCGACGCGGCCAGCCCCACCACCACCTGGCCCGCACTCGCCGCCGCCATCAGCGGCGTGGACCTGATCAATCTCGGTCTGGGCGGCAGCGCTCTGCTCGACCCGTTCACCGCCCGCACGATGCGGGACACCCCCGCCGACGTGATCAGCCTCAAGATCGGCATCAACCTGGTCAACGCCGACCTGATGCGCCTGCGTGCCTTCACCCCCGCCGTCCACGGATTCCTCGACACCATCCGCGAAGGCCACCCCACCACGCCGCTACTGGTCGTCTCCCCCATCCTGTGCCCCATCCACGAGGAAACGCCGGGCCCCAGCGCCCCGGACTTCACCACTCTCAGCACCGGGCAACTGCGGTTCCGGGCCACGGGCGATCCGGCGGAACGCGCCAGCGGGAAGTTGACGCTCACCGTCATCAGGGACGAGCTGGCCCGCATCGTGGCGCAGCGGGCGGCTGAGGACCCGAACCTTCACCACCTTGACGGCCGCGACCTCTACGGTGCGGTCGACTTCGCCGAGCTGCCCCTACCCGACGGGCTCCACCCGGACGCCGCCACCCACCGCCGCATCGGCGAACGCTTCGCCAAGCTGGCCTTCACAGGCGACGGCCCGTTCACGAACCGCAGCGCCTGACTCCGGGTTCTGGTTCATGAGCGCGCTTCCTTGAACGCCGTGACGAGCTCTGCCGTGGCGACGATGGCATGGGCGAAGGTGGGGCCGTTCAGCTCATGCGCCGCGTGCATCATCTCGGGGAGAAAGGCCGCGGTGGCGTCGCGGACCAACGTCACGTGGTAGCCGAGCTCCATCGCGAAACGGCCGGTGGACTCGACGCAGGTGTTCGCCAACACGCCGACGATCACCACATGGCTGATGCCGTGCTGCTTGAGCTGGAAGTCCAGGTCCGTGCTGGCGAACCCACTCTGCGCCCAGTGGCGGGCCGCGGCCCGGCCACGGCCGGTGGCGCCACAGCCGTTCGGAGCTCGATCCCCACGCTAGGAGAGCGTAGGCAAACACGCAGCTCAGGCCGCAGTTGGACGGCAGCCACCAGCGGCGTCGGGGGCTACTGGTTGCCCGGTGACTCCCGACGCCGGGTGGCGCTCAGCATGCCGAGCAGTGCCAGACTCCCGGCGCTGGTACTTCCCGGCACCGCGTGGCAGGTCACGAGTTGCTGCAAGCGGGCACCACGCACGTCGAGGGAGTGGTAAGCGAGGGACAGGGAGCCCGCTTCGCCGTGCACGAACTTCTTGGCGCCGTCCCTCCTGCCGCGCACCGCGCACGGCGTGCGAATGCCAGAGCATGGCGAATTCGAGGGTGGCTGCGGTGAGTTCGCGGGCAAGAACGCGCAAGTACGGTCTCGTGCGGGTCGAGACAGTACGCCTGCCGCAGGACCGCGACGGTGACTTCGGCCGCCGCGTCCCAACTCCCGTAGAAGTGGCGGGCCGTGGCCCGGCCACGGCTGGTACCGCCGGGCCTGACTCCTAGCGGACCCGGTCCGCGGGGAGTACGGCAGCTGTCCGCTCGTTGAGACGGTTCTGGGCGTTGCGGTCGTGGGGGCAGCGTGGGCGCAGGTTGATGCGTTCGCTCAGCAGACTGCGGGCCAGGTCGTGGTGTCCGGCGTGCAGGGCTGCCTCGAACAGGGTCCTTTGCAGGGCGTCCCGTTGGGCGTGGCTGCCGCCGAAGCTGTGGAAGCGGTACCGCAGGGGCAGCAGCAGGTCGACCGCGTCGCGGTGCTGTCCCTGCCCGTAGGCCACGAGCGCGCGGCTCACCGGCAGTCCGATCTCCGAGGTCATCAGGACGTTGGAAACGCCCGCACTGCCGCCGGCGTCGCGCAGCCAGGCTTCGCGGTCGCGGATGAGCCGCTCGGCCTCGGCGATGCGGTCGGCACCGACGTAGGCCATGACGGCGTGGACGTCGTTGAAGGCGTAGTAGGCACCGTCATGTCGGCGTGCCCAGCCGTCGGCCAGCGTGGACCAGCGGTGACCGGTGTCGACGCCCGCCAGGTACAGCCGCCACAGCAGCGACGCCGCGTCCAGGAGTTCCATCGCCAGCCCGGCCGAACCCTCGTTGTGCACCGCGGCGTCGTAGACGGCCAGCACCTTGTCCGTACGGCCGGTCTCCATGACGTACAGGGCGTAGTGCCACCAGTTGTGCACCTTGAGGGAGTTGCCGTCGGCCCAGTCGTCGGTTCGGGCATCGAAGTAGCGGATGCCGTCCTCGTAGCGGCCCTGCATCTCGTAGGCGTGCACCACGGCGTGGATGCCCCACACGTCACGTGCGTTGCGTTCCACCGCCTCGATGCCCGTGCGTTCGGCCAGGTCGTAGTGGCCCGCCTCCTCCAGGCCGAACGCGTATCTGCCCTGGATCAGGCCGTACTGCGGATCGTCCGCGTCCCAGGCGGACAGCGCGCCGCCGATGCGGTCGCGCAGCAGCATGGCGTTACCGGTGAGGAAATCGATGTGGTGCCCCACCGCGAGGGCGAGGGCGTCCCGCGGGTACGCCACGGTCAGCTCGGCGAGAATGTCGCCGGCCCGGTGCAGATCGCCAGCCAGCCAGGCGGAGACCGCCGCGACGTGCATGCGTTCCCGCGCAGTCACATCGGCGACGTGCACGTCCCGCTGGTACGCGCGGAACGCCTTGGCCGCCTCGGCCGCGTCCTTCTCCTCCGTGCCCAGCAGGCCGAGATACGCCCTGAAGACGTTCCCCATGGCGGACCGCGGCGAGGCGTCGAGCACGTCGGCGACCCCCGAGGCCACCTCCTCCCGGAAGAAGAGCAGACTGTCCAGCGCCTTCTCGTAGTGCCGCACCGCGTCGGCGTCCGTGTACGTCATCGTGTGAGCGTGCCGGTCCGTTGCCACTCCGCCCTCCAGCCGGGTCGCCGTGTGTCGGAGGAATCCCTGCCCCGTCGAACGGCTACGGACACAACGGCGCAGATCGGTCCAGCCCATCGCCGTGCGCAGCCGTCCACGTGGTGGCACCGGCGAGATTCGATCGGCATGTACCGCGTCATGACGTGATGCGGCGCCGGGCTGACGCGCCTTGTATCCCTGTGGCGGCGGTCACGCGGCCGGGCCGCTGCGCACGGGGCGGTGCGTGGCAACACGGCGTGTACGACGTCGACTTGTCGACGGGCCCGACAGCTCACAACCGGAGCCCGCGCTTTGCCTGGCACCGCACAAGGCGTTCACGGCGTCGCGCCCTCACCGCCTGTCCGCGTCCTCCGCCTTCCGCGTTGCGGTCGTCGGCGGCGTGTCGGCGAGACGGTTCATCAACCGGCCAGCCCTTACTAATTTCAGGGCCCGACAGACCGCTGTAGCGTCGCCATCGCGGGTATCGCGGGTGGACGGTTTGAGAAGTACTACGCAACCTCTGTGATCTCCTGCCGACGATGTCGGCGATTCAGTCCTCCTCGCGGGCTCGGCGGGGGCGCTGGCTCGCCCGGCCGGGCTGCCAGCGCCCACCGGCCCAGCGGTCATTGATGTGCCGTCGCGGCAGAGCGCCGCATGCTGGGCAACTTCGCCCGGGACTCACCTGGGGTCCGGCGTCCGCGCAGCGACTCCCCCGCGGTCTCCGGCATCAGCAAGATCGGCACCAGGGCGATCAGACCGGCAGCGGTCATGTACCAGCCCGGCATCAGGGTGTTGTGCGTGGCCGAGATCAGCGCGGTCACGACCAACGGCGTGGTGCCGCCGAAGGCGGAGGTGGAGACGTTGTAGCCGATCGCGAACGCGCCGTACCGCACCTGGGTCGGGAAGAGCGCCGGCAGGGTGGACGCGATGCAGGCGAGCAGAGACACCAACAGCAGACCGAGGACGGCGAAGCCGACGGTGGTGGCCACGAGGTTCTTCGTGCCCATCAGCATGAGCATCGGCACCGAGAGGACGATGAAGCCGATGCAGGAGGTCAGCAGGACGGGTTTGCGGCCGATTCGGTCGGTGAGCGCACCGATCGGCGTGATGACCGCCAGCATGCCGACCATGACGAGCACCGGTAGCAGGTCGCTGGTGAGGGTGCTCAGCTTGAGGACGCTGTTGAGATAGGTCGGCATGTACGTGAGTACGCCGTAGTCCGCGATGTTGAGCAGCAGCACGAATCCGATCAGCAGCAGGATGTGCCGCCAGTACTGCATGGTCTCCCGGAACGGGACCTTCGAGGTTTCGCCGCGCTTGGCCAGTTCGTCGAAGACCGGGCTGTCCTCCAGACGAGCGCGCAGGTAGAGGCCGATCGCACCGAGCGGCAGGGCCACCAGGAAGGGCACTCGCCAGGCCCAGGCGTTGAGCGTGTCCTGGCTGACCGACGCGGACATGATGGTGGCGAGCAGTCCGCCGGAGATCAGGCCGATCAGGGTGCCGAACTCCAGGAAGGAGCCGTAGAAACCGCGCTTCTTGTCCGGTGCGTACTCGGCCATGTACGTGGCCGCTCCGCCGTACTCGCCGCCGGTGGAGAATCCCTGGACGAGCCGACACAGTACGAGCAGTACCGGCGCCCACACCCCGATGGTGGCGTGGGTGGGCAGGACACCTATCGCCGCGGTGGACAGGGACATGAGGGTGATGGTGAGCACCAACACCCGCTGGCGGCCCAGTCTGTCCCCGAGAGGGCCGAAAACCATGCCGCCGAACGGCCTGATCGCGAATGAGACCGCCAGCACACCGAAGGTGGACAGGAGTTTGGTGGTCGAGTCGCTTCCGGGAAAGAAGGCGTTGCCGACCGACGTGGCGAGGTAGCCGTAGACGCCGTAGTCGAACCACTCGATCGCGTTGCCCATTGCCGAGGCAGCGGTGACACGGTGCAGGCTGCCGCGGTCCACCTCGCGAAAACCGGCAGAAGGTTCGTGTGCGGGCGACTGATCGCCGCCTTCCACGGGGGTCTTGCTGGTCGAATCGTGGTCCGTCGGGCCGCTATGAGGTGGACACATACGTCTAGCGCCTCCATGAACAGGTTGTCGATCCGTCGAGAATCGAATAGTCCGGCATCCGCTACCCGGGCTCACGACTTCCATGCGTGCACAGTTCTCCGGCACGGTTTCGGCGCCGCCGAAGGATGGTCGGGCACTCGCGGGGCCGCCGACGACCACGTGAACGCGGTGGGATCGTCGGCGGTGCGGTCGTCCTACGCGTCGGACTTCGTCATTCATGGGCAGTGCGGGGCGCTGCCGACCCGCGCGGAGGTGGCGAAACACCCGCCTGGTGCGCGACGTGGCCGCGCCCGCGACGCCTTGTACGGCGCCTGCCGCGATGAGCACTTGAACGTTCCCGGCCGACCCGCACGGCAAGGTGACGACCGTCAGGCCGGTGAGCCGAGGACGTACAAACGCTTGCGGCCCGGGGATTCACCGAGGGAACCCCATGCCAAGCAACAGGGCCGCCCGCACCAGGGGTAGATGTCGGCGATTCACTGCAACGAGCCAAAGCTCGCGTGCACTTCGTCCGCGATGCGCGGCAGCGCAACCATCACGATGGTCGCGTGCCCTCGCCGAATATGGCCACGTGTACGCCGACTTCAGCCGAGCCGGAACGGCAACAGTACTGCTCACAGATCTGCGCCAACCGCGACTCGGTGCGCCGCCATCACGCCAGGCGCGCCATCCGAAGGCGTGACGGGGCGCACCTGGGGCCGGGCGGCGTCTCCCCCGCAGTGCGTTTCGTACCGTCAGGGCTTCAGCACGATCTTGCCGCGGGTGTGCTGCTGCTCCAGTTCGCGGTAGGCGTCACGCACGTCGTCCAGCGGAAAGACCTTGGCGATCGGGATCTCCAACTTGCCCTGGTCGATCAGTGCGGCGAGTTCCCTGAGCACCTCGGCACTGGCGGCTGCCGCACTGCCCTCCGCCTTGACTCCGTGCTTCTCCGCACCGGCGAAATCGATGATCGTGTCGATTCGGTCGGGCCGCACTCCGAGTTCGAGCCCGAGCTCGATGTACCCGTCGCCGAAGGTGTCGATGAACGCGTCGACCCGGCCGCCCGAAGCCGCACGGATCCGGTCGGCCACGCCCTCGCCGTAGCTGACCGGGATCGCTCCGCGGTCGGTCAGCCACGCGTGGTTCCGCTCGCTGGCCAGGCCGATCACCGTGGCACCCGCCTGGCGCGCCAGTTGCACGACCAACGAGCCGACGCCACCGGCAGCCCCGGAGACCACCACGGTGTCGCCCGGCGCCAGGTCAACGGCCCGCACCGCCGCGTACGCGGTGGTCCCGGCCACGAACAGGGCGCCGCCCTGCTCCCATGTGACGCCCGCCGGGCGGTGGATCAGGTCCGTGGCGTCGGCGAGGACGTACTCGGCATGGCTGGCCCGGCGGTTGGTGAAGCCGATCACCTCGTCTCCCGGCGCGAGGTCCTCGACGCCCTCACCGACCTCCTCGACGGTCCCGGCGAAGTCGCTGCCCTGGCCGGAGGGGAAGGTGGCGGGCCACCGGTCGTGCAGCAGGCCCTCGCGGATCTTGGCCTCCCCCGGATTGATCCCGGCGGCCACCACCTTGACCAGCACCTGCCCGCGGCCGGGCGAGGGACGTTCTACGTCGACGACCTCCAGCACGTCGATGCCGCCGTACTCGGTGAAACGGACTGCCTTGGGCATCGCGCTCCCCTTTCGAACTTGTGGTGAAGACGGCAACAGACCGAAGACGCCAAGGATTCCCGTCGGCGGATCCTCAGATCGTGCGTCGGCCGCGGGTTGCGGGCCAGGTGCCCCCACCGCGCCGCATACCCATACATGGATAACGGGGGGTGGTCGGGCTTAGCCTGAGATGGATCGGTTCTGCCGAGGGAGTTCCTGAGCGTAAGCCAGGCCGGGCCAGCTTCCTCGCGCCCGCGCTTCGACCCTCACGCAGGCCAGCCGCGGGATCACGGCCCCGCCGCCCGGGCTTCCATGCCCCGTCCCTGAGGGAGCTGCTGATGGCCACCACCAAATGGTTCTTCGAACCCGGCCACACAGCCGCCGAGTTCAGCGCCCGGCACATGATGGTCACTTACGTGCGCGGTCAGTTCAAGAACGTCCAGGGCCGGCTGGAGGCCGACCCGGAACATCCTGAGCAAGCCAGGGCCGAGGCGATCATCGACGCCGCCCAGGTCTACACCGGCCAACCCGAACGCGACGCCCATCTGCGCAGCGCGGACTTCTTCGACATCGAAAACCATCCCACCTGGACCTTCTCCACCTCCCACATCCACCAGCTCAGTCCGAACGAGTTCGAGGTCACCGGCGACCTCACCATCCGCGGCACCACGCGCCCGGTCACGTTCGACGTCACTTACCTCGGCCAGTGGGACACCCCCTGGTGGGAGGGCGAGCAGAACCTGGGCTCCCGGCGCCGGGCCGGCTTCGTCGGCCGCACCCGGCTCAACCGCCATGACTTCGGCGTGAGTTGGAACGACACTCTGGACCGCGGCGGTGTCGTCGTCAGCGACCTGATCGACGTCACCGTCGACATCGAGGCCGTCCTGGAGCCGTAGCACCATCACCACGAGCGGCCGAGGCCCTGCCCTGCCGGACCGTTGGTCGCTGAGGACGCGGGCCGCGAGGGGTGGGCGGGAAGTGGGTGTCGGAAAACCCGTCGTGGCTCTGCTCCTCGATGCACTGCGCCCGCCGCGCCTGGCACTGCCGTCATCCGGTGTGCGGCCGGTGTGCCGGTGCCGAAGGGGCGTCGAGTGCGCGGATGACGTGGCCGACCAGCCGCTCGAAGTAGTCGGGCTCCAGGGTGGCGTGCCGGACGTGCAAGCGCCAGTAGACCGGGGCGGCGAGCAGGTCCAGGGCGAGTTCGAGGTCCAGGTCGGCGGGAAGCTCACCGCGCTCGACGGCGCGCCGCAATGTGACCGTGCCCAGCGCGCGCCGTGGTTCGCCGATGGTGGTCCGGATCGCCTCGGCCAGCGCGGGGTTCCGCCCGGCTTCCGCGGTCAGGTCCGGCAGGATGGTCGCCAGCCGGGGATGGGTCAACCAGTCGTGCACCGCCCGCAGCGTGGCCAGCAGGTCCTCTCGCAGTGACCCGGCGTCGGGAACGTCGGCGAGCGGAACGCTGAACTCCGACAGCACGGCGATCACCATGTCCTGTTTCGACGGCCACCGTCGGTACAGGGCGCTCTTGCCGACCTTTGCGCGTTTGGCCACCGCCTCCATCGACAGCCGCACATAGCCGTGCGCGGCCAGTTCGTCGAGAACGGCCTCGGTGATGGCGGAGGTGATGCGCGGCTGGAAGACGGCCGCGCCGGTCGGCGTGCGGCGGGGGCTCTCGGTCATGTGCCCAGGATACGTGTGGACGGGACGGTACCGTCCCGTCTAGGCTCCCCAGGACAGGACGGTACCGTCCCGTCCATTCTGGAGTGACTGGAGTCCCCATGCCCGGAACACCACGGACCCCCCGCGACCTCGTCGAAGAGGCGCTCCGCCTGCTGCTGGCCAAGGACATGGCCGGTTTCGCGAGCCTGTGGGCCGAAGACGGGATCCTGGAGTTCCCGTTCGCGTCGGCCGGCTATCCACAGCGTCTGGAGGGCCGCGACGCCGTACGGGAGTACCTGCGCGACTACAACGACCATGTGATCCCCACGGCGGTCGTCTCGCGCACCGTGCACGAGACGGCCGACCCCGAGGTGGTCGTCGTCGAGTTCGAGGTGGACGGCACCGTGGTGGCCACCCAACGCCCCTACCGCATGAGCTACATCGCGGTGCTCACCGCCCGCGGCGGCGAGATCGCGCACTACCGGGACTACTGGAGCCCACTGGCCGCCGCCGAAGCGATGGGCGGCAGCGTCGATGAACTCACCGCCGCCTTCGCCAGTGAGGAGGCGCACGCGTGAGCCCGCGTCCCACCACGCTGGTCATCGGCGGAACCGGCACCACCGGCAGCCGGGTCGCCACCCTGCTGCGCGACCGGTCGGCCGCCGTGCGCATAGCCACCAGGCGGCCGGTGGAAGGCAACGCCGAGCACGTCCGGTTCGACTGGGCCGATCCGGCCACCCACAGCGCGGCGTTGGCCGGGGTGGACCGGATCTACCTGGTCGCCCCGATCGGCGCGGCCGACCCGGCGCCCATCGTCGAGCCGTTCCTGGACGGCGCGTTGGCGGCCGGAGTACGGCGCGTCGTACTACTGAGCTCGTCCGCCATCCCCGAGGGCGCCACGGGGGTCGGCGCCCTGCACCGCATGGTGCGCACGGTGGTGCCGGAGTGGACCGTACTGCGGCCTTCGTGGTTCATGCAGAACTTCGTCGGTGACCACCCGGTCGCCCACGGCATCCGGGCCGACCGGGAGATCGTCACCGCCACCGGCGCCGGCCGGGTGGCCTTCGTGGACGCCGACGACATCGCGGCGGTCGCCGTGCGGGCTCTGCTGGACGCCGTACCGCACAACACCGAGCACCTGATCACCGGCCCCGAGGCCATCGGCTACGCCGATGCCGCCGACATCATCACCAGGACGACCGGACTGACGATCCGTCACCGTTCGGTCAGCACGCGGGATCTCGTCACCCGCATCGCCGCCACGGGCGTCCCGGCAGAGTTCGCCGCGGTCCTCGCCGCTCTCGACGAGGACATCCGGCACGGCACGGAGGACCGCGTCTCCCCAGCTGTCCAGGCGGTCACCGGGCGCCCCCCGCGGTCGTTCAGCGAGTTCGTCACGTCCCACCGGAACGCCTTCACCGCGTGACACCGCTTCCCACCGGAAGAGGTGGCCCGCCGCTCCCGCGCACCGCACGACAGGATCCTGCAACAGGCCATCAGGCGCTGTCCCCGGAACGGCAGCGGCCGGGACGAGCACATACCTGCGATGATCGACGGGCGGCCGTCTCCGGGGAGATGGCCGCCTGACTCGTCTGGCGGGGAGTGTTGATGGATCTGCGGCAGATGGAGGTCGTCGTCGCGGTCGCCGAAGAAGGCGGATTCACCACGGCCGCACGGCGGTTGCACATGGTGCAGTCTGCGGTGTCCGACATCCGGCAGTCGCTGCGCGACGGATCGGTGGACCTCGCCGTGGTCGCTTTCGACCGCCAGCAGCAGCGGGGGCTGGTGACCCGGCTGCTGGTACGCGAGGAGATGGTGCTCGCGGCGTCACCGGCTCGTGCCTTCGCCCAGGCGGACCGGGTCGCGTACGCCGAGATCGCCCCGATGCCGTTCGTCGACTTCGCGCCCGGCTGGGCGATCCGCTCCGCGGTGGACCGGGCCTTTCGCACCGCCGGGGTCGAACGCGGCGCGGCCTTCGAGGTCAATGACATCGTCGCGGCGTCCGAACTGGTCAGGCACGACCTCGGGGTCTGTGTCATGCCGGAGTCGGTCGCCGCCCGTTTCCCCGACCTGTCCCTACGCAGGTTCGTCCGGCAACCGCCGCGCTGGAACGTCATGGCGGTGCGGCCCGCCGGCGAGGCGCCCCCGGCGGTCGCCGCGTTGCTGCGGCACATCACCTGACCGCTGGGCACATCACGTGACAGCTGGCTCCGGCACCCGACCGGGTGCCGGAGCCCGTGTGCCGGGCGGCCTGTGCGCCGTCAGCTCGTGCTACGGCCGACCGCGCGGCGTTCGGTGGTCCAGTAGGCAAGGGCCAGGGCGGGTAGGGCGGCACCGAGAACGGTCACCGCCGTCCAGCCTCCGGAGCGGTAGGCGATGGAGCCGAGCTGGGACCCGAGCGCACCGCCGACGAAGAAGGTGGCGATGAAGGCGCTGTTCAGGCGGGCGCGGGCAGTGGGGTCCAGCCGGTAGATGGTGTGCTGACCGAGGATGAGGGAGGTCTGTACGGCCATGTCGAGCAGGACCGCGGCCAGTGCGATCGGCACGATGCCGTGCTGCCCGAAGCCGGCGAGCGCGAAGGCGAGTGCCCCCACGGCGAACGCCGCGCCGGACATCGGCCGTACCAGCTCGCGGTCGGCCCAGCGGCCGGCCAGCGGTGCCACGGCCGCCCCGGCCGCACCGACCAGGGCGAAGACTCCGACGCCGATCGGCGAGTAGTGGAACCGCGGGCCGGTGAGCATGAACGAGACCGTGGTCCAAAAGGCGCTGAACGCGCCGAACATCGCCGCCTGATACAGCGCTCGGCGCACCAACGCCGGGTGGCCGCGCACCAGTTGGACGGTCGAGCGCAGAACGTGGTGGTAGGGGACGTCGGTGGTCGGGGCCTGCTGAGGTAGGGCCAGGTGCAGGGCCAGCGCGAGGAGGGCCATGAGGACCGCGGAGCCCAGGTAGACCACGCGCCAACCGGCGGCGTCGGAGACCAGGCTGCTGAGCGTGCGGGAGAGCAGGATGCCGGTGAGCAGACCGCTCATCACCCGGCCGACGATCCGGCCCCGGGTGTGGTCGGGGGCCAGGCCCGCGGCGAACGGGACCAGTATCTGGGCCACAACCGAGGTGGCTCCGCTGATCAGGGAGGCGATCAGGAGCATCGGGAAGCTGGTCGCCGCACCCGCTGCGGCCAACGCGAGGGTGGTGACCGCCAGCAGGATGGTCACCAGGCGGCGCTTCTCCATCCGGTCACCGAGCGGGACCAGGAAGAGCATGCCCACCACATAGCCGATCTGGGTGATCGTGATCAGTGCGCCGGCGGTGGCGGTGTCGACCCGGAAGAACGCGCTCAGTGAGGACAGGAGGGGCTGGGCGTAGTAGAGGTTGGCGACCGTCATGCCGGAGGCGGCGGCCAGGAGTGCCACCAGCCACCCGGGTACGGCGGACGCGGCCTTCGATGTCGGGGTGTCGTGCCCGATGGCACGGCTCGTACGAACGGGGCCGGGAGTCGGAGGCATCGGCTGGGGCTCTCTCGGGCAGGGGCTTCGCGGTGTTGAGCGCCTGCTTCGGCGCTCGCACGGGTACAGCGCTCATGGGCACCGGAGGCTTCCCCTGTTGTGGCGATGATCCCGGACAACGGTTATCTGTGTCTGAGATGACCGCCGTGGGCTGTCTCTCACAGCCCTCGCTGGAACGGGCCCGGCGTGTGACGGCTCGTCTCGGAGAGTTCGCCGGACCAAAAGAGCGGGGCGGGCCACCGAAGCGCGTGCCATGACTCTGCGGGGCGTACGGTAACCGCGGTCATCTCCGTTGCCGCGGGCCGCGGTAACGGGGAGCCGTCAGACATCTGCCAGTACCGCCCGGATGACGTGCCGGGCGTTGTGCGTCATCGCCTGGTTCGTCTTCCGGTAGTACGGGAGGGCGATCAGCGCCTGCGAGAGGGTCCGGCCCCGGCCGCGCCTCCAGGTCGAGTCGTCCACGCCGAGCGTCTCGCGGAAGACCTCCCGCGCTTCGGCCGGCAGCAGGTTCCACGCCGGAAACAGATCGCAGGCCGGGTCGCCCGCCCCCATGCAGCCGAAGTCGATCACCGAAGTCAGCCTGCCACCGCCCACCAGCAGATTGCCCGGCATCAGATCGGCATGCAACCACACCGGCGGCCCGTCCCAGGCCGGGGCCCGCAGCGCGTCTTCCCAAACCGCGGTCGCGGCATCGCAGTCGACGCCCTCCTGAGGGATCCCGCGCAGTTCCTCGATCGCCGCCCGGGTCGACGCGTCGAGCGCGGCGAGCGGCCCGCCGCGATGGGCCTGCGGCGCTCCCGGCAGGGTGATGCTCCGCATCGCCGCCACGAACTCGGCCAGATCCTTGGCCAGCAGCACGGGCTCGCTCAGCGCCCCCGCCTCGGGGTTCTCCCCCGCCAGCCACCCGTACACCGACCAGGGCCACGGATACCCCTCGCCGGGCTCCCCTGCCCCGAGTACCTCGGGGATGGCCGTGGGAAGCCGGGACGCGAGGAGAGGCAGCCACTCCCGCTCCATCCACACGTCCTTGGCTCCGCCCTCCACCAGCGGTAGCCGTACGACCATGCCGTCGCCCAGCCGGTACATGGCGTTGACCGTGCCGCCGGACGGAAAGCGCTCCACCGCCAGCCCCGCCCACTGCGGGAACTGAGCGGCGATCAGCCGCCGTACGAGCTCGTCGTCGATGGGGTGCACGCCGGGATGCGGCTGACCTGTGCTCATGGGACGCATCCGACCGGTGGTGCCCTGCGGGCGTCAAACCCTTTTCGTGCTGGTCAGTCCAGCCGTGCCCCCGCCGACGAGAGCCCGCTGGCCTGCCATTGAGAAGCACGTCAACTCGGCGTTCGCCAGGCTCGATTCGGCCGAGGAGCCACAACTCCACGGCCGGTCAGCGCCGTTCTGGTGTACCGGCGCCACGCACCGGGCCGCCCGGCATAGGGCGTGGTGTGGCCGGCCCACCGGGTGGGGGGTGGGAGCCACTCGCTTGCCGGGGGCCGCGTTCGCGGGGGCGGGACGGCCGCGGCGCGCGGCCCGGCGTGCCTGAGCCCCGGGCCGGGAAACCCGGTCGCCCGCCGTCGGCAGGCTGCGTACGCTCGACGCATGAACACGCGTGCGCCGCTTGTCGTCGTCCTCAGCGGGGCCGGGATCTCCACGGACTCCGGCATCCCCGACTACCGGGGGCCGAACGGGCTGTGGCGGCGCGATCCGGGGGCGGAGAAGCTGGTCACCTACCAGCACTACATGGCGGATCCCGAGATCCGCCGCCGGTCGTGGCGTATGCGGTGCGACGGCCCGACGCTGCGGGCGCGGCCGAACGAGGCGCATCGGGCGGTGGTCCGGCTGGAGCGTTCCGGGGTACCGGTACGGGTGATCACGCAGAACGTGGACGGTCTGCACCAGCTCGCGGGCATGCCCGCCCGGAAGGTGCTTGAACTGCACGGCACCGCCCGCGAGGTGGTGTGCACGGAATGTGCGGAGCGTTCCGCGATGGCTGAGGCGCTGGAGCGGGTGCGGGCGGGCGACCCGGATCCGGCGTGCGCGCGGTGCGGTGGAATCCTGAAGTCCGCGACGGTGATGTTCGGTCAGGCGCTGGATCCCGAGGTGTTGGGCCAGGCGATGGCCATCGCGAAGGCCGCCGGGATCTTCATCGCGGTCGGCACCAGTCTCCGGGTCCAGCCCGCCGCGTCCCTCGCCGGACTGGCGGCCCAGCACGGCGCCCGCCTGGTCATCGTCAACGCCGAGCCGACCCCGTACGACCCGCTCGCCGACGAGATCGTCCGCGAGCCCATCGGTACGGCGCTGCCCGCGCTACTGGACGGCATCACGGCGAGGACGGCGTGAGCACGTGTCAGCCGAACGGCGCGGCGAGGCCGGCGCGTTGAGGTGAGCGCCCGCCCCACGTGAGCCGTGTCGTCCGGTCGTGGCGAATGTGGGCGCGTCGAAGCGCGAGTGGACCGCACGCTCGATCGCGTGCGGCCCACTCGGGCTGGGTTGCCTCGGGTCAGTGGACCGGCAGCACCTGGGTGTGGTCCTTCTGGACCGCCTCCAGGCTCCGCGGGTCCAGGCCCAGCAGCGCCAGGATCGTCGGCGCGATCTGGGCGGTCTCGACCTGCCCGGACTTGGTGACGCCCGCCGGGGTACCGGCGCCGGAGACGACGAGCGGGACGTTCAGGTCGTCGGCGTGGGCGCCGCCGTGCTCCGCGATCTTGCTCTTGCCGCCGGTGTAGACCACGCCGTACTTGGCGATGCCGAACAGGTCCGGCACACGCGGGTCACCAGGCTCGACGCCGAAGTACTGGGCGGCTTCCCTGCCCGCGTAGACCTTGCTGAGGCCGCTGTTGGTGAACGCCTTGGCGTTGCCGTTGATGTCGTTGCCCTGGCCGCTCTGGGCGAGCAGGTACTGCTTGGCGAACGACGTGGCCTCAGCCGAGCGGTCGCCCAGCCACAGCAGCATGCCGTCGTCGTCAACGGAGTGCGCGACGAGATCACCGGCGCCCGGGTGCTTCTTCTTCCACGCGGCGTTGAGCCCGTCGAGCAGCGGACCGTCGTCGATGCGGGTGAGGGCCTTGGGGTCGGTCGGCGACTGACCGTGCTTGGCGGACAGGATGATGTCCGTGCTGGAGCCGAGCCCCTTGGCCTGGATCTCCTTGACCAGCGCGCCGACCTCGGTGTTGACGAAGTCGAGGTTCTTCCGCAGCAGCGGCCCGGGCACGCCCTTGGCCGCGTAACCGCCCTTGAGGCCCTCGGAGATGGGGAGCTTCTGGGCGGTGGAGACCGACTGGAAGTTCATGCCGAAGATCGCCGGTGTGCCGACCTTGTGGCTGCGGGAGTGGTCGTAGCCGTCGATCTCGTTGAGGACGGCCTTGACCTTGTAGTTGTCGTACTGCTCGGTGGCCTTGTTGTCGGTGGTCCAGTCGCCACCGGCCGGGTAGCCCGGGGCGTTGCTGTTGATCTCCGGGGAGAACTGGTCCTGGATGCCGGTGCCGGAGGGGCCGTTGAGGATGTCGTAGGCGGCGTGCTTGTCCGACCAGGCGGTGCGCAGACCGGCGTTGCGGGCCACGTTGAAGACGGTGTTCACCTGCAGGTACGAGTGCGGGTACACCGGCTTGCAGGTCTTGGGGTCGACCGGCAGCTTGCTCGGGTCCAGCAGGCTCTGCGGCTGGCCGGTCATCTGCAGGATGCCGCCGGGCAGGTTCTTCAGGCCCTGACCGGCGTCGAGGGCGGCCTTGTTCCTGTCCATGTCCTCGGTCATGTCCACCTCGGCGCCGGGCTTGACGCCCTTGCAGTTGGTGGTGCCGGCCGGAAGCAGGGCGTGGTTGTACACGTCGTCGTAGTAGATGCCGGTGGTGCCCGGACCGCCGCCGGTGGCCTGGGCGGCCATGCCCGGGAAGGAATCCGACGGCGTGGTGGTGTGCGCGTTGGTGTACTGCACGCCGCCGTTCACCAGCCGGGCCAGCGCCGAGGCGGGGTGATGGGCGACGTACCAGGCCAGGTCCGACTGGTGCAGGCCGTCGACGGAGAGCAGCAGGACGTGCTTGGCCGAGGCCTTCTGCTGCGGGGCCGGGGAGCCGGTGAGTTCCGACGCCGCGGCGAGCGAGCCACCGGCGAGGGTGGTGGCGACGCCGAGGATGGCGGCCAGTCGAATGGATCGGCGGGTCACGGAGTACTCCAGTTGCTGCTGGGGAAGCGGGCGACGGTGCTCGCGTTCATCAGTAGCTTCCGGTTGTGTACTGGCCGCGGACGGCAGTTGAACGGCTAAGAAACCGGCTGCGCGGCTCCCGCACACGGCACCGCGTCCATCACGCGGAAGACGTGGGCGGAAACCACGGCGGTCACGACCACACGTCGGGGCCGCCGCCCTGCCATTCGATCAGCGCCGGGTCGTCCAGCGCCACGTCGTCCGGGTCGAGGCCGGCGCGGCGGAGGAACTCCTCGACGTCCGCCAGTCCGTAGGCCTGCCCCACCACTTCGCCCTGGACCGTCACCCGTCGGGCGCCGTCCTCCACCGGGTGCACAACAACAGGTGGATGCTCCATGTCCTCAAGGCTCCGGCATCCCGGGCCCGGCCGCACCCGGGGCTACTCCGCGGGCGGTACGGTCCCAGGGCGGCCACGGGTGGCCGGGCCGGTCGACAGTTGGACGCGGATGCTGCCGCCGCGCGCCATACGGGTACCGGAGGCCGGGACCTGGCCGCAGACATGGCGTTTCGGGGGGTGCGCCGTGCAGGCGCCGAACGCGGACCGCACGACGTGCAGCCCGACGCTCTGCGCGCCCGTCCGCGCCTGGGCGATGGTCTTCCCGACCAGATCGGGCACCGGCACGGTGGTGGGCGCCTGCGCCTGGCCGGCTCCGTCGCCACCGGGCCCCGACGCGGCATACGCCCCGCCCGCGACCAGCAGCGCCGCTGCCCCGGCCACCGCCGACCACAGCAGCCGGGACGGGCGCCGACGGCGATCGTCCGGTTGCCGCCGCGGGGCGGGCGCGGGCCCCGGGGTGTCCGCCTCGTCGTGGTGCGCGGCCTGGGTGGTGAGCGTGGGCGCGATCGCCGCGGACGCGCCCTCGATCCGGGCCAGCGCGTCGTCGATGGCAGCACGCATCTCCTCGGCGTTCCGGTAGCGCTGCTCCCGGTTCTTGGCGAGCGCGGTGAGGACGAGGGTGTCGTACAGCGGTGGCAGCCCCGGCACCCGGGCCGAGGGCCGCTCGGGTGTGTCCCGCACCTGGGCGTAGGCCACGGCCAGCGGGTTGTCGCCGGTGAACGGTGGGCGGCCGGTCAGCAGCTCGTACAGCAGGCAGCCGGTGGAGTACAGGTCGGTGCGGGTGTCCACCTCCTCACCGCGCGCCTGCTCCGGCGACAGGTACTCGGCCGTGCCGACCACCATGGCGGTCTGGGTCAGCGTCGCGCCCTGTGCGCCGAGCGGTCGGGCGATGCCGAAGTCCATGACCTTCACGGTGCCGTCGGCGCTGAGCATGACGTTGGCGGGCTTGATGTCGCGGTGCACGATGGCGCAGTGGTGTGCGTGCGCCAGCGCGTCCAGTACGCCCGCGGTCAGCCGCAGCGCCTGTTCAGGAGGCGGCGGCTGGTCTCCGCGCGCCAGTTCGGCCAGGGTGCGGCCCTCGACGTACTCCATCACGATGTACGGCAGGCTGACGCCGTGCGCCATGTGCTCGCCGGTGTCGTAGACGGCCACGATTCCGGGATGGTTGAGCAGGGCGGCCGACCTCGCTTCCCGTAGGAAGCGCTCCCGGTAGGACGGATCGCCCGCGCATTCGGGGCGCAGGGTCTTCACCGCGACCGGGCGGTGCAGTTTGAGGTCGTCGGCGAGGTAGACCTGCGCCATGCCTCCCCGGCCCAGCAGCCTGCGCACCGCATACCGCTCACCGAGCGGACGTTCCTGGTCCATTCCGCGTGCCCTTCTCCGGCGGAAGCCGTACGGGTCCACGGCTTCGGCTCCGGGCGGCACGGTAGCGGGCAATCATGTGGATTCCATGTGGAGCGGGGTGTCAGCTCACCGCCCGTACGATGCCGAGCAGTCCGGCCTTCTCGTCGTTGATCCCGGCGGCGAACCAGACGGCGTCCTGCCGTGCCTTGTGGGTGCCGCGCAGCAGGCCCCACAGCCCGGGGATGGTGATCGGCTTCCCCTTGGAGTCCCGGAGGGTGCCGACCAGCCGCCCGGTGCGCGGGTCGAAGGCGTGGATGTGGCCGTCACCGAAGTTGCCCACGAGCAGGTCGCCGGAGAACCTGCCGAAGTCGCGGGGTGCCAGTTCCATTCCCCAGGGCGAGTTGAGCACGCCGCGGCGGGCGAAGCGCCGCAGCAGACGGCCGTGTGTGTCGAATACGTCGATGAAGCCCTTGCCGGGCCCGGCGATGTCGTCGTGCTTGGCCTGGTCCTGCTGGGCGTAGGTCACGAACACCCGCGAGCCGAACGCCTTGACGTTGAACGGCGCGTAGCCGCGGGGGATGCGGGGATCGCGAAAGCCGCGGTAGAACGGCAGGCGGTGGAAGCTCGTGTCGAACACGTCGACGCGGGCGGCCCGGAAGTTGGCGGCCAGCAGCCGGGGCGTACGGCCGCGCACCAGGGCCAGGCCCTTGTAGACGGCGTTGACGCCGTGCCTCTCGACGTGGGCGACCCGCACGGCCTTCCGCTGTGAGACCTTCGGGCTCCAGGCGAACAGGTCCCCTTCCTCTCCGGAGAAGATGAGCCGGGCGGAAGCGGACTTCCCGAAGGCGTGGAACCGGAAGTATCCCGTGTCGTTGGGCACGCTGCCGGTCGGAGCCCCGGAGCCGGGGAGGGACTCCACACGGCGCAGTACTGTGGCAGGCTTACCCGGCCGGGCGCCGGTGTAGGTCGTCGCTTTGTCGCTGCCGTTGTCCGAAACCCAGATCACACCATCGAGTTGGGCCAGTCCCCAGGGATTGACCAGGTTGGGGTCTGTGGCCGTCGCCTTGCCCGGCACGTTGGAGACGAAGTCGAACTCCCGGTAGCCACGGTCCCGTTGGCGCGATGGCTGCGCGGAGGCGGCCGGTGTCGCGAGGGAGGCGGCTCCCAGGGCGCTGAGGGCCACAGTGGCAGCCACCAGCCGCCTGGTCATTGAGTGCCGGTGGCGCGCGGAAACCTGCTGGGCCATGGGATTCTTCCTCGCTGCTGGGCTGGGCGTGAGCTGCTGGAGGAATCCTTAACCGGCCAGGTGGCTTAATTCTTAACCAAAAAGGATAATTAACGCGTTCGGCCTACAGTCCGGTCCGCCCATGGCGCTCACGGGCGGACCGGAGGCGGTTCAGTCGGAGAAGTCCTGCGTCAGCCAGACGGTGCCCTGGGCGTCCCGGTGCACGGCTATGCCGATGTGGGTGAAGCCGCTGCTCAGGATGTTCCGCCGGTGGCCGTCGTTCGGCGGCTGCTCGTTCAGCATGCCCTGGGTCAACTGCACGGCCATGGCGGCGACGTCCTGCGGCGAGGAGCTGACCGGGCCGCCCTCGCCTATGTTCTCCCCGGCCGAACTCCACTGCACGCCCGCCGCCGTCTCCCGGTCACCCAGCGCGGCCTCGCCCGGGCACTGGTGGGACAGTCCGCAGCCGTTCGCCATGACCTGGTTGTGGCCTTCGGCGCTGCGGGTCAGTCCGGCGGTGATGGTGTAGGCGGGCAGCCCCTGCGCGGCGCGCGCCTTGTTGATCAGGGCCAGCACCTGCTGGACCGCGTCGGAGGTGTCGCCGGCCTGCGGAGCCGGAGTGGCGCTGGCGGTGGGGGTGGCCGACGCCGCGGCGGACGCGGAGTGCGACGGCGCGACCGAAGGCTGGGCGGAGGCAGCCTGGACCGGGGCGGCCTGGACGGGGGTGGCCGAGGGCTGCGTGGCGCTGGGGGCGGCCGGGTGGGGATGGGCGGCGTGCTGCGTGTGGTGGGCGACGTGGTGCTGCTGGCGCGCGTGCTCGTGATGCGCGCGCCCCTCGTGGTGCCGCGACTGCCACTGGTCCGCGGTAGCGGACTGGTGTCCGGTGGGTGCGGCGATGGCTCCGCTGGCGCCCACCAGCGGAAGCATCAGACCGGCACCGGCGATTCCGGTGGCGGCGAGACGACGGGTGGAGCTCTGGTGCGGGCGGCGGTGCCGCCCGGAACCGGGTATCAGCATGCAGGCTTCCTCCACGACGCCTGCGAGGTGAGCTGTCGGGTTCGGGCGGTGAGGTGGCCCGGCCGCGCATGCGGCTTCACCCCGAGCCGTCCGAGCGTGTACCCGGGCACCGGGCAGGGCATGGGACGGCGACTTACCTGGTTCCCCCGCTCCTGCCCGTTGCGTTGATCGGCTGCCCGTCGGTCGGTGGACAGGACTCGGCGTCCCGGCCGCGGGGTACGCGTGTGCGAACACCCCGCACGCTAGGCAGCTGGGATCAAGACTCACAAGCATGTGTCGCGCACATCACATGGGAACACCACAAACTGACACCCCATCAGAAAAGATGGGACGATATGCCCTGACAAACCTGGGCACTTCAGGACACTGCGGTGTACCGGCGACGTAGGGGTATGCGCCCGAACGTACCGAAATCCACCAACCGGTCAGTCCGGATACGCCGGATCCCACTGCGTCGCCGCGACCACCGCCCGCACTCCTGCTCGGTCCGCCGTCGGGCGACGCCGCCTCGACGGCGGCCAGTGCGGCGGCGACCGCGATCTCATGGGCCGCCTCCCTCATGCACCGCAGCGGCGGAAGCAACGGCGCCGGGCCGTCGACGGGTGCGGGAGCGCACCAGCAGTCCGTTGATGTCCACGAACCAGAACCGGTCGGCCGCCTTACCGCGAGCCGGGCGTTCGGCGGCCGTGGGCACGTCGATGGCGCCTGAGCGCTCGGCTCGTCGGCAGCAGCCCTCAGGGGCTGGCACCGACGAGCGGCGTCGCGCTCCGCGCTTCAGTCGGACTGCGCCGCTCGGGGGCGCGCGGGGACGGGTAGGCCGTACATCTGGGCGCAGCCGGCGCTCATTCCCATGACGAGATCGGCGCGCGGGACCGGCCAAGCCTGCCGCACCGCGGCATGGTTGGCCGGTCCTACGGGCACCAGCGGAAGACCGGATCCCAGAGCCGCGACGGCTTCCGCTACGACCTCGTTCGGGTCCATCAAAGCGACGGGCAGACCGTCGAGGTGCGGTTCGGTAGCGCGCAGGGCCGGTGTGTCGGTAGGTCCGACCATCGCTACCAGCACATCGACATCGTGCTGACCGAGTTCAACCCACAACGCTTCGCCGAGCATGTGAACGAAGGACTTCGACGCGGTGTAGGCACCGACGTACGCACAGCCCGCCATCGACCCGGTGGACGTCGTCAAGATGATTCCGCCACGGGACCGTCCGGCCATCGCCGCACCGAAATGATGCGCCATCAGCAGCGGTCCGCGGCAGTTGAGGTCGACGAGGTACATGGCCTCGTCTATCGGGCGGTCGATGAACTTGCCGATGTTCGGCGAAGCCCCGGCGTTGTAGACGAGCAGACCGATCTCGATGCCGTCGGTGTGCGGTTCGAGGTCGTCCAGCAGTGAGCCGCTGGTCAGGTCCACGCTCGCGGTTCTCACCTCGACCCCGAACGTTTCGACCAGTTCCGCGGCCAAGCCGGTCAGCGGCTCCTCGCGACGGGCCAGGAGCAGCAGGTTCAATCCCCGCTCGGCGAGATGCCGGGCATAGGCGGCACCCGTTCCCTCGGATGCCCCCGCGACCAGCGCCCAGGGCCCGTAACGCGTGACGAACTCACCATCAGTACTCATGAACAGATCACTTCCGCTCGTCGGGGCCAACTCCGTGTTCTACACGGGCAGTTGGAGGAAGTGCCTTTGTAGCAGCAGAGGGTCGCGGGGCCTGCCCACGGCGGGCTCACTCGTCTGCCGGGTGCCGAGCGTCCAGTGGGTGAAGGCCGCGCACGCTGCGCGTACTCCCGCGCGGTGGCGGCCTGTTCGACCGCCAAGGGGGAGGCGGCGGACCTCCCCGCAACGCGGGCGGCGGGCCGCCTCGTGCGACGTCAGGGCGAGCGGATGTCGCCAGGTGATGCACGGCATTACCCCAGCGCACAGGAGGGCGGAATTCGGCTCAGTCGGCCGCGGGGACTGGGACGCCGGCCCCGGCGAGCGCTTCCCTGACCCTCGCGCGCAGCCAGGCGTGCGCGGGGTCGCCCTCGTAGCGGTGGTGCCAACTCATGACCAGCGGGACCGGCGGCAGGTCGAGGGGCAGCGGGAGGGTACGCAGTCCGGCCGCCGCCAGACCGGCATCCGCCAGCACCATCGGCACGGCCGACATCAGGTCGCCGGCCGCCACCATGCGCAGTGCCGCCGCCGTCGTGGGCGCCGAGGCCACCACGCGGCGGGCCAGGCCCAGCGCCTCCAGGGCGTCGTCGACCGGATCGCGCAGTCGACCCCGGCGCGAGACGGTGACGTGGTCGGCGGACGCGTACGACGTCGGCGTCAGCGCTACGGCGGGGTGGTCGGCGCGCACCACCGCGACCAGCGTGCCGCTCCCGACCACCTCACTGCGCAGGTCCTGCTGCCGTGGTTCGCTGGCCGACAGCTCCAGGTCCACCCGCCCCAACCGCAGATCCTCGGTGTCGGCCGCGGACTCCGCCAGGAAGCGCAGCCGTACCGCCGGGGCGTCCTCACGTACGGCCGCCAGCAGTGCCGGGCCCGCGCTGTCGGTGAGGGCGTCGTGGCACCGGAGGGTGAACGTGCGGTCGAGCGCGGCCAGTTCCAGGGCTCGGGGCGGCCGCAGCACCGCCTGTGCCTCCTCCACCAGCGTGTGCACCTGGTCGCGGACCGATTCCGCGTACGGCGTCGGCAGCATGTCGCGTCCCGCGCGCACGAGGATCTGGTCGCCGGTGGCGCGGCGGATACGGCTCAGGGTCCGGCTCATCGCCGGCTGGGACAGGCCGAGGCGGTCCGCCGCGGCGCCCACGCCACGCTCCTCCAGAAGTGCGTCGAGTGCGATCAGCAGATTCAGATCCGGGTGCACCGAGGCATGCTAGCCGTATTGACCGCGAGCGTTGTTGACAGTGGGCGGCGGAGACGTGGTCGAGGTGGCGGCGCGTTATGGGCAAGAGGAAGCCAGTCGGAGCCGTGTGGTCGCCGACTGTCTTGTCTCGTGGACGCCGCTTCATCGCACAATCTCTCCTCGGGAGGTTCAACCTCCGCGAGGGCGCCTGACACGCGATCAGGCGTGCGGCGCGCCACCGTCCGCCGCCAGGCGCGTGAGCCACTCACGCAGCAGGCGCTGCTCGGCGTCGCTCAGGACATCGGCGTCGTCGGGGAGGGCGGCGCGCAGCGCGCGGGCCGCCGCGGCGGGACCGGACTCCGCGGCGGGAACCGTCGGTTCGGCGCGAGTGACGGCCGCGACCATGGACTCGCGCAGGACGGTCAACAGCGCCGGATTGCGGCGGTCTGCGGGAGTGGAGTGCCAGGTGGTGACCGCGCCCTGGCCGGTTGCCTGGATGATCTGGGCGGCCAGTTCCTCGTCGACCCGCAGCCACCCCCCGGCCGCCAGCCGACGTACCCGCCCATGGAGGATCTCCAGGCCCGCGCGGTGTGCTGCGTCCGTTCCCCGGCCGATGGCCCGGTTCATCACCGCGAACAACTCGGGGCGGGCGACCCCGAACTCGACCACCGTGTCCCAGCCGCGGCGCAGCTCCTCCACCGGGTCCTGCGGGAGGGGGTCGAGCTGCGCGCGCTTTCTCTCCAGGAACTGCGCGTAGCCGTGCTCGGCGACGGCTTCGAGGAGCCCTTCCTTGTCGCCGAAGAGGCGGTAGATCGCTGGCGGCTGCATTCCGGCTGCGGCGGCGACCGCGCGGGTGCTCACCGCGTCAGGGCCGCCGTTCTCCAGCAGCTCGACGGCCGCCTCGACGATGCGGCGCCGAGGGCTGTCGGTTGAGTCGCGCGTAGCCATGAACCGATGATATCGAGAATCTGCTTCCACCGGAATTTCCGGTGATACCATCATTGCGATTCCACCGGAAACAGTGTCGGGAGAACCCAATGATCATCGTTACCGGAGCCACCGGAAAGCTCGGCCGCCGCACCGTCGAGCGCCTCCTGGAACACGTCCCCGCCGACCGCGTCGGTGTCAGCGTCCGCGACCCCCGCAAGGCCCAGGACCTCGCCGACCGCGGCGTCCGCGTCCGGCAGGGCAGCTTCGACGACCCCGCCTCGCTCGCGTGCTCCTTCGAGGGCGCCGAGCAACTGCTCCTCGTCTCCCTCGACCGCACAGGCCCGGAATGCGTCAGCGGCCACCGCGCCGCCATCGACGCCGCCGTGGAGGCCGGCGTCGGCCGCATCCTCTACACCAGCCAGATGGGCGCCGCCCACGACGCCCGCTTCCAGGCATGCCGCGACCACGCCGAGACCGAGGACATGCTGCGCGCCACCGGTCTGCCCTGGACCGCGCTGCGCAACGGCTTCTACGCCTCCAGCGCCCTGCAGTTCCTTGAGCCCACCCGCCACACCGGCGACATCGCCCTCCCCGCCGACGGCCCTGTCGCCTGGACCGGCCACGACGACCTCGCCGAGGCCACCGCGGTGATCCTCGCCGAGGAGGCCCGCTTCGAGGGGCCCACCCCACCGCTCACCGGCCCGGCGGCGCTCGACTTCGACACCATCGCCGAGATCGCGTCCCAGACCACCGGACGGCCCTTCACCCGCACCGTCGTCCCCGACGACGTCTTCCGCGAACAAGCCCTGGCGCACGGCGCCCCGGCCCCGATCGCCGACCTGATACTGAGCATCTTCGCCGCGGCTCGGAACGGCGAGTTCACCGCTGTCGACTCGACACTGGCCGAGCTGATCGGGCGAAAGCCCGCCACCTTCCGCACCCAGCTGGAGCGTGCCTGGGCCGAGTAGATCCAGTGGGGCGCGCTGGCAGGTCCATCGCCCACATCGCCGAGGAAATGGGCAACTCCCGCAACACAGCCCACAAATGGGTCCGGCGCTGGCGAGCCGAAGGCGATCCGGGGTTGCATGACCGCTCCAGTCGTCCACGCGCAACCGCACATCCACGGGATACCGACCCTTGATCACTAGCCGACTTGCCACTCTATCGAGTGACAAAGGGCTATTTCGCACTGAAGATCTTGAAAAAGGCTGATCCTGACGTCCGAGGTCCTACTCGTCGAAGAAGGGTGAGGCTCTTATGAACGCCTTCAGGAGCGCAGGCCGACTCGCCCTGGCCGCCTGCGCCGCGCTCGCGCTGGTGACTGGGGTCTCCGCCGAAGGCCACGCCGCCGCCGGCAATTTCACCTACACCGACACTGACGGAGTGCCGCACACCTGGGCCGACCCGCCGAACGGTGAGTGCATCAGCTTCGGCCTGCCCGCGGTCAGCGCGGACAACGAAACGAACGCCACGGCGACCGTCTACGAGAACACCGACTGCAGCGGCGCCGTCCTGGACCGAATTCCCCCGAAGTCAGACAGGGTCTGGGGGAGGTACCCCAACGCAGTGCGATTCAATTTCCTCTGAAGCCCGCAGCGGCCAGGCCGTATCTGCACGCTGCTCGGCAGCGGATCGTCCCGCGCCCTGACGGTCGCCGTCTCACCACCCGCGCCCCTTGGCGGTTGTCCGTCCGGGCGGCTTCCAGTCAAGGAACGACTCCTTCTGGTCACCACGGCCTGTGTCAAAGTCCTGCCGGGTAGCGTCGGGGTTGCATGGGGGCTCGTCGTCCCCCTGGGGCGTCCGCTCGGCAGGGCGCCAAGGCGCGGGTCGCGTCGCCCGCATCCGGTCCTGGGAGCCGCATGTCCGAGACCACCACCATCGACGTCGAGACCGCCTACGGGCCGGTGTCCGGCATCGTCGAAAGCGGGATCGCCCGCTTCCTCGGCATCCCGTACGCCGCCGCGCCGCAGGGCGTCCAGCGGTTCGCGGCACCTGGGCCGCCCGCGCGGTGGACCGGTGTGCGGGCGGCTCACGAGTTCGGCGCCACCGCGCCGCAGTTGCCTGTGCGGGGCAAGCTGGGCGAACTCATCCGCAACCCTGTGGTCAGGGGGGACGAGCACCTGAACCTGAACGTGTGGACTCCCGCCCCCGGTGCGACACGATCCCTGCCGGTTCTGGTGTGGATCCACGGCGGTGGCTTCATCACCGGCTCCAGCGCCGTGACCGCCTTCGACGGTGCCACGTTCGCCCGCGACGATGTGGTGTGCGTGTCCGTCAACTACCGGCTCGGCGTGGAGGGTTTCGCCTACGTCGAGGACGCGCCCGCCCAGGCCAACCGCGGCCTGCTGGACCAGATCGCCGCCCTGGAATGGGTCCGGGACAACATCGAACGGTTCGGCGGAAACCCGGACGACGTCACCGTCGCGGGCGAGTCCGCCGGTGCGATGAGCGTGCTCACGCTGCTCTCCCTGGACCTTGGCCTGTTCCACAAGGCCATCGTGGAAAGCGGCTCCGCCCACATCGTCCAGACCCGCCAGGACGCCGCGCTGGTCACCGCGGAGGTCGCCGAACGCCTGCGCGTCGAGCCCACCGTGCACGCCCTGGCCGACGTGCCGGTGCGTGAACTCCTCCTCGCCCAGGAAGCCGTCTGCGACGACGTCGCCACCACGGTCAACGCGCGGCGCTTCGGGGCATCCACCATCGCCGCCTGCGGTCTGGCCTTCATGCCCGTCATCGACGACACCCTTCTGCACCGCGCGCCGATCGACGCGATGGCAGAGGGCGCCGGGCACGGCATCCCCCTCCTCATGGGCACCGCCACCGAGGAGTTCCGGCTCTTCCTGGCGCCCACCCCGCTGGCCGCCCGGCCCGAGGAGAGGCCCTTCCGCGACAGCCTGCGGGCGTACGGCGTACCGGCCGACTTCTACGACCGCTACGCCGAGACCAACGTCCCGCCGTACGTGCGCGACAGTCCGCTGGACATCGCCTGCGCGGTACTCACCGACCGGGTCTTCCGCATCCCCACGATCCGAGTCGCCGAAGCCCGCGCCCAAGCCCCCGCCCCCACCCCCACCCATCTCTTCGAGTTCGGATGGCGCACCGACAGCGCGCCCAACGCCCCCGGTGTCGAGTTCGGTGCCTGCCACAGCCTGCCGCTGCCGTTCGTCTGGGACACCCTCGACAACCCCGACAGCCGGGAGTTCACCGGCCCCAACCCGCCACGGGAACTCGCCGACGCACTGCACAGCCGCTGGGTGGAGTTCGCGCGGGCGGGAGAGCTGAGCGGCTGGGCACCCTACGACACCAGCCAACGCCCCGTCATGGTCTTCCACCGGAACGGCCAACCAGGCAACGAGGTCGTGCGGGACCCGCACGGCAACGAGCGCGAACTGTGGAAGGACCACCTCAACCCCCGACAGTGACGTGTCGGTGCGTCAGGCCGGTAGCCGGGGACCAACCACGCGCATTCCCGGCGCCACCGCCTCATCCGCGGCCCCGACAAGCGCACGCGGGTCAACGTGATCGATGGTCAGGGGCGCCGACGGCGGGGTGTCCCTTTCGGGGAGGTTCCACGACGCCCGGATAGGGTTTGGCGATGGAGATCTTCCATCTGCGCTACTTCGTGGCAGTCGCCGAGAACCTCAGTTTTTCCCGGGCCGCGCGTCAACTGCACATGGCCACCTCGCCGTTGAGCCAGCGGGTACGGGATCTGGAGCGGGAACTCGACCAGCGGCTGTTCGACCGGGATTCGCACCATGTGGCGCTGACGCGCGCCGGTGCGGCACTGCTGCCCGTGGCGAAGGACGTCCTGAGCCGGTTCGACGACATTCCCTGGCAACTGCGCCGAGCCCTGGGGCCCGAGCGGCGGGCGGCATATGTGGGCGTCGTACCGGCCCTGCACCCGAGGCTGCGGGAGCGGCTTGTGCAGCTCGAGGGGCGCTGTGCCGAGGATTTCGACGTCAAGCGCTGGCCCGGGAACAGCGGGAACCTCCTGAGTGCGGTACAGCGCGGTGATCTGGCCATGGCGCTGCTCCATCTGCCCGTGCACGCCGAGGGAATCGAGGTGCTGGAGTTGCTGCGCGAGCCGCTGGGCGCGCTGCTGCCCGCCGCCGAATTCGGTTCGCGGAGCTCGGTGTCGTTGAGCGAACTCAGGGACCACACATATGTGACGTCGGCACCCGGGACGCTCCCGACATATTTCGACCAGCTCAAGGTGCGCTTGAAAGCCGCAGGAATCCACAAGGAGACCACGCTCAACATCGGCGATTACGCGAGCGTACGCGAGATCGTGGCGAACGGTTCGATATTCGCCATCACATTGCTCAGTTCCGGGAATTCCGGCGGCGGGAGCACGGAAGGCACTTCCAGGGGTTACGGGAATGAGGCGAGTGTAGTGCTGCCGTTCCGGGACTTCTCGCCCGCCCTGCCGACCGGGCTGGTCTGGCGCCGGGACCGGGCCGAGCCGGACGGCGATCTGCACGGCCTGGTCAGGGAGGCCAAGGAGGTGTTCTCCCCTCCCGTAGATCCGTCCTGACCAGGGTGACCCCGCGCCCGTGCAAGGCCGGAAAAACGGCGTGACCGCTGCGGTCACGCCGTTTTTCGCGTATTGGTGTCACTGATCGCTTGGGTCTCTCCACCGCACCGGACTAGCGTTTTCCATAGAGCCGGGAATGCCCCCGAAGAGGGTGGCGCTTTTCCCCTTCCTGTCCCGTTTCCCGTACTGGAGTGGTGATGGAACCCGCTGAAATGGCCGAGGTAGAACCGGCATGCTCCGCCGATGCGAACAGGCCGGCCGAAGCGAACGAGCGGGGCGGCCCGCTGGCCGGAGTACGCGTCATCGACATGGCCACGGTGGTGATGGGGCCGTACGCGGCGCAGATCCTCGGCGACCTCGGTGCCGACGTCATCAAGATCGAGTCACCGAACGACACCGTGCGGGTCGGCGCGCTGCACCGTACGCCCGGCATGACGCCGCTGAACCTCAACGTCAACCGCAACAAGCGCAGCGTGAAGCTCAACCTCAAGGACGATGCGGAGCGCGCCAAGGCGCTGGAGTTGATCGGCACCGCGGACATCCTGATCACCAACATGCGAATCGGCGCCCTGCGCCGCCTGGGCATGGACTACGACAGCCTCGCCGCGGCCAACCCCCAGCTGGTCTACGCCCACGCCCAGGGGTTCCGCCCGGACTCCGACCGGGCCCAACTGGCGGCGTACGACGAGACGGTGCAGGCCGCCTCCGGGCTGCTGGACCTGGCGCAGCGCTCGGGCGACGTGGGCGCACCGGTCGTGCTGCCCAGCATCTTCGCCGACAAGGTCGCCGCACTGACGATCGTGTACGCGGCGCTGGCCGCTCTCGTCCACCAGCGCGCGACCGGCCAGGGGCAGCACATCGAAGTGCCGATGGTGGACACCCTGCTGGCGTTCAACCTGGTCGAGCATCTGCAGGGCCGCACCTTCGAGCCTCCGATGGGCCCGACCGGCTTCCCGCCGTCCATGAACAAGGGGCACCGGGCCCGCCCGACCAAGGACGGCCTGGCGATGGTCATCCCGTACAGCCCGCAGAACTTCCGCGATCTGTTCGCCGCGGCGGGACGCCCCGATCTGGCCGAAGACCCGCGCGTCAATGGCGAGTTCATCGACTCCGCGCGCGACGGCGAGGCGCTGTCCGAGCTGCTGGAGACGGTGACGCCAGAGCTGACCTCGGCGCAGTGGACGGAGGTGTGCACCAAGCACAGCATCCCCGTCGGTCCCGTGCTGCGGCTCGAAGAGGCCGCCGAGGACCCGTACGTGCGTGGGGGCCATCTGCTGGATGTCGCCGAACACCCCAGTGAGGGCGCCTACCGGGTGATCGGCATACCGCTGGCCTTCTCCGCCACCCCGGCGTCGGTGCGTCGGCACGCGCCGCTGGCCGGCCAGCACACCGAGGAGGTGCTCGGCGAACTCGCCGGTACGCGGGGGACCAACCCCCGTAAGACGAAGGCCAATCAGACCGCCGAGTTCGGTGAGGAGAACCGATGAGCGGCAGCATTCCCACGCCCACGACCCGCACACCCGAAACCCCCGCGACCACGCCAGCGGTCCCCGTCGTCGGCACAAGCGACGTCGGCGGTGTCCTCGTCATCACGATCAACCGGCCGCGGGCCCGCAACGCCGTCAACGCCGAGGTCGCCCAGGGCATCGCCGCCGCCGTCGACCGCCTGGAGTCCGACCCCGGCCTGCGGGTGGGCGTTCTCACCGGCGCGGACGGCACCTTCAGCGCGGGTATGGACCTCAAGGCCGCTGCCCGCGGCGAACAGGTGAACATCCCCGGCAAGGGCTTCGCCGGGCTCGCCGAGGCCCGTACGGCCAAGCCGCTGATCGCGGCCGTCGAGGGATACGCCCTGGGCGGAGGCTTCGAACTGGCCCTGGCCTGCGACCTGGTGGTGGCCGCCGAGGGGGCCCGCTTCGCTCTCCCGGAGGTCAAGCGCGGGCTGATCGCCGGTGGCGGCGGAGTGGTACGGCTTCCCAAGCGCATCTCCTACCACCTGGCGATGGAGCTGCTGCTGACCGGCCGAACGGTCACCGCCGAACGCGCCCGCGAACTCGGCCTCGTGAACCGCCTCACCCCCGACGGCGAGGCGCTGTCCACCGCCTTGGAACTCGCCGAGGAGATCGCGGCCAACGCGCCGCTGGCTCTGGCGGCGGTGAAGAGGACCGTCCAACTCGCCGATGGCGTACCGGAGTCGGAGGCGTTCGCCGAGCAGGCCGCCGAGGTCGGCGCGCTGCTGCGCTCGGCCGACTTCACCGAAGGGGTACGCGCCTTCAGTGAGAAGCGCGCGCCTGAGTGGAGCGGGCGATGAAGCACGCACCCGCACCTCGGCTGGGCCGGGCACATCTCGTGCGTGCCCTCAACACCCCCCTCACGGCGCCCGCGTACGCCCCCGCCACGGCCCGCTTCACCGATCGCGAGTACCTCAACATCGTCTATCGCACCGACCCCGACGCACTGCGAGCAGTGGTGCCCGAGCCGCTGCGCGTCGACGAGCCGCTGGTGCGGTTCGAGGTGATGAAGATGGCGGACGTCACGGCATACGGCCCGTATGTCGAGGCCGGACAGGCGATCCCGGTGCTTTACGGGGACGAGCGCGGCGAGTATCTGCACGCGATGTACCTGGACAGTTTCGCCGCCACCGCCGCTGGCCGCGAGGTGAGCGCCTATCCGAAGGCGATGGGCGCACCCGCCCTGTACGCCGAGCACGCCGCGCTGGTCGGGACGCTGGACTACGGGAGCGTGCGGGTCGCCACCGCGACGATGGGCTACAAGCACCATCCGCTCGACCCGGGGCTCGCCCGCGAGCAGATCGCGGTACCCACCTACATGCTCAAGATCGTTCCCGGCTACGACGGCACCCCACGGGTCTGCGAGCTCGTCCGCACCCAGATCACCGATCTCGTGGTCAAGGAGGCCCACACCGGGCCCGCGCGGCTGCAGTTGTTCGAGCACGTACTGGCGCCGCTGGCGGATCTGCCGGTGCGCGAGATCGTCTCGGCCAGCCACATCGTCACGGATCTCACGCTGGACAGGGCCGTTCCCGTCCACGACTACCTGACCGAGGAGGATCCCTCGTGACACCCCGTGCCCTGACACCCCGACCGCCCACGGCTCTGACGTCGGTCGCCGTCGTCGGCGCCGGCACCATCGGCCTGGCGTGGGCCGCGCTGTTCGCCGCCCACGGAATCGAGGTGACCGTCACCGACCCGCGCGACGACCTGGACCAGGCCGTCGACGAGGCGATGCCGATGCTCGCCGCCGGGCTGCCCGGCAGCGAAGCGGCGGTCCTGCGCGACCGCATCCGCACCACCCACGACCTGGCCGAGGCCGTGGACGACGCACGGCTCGTGCAGGAAAACGGCCCGGAGAACCTTCAGTTCAAACAGCGGCTGTTCGCCGACATCGCCAGCCATGCCCCGGCCGACGCGGTACTGGCCACCTCCAGCTCCGGCATCGTAGCCTCCCTGATCGCCGCGCAGCTGCCGGACGAGGTCGCCGCGCGACTGCTGGTCGCGCACCCCTTCAATCCGCCGCACATCGTCCCGCTCGTGGAGATCGTTCCGGGCGAGCGCACCGCGGAGGAGGTCATCGAGACGGCCATCGCCTTCTACCAGGCGCTGGGCAGGACGCCGGTACGGCTGCGCAAGGAGGTCCCCGGGTTCGCGGCCAACCGGTTGCAGGGCGCGGTGCTCCAGGAGGCGATCCATCTCGTCCTCAGCGGTGTGGTCGAGGCCAGGGAACTCGACACGGTGATGAAGGCGTCGCTGGGCGGCCGATATGCCGCCATCGGTCCCTTCGAGAGCTTTCACCTCGGCGGCGGCCCCGGCGGCATCCGGCACATGATGCGGCACCTGGGTCCCGGCCTCGCCGAGAGCTGGCAGAGCCTCGGCCATCCGGTGCTGGACGCCGATGGCATCGCCACGCTGGTCGCCCAGACCGAGGCCGCGTACGGGAAGGGCCCCGAGGCGTACCAGAAGCGCGCCATGCTCCGCGACCGCAAACAGCTCGCCTTGAACGCCGCGCTGCGCCGGGCCGAACAGGCCTGAGCCCCCTCCGCCGCGTTCAGCGCACAAAAACCTTCGATACCCATCTCACAGGAGTCAGCCATGCCCAAGCCGGCCAACCCCACTCCCGATTTCTTCGGCTACGCCGAACTGCTCAGCGATGCCGAGCGGGCCGAACTGGCCACCATCCGCGACTACTTGGAAAACGAGGTCAAGCCGCTGGCCAACGCCGCCTGGGACCGGGCGGAGTTCCCCTTCGCGGTGATCGAGAAGATGGCCAAGCTCCAACTGGCCGGATACTCCTACCCCGAATACGGCGACGGCCGCCACCGCAGCGAACTGTTCTCGGGCTTCCTCAGCCTCGAACTCAATCGCGTCGACCCGTCGTTGGGGGTGTTCTCCGGAGTCCACACCGGCCTGGCCATGGGCAGCGTCCACGGAGGCGGCAGCCAGGAGCAGCGTGACCGCTGGCTGCCGGACATGGCCGCGATGAGGAAGATCGGCGCCTTCGCCCTGACCGAGCCCGAGGGCGGCTCCGACGTCGCGGGCGGAATGCGCACCACCGCCCGGCGCGAGGGCGACACATGGATCCTCAACGGCGCCAAGCGGTGGATCGGCAACGGCACCTTCGCGGATCTCGTCGTGGTCTGGGCGCGCGATACGGCCGATGACAACGTCAAGGGTTTCGTGGTGGAGAAGGGCACTCCCGGATTCACCACCACCAAGATCGAAGGCAAGATCGCGCTGCGGACCGTGCAGAACGCCGACATCGCCCTCAACGAGGTGCGTGTCCCCGAGGCCAACCGCCTGCAGCGGGTCGACAGCTTCCGCGACACCGCCGCCATCCTGGCGCGCACGCGGGGCGGGGTCGCCTGGCAGGCGCTGGCGGTCGCGGTACGCGCCTACGAGCTCGCCCGTGAATACGCCGTCACCCGGGTGCAGTTCGGCAAGCCCATCGGCGCCTTCCAGCTGATCCAGGACCTGCTGGTGAAGATGCTCGGCAACGTCACCGCCATGTTCGGCATGGTGGTCCGCCTCCACCAGTTGTCGGCCGCGGGCCGCGGCAGCGCCGAACAGGCCGCTCTGGCCAAGGCGTTCACCACCACCCGGATGCGCGAGTGCGTCGCCTGGGCCCGCGAACTCTTCGGCGGAAACGGCATCGTGCTCGAATACGAGATCGCCAAGTTCTTCGCCGACGCCGAGGCCGTCTACTCCTTCGAGGGCACCCGTGAGATGAACACCCTCATCGTCGGCAAGTCCATCACCGGCCACAGCGCCTTCGCGTGACGAGCGCTCCCCGCTGGCGGGTCAGGCGCCGGTGCCGGGTGGGATTTCCAGTTCGAACCAGACCACCTTGCCGTGGCGGGTCATGCGGCTGCCCCAGCGGTGGGCGAGCTCGTTGACAAGCCGCATGCCGCGACCGCTCTCCAGGTCCTCCTCGACGGGGCGCAGCAACGGGATCTGGCGGCTGGTGTCGGCGACCTCCACGGTGAGTGTGCGGTCCCGGAACAGGCGCAACTGCCGTGGTGGGCCGGCGTGCCGCAGGGCGTTGGTGACCAGCTCGCTGACCAGCAGTTCGGTGATCTCGGCGAGTGAGGAGAGCCCCCAGGACGCAAGGGTGCCGCGGGTGAACCGGCGCGCCTCGCCCGCGAGGGCCACGTCCTCGGCCAGCGGCAGCGTGGCGATCTTGTCCTCGGGGACCGGAAGCACCCGTGCCATGATCACCGCGATGTCGTCCTCGGATCCTTCGGGCACCAGCGCGGTGAGCACCGCGTCACAGCTCTCCTCCAGATCGCGGCCCCGGTCGGCGAGGGTGCGGCACAGCAGCTCCAGGCCCTCGTCGATGTCCTGGCCACGCCGTTCGATCAGGCCGTCGGTGTAGAGCGACAGGATGCCGCCCTCCGGAATGGTGATCTCCACGCTCTCGAAGTCCACTCCCCCGACACCCAGCGGAACCCCGGCGGGCAGGTCGACCGGCCGGCTGCCGCCGCCGGGGGCCACCACGACGGGCGGCAGGTGTCCGGCGCACGCCAGGGTGCAGCTGCGGTCGACCGGGTCGTAGACGGCGCACACGCAGGTGGCGAACTGGCCGTCGCCGACCCCGGAGGCCGTCTCGTCCAGCCGGGTCAGCACCTGGTCGGGCTGCATCTCCAGGGTGGCCAACGTACGGGCCACGGTGCGTAGTTGGCCCATCGTGGCGGCGGCCCGGATGCCGTGGCCCATCACATCCCCCACCACCAGCGCGACGCGCCCGCAGGACAGCGGGACCACGTCGAACCAGTCGCCGCCGACCTCGCTGCCCACGCTGCTCGGCAGATAGCGGTGGGCGATCTCCATGCCCAGCGTGTGCCGGGTCTCCTGGGGCAGCAGGCTGCGTTGCAGGGTGAGCGCCGTCTCCCGCTCGCGCCGGTACAGCCGGGCGTTGTCGATGGACACCGCGGCGCGGGCGACCAGTTCCTCGGCCAGCGCCGTGTCGGCGGGCGTGAACGGCTCGGGGTGGCGGGTACGGACGAACTCCACGCCGCCGAGCACCGCGCCACGGGCGAGCACCGGCACCATCAGATAGGAGTGGACGCCCGCGGCGAGGCCGGGCGCCACCCGGTCCTGCGAGCTGACGATGGCGGACAGGCTCTCCTCGTCCACCTCCGGCACCAGCACCGAGCGTCTCCTGCGCAGCGCCTTCGCGTAGAGCTTGCGGGACTCGAAACGGGAGACCTCACCCACCGCGTCGGCGACGTTGGTCATCCCCGAGTCACCCGACTCGCCGACCGCGACCGCGCGCAGCACCAACTCCTTGTCACCGCGCAGCTTGTCGGGTTCCTCACCGCTCAGTACGGGCTCCAGCAGGTCGACGGTGACGAAGTCGGCGAACCGTGGGACGACCACCTCGACCAGTTCCTCCGCGGTGCGCTGGAGGTCCAGTGTGGTGCCGATGCGGCTGCTGGCCTCGTTGATCAGGGCGAGTTGTGCCCGGGCGGCGTTGGCCTCGCGCAACGCAGCCTGACGCTCCATCAGGTTCTCGTGTTCCCGCAGATAGAGCCGGGCGTTGTCGATCGAGGCCGCCGCCCGCGAGATCAACTCGTCGCCGAACGTGCTGTCCTGGGCGTCGAACGGCTCACGGTCGACGCTGCGGCCGTAGACCACGATGCCGAGCACCGTCGACCGGGCGACCAGCGGCGCCACCCGCACCGGCTGGGCCCTGCGGGCCAGATAGCCGCTCACCCGGTCGGCCCGTACGTCGGTGAGCGGCGGCAGCTCGGCGCCGGGGACGATCACGGTACGCCGCCCGGTCATCGCCTGTTCGTACGGTGAGCCGGACGGTATGCGGTACACGCCCTCGGTCGGCAGGTCGGCGGCGGGGAACTCGGTGCTGGAGGAGGCGAGCGCCAGCCGCCGCACATAGACCGACTGCGCACCGCCCACCGGCTCCGGGTCCATCCCGCCCACCAGCCGGTCAAGTACATGCACCGCACATACATCTGCGAGCTGCGGGACCATCGCCTCGGACAGTTCCCGGGCGGCCCGGCGCAGGTCCAGGGTGGCGCCGATCCGGGCGCCCGCCTCGGCCAGCAGGGAGAGCCGCTGCTGGGCCTGCTCCGCCTGGGCCTCGGCGTGGAACCGCTCGGTGACGTCGATGATCGAGGAGCAGACGCCGAGCACCTGGCCGGACGGCGCCTCCAGCCGGAAGTACGAGGCCGACCAGGCCCGGTCGTGCTCCGGATCACCCGGTGTACGGCCGTGCGACCGGGCGTCGACCACCGGCTCGCCGGTGGCCAGCACCCGCCGCATCACCTCTTCGATCTCCTTGGCGTTGATGCCCGGCAGCACCTCGCTGAGCGTTCCGCCGATGTGCTGCTCGGACGACAGGCCGTTCATCCGGGCCAGCGCGTCGTTGATCCGCATGAACCGCAGCTCGGTGTCGTAGACGGCCAGGCCGATCGGGGACTGGCTGAAGAAGCCGTCCAGGATGGCCAGGTTCTGCTCGACCGTGCGCAGCGCGGCGACCTCGGACGCGGTGGCGAGCACGAACCGCCGTCCCTCCGGGCCGACGATCGGGTAGGTATGGAACTCCAGCTCGACGTTGCGGCCGTCACGGTGCCTGACCGGAAAGGTCCCGGACCAGCCGCGCCCGGAGGTGATGCTGTCGAACATCGACAGCACCTGCGGCCACTGCTCCTCGTTCACCAGCAGCCGGGCGGCGAACTGGCCCACCGCCTCGCTCGCCGGGTAGCCGACCAGCTTCTCGGCGTCCTCGCTCCAGTGCAGGATCCGCCCGTCCGAGTCGAGCAACGCGGTCGCCAGGGGAAGCAGCCGATGCCCCTCCAGCCGCGCCCCTGCCGCGTTCTGCGACTCGTACCGGTGCATTGCCAAGAAACCGCCAGTCCCGCGCTCACCTGCCCACCGCCGCACCTCCAGGGTGCTACGTCGCCCGCCGGACGGCGAGCGCAACGCCGCCCCGGCCGTCCGTCCGAGTCCCTGACCAGCGCTGACGCAGGGTTCTGGCCACCTGCGCAGGGGCGGCACCTCGCCGCAGCGGGCGCGGGAACTCCAGGCACGGCAGGAGGCGGTCTTCGCCTCCGTGCCGGTGCCCGCCGGGGCGCGGAAGCTGCCCCCCGCCGCGCAGGTCGGCGGGTGCGCTCGGCTGAGGTGCCGCCTCAGCGTGCCGTTCGGGTGGGTTCGGTGAAGGGGATGCGCGCGGCCGAGGTCCCCAGGCCGGTGGGGGCCCCGAAGCGGGACGCGGCGCCCACCTTGTAGCGCAGTTCGGATTCCTGGTACCGGTTGCAGTTCCGGTGCCAGGTGAGGATTCCGGCCATCCAGTCCTGAAGCTCCCGGACATAGTCGTCCAGAGCCTGGCGGGCGGTCTTCCCGAGCCGGAAGTCGTCGTACAGCACGGGGAGTTCGTGCGCGGCGACGTGCTGGAACTGGCGCATCCGGGAGTTCATCAGGTCCTGGATGATGCCGAGTCCGGTGGGATAGTCGCAGTTGAAGAAGTTCTGGACGACGAGTACGCCGTTGTGCACCTCGCCCTCGAACTCGATCTCCTTCTGGTACGAGTAGACGTCGTTTACCAGGCAGGCGTAGTCGGTGGCGGAGTTCTCCAGCGAACGCATCGGCCCGCTCCGGCAGATCTCCGGTGGCACTTCCTTTCCGTGTGCCAACCGGCTCAGGCTCATGGTGAGTTCAGAACCGAAGGTCCACCGGCGCATCTCGATGTAGTCCACCGGGTCGGGAATGCGGTTCTGCGCCTGGTTGGCGAGTTCCCACAGCCAACTGGAGATCATGCCCTCGACGGCGGTACGGAACCTGCGCCGCGCGTCGGAGGACAGCGGGCGTACCGTGCGCGACCACAGATCGGACAGGGCCCGCTCCAGCGGGCTCGTCGGGGCGGGGGCGGTGTCGGGGTCGATCGGCATGTGGGCCGACAGCCGTTCGTTGCAGATCTTGGCGGCGGCCAGGTTGCGGGCCCGGCCGAAGACCGCCGGGTAGTAGTCGTCCGCGTAGGTGCCCCACGCCAACCACTGTGACGACAGGTCGAGTTCATCGGGTGACGCCTGCCGATGGATGCCCGCCGCGCACAGCGGGAAGTCGAAGGCGATGAGTTTGTGCTCGTCCCAGATGTGCGAGCCGGGAACACCGGGCTGCGGCTTGAGCAGCCCCATTCGGTGCGCCCATTCCACCACGTTCCGGCGTGCCGACTGCAGATGCGGACTGAGGGTGGTGCCGAACGGCATGTAGAGGTCGGGAATTCGGGACGGCCCGACCTTCTGGAACGGAACATGGGTGAAGCCGCGGGCCCTTTGGGCCTCGGCCCCTGCCGAAGCCAGCCTGACGTCCACCGCCGAAGTGCCCAGTCCACTGGGAAGGAACGCGGACCAGCGGGCGGAAGGGGCGGTCTGCCCGCCGCCGTTCATATAGCGGCTGGAGCGCATGTGCCATTCATGGCCGCCCGACTGCCAGTCCTGAAGTCCCTTGACATAAGCCAGGACACCGGCGCAGGACTGCGGGTCGATTCCCTTCTCGGCGAAGAGCGGGGGAAGTTCCGTCAGGGTCGTGGACTCGAACTGCTGCAACCGGGAGGTGAGCAGGTCGTTGACGGCGTCCGCGGCCTGCTGGGTGGTGCAGTTCAGGAACTTCTCCAGTACCAGGACACCGTTGCTCAGTTCGCCTTCCTCCTCGGTCTCCCGCTGGTAGGAGAACAGGTCGTTGCGCAGGTGCACTCCGTCGGAGAAGGTCTCCTTCAGCACCCGCATCGGCCGGGATTCGGCGATCACCGCGGGCACCTCGGCACCCACCGCGTGTTCCACAAGACCTGCGGACCATGGCGCTCCGCCGACCTTGCGGCGCATCTCGATGTACTCGACGGGATTGGGCACGCGACCCGCGTTGATGTTGGACAGCTCCCACAGCGACTCGTTCAGCAGGTTCTCGGTGCTCTCGGCGAACCGGGCCCGCCAGTCCATGGACATCGTCGGCACGGTGCGGCGCCACAGGTCGATCAGGCCCGCCTCAACGGGGTTCGTGGGCACCGGTGTCGCCGCGGTCGGGTCCATCGGCATGAAGGCCGGGAGGCGGTCGAGATACGCCTTGCCGCCCTCCCGGTCCCCCGACCGCTTGAAGACCTCCAGGAAGTGGTCGTCGAAGAAGAAGACCCACACGTACCAGTCGGTCACCAGCGAAAGTTCCGGGCCGTCGCAGTCCGGGTGGGTGTACGAGCACAACAGGGCGTAGTCATGGGAGTCGAGGTCGCGTTCCTCCCAGATACCTGAGCCCTCCAGCATCCCCATGTCACGGGCCCACTTCTTGGAGTGCGCACGGGCCTCCTCCAGTTGGGGATTCAGCCGCGCCGGATAGGGCATGTAGAAGTCGGGAAGTTCAAAAGGCTGGGACTGGGTCACTTCGGCGCCCTCTCTGGAATTCCATGGCCAAGGAAACGGATATGGGCGGCCAGCCAGGGGTAACCACCCACCGGGCCGGTTCGATTCGCGGAAAAAGCCGGAAACAAGCGGCCGGGGACGGGGTTTCGAGGCATGCAGAGTTCGACGGCGTCTGCGTCGACCGCCCCTCCCCATGCCGTGCCACTCGGTCGCAACAGCACTACCCGTAGTGGCGCTCAGCTATCCAGCCCCACAAACAATCATATAAACATAGGCATATTGTGCTGTGAAATGCCGCGCGCCCGACGAGCGCCCGTTGCCGCCCGGACGTCGTTACCGGTAACGGCTCGGCACGACGGCGAGCCCTGGTCCAACCACCCTGCGCCGTAGAGGAGTTCGCCTGTGACACAGTCAGCCGACGCCCGTAGTCTTCCGCACTTGGCCGCCGATCTGCGCCGCGTCCGCGAGGTCATCGGCCCGGTGCGCATCCCGGGGCGCCCCGATCTGGCGGGGCTGGTCGGCGAACGGTCCGAGTCCACGCGCCGCTGGGTGCGGCCCACCCTGGCCCTGCTCTCGTACTACGCGCTCAGCGGGCCCGACCGCCCGGCCGACGAGCGGGTGGTCAGGTGCGCCGCGGCCGTGGAGCTGATCCACGTCGGCTCGCTCTACCACGACGACGTGATCGACCAGGCCAAGCAGCGCCGGGGCGAGCCGAGCCACAACGCCCTGTGGGGCAGCGGACTGGCCGTGCTCGGCGGCGACTTCGTGCTGCTGCACGCCCTGGGGCTGCTGGCGGAACATGACTCCCGCGTGACGCTCGCGGGCGTCCTGGCCGGCGAGGAGATGTGCGCGGGCATGGTGGCCGAGGCCGCCGACCGCTATCTGCGCTCCCGAAGCGAAGGCTCGTACTGGCGGGCCATCGGCGGAAAGACCGCCGCACTGCTGTCACTGTCGTGCCGACTGGGAGCCATGCTGGCCGGACAGGGCACCGAACAGGAGGAGGCGCTGGCGCGCTTCGGTCATCGCCTGGGCCTGTCGTACCAACTGCGCGACGACATCCTGGACTTGACCGCGGCGCCCGGCCAACTCGGCAAGCCCGTCAACAACGATCTGGTCGAGGGCGTCTACACCCTCCCCGTGCTGTGGGCGCTGACCCGCGAGCCGCGGCTGGCGCCGCTGCTGCGCCGCGGCATCACCCGGCACGAGGCGGCCCGGGCACGCGACCTCGTGCTGGCCTGCGGCGCCGTCGCAGACGCCCAGGCGCGGGCGAACGAATTGCTGCGGGAGTCGCTCGACCTGCTGGGTACGATGCCGGACCGCTTCTCGGTCCGAGCGGCCCTCGCCGACTACGCACGGGCGGTGCTGTCGCCGCCCGCCCCGAGCGGCGACGTCCCACCACCGCGTACGCCCGTGCGCACACCCCCACCACGCGTCAACGCGCACCAGGAGCGGGCCCGGAAGCATGTGACCGGATGGCTGCGGGACACCGGACTGGCCGTCACCCCGGAGGAACTCAACCATCACCGCTGGGTGGACGTGGTCGACGGCTGCGCACGGTGGTTCCCGGACGCCGACGCCGACGTGCTCGAACCGCTCAGCTGCCTGGTGACGTGGGCGGCCGTGCTGGACGACCTCTTCGACGATCCCGCGCTGCGGGAGCCGCAGGACATCGCGGCGCTGCACCGCGGGCTCACCGTGATGCTGCACCAGGACGCCGGTGCGCACGGTGCCATCGCCCGCGCCTGGGCGGAGCTGCTGCCGCGGTTGTGCCGGAACCGGTCGACGGCCTGGCGGCAGCGCATGATCGGTCATGTCGAGGAGTGGTTCGCCGCCTGCGCGTGCGAGGCAGAGCACCGGGTCAGCGGATACCTGCCAGGCGTGGCGGACTACCTGCCACTGCGCATGGCGGCCAGTGGCTGGGACCTCGCGGTGGACGTGCTGGACCTGACGTTGGACGAGGAGATTCCGCCATCCGTGCGGGACCACCCCTTCGTCCGCCGCATCGAGCAACTCGCCGCCCTGGCCGGGCTCGCCCGGAACGACCTGGAGACGCTCGACCGGGACGAGGCCGCAGGCAGCCCGTACAACCTGGTGCGGGCGGTGCGCCAGGAAACCGGCTGCACCCGCGAGGAGGCCGTCGAAACGGTGCGCGAGCAGGCCCGCGAGCACCTCGACCTGCTGCACGCCACCTGCACCTACGCTCCCGCGCTGGTCCGCACCATCAGCGCCGACCCCGCCGAACAGGCCGCCTGCGCACGGCTGGTGGCCAGCGCGACCGACCGGTTGACCCTGATGCTCGACTGGCAGCGCCACAGCGCCCGCTTCCGCGGCGCCGCGGACCCCGCCGCGACCAACCTGGCCCGCCTGCGCGCCGAGATCGCGCTCCGCACCGGCCCATGAGGGGCCGCTCGGCGCCACGGCGCGCGCGAGAATCGCGCGCCGGGCATCGCTAGGCTTGAGTCTCCCCTGACGGGAGGCTCCAAGGTGACGGGCATGGACGACGACGCCCTGTGGACGATCGGGGAACTGGCCCGGATGACCGGCCTGACGGTCAAGACCATCCGGTTCTGGTCCGACGCCGAAGTGGTGCCGCCGACCGACCGCACACCCGCGGGTTACCGGCTCTACGGCCAGGACGCACTGGCCCGGCTCGGTCTCGTCCGTACGCTGCGCGACCTCGGCATCGACCTCGCCACCATCCAGCAGGTGCTGGACCGCGAGATCAGCGTCGCCGAGGTCGCGCGGGCGCACGCCGAGGCCCTGGACGTGCAGATCCGCACCCTGCGGCTGCACCGGGCCGTGCTGCGCACGGTCGCCGGACGCGGGTCCACACCGAAGGAGACGCAACTGATGCACAAGCTCGCCACCCTCTCCGAGCGGGAACGCCGCCGCCTGATCAATGACTTCATCGACAGCGCCTTCGGCGGCCTGGACGTGGACGCCACGTTCCTGACGATGATGCGGGACGCGATGCCCGACCTGCCGGACGAGCCGACGGCCGAGCAACTGACCGCGTGGGTGGAGCTGGCCGAGTTGGTACAGGACGACGGTTTCCGCGCCGCGATGCGCCGGGCCGCCGCCGACCAGGTCCGGGCCCGCGAGGAGGTCGGGCAGCCCGACGAGGACGCCGCCCGCCGGCTCGCCGAACTGATCCGGGAACGCACCGCCGCGGCGCGGGACGCCGGTGTCGAGCCGGACTCCGCGGCGGCCCGGCCGGTGGCCGACGAGCTGGTCGCCGAGTGCGCGCGGCTGTGCGGCCGGGCGGACGGCCCGGAGTTCCGCGCCTGGCTGCTGGAGCGTATGCGGATCGGCCATGACTCGGGCTACCAGCGGTACTGGGAGCTGGTCGCGGTGATCAACGGCTGGCCGCCCGCGCCCAGCCTGACACCCGCCGTCGAGTGGCTGATCGCCGCGCTGCGGTCCGCCTGACCGGAAGGTCCGTGGCGGCGGTGGGATCCCACCGCCGCCACGGCGCGGTCAGCGGACCACCCGCACCATCGGGCGCAGCCGCGACTCCAGGTCCGCCACCACCCGTTCCGCGGCCGGCAGCACCCGCGGGCCGAGCGCCGCGACACCGATGGCGGTGGTGACGCCCGCCCAGGCCACCGGGCCGAGCGGTGTGCAGTCGAAGAAGTGGCTGACCACGGGCGTCTGCACGAGGGCGACCAGTGCCGCGGCCGAGCCGAGCACGGTCAACAGCACCAGCGGGCTGTGGCGGCGGCCGATGACCGTCTGGGTCAACTGGGCGCCCACCACGCCGCACAACGCCATGGTGCTGGTGCGCCGGGCGCTGCCGGGGGTGAGGGTGCCGATCAGCCATGCCGTACCGGCGCCGAGGCCGGTGATGACACCACGGTGCCGGATCTGCCGGGACAGCGGCTCGCCGAGGGCGGCGATGCCCACCGGTGCGGTCCCGGTGGTGGCGGACCGCGCGTCGAACGACCCGTCGCCGGTGGCCTGTTCGGGGTCCTGCGGGGTGACCGCGACCGCCATCGCCGGGAACATGTCGGTGAGCAGGTTGACCAGCAGCAGCTGACGGGTGGACAGCGGCGAGGCGCCGGACAGCAGGGTGCCGAACACGGTGAAGCCGACCTCTCCCGCGTTGCCGCCGATCAGGATGCTGATGGCGTCCGCCACGCTGCTCCACAGCGCCCGGCCCTCGGCGATGGCGTCGATGAGCACCGACAGTTCGTCGGTGGTGATCACCAGGTCCGCGGCGTTGCGGGCGGCGGCCGAGCCGCGTACCGCGAGGCCGATACCGGCGTCGGCGGCCCGGATCGCGGCGGCGTCGTTGGCGCCGTCGCCGACCATCGCCACGACCCGTCCGGCCTCCTTGAGCGCCTCCACCACCTGGAGCTTCTGCTCCGGCGCCACCCGCGCCACCACCCCGCAGTCCCGCAGCCGCTCGGCTCGCCCCGCACGGTCCAGGTCGGCCAGTTCGTCACCAGTGACCACGGTGACGTCCGCCGGCCAGCCCAGTGCGATCGCCACCGCCCGAGCGGTCTGCGGATGGTCGCCGGTGAGCATCACCGGCCGCACCCCGGCCCGCCCGAGCCCGGCAACCAGCGGGGCGGAGCTGGCCCGCGGGGCGTCGGCGAGGGCCACGAAGCCGACCGGTTCCAGTTCCTCAAGCGGCCTGTCCAGTACGTCACTTGCCTCACCGGGGGCCAACCGGCGTCGGGCTACGGCCAGTACGCGCAGTCCCTCGGCCGCCAGCGACTGTGCCTTCGCGGTGACATCCGGGTCGACGCCCACGCAGCACGGCAGCACCACCTCCGGTGCGCCCTTGACCACCAGGACCTCGGCGCCGTCGTCGTCGATCCCCGCGGCGGCGGCATACCCCCGGCTCGCCTCGAACGGCTGCACCTCGACGGGCGTCCAGCCGGGGTCCTCGGGGGCGGCGGCGAGGACGGCCTCGTCGGTGGCGTGCGCGTGGATACCAGTGTCCTCGGCGACGCGCGGGCAGGCTCGTGCCGCGATCCGCAGCACGGGCGCCGCTTCGGGGGCGTCGGCCGGGTACGCGGCACCGTCGGCGGAGACCGTGCGGACGACGTGCAGCCGGTTCTCGGTCAGGGTGCCGGTCTTGTCGAAGCAGACGGTGTCCACCCGGCCCAGCGCCTCCAGGGCGCGCGGAGTACGCACCAGGACGCCGTGCCTGCTCAGCCGTCGCGCCGCGGCCATCTGCGCGACCGTCGCCACCAGCGGCAGCCCCTCCGGCACCGCGGCCACAGCGACCGCGAGGCCGCCGCGGACCGCCTCGCGCACCGGCCGGCCGCGGATCAGCGACAGTCCGGTGACCACCGCGCCACCGGCCAGGGTCAAGGGCAGTACCCGGCTGGTCAGTTCGTGCAGTCGCGCCTGCACCCCGGCCGCAGGCGGCACATGCGAGGCGAGGTGCTCGGCCCGCCCCGCCTCCGTCTGCTCACCGGTGCCCACCACCACGGCCCGGCCCTGGCCGGCCACCACGGTGGTGCCCTCGAACACCATGCACCACCGGTCGGCGACCGCCGCCCGCGGGCAGGCGTCCACTTCCTTGCGGGTGGGCAGCGACTCCCCGGTGAGCGAGGACTCGTCCACCTCCAGGTCGTCGGACTCCAGCAGCCGTGCGTCGGCCGGGACCACGTCGCCGGTCCGCAGCTCGATCACCTCACCGGGGGCCAGCCGCTTCGCCTCGACGATGCTGGTGGCGCCCGCTCCCTGATCGGCCACCCGGCGGGCGGTGCGCCGCTGGCCTTCGACGAGCGCGGACAACGCCCGTTCGGCGCGCAGTCGTTGCACCCCGCCGACCAGCGCGTTCACCCCCATCGCGCTGGCCACCAGCAGCGCGTCCACGGTGGACCCGAGCAGTGCCGACGCAGCGGCGCCGACCACAAGCACGGGCGTGAAGGGATCGTCAAGTTCGGACCGTACCGCCCTCGTCAGACGCGCTGTCAGGCGTGCCGGGGCGAACACCGGCAGTCGTCCCACGGCGCCCGCCCGGCGGCGCAGCACCTGGAGCGCGCTCGGCGCGGTGCGCGGCATACTGGCCAACCGGGCCAGTGCCTCCTCGGGTTGCAGTGCGTGCCAGGCCACCCGCGGCCGGGGGTGCGGTGCGGGGCGGGTGCTGACCCGGACCGCGGCGCGCCAGCCGGAGACCAGGGCGGAGGCGGCGGCCACATTGACCGGGCTGAGCCGGAACCCCAGGCTGAACGGGGTGCGTTGGGCCCGCGAGCCCCGGGTGAGCACGAGCAGCCCGGACAGCGCGGCACCCGCCTCGGCCAGGACCTTGGAGTGCCGCCCGACGGTCCGCGCGGCGGGTACGGCGGCCAACAGCCGCCACACTCCCTCAAGTCCGTCCAACGCGAGGAGGTCCGCGCCCCAGACCACCGCGCTGTCCTCGTCGATGACCGCCACCGCGACATCGCTGCTCAGCAGACCGGCGAGCACCTCGCGGCCGTCCTCGGCCAACTCCCGTTGGCCGTCGCCGCCTTGGCAGGGCACGCGGGCCACCGTGAGCACCACCCGTCCCTCCCGCCGCAGTTCGCCCACCACGTCGGCCAACGGCCGGTCCGACGGCACGAGTTCATCGACCAGGGCGGCGAACTCGCCGAGCGACGCGTCGTCCACCACCACGACCCGCAGTCCGGCCCGGCGAGCCGCGTCCAGCCCGGCCTCGGCCAGCGGGTCCACCTCCCAGCCGACCAGTACCGTACCCACGTCCCTGTCGTGCGCCGACGCCACCATCAGGCCGGTGTCCGACGTCTCCTGGCCGGGCACCGGCCGCAGCCGCAGCCCCAACTCGGCGGTGGGCAGCGCCCATTCGTCGGGCGGCCGCAGCGCCGCGGCGGCGGCGCGCCACAGCCGGTCGTGGTCCCAGTCGTCGGCGCTGGGGTGGACGTCGAGCACGGTACGGCGGTCGCCGCGCAGCGCCTGCGGGTGCAGCACCACGGTGTCCACGACCTCCAGTTGCCGCAGCCGCTCGCCGTCGCGCACCAGCACCCCCTCGCGGGCCAGTGCGCCGCCCAGTACGGCGGTGAAGGCCGCGGGGCCGTAGCGGGCGGCCTTGGGCGACCCAGCGAGCACGGCTTCGGCGGCCTCCCGGGTGTCGCGGGTGAACAGCAGCGTGGCGGCGGCGCCCACCAGGCTGCCGGTGACCGCCTGGTCGGCGTACTCCTCGCCGGGGTAGGGCCGGATCTCCGGCCGCTCCACCTGGCCCGCGAGGCTGAGCCGATCGGGGGCGCAGACGGTGTCATGCACGGCGTCGAATGCGGCGGCGCGGGCGAACGCCTCGGCCAGCTGGGCGGTGCGCAGTGCCGCGTCCAGCACCAGCGCGGTCGGCGACTGGCCGAAACCGTGGGCGGCGGCGTTGGCGGTGGCCAGCAGCAGGTCCGCCGGAGCGGTGCCCAGTCGGCGGCGCAGCAGGCGGCGCACCCGGGAGTCCTCGCGGAGCAGGGTGACCACGGCGGTGACCATCTGCGGGGAGCGCTGGAGGCCGACGGTGCGGGCGGTGAACGCGGTGGTGATGCCCGCCAGGTCGCAGGCGAGCGCCAGCGCCCCGGTGCGCACGCTGCCGACGTCCCCCGGATGAACACGCTCCAGCACCCGCTCCCCGGGGTGCGCCAGCCCGTGCTGCTCGGCCAGCCGGTACACCTCCTGTGCGACATTCTCGACGGCCGCGTCCTCGCTGGCCTGCACCACCAGTCGGGCCAGGCCGCCGTCCCAGTAGGCGGTCAGCACATCGGGGTGCTCGGCCAGCGCGACCGCGATCTTCTTCGCCGCGGTCTCCAGGTCCTTCAGGCCGCGCTCCGCCGCCTCAGGCGACGGCCGCAGGGCGATGTGCAGCCGGGATCCGGCGCGCCAGTAGCCGGTGCCCGGCGCCATGGCGTGCCGGGCGACCCGACCGAGGCGTACGGCGGTGTCGGTCAGCGCCGCCGCGCCGCTCGCCGTGGCGTGCGCGCCGGCGCCCGCGACCTCGGCCGCGATCCGGACGGCGGCCCCGGCGGGCGCCGCCACGCGCCGGGTGATCCGGGCCGGAGCGGCCACGGCGAGTTCGAGCCCGATCAGCGGAAGACGGGGCAGAAGGCGCAGAACCATGCCTCACCTTGGCGGGGATCCGGCGATCGGACCGGACATGACGCGCGGTATCAGGATTTTTGCCTGCTTGTGGCGGATGACGAGGTACGCCGGGTGCGGGTGGCGGAGGCGGTCCGCTTGGGGGTGGACTTCTTCTTGGGAGTGGTCTTCTTGGCGGTGGTGCGCTTCTTCGCCGCCGTGCCGCGCTTGGTCGCGGTGCGCTCGGACGCCGTCTTCGCCTTGGGCCGGGCCGCGGCGGCGGGCCGCCCGGTCTGCTGGGCGGTGGCTCCGCCGTTGTGCTCGGGGCGCGGCTGGGTCAGCCATACGACGGCGGCGCCCGCGGCTGCCACCGGCCACTCGACCAGGCCCGCGACTCCCAGCAGGCCGGCCCCGGCGTAGGCGGCGACCCGGCGGGCGTGCGGTGACATGACACCGACGGTGTCCAGTACGCCGTCCACGACACCCTTGACGACAGGAGCGCCGGGAACGTGGTTCACCGCCTCGGTCACCGTCTGCATCGGATGTGACAATCTCGACATCACTGTCGAGGGAGTATCGGCACTCTCACTCATGGTGTCTCCGATCGCGGCTGCGGGGCGGGACACGCCGTGCCTCAACCGGCGGCCCACCGTCGTTCAACTTTCCCTCCCCTTTTGTTCATCAGAACTCTCCTTGACAACCTACGGCAATAACCGCAAATCTCGTCATATGTAAGTACCGCGTTAGGTTGAATGCTTCGCTCGGTACTGATGTTCATGAGCAGTGGCGCCCCGTGGTGGGGCTGCCGGCCCGTTCGATGGCACCCGCGCGTGTCCTGGCCGCGAGGAGGTGAGGGGAATGAGTTCCCGGCCCAGTCCAGAGCCCGACCCGCGTTCCCCGTTCCCGTCCGATCGCGGCTCGCGCGCCCGCTGAACCACGCCCGAGACGCCGCCCCGCGCGGCCCGCGCTGGTCCCGGTGTGCGCACCGCACGCGATCCGGCCCGCTCCATGAGGAAGACAGCCATGCGCATCGAACTGACCTGGCCGCGCACCGGCGCCGCCGACCGCACCCTGACCGTCCCCGTACCCGACGTCCCTGTCGCCGGGCTGCTGCACCATGCGCGCCGGGCCTGGACCCCCTCGACGGCGCGGCGGATAGCCACCTACGCCCGGCCCGTCGTGGACAGCGCGGCCGGCGCCGCGGGCGCCGGGCTACTGGTGCAGCTCGCCCTGCCCTTCGCCACCCGGCTGGCCCGGCAGGCACTGCCCGACACCACGACCGGCCCCGGTCGTCCCGCCGGGCACTGAGGTACGGCAGGATGACGCCATGAGCGTCGTCAAGATCAACGTACTCACCGTCCCGCCGGAGATGCGGGAGACCCTCGAACAGCGCTTCGCGGCGCGGGCCGGGGCTGTGGAGAGCTCGGACGGCTTCGAGTGGTTCGAACTGCTGCGCCCGGTCGAGGGCACCGACCAGTACCTGGTGTACACGCGCTGGCGCACCGAGGAGGACTACCAGAAGTGGGCCTCCGAGCGTATGGGGCCCGCGCACAGCGGCGCCCCCGGAGAGGGCCAGCGCAAGCCCGCCGCGACGGACGCCACGCTGTGGTCCTTCGAGGTCGTTCAGCACGCGGCCCCGAAGACCGGCTGAGAACGGACCCCTGGACGGCGGTAGGCGGGCCGGACGGCCCGCGTACCGCCGTCGCGCTTCAGCCAGCCACCGGGCCGCCCCGCCAGCTCGGCGGCGGGCGGTGGCCTACGGCGGCGTCGAAGGCCGCGCGGGCCAGTAGCCGCGTGGAGTCCAGCGTGGGCAGCGGGGAGACGTCGGGCGTCACCAGGAGCGGGATCTCCGTGCAGGCCAGGGCGACCGCGTCACAGCCCCGGGCGGCCAGCCGCTCGATGACCCGGACGTAGTCGGCGCGCGAGGCGTCCGTGAGGACGCCGTTCACCAGCTCCTCGAAGATGACCCGGCTGACGGTCTCCCGGTCCCGTGCGTCCGGTACCTCGCAGGCGATCCCCCGCTCGGCCAACGCCCTTGGGTACACAGGGCCCTTCATCAGGAAGCCGGTGCCGAGCACCCCCACCCGGGCACGGCCGTCGCGGGCGGCGCGGTCGGCGACCACCTCGGCGATGTGCAGCCCCGGAAGCGCAAGTTCCGGGCCTGGGCGCTCCAGGGCCTCGTGTGCGGTGTTGTCCGGGCAGACGAAGAAGTCCGCGCCCGCGCCCGCGAGTCGGTCCACGCTCACCGACAGCGTCCGCCGGATCGTGTCGTGGTCCCCGTTCTCCCAGGCGGGCATGGAGCGCGCCAGGGCGATCAAGTCCAGTGTCACATCGGGATGTTCGTGCGGGCCCAGTTCACGGAACCCTTCCTGACAGAAGGTCCGGAAGCACAGCGCGGCCCCTTCCGCACTGTGCGCGACAATGCCGAGGTGGTGCATGAAGCCTCCTGTGATGTCAAGATGTGATGTGTCGTCAGCGCACTGGTCAGCACTGTGGAAACTCACGTCCCCGTCGTAAAGATCTCACTCATGGGACCAACGACCATGACGGAAATCGCCGTTCCGAATACCGTTAGTCATGAGTCGCCCGGGGCACGCGTAGCGCATGGTTCCGCCGCTACCGCGGAAGTCCACCGACTTCCACCGAGGCGCATCACTCGTGGTGGGCAGCTGGCTGCGATCCGTCAACTCGGTTGCGCCTCCCCGGTGTACCGGGGAATTCACCACCATTCGGGACCTCCGCATTCCCCGGCTGGCCTTCGCAACCGTATCGGCCCTGGCGTCGTCATTCCTGTCGTGTCAGCCTCGATCCCCCCGCACGCCTGGCAGAGCCCCTGCCGACGGCCGTTATATTCCACCGCCCGGTACCAAGCGGGTGCTCGGTGTAACGGCCGCCGGTGGATTCCCCGCACTGCCCCGGACACCGCCCCGGTGGCGGTGGAGAAGAAGGAGCACCGATCCGTGATGCCGCCTTCGAACCCGTTCCCCCGCTTCCCCGTATGTTCCATTGACTGTGCGCGCCCGAGGGCTCGTGACGCAGCCGCGCACAACGAGACGCAGGAACTGGCGACTGATGGCAACTAACGGCTACTCACCGGCGACCGACGGTGTTCCGGGCAAGCATGGCCCCATCCCGACGCTCGTCTATGTCTGTGAACCGGATTCCGCCACCGCGGAACAGCTCGCGGATCTGTGCCGAATCCACGCCGCACACCGGGCGTGGTGGGTGGTGGACACCGTGATCGAGGCGACGCCCGACGCCCCGTTGCAGCAACGCGAAGGATGGCAGCGGGTGAAGGCGGCCCTCGCCCGCGGGTCCGTGGACATAGTCATCACCTGGAGCCCGGTGTCCGTGGCTGCCGGGCTCGCCGAATTCCAGGTCCTGCAGGCGGAGTTCCGCGTCAATGAGGCGGTTCTTGTCGCGGTGACCGGTATACCCGATCCTCCACCCCCGCAGCGCAGTCCCGCGGACTGACCCACCGCCAGGAACCTCCCGGAGCCCCAGCCGAACCCCACGAGTACGCGGGGCCCCACCTACACACCTTGGAAAGGCCATGCAGCCATTCGCCCTCACCTACGCCCGGCGCCCCATACCTGAGCCGGAGACGTCCTTCGCCTACGACCCGGAGCAGCAGCTGAACGTACTCGCCGACGGCACTCCGGCCGTACGGCGCCCCAAGGTGCTGCTGGAAGCCGGTTCCACGACCTCGACCGCCGGGTCCAAGACACATTTCGACGACTGATGACGGTCCTGATCCTCACCGGTCCCGGGGACGTGACCGCCGACATGGTGGTGGACCATCTCAACACGATGGGCACCCCGGTGCTGCGTGTCGATCCGGCCGACTTTCCGGAAAGGGCCTCGCTGTCCGCGACGTTCGCGTCCGGGGCCCTTTCCGGAAGGATCACCACCGGACACCGCTCCACCGATCTGCGCGAGATCCGCGCGATCTGGGTGCGCCGTCCCGGTCAGCCGGGCGCCGGTGCGCGCACCCAGGCGGCCTGGGTGGCTTTGGAATCGGATCACGCCTGGTACGGAACGCTGCGCGCGCTCCCGGACGTCCGGTGGATGAACCATCCCGACGCGCACACCGCGTGCCGTTACAAAATGCGGCAACTCGTCCTCGCCCAATCAGTCGGATTCCATGTCCCGGCGACGCTGTTCACCAGTGTGCCGGGTGACGCCACGGGTTTCGCGGAAACCCATGGACCGCTGGTGTGCAAGTCGATTTCCGGCCACGCGCCCGACGATCCGCCGCTGGCACTGCCCACCACCCCGGTACCCGCCGGCACGGATTTCACCGCCGTCGCCGAGGCACCCACCTGTCTGCAAACCCTGGTCGACAAACGAAGTGACATTCGGCTCACCGTGGTCGGCTCCGAAATGTTCTGCGCCCGCGCCGACCAACTCGCCCCGGGGCAGCCGGAACTGGACTGGCGCTACGCCGACCCGGAATCGGTGCGCTGGTACCCGGTTCCGGTACCGCCGGACATCAGGGCGAGAACCGAGGGGTTTATGCGGTTGACCGGGCTGGTGTACGGGGCGTTCGACTTCGCGGTCGCGGCCGACGGAACCTGGCACTTTCTGGAGTGCAACGCCTCCGGTCAGTTCGGGTTCATCGAGTTGGCCGCAGGACTTCCCATCTCCCGGGCAATGGCCGACTGGCTTACTGGAACCGCAAATTCCAGCTGAGACGACCGACCCGGCCAGGGGGCGCCCAAGCCCCCTGGCCGGTGCCGTTCAGCGGGCCGCGGAGAACCAGCGACGCGGATGGCGGGTCAGGCCGTAGCCGAACACTCCCGCGACGGCCGCCAGCACACCGCCCCCGATCGTCCACAGCCACCGCGTGGACAGGCTGGAGAACCAGCCCTTGGCCCGCTCCACCGGCCGCGGCGCGGACGCGGCGGCGGACGGCGCGGCCGAGGCGACCGCGTCCGGCGCGACCGTCGCGCCCGGGTTGACCGGTGGCGACAGCGGGGCCTTCAGGCTCGCGCCGTCCGGCTGGGCGTCACCGTTGTGGGCGGTGATCCGCAACTCGGCCTGGATCGGCAACCCCAGGTCCTGCTCCGGCAGATCGCTCGCCGAGAGCCGCAGGTAGTAGGTGCCCGGCAGCGGATCGCCCGACCAGGACTCGGCCCACGAGCGGACCTGGCGCAGGGTGCAGTCCAGCGACACGGTGGTGTCCCCGGTCGCGGCGGTGACGGTCTGCGCGCCCGCCGTACAGGCCTGGCGGCGGCGCAGTCCGTCGAACGCCTCCACGGTCCAGGTGGCGTTGCCGTGGCGGCTGCTGGCGGGTGGCATGGTGAGCGTCACCTCGACCCGGTCGGTCTGACCGGCCGCGGCGGCGAACGACCAGTACAGGTAGTCGCCGGTGGAGGCGGACAGTTTCGCCGTCTGCCCGGGCCGCACGGTGGTCGCGGTGAGGAAGGACGTACCGGCGGTGCCGACCGTGTCGGACGGGCTCGGTGAGGCGGAGCCGTCGGCCGCGGCCGGTCCCGCGGTCAGCAGCAGGACGGCGCCCGCGGCCGACAGCGCGGCAACTCGCTTGGCGCGCATGGTCAGTTCTCCTTCCAGACGGCGATCCGCCAGCGGGCCAACCAGCCGGTGACCAGACCGGCGAGCAGTCCGACCACGGTCAGCAGGGCGAGCAGTGCCCAGCCACGGCCCAGATCGGGGCCGTGCGGAGCGGCCGAGGAGTCCACCACGTCAACGGTCAGCTCCAGCGGCATGCCGGGGGTGGTCTGCACTCCGGCCGGGGCGGAGAAGGAGTTGCTGACCACCAGGCAGACGACGTCCGCCCCGGACGTCCCGGAAGCCCCCGGGCCGGACGCGGACGGCGAAGGGGAGGGCGTCGCCTCGGTGTCGGACCACCGCAGCCCGGTGGACACCACGTCGGTGCGCCCGCTGCCCGCGTCCGTACCGCGTACCAGCTCCCGGCCATCCCCGGCGGTGGCGCGCAGCAGCACCCCGTAGTCCGGGTTGAGCGTGCGGTCCAGCGAAATGCTCACCGAGGCGCGCAGTTCCTGACCCGGTCGCACCGGCACCCTGTACCAGCGGTGCTCGGCGAACCGCTCCCGGTCGGCGTAGACGCCGGGGGCCAGGATCGGGGCGTTGGCGCAGCCGTCGGCACCCGACACCTGGCTCGGGGTGTCCTGGTAGGTGTCGTTGGCCCGGTTCACCAACTGGTTGAGTCGGCCGGTGAGTTGGTTCTGGTGCTGAACGGCGGTGTAGGTGCCGCCGGTTGCGGAGGCGATGCAGGTGAGCTGCCGTCGGACCTTGTCGTCCAGGGTGAGTCCGAGGGTGTCCACGACCAAGTGGGTGCCCTGGGCGGCGAGTTCACGGGCCACGTCGCAGGGGTCGGGGGGCGCACAGTCGTCCTCACCGTCGGTGATCAGGACGATCCGGCGTGTGGTGTCGCCGGTGCCCACGTCCTTGGCGGCGGCTCGCAGGGCGAGCCCGATGGGGGTCCAGCCAGTGGGGCGCAGGGTGGCGATCGCGGTCTTGGCCTCGGTCTTGTCGACCGGGCCGACCGGCGATATCTGCTGGGTGTCCCGGCAGCCGACCGTCTTGTCCTCGCCGGGGTAAGTGGAACCCAGGACGCGGATGCCGAGTTGGGTCTGCTCCGGGAGCGCGTCCACGACCTCGTCAAATGCCTGCTGGGCCACGGATATCCGGCTGCGGCCGTCGATGTCGGCGGTGCGCATCGAGCCGCTGTCGTCGAGCACCAGCTCGACCTTGGGCGGTTCCTTGGCGGTGGGTTCGTCGGCTACGGCAGGCGGCGCGCCGAGCATGTTCAAAGCGGCCAGCACGCTGAGCAGGCCGACCGCGGACCGTCTTCTGTTGATCACCAGACGATGGTAGTGATCTTCAGCTCGCCTTCTTGCCGAGATCGTTGCCCGCACAACCATGGATCCTCGCGCCCGCGGGAGGTAGAACTGTTGCCGGAGTCGAGCCGACGATCATGGACGACGGAGGTTAACGGAGGCTTTCCCCTGGCTTTCCACCTTCGCCGACCGTCGTTCCCGGTCGCCTGGTGAGACTCCACCCGGAACTTCGTTCCGTCGTGAACCAACCGAGGAGACAAGCTCTTTATGACCGGCATCAACCGTCGCAGATTCATGCAGCTGGCGGGCGGCACCGCCGCCACCACCATGCTCACCAGCGCTATCGCCCGCGCGGCGGAGATTCCGGCAAGTCGGCGTACCGGCACCCTGCGGGACGTGGAGCACATCGTCGTCCTGATGCAGGAGAACCGTTCCTTCGACCACTACTTCGGCACGATGCGCGGCGTACGCGGGTTCGGTGACCCGCGCCCGGTGACGCTGCCCAACGGCAAGCCGGTGTGGTACCAGTCCGACGGCACCAAGGACGTCCTGCCGTTCCACCCGGATGCCGACAACCTGGGCCTGCAGTTCCTCCAGGACCTCGACCACGGCTGGGACAGCGGCCACCACGCGCTGAACCAGGGCAAGTACGACCAGTGGGTCCCGGCCAAGACCGCGACGACGATGGCCTACCTCACCCGCGAGGACATCCCGTTCCACTACGCGCTGGCCGACACGTTCACCATCTGCGACTCGTACCACTGCTCGCTGCTCGGCCCGACCGACCCCAACCGCTACTACATGTGGACCGGTTACGTCGGCAACGACGGCACCGGCGGCGGCCCGGTCATCGACAACGCCGAGAAGGGCTACTCCTGGACGACGTACCCGGAGCGGCTGGAGAGGGCCGGCATATCCTGGAAGATCTACCAGGACACGGGCAACGGCCTGGACGCCAACGGCTCCTGGGGCTGGACCCAGGACGCCTACATCGGCAACTACGGCGACAACTCCCTGCTGTACTTCGACGCGTACCGCAACGCCGCCCCCGGCAGCCCGCTGTACGAGAAGGCCCGCACCGGCACCAACGCCAAGGACGGGCAGGGCTTCTTCGACATCCTCCGGGCCGACGTGAAGGCGGACAAGCTCCCGCAGATCTCCTGGATCGCGGCGCCCGAGGCCTTCACCGAGCACCCGAACTGGCCGGTCAACTACGGCGCCTGGTACATATCCCAGGTGCTGGACGCGCTGACCTCCAACCCCGAGGTGTGGAGCAAGACGGCGCTGTTCATCACCTACGACGAGAACGACGGCTTCTTCGACCACGTCGTTCCGCCGATCCCGCCGTCCTCCCCGGCGCAGGGCAAGTCGACCGTGGACGTCAGCGGGGACCTGTTCACCCCCAAGGGCTCCGACACCAGCGTGGCCGGGCCGTACGGTCTGGGCCAGCGGGTGCCGATGTTCGTGGTCTCGCCGTGGAGCACCGGTGGCTACGTCTGCTCCCAGGTGTTCGACCACACCTCCATCATCCGCTTCATGGAGCGGCGCTTCGGGGTGCACGAGCCGAACATCTCCCCCTGGCGCCGCGCGGTGACCGGCGACCTGACCACGGCCTTCGACTTCTCCAAGACCAACCCCAAGGTGCCGACGCTGCCGGACACCAGCGGCTACATCCCGCCGGACCACAACCGGCACCCCGACTACGTGCCGAAGCTGCCGGCCAACCCCGAACTGCCCAAGCAGGAACGGGGACTTCGCCCCGCCCGGCCGCTGCCGTACGACCTGTCCGCGGACAGCCGGGTCAACGCCCACAACGGCCAGCTGTCGATCGACTTCGCCAGCCACGGCAGGGCCGGTGCGACGTTCCACATCACCTCCTCGACCCAGCAGGACGGTCCGTGGACCTACACGGTGGAGGCCGGACGGCACCTGTCCGGCAGCTGGCACCTCGGCTCGGGCAAGCAGACCGCGTACGAGTACACCGTGCACGGCCCCAACGGCTTCCTGCGGCAGTTCAAGGGCCACGCCGGCGCCACCGGCCCCGAGGTGAGCGCCCGGCACCACGGCGGCAGCGGACAGGTGAGGCTGGTGCTCAGCAACGAGGGCACCACCACCGTCCACCTCACCGTCACCGACGCCTACGGCAACGACCACCCGGCCAACTACCGGCTGCGGCCCGGTGCCCAGGTCGTCCACACGGCGACCCCGCACCGCAGCCACGGCTGGTACGACCTGTCGGTCGCCTGTGAGCAGGACCGCACGTACCTGCGCCGGTTGGCGGGCCATGTGGAGACCGGCCAGGTGAGCACCAGCGACCCGGCGATAGCCACCGACTGAGGTCATCGCCGCTCGCACACCACGAAGGGTGCCGTCCGCCGGGCGGCACCCTTCGTCGTACCGCGGTCAACCCCCGTCAGCCTGCGCGGATCCGGCGCGATCTGCGAGTACGCTACGCGCCTCGGCACAACCCCCACTCCCCCACACGGTCCGCGATGTCCACACTCACCCAGCACCCCCACCTGCTCGGCGGTCCACCAAGGAGCGCCGTCTCCCAAGCGGCACGGCCGATACGGCGGTGGCTGTCGGCAACGCGCCGGGCCGCTCCGGCGCTCGCGGGCTACGCCGTGGTCCGGGGAGTGAGCCTGGCGCTGTTCACGGTGTGGGGCGCCTGGCGGGACACCCCGGTGTGGCACCGGATGGCGACGCTGTGGGACGCCGCCGCCTATCTGCGCGTCGCGATGGCCGGCTATCCGACGGCCATGCCCGCGCCGGACGCGCACGGCCACCGCTACTGCGACCTTGCGTTCTTCCCGCTGTACCCGATAGCGGTCAGGGCGGCGCACGCCGTGCTGCCGGTATCGCCGCCGGCAGCCGCGCTGCTGGTGGCCTGGGCGGCGGCCGGCGCCGCGGCGGGCGGGATCTTCGCCGTCGCCGAGCGGCTGTACGGCCATCGCACGGGGGTGGCCGCCGCGTTGGTGTGGGCCGCGCTGCCGCACGCGTTCGAGGCCAACCTCGGCTACACGGAAGCCCTGTTCGCGGCGCTGACGGCGTGGACGCTGTACGCGGCGCTGACGGAGCGTTGGCTGTGCGCCGGGGCGTTGAGTTCCGCGGCGTGTCTGACCCGGCCGACCGGTATCGCGCTGGCCGCGGCCGTGGCCACGGCCGCACTGGTACGGGCCCGGCGGGCGCCGTGGTGCTGGCGGGCGCTGCTGGGCGCGGCCGTCGCGCCGCTGGGGTGGTTCGGGTTCGTCGGATGGGTGGGGCACCGGCTGGGGCGATGGGACGGGTACTTCGTGGTGCAGATGGCGTGGAACTCGCACTTCGACTTCGGTGCCAGCACCGCCGAACAGGTACTCCAGGTGCTGCGGCGGCCACTCGCCCAGGGGGTCGACGCCGTCGCGGTCACGGTGGTGCTGCTGGCCGCGGTCGTGCTGTTCGGGTACTGCTGCGCCGCGCGTCAACCGACGGTACTGGTGGTGTTCAGCGGGGCGATGCTGACTATCACGCTGGGCGACGCCGGGGCGTTCCTGTCCCGCGCCCGCTTCCTGCTGCCGGTCTTCCCGCTGGTGTTTCCGCTGGCGGTCGCGCTGGGCCGGGCCCGGTCCCGCCGCACGGCCGGGCTGACGCTGGGTGCCGCGGCCCTGGTCTCGGCCGCGTTGGGGCTGTACCTGACGTTCATCAGCACGGCGTCGCTCTAGCCGCGGACCGGTTGACAGATTGGCCGGATCCGCCACCCACGGGGTACGCGCCGCCACGGCTCCTCGCCTACCGTCGCGACATTCCGCAAGTCCGTATGTCTGCGAGGAGTTACGGAGGCCCCATGCCGACGACGAACCGGTTGGCCGGAACCGTGGCGCTGGTGACCGGAGCCTCCAGCGGGATCGGCGAGGCGACGGCCCGGGCGCTGGCCGCCGAGGGCGCGGCGGTGTCCCTGGTGGCCCGGCGACGGGACCGGCTGGAGCAAGTGGCGGACAGCATCCGGTCGTTGGGCGGCACCGCCGTGGTGCGTCCCGCCGACCTCACCGACGAGGCGCAGGCCCATACGGCCGTCGACCGGAGCGTGGCGGCCCTGGGCGGCCTGGACATCCTGGTCAACAACGCGGGCCTGATGCTGCTCGGCCCCTTCGAGGAGGCCGCCTCCGACCAGTGGCGGCGCATGGTCCAGATCAACCTCATGGGCCTGATGTACACCACCCAGGCCGCCCTGCCCCATCTGGTACGGGCGGCGGCCGACGGCGCACGCCAGGTGGCCGATCTGGTCAACGTCAGCGCCGTGGCTGGGCGCCGCACCCGCGCCGGACGCGCGGTGTACAGCGGCACCAAGTTCGGCGTGGGCGCGCTGACCGAGGGGCTGCGCCAGGAACTGCACGACCGCCATGTGCGCGTATGCGCGATCGAGCCGGGCAGCACCGTCACCGAACTACGCACCCACAACCCGCCGCACATCCGGGCACAGTTGGACGCCCGCCGTCTGCACCGCCTGGAGGCCGACGACGTGGCCGAGGCAGTCGTCTTCGCCGTCACCCGCCCGCGCCACGCCTCGGTCAGCGAACTCCTGATCCGGCCCACCGACCAGCCGTGAGGCCGGCGCGTCCGTGGCGGTGCTCGTCCGTCGCGGCCCGGTCAGCCGTTGAGTTGGGCGACCGCCTCGGCGGCCAGGATGTCGAGGCCTGGCTGCCGCCCGTCGGGGCGGGACAGGAACAGCGCGGTGTGGTAGCGGCCTTCGGCCTCCTTGCCCGTCGGGTCCGCGCCCGCGGCGGTGAGCACCTCGATGGCGTTGCGTTGCTCGGTCGGGTCGGTGAACAGACGCTGCGGGTAGGTTCGCTCGGTGTCCTGCTCGGTGACCAGGCCGTGACCGGCCAGGCAGTTGGCCACGGGCGCGTACGACACGGTGCGCAGCACGAACGCCGCCACCCAGACCGGGAGTTGGGCGGACTCCAGCAGCGCCTGGAAGGTGCGCGCGGAGATGTAGCCGACCCCTCCGGTGACGGTGATCAGGCCGGTTCCGGCCATGGCACGGCGCAACGGTTCACTGGGCGGCGCGGACTCCAGGTCCTCGGTGAAGCCGTCGTCCAGCAGCCCGACGTCCAACGCGTACCGTACGGGGTTCGCCGCGGCGTCCAGTCCGATGACCCGGATCGGGTCGGCGCGGCGGCGGGACGCGTAGAACTCCTTGTCCCGCTCGATGAGTTCGTCCCGGCTGCAGGCCTGCGCGTCGGGGCTGGTGTAGTGCTCGTACAGCTCGCGCAGGGTCAGGTGGTGGTTGAGCAGTGCGGCGTTGATTCCGTACGAGCAGCACAGGTCGAGGATGGCCACCGGGCCGTGGTGGCCGGGAATCGCGGCACGTGCCGTGTGCACATGCCGGAACACCGGCTGGGCGTGATGCGGGATTTGATATTCCAGCGGCGCGAGTCTGCGGAAGTAGGCGCGGGGGTCGGGCTGGTCGTAGATGTCGTCGAAGCAGCTCTTGCCCGGCAGAGTGTGGTTCCGCCTACGGCTCATGCAGGCTCTCCTCGCTGGCGTCGATCACGTGGGGTGGCGTCGATCACGCTGAGCAATATCATGGAGTTTGTAGCGATGACGGCACGGCTGTGGTAGAGCGCGTGTCGAAAACCGGTCACCTCCCGCCGCGTTACGCCGCGTTGCGGGACAGCTCCGCCCAGATGATCTTTCCCTCCGGCGTGTAGCGGGTGCCCCAGCGGCGGGAGAGCTGGGCGACCAGGAAGAGGCCACGGCCGCCCTCGTCGGTGGTGCGGGCATGGCGCAGTCGCGGCGAGGTGCTGCTGGAGTCGGCCACCTCGCAGATCAGCGCGGCCTGCCGGATCAACCGCAGTTGTACCGGGCCGGAGGCATAGCGGATGGCGTTGGTGACCAGTTCGCTGACGATGATTTCGGCGGTGAACACCAGGTCGTCGAGCCCCCACCCCTCAAGGCACCGGGTCGCCAGGACCCGGGCCTCCGACACCACCGCCGGATCGGACGGCAACCGCCAGGAGGCCACATGGTCCGGCCCCAGCGCATGGGCGCGGGCGATCAGCAGGGCGACGTCGTCGTCGGGCGGCCCGGTCAGCAGCGCGTCCAGCACCGCGCCGCAGATCTCCTCCAGCGGCCGGTCCGTGTGCGACAGCACCGTGCGCAGCCGGTCGAGCCCCTCCGCCACATCACGCCCGCCGGCCTCCAGCAAGCCGTCGGTGTACAGGGCCAGCAGACCGCCCTCGGCGAGTTCGAACTCGGCACTCTGGAACGGCATTCCGCCCATTCCGAGACGCGGCCCGGGAGGCAGGTCCGGAAAGGTCACGGTGCCGTCCGGTGCCACGATCGCGGGCGGCGGATGGCCCGCCCTGGCCATCGCGCACCTGCGGGTGACCGGATCGTAGACGACGTACAGACAGGTGGCGCCGACCCCCGGCTCGGCCTGCGCCGCCTCCTCGTCCTCACCGCCGGGCGGCAGCACCAGGTCGTCCAGGTGCGCCAGCAGTTCGTCGGGCGGCATGTCCATGTCCGCCAGGGTGCGCACCGCGGTACGGAAACGTCCCATCGAGGCCGCCGCGCTGATCCCGTGTCCGACCAGGTCACCGACGACCAGGGCGGCCCGGGCACCCGACAACGGGATCACGTCGAACCAGTCACCGCCCACGCCCCCGCTGGCACCCGCGGGCAGATAGCGCGAGGCGACCTCCAGGGTGGTGCGGGTGGTCAGCTTGTGCGGCAGCAGATCGCGCTGGAGGGCGAGCGCCGTGCTGTGTTCACGGGTGAACCGGCGGGCGTTGTCGATGTTCACGGCCGCCCGGGCCACGACCTCCTCGGCGAGCAGCAGATCGTCCTGCTCGAAGGGGTCCGGCCGCTGCCAGCGGACGAACGTGGCGACACCCAGCACGTTGCCGCGGGCGCGGATCGGGACCAGCATCAGCGACCGCAGCCCGAACGTGCGGAAACTGTCCGACCGGATGATGCCCGCGGCCATCCAGCCGCCGGGCCCGGTGTCCGGTTCGGTCTCCAGGAAGGACGTGCCGTCCGCCAGGCACCGGGCCCACGGTGAGTCGGGTTCGACGCGGACGGTGGCCCCGGTCGCCGCGGCCGACTCCGGGCTGCCCTCCAGCACCGACTTCTGCCCGGCCCGGCGCAGTTCCCGGATGTCCAGCAGCGGTCCGCCACCTGGGGCGTCCCCGCGCAGCACGGTGTCCAGCAGGTCGACCGCGACGAAGTCGGCGAGCCGCGGTACGCCGATCTCGGCCAGCTCCTGCGCCGTACGACCGACGTCCAGGGTGCTGCCGGTGCGTGCCCCCGCCTCGTTCAGCAGCGCCAGCCGTTCCCTGGCCCGCCACCGCTCGGTGACGTCAACGACCATGTAGCACACGCCCAGCACCCTGCCGAACGCGTCGTCCAGCCGGAAGAACGACGTGGAGTAGGCGTGCTCGCGGTTCGGATCGGCCGGGGTACGCCCGCGGTACTCGAAGTCGATCGCGGGCTGACCGGTCTCCAGTACCTGACGCATCTGCGCCTCGACCTTCTCGGCCTCCAACTCGGGCAGCACCTCGGCGAAGCGCTTGCCCAGCCGCTCCTCGCGGGGGATGCCGCCGGTGCGCTCCAACGCGTCGTTGAGCCAGACGAACCGCAGGTCAGGGCTCATCACCGCCATGCCCACCGGTGAGCTGGCCAGGAACCGCTCCAGCATCGCCCGGTTGACCTCCCACCACGGGGTGCGGCCGATGTCGATGGCGGCGAGCAGCCAGCCCCGCGGGGTGTCCAACGGCCAGATCCACAGCCCGAGCCGCAGCGGATGCCCGTCCCGGTGTCGTACGTCGACCAGACCCGCCCAGCCCTCCGGCGTCGGCCGTTCCCGCACCGAGGCCAGCAGCCGGGCGGCGTCCTCGGCGTTCACCAGCAGTCGCGTGACCGGTTGGCTGACCACCTCGGCGGACGGATAGCCGAGCACCGCCTCCGCGCTGATGCTCCAACTGACGACGAGGCCCTTCGCGTCCACCACTCCGATCGCCACGCCCATCAGGTCGAAGGGCGGCACTGCCCCTCCGGGCGTGGTGGTGCGGTCGAAGGCATCCATCGCGCTACCTCGTCCACCCGTTCATGCACGGCGCTCCCGTTCCCCGGCTTGCTCGCTCCCGACCAGCGAGTGGTCCTCCCAGCATCGCACCAATGCTTCTGCCCGGTCGGCCGAGCACAGGGGGCCGCGGCCCCGGCGAGCGGGTGGCTTCGCGTTCGCAGACCGCTTTCGTCCTCCGCAGCATTACGCCTTCCTGGTGTCCGACGAGGAGTTCGACGCCGGCCTCGCCCGGATCCAGCGGGCCGGAATCGCGTACTACGCCGATCCACGCCTCGAACAGCCGGGGCGGATCAACCACCACCACGGCGGTCGCGGCGTGTACTTCTTCGATCCGGCGGGCCACGGCATGGAACTCATCACCCGCCCGTACGGCAGCCACACGGCGTAGCCGTTGCCCACACGGTGGAGCGGGGCGCGGCGCCCCGCTCCACCCCCCCCTTGCGCACGGCCCCAGTTGGGGACCGGGTCGGCGGAAATCCGGTCGCCCGGCGATCAGCCGGCCGGGAGGATGAGGGGATGCTGAGCACCCTCCTCCCCTTCCTCGGCGCTTGCGTGGTCATCGCCGCCGTCCCCGGCCCCAGCACAGCGCTGATCATCCGCCACTCGCTGCGCGGCGGGCGGCGGGCCGGATTCGCGACCGTACTCGGCAACGAGACCGGCGTCTTCCTGTGGGGCGTCGCGGCCGCCCTCGGCCTCACCGCCCTGCTGGCCGCCTCGCAGCTGGCGTACGACGCCATGCGGTACGTCGGAGCCGCGGTACTGGTCTGGTTCGGCTTCCAGGCCCTGCGCGCCGCCCGACACCAGGACGTGGGCGACGCGGCGGCCGGGTCCGCCCCGGCCACGCTCTCGGCGTGGCGGGCGTACCGCACCGGGGTGCTGGTCAACCTGGCCAACCCCAAGGCGGCGATCTTCGCGATGTCGTTCCTGCCGCAGTTCGTTCCGCACGGCGCGCCCCAACTGCCCGCCGTGACAGGGCTGGCGATCGTACAGGCGCTGTTCGAGGTGGCCTTCTACGGCATGTACGTCTGGTTCGTCCACCGTATGAAGTCGCTGTTCGACCGGGCGTCGGTGCGGCGGCGGATGGAGCGGATCTCCGGCGCGGTGCTGCTGGCACTCGGGCTGCGGCTGGCCTTGGAGGGCTGACCGGCACGGCGGAAGCCACACCGCGCGGATATGATGAGCCCGGGGTATCCCGGGCTGCGGCCCATGACCCGAAGCCCTCGGAGGGTCCATGACCCGACGCCGTCCCACCCGGTCCGCCGACGACCTGCTGACCGCGCTCGGGCGGCTGACCGCCCAGGCGCTGGAGCGGGCCGAGCTGCAGAAGGCACGGGTGGACCTGGCCGTCGCGTTGCAGCGCGAACTGCTTCCAGCCGTGCTGCCGGACGTGCCCGGACTGCGCTCCGCGGCCCGCTACGCGCCCGCCCGGCACGGCCTGGACATCGGCGGTGACTGGTACGACGGCTTCTGGCTGCCCGATGGCGCCGTCGGGTTCTCCATCGGCGACGTACAGGGCCATGACGTCGAGGCGGCGGCGTTCATGGGGCAGATCCGCATCGGGCTGCGCGCGGTGGCCGCCGGGGTCGACGACCCGGGCGAGGTGCTGAGCCGGGCCAACGATCTGCTGCTGTCGATGAGCTGCGGCCTCTTCGCGACCTGTAGCTTCCTGCGCTTCGATCCGGCCACCGGAGAGCTGGCCGACGCCCGCGCCGGGCACGTCCCCGCGGTGTGGGCCACCGCGGACGGCGACTGGGGCATCCTGGAGCCCGCCGGCGGCGTACCGCTTGGCATACTGCCCGGGGAGGCGTATCCAGTCACCACGCGCCGGATGTCGGACACGGAAGTGCTCGTACTCTTCACGGACGGGGTGGTCGAAGGTCCGTCGTTCTCCATCGAGGCGGGCATCGAGCAGGTGGCGCGGCTGGCCCGGGACGGGGTCGGCGGCGATCCCGGCGAACTGGCCAGTCAGGTGATCAAGGTGGCCGACCTCACCGGCCACACGGATGACGCCGCGGTCCTGGTGCTCAGCCGTGGGCACGGGGTGACGTAACCGCCCCCACCGCGCGTGTCACGGGCGACGGCGGCTGACGAGGCTGTCTGATGGCTGCTGTGGTGCGCAACGAGGAAGCCCGGCGGCTCGCGGGGACGGTCCTGCGGATCCTTGTCGTAGCCGCCGCCTACTTCGTGACCGGCCGCCTCGGTCTGTTGCAGCGGGTCATCGTCGCGGGGGCGGTGGTCACCCCTCTGTGGCCGCCCACCGGGATCGCGCTGACCGCCCTGCTGCTGATGGGGCCGCGGATCTGGCCGGGCATCACACTGGGCGCACTGGCGGTCACCTGGTCGATCGGGCAGCTGACGCCCGTTGACGCGGGGATCATGGTGGGGAACACGCTGGCTCCCGTGTGCGCCTTCCTGATGCTCCGGCGGGCCGGGTTCCGACTGGATCTGAACCGGCTGCGGGACGGGGTCGTGCTGGTGTTCCTGGGCGCGCTGACCGGGATGCTGGTCAGCGCGACCGTGGGGGCCGGTTCGCTGGTCGCCTCCCACTTCCTGCCGGCCAGCCGGTTCTGGGGGGCATGGGCGGCCTGGTGGGCCGGGGACGCGATGGGAGTCCTGGTAGTCACACCACTGCTGCTCGTCGCCCGTCGGGCGCGCTGGCCCCGCGACGTGCACGTGTACCGGTGGGCGGAGGCCGCGGCGCTGCTCGCCTGCGCCGCAGTGGTGACGCTGCTGGTGACCACCACCCGGATGTCGCTGCTGTTCCTGGTCTTTCCCGTGCTCATCTGGGCGGCACTGCGCTTCCAACTGGCCGGTGCGGCGCCCTGCGTGCTGTTCATGTCCGTGCTGGCGGTGTTGGCGGCGACCCATCGGACCGGGCCGTTCGCGCACCACGGGCTGTTCGCGGTGATGGTGAACCTCCAGGCGTTCAACGGCTCCGCCGCGCTGACCGCGTTGCTGCTGGCGGCGCTGATCACCGAGCAGCAGAGCACCCTGCGCAGGATCCAGGAGGCCTGCGAGGAGCTGACCGAGGTCGTCGCCCGGCTCGCACCGGGCGACAACACGCGCCGCCAGCGACCGGAGGACCCGCGATAGCGGCTACCAGCTGCCGTCCGCGCTGCGGGTGTGCCAGGCCCCGGCCGCTGGCCGGATCGGTCCAGTCACTTCGGCCCAGTTGCCACCCGCGTTGCGGATGTCGGTCCTGATGCTGGGCCAGGACGTGAGGGTACGGCCACGTACGACGTCGGCCTCGACCAGCGTCCACGGGCCGTGGCAGATCGCCGCGACAGGGCGTGCCGCCGGCCTCGTACACCGCTTCCCATGGATCCGTCAGCTCGATCTGCTCGACGCCTTCGGTGGCCACGAGGAAAGCGACCCTGATGGGTCGGCTCCCTTCCCGGTGCCGGCAACGCCTACCAGTAGTGCCGTCGGCCGAACACCGCGTGCCCCAGCGAGCCGAGCAGCCACAGGATCGCGCCGATGACGAGCAGGATGATGCCGATGGTCCACAGAATGGCGATCTTCAGCAGGAAGCCGACGATCAGCAGAATGATGCCGAGGACGATCATGGTGTCCTCCAGGTCCGCTTTGCACTGACGAGGTGCGCATACCCTTTTCCGGTACACATAACCGGCCGAAAAAACGCGCCTGACCTGCGACGACTACTGGGCGCCAGCGGCGGTGACGGCGCGGAAGACTCCCCACGCCAGATGACCGTTTCCACAGGCTCGGATCCACAGCGGAAGGTTCTCCCGCAGCCGGTCCAGATAGTCGGCACTGATGACGTCCGTCAGCTCCTCGGCGTGCTTGCGGACCTCCTCGTCGAGCCGGACGTAATGCGTCAGCAGATGCTCGCTCAGATCCTCGAACTCGACCGGTGAGAATCCCAGTTCGCCAAGTCGCCCGCGGTAGAAGCCGGGTGTGGCGAACTGCCCCATCGCGAGGCGCTCCGCGAGCGGTGCCAGTTCTTCCGCGGGCGCGTTCTCGGTGGCCATGATGTCCGTGAAGACGAACGCGCCACCCGGCTTGAGCAAGCGTGCCGCTTCACTCAGTGTCCTCGCCCGGTCACCGCTGTGGCACAGCGCCTCCTGGGACCACACGACGTCGAAGGACCGGTCAGGCGCCGGAACGTCGTTGAAGGATCCGGTGATGACCTCGATCAGTCCGTCGAGGCCGCGGGCGGCGTTGGCTTCGCGGTGCCGCTGGTTCTGGGACTCGCTGATGTTGACCGCGACGACCCGGCAGCCGAAGTTCGCCGCGAGGTAGCGGTCCGCGCCGCCGTAGCCGGACCCCATGTCCAGCACGCTGCGGCCGGGCCCCAGCAGGTCGGCCGCCTTCGCCGCCACCCGCTCGACCGTGCGCCGGGAGGCCGCGCCGATCGCCTCGTGCGGCTGCGCGTAGATTCCCGTGTGGATGTCCTCGCCACCCCATACCGAGGCGTAGAAAGCGTCGACGTCAGCGCTTTCGTAGTAGCCGCGCGCCGCGTCCGCCGCCTGCCCCGTGTTGTGATCATTCATAGCTGCTGCCTTGACCAGGCGGTCCCGCGGCAAACCTCGTAACCGGATCCGGGGTGAGTACCGGACACCCGTGATGGGTCATCAGGCCGATGCGGCAACCGGGCTGTCCCCGGGCCCTGCACGGCGGAGCGGTTGGCGGTGCGGGGGCGCTTTGCGCTTCCCGCGTCTGCCAACCGCTCACCAGCGTTGCTCAGGCCGGAACGCCTGGGCTGTGACAGTTGCCGTGGTCAGTCCCAACCACCGCCCCAGTCGCCTCCGCCCCAGCCTCCGCCCCAGCCCCCGCCCCAGTCATCGCCCCAGTAGCCACCACCCCAGCCCCCGCCCCAGTAGCCGCCGCCCCAACCGCGGCCATGGTCGAACCCCCGGCCGAAGCCGTGCCCGTGGCCCCAGCCGTAGCCCCCGTCTCCGCCGCGAACGCTCACGGTGGCGACGTGGGTCGTGTGCGGTGTCGCTGATGCGGTTGCCAGGCCGCCGACGGTCGCGAACGCACCGGCCGTGAGAACCCCGGTGGCCGCAGCCACGGCGAGGCGCCGTATCGGCTTGCGCATGGCGCTCTCCTTACCTCTATGGACGCGGCGGGTTGCCACTCCTCCACTCCAGGGTGTGCCCATTTCCACGACATCTACAAGCAAATCACCATAAAACTGATATAAATCGGAAAAACCTGACGACCCGCCGCATCGGTGGCGTCCTCGGCTACCGGATCGTCAGCACCGAAATCCCTGGTGAAAGCGTCCGTCCAGGCCCACCACCGCTGACGTGCACACCGCGCCACGTCCCGCACCCGTCGATCCACCGGTGACCCACAGCACGTCGTCACTCCTCCGCGTGATCGTCCCCGGACAAGGCACTTGCGCCGGGTCGTACCGGCGTAACCTGCCCGAACCATGACGGATTTTGCGGATGAGGCACGGTCGCGTACCGCGCATCTGTTGCGGATGGCGAACACGGTGGATGCCCGGCTGCGGGCGCAGATCATCGAGTACGCGGATTCGACGCCGGATCCACCGGTGATGGGCCCGACCGGGATCGCCACGGCGGGCTGTCCGCGATGCCTGCGGACCATGTGGCGGCAGCGCGACGGCTGGGTGTGCGCGTCGTGCGGCCATGTCGAGGAGGAGCTTCCGGTGAGGTGCCCCAACTGCCGGACGGTGATGAAGTCCCCGCCCACCAGCGCGCCGGATCGCTGGTGGTGCGCGCGATGTAGCCGGGTGGCGACGGTTGGCGACTCCACGACGGAGATCGAGAACCGCGAGCGGGGGCGGCTGGAGGCGGTTCGGCTGCTGGACCGGGCGATGGCGGAGCGCGCCGACGGGCGCGGGGACGCGGAGGCCACGGCGGTGTCCTGGGCGTTCTCGTCGGCGGTCACCGAGCGGGAGCGACTGCGGATGGAGCGGGCGACCCTCCGGCTGCGCTCCTGACGGGGCCGTACGGGCCGACGCGGTCCGGACCGTCCGTACGGGCGGTCCGCTCTCTCGTCCGCGTCAGCGGGGACAGACGCCCTGCGTGTAGTCGACCGTCGCGGTCCCCCGCGAGTACGTCCACTCGGGGTCGAGCAGTTGGGTCCGCAACTGCCGTGCCGCGGCCGGGCTTTCGACGATGTAGCCGAAGTCCTGCAGCCAGGACGGGTAGAGGTTCTTGGAGCCAAGGTAGAACGCGGAGTCGTCGACGGAGACCACCTTGTGGTGCAGTGCGTACGGACGGCCGTCGGCCCAGTTGTCCGTCGGGGCGCTGCGGAACGAGGCCAGTTGCAGGTTGGCGCACATCTTCACGTCCGCGGTCCGCCGGTCACCGGTGATGCGGGCGAGGCGTTCGCGCAGCGTGTCGCTGATCTCCGAAAGTGACCGGATCTGCGAGTAGCCGCCGCTGCCGACCAGTCCGCGGTTCGCCGGGTTGCTGACCACGATCCGTACCTTCACTCCCTTGGCGAGCTTGGCGGCCAGGGTGTCGTACAGCCGGATGTCATAGCGCGGCAGCGGCGGGCAGGTGCCGTTGAGGTCCTGCTGGGAGATCTCGATCCGGCTGTGCGCGCTTGCGATCAGTGAACGCAGCGCGGTCTCCTCCGGGTTGACGGTGTCGTAGTCGCGGTCCGCGTTGGTGTTGTCGTGCACACCGATACCGCACCGGGTGTCCGGCGCGGTGGGCAGCGTGGGCTTGAACGACGATGCCGGGTCCGAGTCCTTGATGCCGACGCCCAGTCCACCGACCGCGATCACCGGGACGTCTCCCCGCGCCTTGACGGGTTCGGGGTGGGCGTCCTTCTCCAGGCTGGGCATGCAGGCGGCTCCGCTGGAGGCGGCCAGCCAGACCGCGTTGGGGTTGCCGGAGTTCCGGCAGGTCCAGGTCCACAACGTGTCCAGGTACTTTCCTGCGGTACGGGCGGCGGGTCCACGCAGCGCCAGGTCGACGTCCGACACGGGGTGGGTGGTGTCGATGTAGTCGTCCTTCCAGTTGTTGATGCCACCGGTGATCACGGACTCGCCGTCCACCACGATGAGCTTGGTGTGGTTCCAGGAGAACGATGCCTTCGACGCGGTCATCGAAGCGATGTTCAGGGTGATGTTGTCGGCGGCCTTGCCGAGCCTGTCGACCAGCTCGTTCCTGTACAGCGCCGGTATCACGTTGAGGTGGTAGACCGGCGCGGCTCCGACCAGCACGCGCACCCGCAGTTTGTGCCCGTCCGCCACGGCCGCCTTCAGTCCCTCGACGATGGCGTCCTGGAAGGCGCCGTTCGGCAGTGGCGCGAGTGAGGAGATGTCAACGGTGCGTCGGGCCTTGGAGATGTTCTCGGTCATCTTGGCGAGCAACCGCCGGGTACCCACCCGGTCCGCGCACTTGGGGTCGCCCCAGCATCCGGGCGTCTGAAGCAGCCAGCCCCCCGGGGCGCCGGCGGGTGCGTCCAGGCTGTTGCCACCGCTGCGCTCCCACACCTGCCCTTCGAGCCCCGGCGAGACCTCGCGCAAGTTGCGCTGCACGGCGTCGAGATGCGCAGTGGGCACCGCGGCCCGCGCCGGCGCGGCGGGGAGCGCGGCCAGCACGGCACTCAGAAGGGCGGCACAGGGCGTCAGACAGCGGAACCGGTGGCGGAGCAATGGTGCTTCCTTAGCATCGAGTTAACGGGATGTGAACTACAAGGATCTACAAGGGAACGCAAAGTCTTCCGCCCGCCGAAGCTACCCGCTTCCCACCCATCACGTCCCGCCCCCGACATCACTCCTCAGCCAACCACCCCAGAGTTGGCCCGATTTGGTCGCCGCATCAACAGCAGCACGAGCGCGGCCATCAGGCCCGACTGCTCGACGGCCTGGGGCCGTTGGGGTAGGCCAGGTGGCCAGGGCGTTTGACGGGTGTGCCGACCAGGACCGTGTCGGCGGACTGGATGCCCAGGCCGGAGAGGTCCTCGGTGGTGAAGCGGTAGAGGGATTCGAGGTCGGGAAGCCAGAGGGCGGCGTGCAGGTTGGCTTGGCCGGTGGTGGCCAGGGCGCCGTGCACGGCGGGGTGCCGGGCGAGGCGGCGGCCGACGTTGTCCAGGTGGTCGGGTGGTACCTGGAGCCATACGTTGGCGTCCACCGCGAGGCCGAGGCGACGGGGGTCCACCACGACCAGGGTGCGTAGCGCGCCGTGGGCGGTGAGGGCGGTCAACCGGCGGCGGACAGTGGAGTCGGGCAGGCCGGTACGGGCGGCGAGGGACGCCGCCGACGCGCGGGCGTCGTCCGCGAGGGCTGCGAGCAGCAGTTGGTCGGTCTCGTCCGGAACTCCGGGGGATCCGGCGCGTCCGCGCGGGGTGAGCGCCGCCCGCTCCCGCGCGGTGAGCACGTCAAGGCGCCAGTCGGCGGCTTCACGGAAGACATGCAGCACGGTCTGCGCGGTGACCGAGGTGACCGCCGAGGTCGCGGGCAGCTGCTCCAGCACCAGCCGGTTGCGCGGCCCCGGGCCGGTCAGCGCGATGGCGCTGATCTCGTCGCCCCCGGCGGAGACGTCGATGAGCGGAATGTCGTCGCGGGCGGCCAGCGCTGCGGTGACCGCGTCCAGACGGCCGCGCAGCACCCGGATGCGCAGCAGCATCACCCTTGCCCCGTCCGGGAGTCGGGGTGCGACGACCACGCTGACGGTCCCGTCGGCGAACAGCGCGGACCAACGCCGTCGTACGGTGCGCGGGCTGATGCCCAGTACGGTCGCTGCCCGCTCCACCGGCAACCGGCCGTCGCACTGCAGGGCGGCGACAAGCCGTTTGTCCCGCTCATCTAGGACGTCAATCGCCGTTTTTGTGGTCATGGGGAGCATTTTCGCTCACTTGGAGCGTCTGGAGCGCCGGTCGGCGGATGCGGGCAGCGAGGGTGGAGATCCGTCCACCGACCCAAGGAGAACACTGATGCCGGACGTCGATCTGCTCGCGCCCCTCACCGCCGTCGCCCAGCGCATCGGCAAGCGGCTGCTGGATCGCCAGCGCCCGGCCCCCGCCCGTACCCTGCCCGAACTGCGGGCCGCCTTCGCGGCGGTGGACGGCCCGGCGGCCGAGGCGCTGCGGGTGGAACTGGCCCGGTTGCGGCCGGGAGCGCAGTGGGCGGACGAACTCGAACTACGACTCCCGGAGTTGGGTGAGGTGTGGGTGACCGACGCCGTGGACGGCGCCGTGCAGTACCTCCAGGGGCTGCCGCAGTGGTGCGTCACCATCACCCTGGTGCGGGACCGGGTGCCGGTGGCCGCGGTGCTGCACTCCCCGCCGCTGGGTGAGACATACGCCGCGGCGGTCGGCCACGGTGCCACCCGCGACGGTGCGCCGGTCGTGCCGTCGGCCAAGGCCGACACGTCCGCGACGGTCATCGCCACCAGCCATCCCCCGTTCGCCGCCGAACAGCCCGCCGCGACAGCCCGCGCCGGGCAGTCCCACAGCGCGCTGCTGCCCGAGGTCAGCGCCGTCCGCAACCTCGGCCCCACCTCCTGGCAGCTCGCCGACACCGCGGCCGGACGGCTGGACGCCTTCTGGATGTACGGCACGGACGACACCAATCTGCTCGGCGGCGCACTGGTCGCCCGCGAGGCCGGAGCCTGCGTCACCGACACCCAGGGCGCACCGTGGACGGCCGGGTCCGACAGCCTGCTGGTCACCGGTCGGCGACTGCACGGCCGGTTCCTGGAGTTGCTGCGTGACGTGCGCTGATGTGCGAAAGGCCAGGGGGTCCAGCCCGGCCCCGACCGGCGGTTCGCCGTCCCGGCTCAGTAGAGTTCGGTGCCGCCGCCCATCATCGGCCGCGTCCGCGTGGCCCGAGGAGAGAAACATTGACGGTCTACTTCATCGGCGCCGGGCCGGGCGCCGCCGACCTGATCACCGTGCGCGGCCAGCGCACGCTGGCCCGCTGCGGGGTCTGCCTGTACGCGGGCAGCCTGGTGCCGCGCGAACTGCTCGCCGAGTGCCCGGCCGACGCCCGGCTGGTCGACACCGCCCAGCTCAACCTGGACCAGATCACCGCGGAACTGGTGCGCGCCCACGAGCAGGGGCATGACGTGGCGCGGCTGCACTCCGGCGACCCCTCGGTGTTCAGCGCGGTCGCCGAGCAGATGCGCCGTCTCGACGCGGCGGGCGTGCCGTACGAGGTGGTGCCCGGTGTGCCGTCCTTCGCGGCGGCGGCGGCCGCGCTGAAACGGGAGTTGACCGTCCCCACGGTCGGGCAGACGGTGATCCTGACCCGGCTGGCGCACCGCGCCACGCCGATGCCCGACGGCGAGGACCTCGCGACGCTCGGCCGCAGTGGCGCACTGCTCGTGCTGCACCTGGCCGCCCGGTACGTCGACCGGGTCGTGACGGAGTTGCTGCCGCACTACGGGGCCGACTGCCCGGCGGCCGTGGTGGCGATGGCCAGCCGACCGGACGAGCTGGTACTGCGCGGCACGCTCGGCGACATCGCCGAACAGGTCAAGGCGGCGGGCATCGTGCGCACCGCGGTGATCCTGGTGGGCCGTACGCTCGGCGCCGAGCAGTTCCGCGACAGCCATCTGTACTCGGCCGAGCGCGAGCGGCACGACGCCTGCGATCAGCCGTAGGCGGCGGGTTCCACCCGGCCGACGATGGTTCCGGCGCGGTCGACGCAGATGACGTCGACCGCGACCGGGGCCTCCCGCAGCACGCCGAGGGCGGTGGTCCTGGCGGCGGCGGCCACCAGGTCGCCCAGCGGCACGCCCCGCGCGGCGCACAACTGGACCGCTTCCAGGCCGGTGTTGGCGCCCGCCACGGCGGCGGCCAGCTCGTCGTCGGCGCCGCCGTGGCGGGCCAGCTCGGCGAGGAAGCCCTTGTCCACCTGGGAACGAGAGGAGTGCAGGTCGAGATGGCCAGCGGCCAGCTTGGACAGCTTCGCGAAGCCACCGGCGATGGTCAGCCGCGGCACGGGATGACGCCGCAGGTACTTCAGCACCGCGCCGGCGAAGTCGCCCATGTCCAGCAGCGCGTCCTCCGGCAGGCCGTGCACCGCGATCGCGACCTTCTCGGAGGTCGACCCGGTGCATCCGGCCACATGGGTCCGCCCGGCGGCGCGGGCGACGTCCACGCCGCGCCGGATGCTGTCGATCCACGCGGAGCAGGAGTACGGCACGACGATCCCGGTCGTGCCCAGGATGGACAGCCCGCCGAGAATGCCCAGCCGGGGGTTCCAGGTGGATCGGGCGATCTCCTCGCCGCCGTCCACCGAGACCTCGACCTCGACGTCCGCCGTTCCACCGTGCGCCCGGGCGACCTCGGCGATGTGCTCGCGCATCATCTGGCGGGGCACCGGGTTGATCGCGGGTTCGCCGACCGGCAGCGGCAGTCCCGGCCGGGTCACCGTGCCGACGCCGGGACCGGCCCGGAAGACCACGCCGGTGCCGGGGCCGCCGTGCCGCACCGTGGCCCTGACCAGCGCACCGTGAGTGACGTCCGGGTCGTCCCCGGCGTCCTTGACCACGGCGGCCATCGCCCGCCCGTCCGCCAACTCCTCGGCGGCCAGGGCGAAGGCCGGCCGCTGCCCCTTGGGCAGGGTGATGGTCACCGGGTCGGGGAACTGCCCGGTCAGCAGCGCGGTGTACGCGGCCGTGGTGGCCGCCGTGGCGCAGGCGCCCGTGGTCCAGCCGTGCCGCAGACCGGTGCGCTCCAGCTGTGCCGACCGGCCGCCCTTCGGCTTCGTACCCTCAGCCACCGGACGGTCCGATGAGCGCCCGGCGGCATGTGCTGGTCCTCGGCGGTACGACGGAGGCCCGACGGCTCGCCGCCGAGTTGGCCGCCGACCCCGGGCTGCTGGTCACCAGTTCGCTGGCCGGGCGGGTGGCCCAGCCGAGGCTGCCCGCCGGGCAGGTGCGCATCGGCGGCTTCGGCGGCGTCCAGGGCCTGGCGCAGTGGCTGCGCGAACACCGGGTTGACGCGCTCATCGACGCCACTCATCCCTTCGCCGAGAAGATCAGTTTCAATGCGGCCGAGGCGGCCGCCCTCGCCCATACTCCCCTGCTCGCCCTGCGCCGTCCCGGGTGGGTGTCCGGTCCCGGCGACCGCTGGCACGAGGTCGGCTCGCTGGCCGAGGCGGCGGACCTGCTGCCGTCGCTGGGGCGGCGGGTCTTCCTCACCACCGGCCGGATGGGACTGGCGGCCTTCGCCGGGCTGGACGAACTGTGGTTCCTGGTCCGCTCGGTCGACGCTCCCGAGCCGCCCTGTCCGGCACGGATGGAAGTCCTGCTGGACCGGGGCCCGTTCACCGTCGAGGGCGAGTCCGAGCTGATCCGGCGCCATCGTATCGAGGTGCTGGTGACCAAGGACAGCGGCGGCCCTGCGACGTCCGCCAAGCTCACGGCCGCCCGCGAAGCGGGCGTGCCGGTCGTTGTCGTGCGTCGGCCCCCCGTCCCCGACGGCGCGCCCGTCGCCCCGGACGTGGCTGGGGCGGTCGCCTGGCTTGGCTCCCTGGGGTAGCACCCTCGGCGGGCCTTGTACGGCTCAGCGGGGTGCGGCACCGCCGAACTCCCACCTCGTGGTTGCTCGCCGTCGCGGCGGAACGAACAGCCGGGGGCGAGCCCCGACACCCGCCGCGACGGCGAGCGACCACGACGAACCGGACCGGCGGTGCCGAACCTCCCGCACCCGGAAACCCGGGGCTACCCCTCGGAGGGGTAGTCGCGCGGCGTCCACACCACCGTCGTGCCGTCGCCGCGGCGCACCGTTCGGGTCTGCGAGGAGCCGACGAGCAGGATGCAGCGCATGTCGACCGTCGCGGGGTCGAGGGTGTCCAGCGTGTGGAACCGCACCGCCTGTTCCGGACCGCCGACGTCCCGGGCGACCACCACCGGGGTTTCCGGCGCGCGGGTCTCCAGCAGTACCTTCAGCGCGCTCTCCAACTGTGTCCTGCGGCTGTGGGACGCCGGGTTGTACAGCGCCAGCACCAGGTCGCCGGCCGAGGCGGCGCGCAGCCGCTCCTCGATGATCCGCCAGGGCTTGAGCCGGTCGGAGAGCGAGACCACGGCGTAGTCATGGCCGAGCGGCGCACCGGCCAGCGCGGCGGCGGACTGCGCGGCCGTCACCCCGGGCACCACCCGTACCCGCACGTCCAGGTACGGATCGGCGGACGCCGCCTCCAGCACCGCGGTGGCCATGGCGAACACCCCCGGGTCGCCGGAGGAGACCACCGCGACCCTGCGGCCGCGCCGGGCCAGGTCCAGGGCGAACTCGGCGCGTTCGGCCTCCACACGGTTGTCGCTGGCGTGCCGCCGCTGGCCGGGCCGGCGCGGTACGCGGTCCATGTAGGTGGTGTAGCCGACCAGGTCCTCGGCCGCGGCGAGCGCCGAACGGGCCTGCGGGGTAAGCCACATGGGACCGGCCGGGCCGAGCCCGACGACGGTGACCTCTCCCTTGGCGCGCTCATCGGTCGTCGGCGGGGTGTCAATCCGGCTGGGCAGTACGGCCATCGAGAAGTACGGCACCGACTCGGGGTCGACGTCGGCGAGCGGTGCGATCCGCTCGCCGCCCATCGTGGCGCGCTCCACGTAGTGGGCGTCGGCCAGCCGACCCGCCCGCTCCAGTGCGCCCCGCACCGCCGGGAAGGTGCGGCCGAGCTTCATCACGGCGGCGGAGTCGGCGCTGGCCAGCCGGGCGGCCAGTTCGTCCTCCGGGAGGGTGCCCGGCAGTACGGTCAGCACCTCCTCGCCCTCCACCAGCGGCCGCCCCAGGCGGGCCGCGGCGGCGCTCACCGAGGTGACGCCGGGCACCACCTCGGTCGGGTAGCGGTCGGCGAGCCGCTTGTGCATGTGCATGTACGAGCCGTAGAACATCGGGTCGCCCTCGGCCAGTACCGCGACCGAGCGTCCGGCGTCCAGGTGTACGGCCAGCCGGGCGGCGGCCTCGGCGTAGAACTCCTCCATCGCACCCCGGTAGCCGCCGGGGTGGTCGGTGGTCTCCGTGGTGACCGGGTAGACCAGCGGCTCCTCGATGTGCTCGGGGCGCAGATGGCGTTCGGCGATGGAGCGGGCGATGCTACGGCCGTGCCGGGCGCTGTGGTACGCGATGACGTCGGCGCCCGCGATGACCTCGACCGCCCGTACGGTCATCAGGGACGGATCACCGGGGCCGAGGCCGACGCCGTAGAGGCGGCCGACCGGCTGTGCGGCTTGCGTGTTCACTCTTCCTCGCTCGCTATCGCGTTGATCGCGGCGGCGGCGATCGCACTGCCGCCGCGCCGTCCGCGTACCACCAAGTGCTCAAGGCCCGACGGGTGTTCGGCCAGTGCCTGCTTGGACTCGGCGGCGCCGACGAAGCCGACCGGAACGCCGATCACGGCGGCCGGGCGCGGGCAGCCCGCCTCGACCATCTCCAGCAGCCGGAACAGCGACGTGGGCGCGTTGCCCACCGCCACCACCGCGCCGTCCAGCCGGTCCCGCCACAGTTCCATGGCGGCGGCCGAGCGTGTGGTGCCCAACTCGGCGGCCAGACCGGGCACCGAGGGGTCGGACAGGGTGCACACCACCTCGTTGTCGGCGGGCAGCCGCTTGCGGGTCACCCCGCTGGCCACCATCGCCACGTCGCACAGGATCGGGGCGCCCGACCGCAGCGCGGCGCGGGCATCGCGTACAACGTTCTGGCTGTAGCCGAGATCACGTACCAGGTCGACCATGCCGCAGGCGTGGATCATGCGGACCGCGACCTGGGCCACGTCGTCGGGCAGACCGCTCAGATCCGCCTCGGCGCGGATGGTGGCAAAGGACTGGCGGTAGATCGCCGGGCCGTCCTTCTCGTACTCGATCACGTGGTCCTCGTCTGGGGTGTGCTGCGGGCCGCCGCCACGGCGGCCGACATCTGCTGGCTGCCGGGCAAGTCTGCCCGATCGGTTCCGGCCACGCTGACCTGGTATCCGTCCGCGGTGGCCAGTACGTCGACCCAACGGTCGCCCCCTGGGTGCCCGCAGCGCCGTGCGCATCCGGACCAGTGCACGGGCAACAGCTTTGCCGTCAGCGGCCGTTGGGCCGCCAGGGCCTCCGCCGCGTCACGGCGCACGTCGGCCAGCGACTTGGCGCAGCCGGGCAGGCCGGTGCAGGCGCTGGCGCCGTGCCAGGGCGAGCCGGAGTCGGTGATGAGCCCCGCCTCGGCCAGGGCTGGCACCTCGGCCGCCGACGCGCCGGGCAGCACCACGCCGCGCCAGGGCGTCAGCCGCAGCTCACCGCTGCCGCGCGCAGCCGCCTCGGCCAGCAGCCGCCACTGCGGCGCGGACGCCCGGCCGAACCGCAGCCCCAACGACAGACCGGCCACCCTGCCGTCGCTGTCGTGTACGGCCCCGAACCCGGGCGGGGGGCCGAAGTCGACCGTCTCGGCCGGGGTGGACGCACCGAGCCGAGCCCGGATGAGGCTGCCGTCCGGGTCCACCTCCCTTACCCGCCAGGCGTGTTGGCCGCCGTCGCGCAGCACTGCCAGGAACTCCTCGGCCGCCCGCAGCGCCTGGCGCGGACCGTCCTCGGCGGGCATCGCGATCCCGCCGCCGGGTGCGACCGGCCCCACGTGGAGCACCGCCCGGCGGCCCGGCAGCGCGATCAACGTCACATCGCCGCCGAGCGCCGCCACATCGCCCCGGCCGTCATCAAGGGCGAAAAGGAACCGGCCCGACAACCCGGTCGCGGCGTCGCTCACGCACAGCAGGCGGTCCAACTCCCGCGTCCACGCCTGCACGTCGGCGTGTCCACGGCCGTCCACCCCCGCCAGCGGTGAGGCGACGATGTTGCGCACCCGCTCGTGCCGGATCGACGGCAGCAGGCCCGCCGCGCCCAGCCGGTCGGCCAGTTCGCCGCCCACGTCCGAACGCAGGCCGCGCAGTTGGACGTTGCCCCGCGAGGTCAGATCGAGATGTCCGTCACCCAGTTCCTCGGACAGCCGGGCCAGCGCCTCGGCCTGAGCGGCGGTCAACAGCCCGCCCGGCAGCCGTACGCGGGCCAGCGCACCGTCGTCCGCCGGGTGCAGGCGGAGCGCGCCGGGGCAGGCGTCGTCGCGCCCGCGGCCGACCGGGGGCGCGCCGAAGGGGCTGGTCACGGCGGCTCCGAGGGTCGTTGGCAGGGCGGCGGCGGGTCTCAGCATGTAGGACATGGGCGGCTGTCGCAAGCCTTACTATGCTCGCGGACGTTCCAGCACGGCGCGTCCTTGCCCGTGACGGCAACTGGGAGGAAACCGGTGCGAATCCGGTGCGGTCCCGCCACTGTCACCGTGTCGCGATGACGCAACAGCGTCGCGTGCCGCGGAAGCCAGGAACTCCCCGCCGTCCTACACCAGCCCGGGGCGCGGACCCCGAGGAAGGCATGCCGACGTGATCCTGCTGTTGTCGACGTCCGACACCGACCTGCTCAGCGCCCGCGCGGCGGACGGTCCGGTGCCGTACCGCTGGGCCAACCCGGCGCGGCTCGACCTGGACGAACTACCCGCGCTGCTGGAGGGCGCCGACCTGGTGGTGGTGCGGCTGCTCGGTGGGATCCGCGCCTGGCAGGACGGGCTCGACCTGCTGCTGTCCGGGCCGCGCCCGGTGGTGGTGCTCACCGGTGAACAGACCCCGGACGCCCAGCTGATGGCCTCCTCCACGGTGCCGATAGGCATCGCCACCGAGGCGCACGCCTACCTGGCGCACGGTGGCCCGGGGAACCTCGCCCAGCTCGCCCGCTTCCTGTCCGACACCGTACTGCTGACCGGTCATGGTTTCGCCGCGCCCCAACCGGCGCCCGCCTGGGGGCCGTTGGAGCGCGAGGAGCGCGCCGGAGCGGACGCTCCGGTGGTCGCGGTGCTGTACTACCGGGCGCACCACATGAGCGGCAACACCGGATTCGTGTCGGCGCTGTGCTCGGCGATCGAGGACGCGGGCGGCCGGGCGATGCCGTTGTACGTCGCCTCGCTGCGTGCCCCGGAACCGGGGCTGTTGGAGGCGCTCGGCACGGCGGACGCCATCGTCACCACCGTGCTCGCCGCGGGCGGCACCCGCCCGGCGGACGCCTCCGCCGGGGGCGACGAGGAGGCGTGGGACGCGGGCGCGCTGGCCGCGTTGGACGTGCCGATCCTCCAGGCGCTGTGCCTGACCGGGTCGCGCACCGCCTGGGAGGACAACGACGAGGGCCTGTCCCCGCTGGACGCGGCGACCCAGGTCGCGGTACCGGAGTTCGACGGGCGGCTGATCACCGTGCCGTTCTCGTTCAAGGAGATCGACGCCGACGGCCTGCCGGTCTACGTGGCCGATGCGGAGCGCGCCGCGCGGGTCGCGGGGATCGCCGTGCGGCACGCCCGGCTGCGGCACGTGCCGGCCGCCGACAAGCGGCTGGCGCTGGTGCTGTCCGCGTACCCCACCAAGCACTCGCGGATCGGCAACGCGGTCGGCCTCGACACCCCGGCCAGCGCTGTCGCCCTGCTGCGGCGGCTGCGCGAGGAGGGCTGGGACCTCGGCCCGCAGGACGGTCCCGACGCGCTGCCCGGACTGGCCTCCGGTGTCGGCGACGACCTGATCCGGGCGCTGATCGAGGCGGGCGGCCACGACCAGGAGTGGCTCACCGACGAGCAGTTGGCCCGCAACCCGATCCGCATCCCGGCCGCCGACTACCGCCGCTGGTACGGACGTCTGCCCGCCGAACTGCGCGAGCGGGTGGAGGAGCACTGGGGTCCGCCGCCCGGTGCGCTGTTCGTGGACACCAGCCGCGACCCGCAGGGCGAGATCGTGCTGGCCGCGCTGCGCGCGGGCAACCTGCTCGTGCTCATCCAGCCGCCGCGCGGCTTCGGCGAGAACCCGATCGCGATCTACCACGACCCCGATCTGCCGCCGTCGCACCACTACCTGGCGGCCTACCGCTGGATCTCCGCCGCCCGCGAGGACGGCGGCTTCGGCGCCGACGCGATGGTCCACCTCGGCAAGCACGGCAACCTGGAGTGGCTGCCGGGCAAGAACGCCGGGCTGTCCGCCGCGTGCGCGCCGGACGCGGCGCTCGGCGACCTGCCGCTGGTCTACCCGTTCCTGGTCAACGACCCCGGTGAGGGCACCCAGGCCAAGCGCCGGGTGCACGCCACGCTGGTGGACCACCTGGTGCCGCCGATGGCCCGCGCCGACTCCTACGGGGACATCGCCCGGCTGGAACAGCTCCTCGACGAGCACGCCTCCATCGCCTCGATGGACCCGGCCAAGCTCCCGGCCATCCGCGCGCAGATCTGGACGCTGATCCAGGCCGCCAAGCTCGACCATGACCTGGGGCTCGAAGACCGGCCGCACGACGCCGAGTTCGACGACTTCCTGCTGCACGTCGACGGCTGGCTGTGCGAGATCAAGGACGCCCAGATCCGCGACGGACTGCACGTACTCGGCCAGGGTCCGACCGGTGCCGAGCGGGTCAACCTGGTGCTGGCCATTCTGCGCGCCCGGCAGATCTGGGGCGGCACCACCGCGCTGCCCGGTCTGCGCGAGGCGCTGGGCCTGGACGAGTCGGCGGCCACGCGGGCCGGTGCCGACGACGCCGAGGCCCGCGCCCGTGCGCTGGTGCAGGCCATGGAGGACGCCGACTGGGTTCCGGAGGCGGTGTCCGAGGTGTGCGCCGGGCTGCCCGAGGACGTGCGCCGGGTGCTGGACTTCGCAGCCCGCCAGGTGGTACCCCGGCTGGCCCGTACCGGCGACGAGATCGAGGCGGCCGTGCACGCGCTGAACGGCGGCTTCGTGCCCGCGGGTCCGTCCGGCTCCCCGCTGCGCGGACTGGTCAACGTGCTGCCGACCGGCCGCAACTTCTACTCCGTCGATCCCAAGGCGGTGCCCAGCCGCCTCGCCTGGGAGACCGGACAGGCGCTCGCCGAATCGCTGTTGGAGCGCTACCGCACGGACAACGGCGACTGGCCGCGCTCAGTCGGCCTGTCGCTGTGGGGCACCAGCGCGATGCGCACCGCGGGCGACGACGTCGCCGAGGCACTGGCGCTGCTCGGGGTGCGGCCGGTGTGGGACGACGCCTCGCGTCGGGTCACCGGTGTCGAGGCGGTGCCGCGGGAGCAGTTGGGGCGTCCGCGCATCGATGTGACGCTGCGCATCAGCGGGTTCTTCCGTGACGCGTTCCCGCATGTGGTGGCGCTGCTGGACGACGCGGTACGGCTGGTCGCCGGGCTGGACGAGCCCGACGAGGCCAACTTCCTGCGGGCGCACGCCCGTGCCGACCTCGCGGCGCACGGTGACGAACGCCGGGCCACGGTCCGTATCTTCGGCTCGCGGCCGGGCACTTACGGCGCCGGGCTGCTCCAGCTCATCGACAGCCGCGACTGGCGCACCGACGCCGACCTCGCCGAGGTCTACACCGCCTGGGGCGGCTACGCCTACGGCCGCGGTCTGGACGGCCGGGCGGCCCGTGAGGAGATGGAGACCGCCTACCGCCGTATCGCGGTGGCCGCCAAGAACACCGACACCCGCGAGCACGACATCGCCGACTCCGACGACTACTTCCAGTACCACGGCGGCATGGTCGCCACCGTACGGGCGCTGACCGGCAAGGCCCCCGAGGCGTACATCGGGGACAGCACCCGGCCGGAGACGGTGCGCACCCGGTCACTGCTGGAGGAGACCTCCCGGGTGTTCCGGGCCCGGGTGGTCAACCCCCGGTGGATCGAGGCGATGCGCCGCCACGGCTACAAGGGGGCCTTCGAACTGGCCGCCACCGTGGACTACCTGTTCGGCTACGACGCCACCACCGGCGTGGTCGCCGACTGGATGTACGACAAGCTCGCCCAGACCTATGTGCTCGACCCGGAGAACCGGGCGTTCCTCCAGGAGGCCAACCCCTGGGCGCTGCACGGCATGGCGGAGCGGCTGCTGGAGGCCGAGAGCCGCGGCATGTGGGCCAAGCCCGATCCGGCGGTGCTGGAGGCGCTGCGGCAGGCGTTCCTGGAGACCGAGGGCGACCTGGAGGGTGGCGAGAGCTGAGTTCCCCCGGGAACCCGGTGCCGCTTCGGGCCGACTACTGGGCAGTGGAGCGCGGCCGGTCACCTCGGCGGTGACCGGCCGGACGCTCGCCTGTCCATGGCCTGAACGGAGAACCACCGCATGTCCGCTGCCCGCGCCCTCGTCCGATCCCTCGCCGCGTTGAGCGCGGGGCTGCTCGCACTGACCGGCTGCGGTGGTTCGGGTACCGCCACGTCGTCGTCCTCCGGTACGGCCGCGCCGTCGAAGGGCGGTCCCACCGTGGTGGCCACCACCACCTGGGAGGCGGCGCTGGCCAGGGCGGCCGGGGCCAGCGACATCAAGTACATCGTGCCCGCGTCGATCCGCCACGCGCCGGACTACGACCTCAAGCCGTCCGACCTGGCGGCGGTCGCCGGGGCCGACTACGTGCTGTACGCCTCGTTCGAGCCGTTCGCGGCGCGGATCAAGGACGCCGCAGGCTCCAAGGCGAAGCTGGTCGAACTCAACCTGGACAACGATCCCGCCACGACCTCGGCCGATGTCACCAAGCTGGGCGGGCTGTTCGGCACCCAGCGGGACGCGCAGAGGTGGAACACCGACTTCAACGCGCACTGGAAGTCGTGGGCCCAGCAGGTGAAGGCGGCCTGGCCGGGCGGCAAGCCCCCGGTGGTCGTCACCCAGACGTACACCACCTGGGCGGCGAAGCTCGCCGGGGCGCGCCTGGTGGGCAGCTACGGCCCCAACCAGGTCACCCCCGCCCAGCTCGCCCAGTTGTCCGCCAGGAAGCCGCAGTTCGTGCTGGACAACGAGAACATGTCCACCGGAACGGTGCTGCCCGGCTCCGGCGCCAGGCAGTTGGACATCGTCAACTACCCGGGGCAGGAACTGGACTTGACCGCCGTCTACCGCAACGCGGCGGACCAGATGGCGAAGGCGTTCGCGGGCTCCTGACAGGATGCGCTCCCACCCTGCCGAGGCGCGGGGCCGGGATGGCACGATGTCGGACATGACCACCGGGCCTGTGGCACGCGCCGTCCGCGCCGCGATGTTCGCGGCCGTCTGCGTGGTCACCACGGCCCTGGGTCACGCGCTGATGTCCTCGGACACCGTGCCCTGGTGGGCGCTCCTGGCCGCCTTCTGCGGAACCGGTGCGGCGGCCTGGTGTCTGGCCGCCCGGGAGTGCGGAGCGCTGGTGGTCACCGGTGCCGCGGTGGTGGCACAGCTCGGGCTGCACTCGCTGTTCAGCCTGGCACAGGCGTCCACGGACACGGGCGGTTCGGTCGAACGGCAGTGGGCGGCCCGCCTGTTGTGAGTACCGGCGTGCCCACGCGCCCTGACGGCGACGTGGCGTGTGCGTCGGCTCTTGCCCCCGCGGTCCTCGTGCGCGCCCCTCGGTAACGGCGTGCCAGGAGTGCCGTGTTCCAACGGGGACGCGCCATCGCCTGGTCCGGCCCCGTCGTCACCGAAGGACACTTTGCGATGATTCCTGCCCAGGTCGAACCGGCCCGCCGAGCGCGGACCGCCACGGACGAAGAACAGGTGACCGGATGGGCGCTGGCCGCGCGGGGTGGCGACCTCGAAGCGGTGGAGCGCTTCGTACGGGTCACCCATCGCGACGTCTGGCGGTTCGTCGCCCACCTCAGCGGCGATGTGCACGGCGCGGACGATCTGACCCAGGAGACCTATCTACGGGCGTTGACCAGCCTGCCGAGGTTCGCCGGGCGGTCGTGTGCCCGCACCTGGCTGCTGTCGATCGCCCGGCGGGTGGTCATCGACCGCTACCGTTCGGCCGCCGCCCGCCCCCGTACCGTCGACGCCGCGGACTGGCGGGCCGCGGCGGAACGGGCGCAGCCGTGTTGCCTGCCGGGATTCGATGAGGGGGTCGCGCTGAACGAACTGCTGGACGCCCTCGACGCGGTCCGCCGGGAGGCGTTCGTGCTCACCCAGCTGGTCGGCCTGCCGTACGCGGACGCGGCGGCGGTGGTCGGCTGCCCGGTGGGCACGGTGCGGTCGCGGGTGGCCCGTGCCCGCCAGGATCTGGCCGCCTGGCTCACGGCCGCCGAGCACGGCGCGGTCACCGCGGCCTAGCTGTTCTGTCCACGGAGGTTGGTGACAGCGATCACTGGCCTGTGATCTTGCAATGAGTGAGGGCCTTCTGGCTCGGTGTGGATTGCCACATCTGCACCGACGACCAGAAAGGCCCTCATGCCGCACCGTAACGCACCACTGACCGAGACCGGCCGCCTGCGTCTGGCCCGCTGCGTCGTGGAGGACAACTGGCCCCTACGGCGGGCCGCGGAACGTTTCCAGGTCTCCGTCAGCACGGCCCAGCGGTGGGCCGACCGCTACCGGGCGTTCGGGGAGGCGGGCATGGCCGACCGCTCCAGCCGCCCGCACGCCAGTCCACGCCGCACCCCGACCCGCACCGAACGCCGGATCATCAAGGTCCGCGTCCTGCGCCGGTGGGGACCGGCCCGGATCGCGCACCTGCTGCGGCTGGTGCCCTCCACCGTGCACCGGGTGCTGACCCGCTACGGCCTGGCCCGCCTGACGCACCTGGACCGGGCCACCGGCCGCGTCATACGCCGCTACGAACGCGACAAGCCCGGCGAGCTGGTCCACGTCGACATCAAGAAGCTCGGCAACGTCCCCGACGGCGGCGGCCACAAAGTCCTCGGCCGCCAAGCGGGCCGCAAGAAGCGTTCCGGCGTCGGCTACAGCTACCTGCACACCGCCGTCGACGACCACTCCCGCCTGGCCTACAGCGAGATCCTCGCCGACGAGAAGAAGGAGACCGCCGTCGGCTTCTGGAGCCGCGCCCAGGCGTACCTCGCCTCCTGCGGGATCACCGTCGAGCGCGTCCTGACCGACAACGGCTCCTGCTACAAGTCCCGTCTGTGGCGCGATGCCCTGGCAGCAGCCGGGATCACGCACAAGCGAACCCGCGCCTACCGCCCGCAGACGAACGGCAAGGTCGAACGCTTCAACCGCACTCTGCTCGATGAGTGGGCCTACGCCCGCTCCTACCGTTCGGAACAGGAACGACGCAACGCCTTCCCCGAATGGCTGCACACCTACAATCACCACCGCGGACACACCGCGCTCAAGGGCCAGCCACCCGCCAGCCGCGTTCCTAACCTCTCAGGGCAATACACCTAGCGCGGGGCGTGCCCACCGTCGCGGCGGGGGCACGCCCTACCCCGGGATGCGGAGGAACTCCGCCGGAACGTGGTCGACCAGCCACACCCCGTTGGCGCTGCGCCGGAACTCGAATCCGGCGCGGTGCATCGCGCCCGCGTCGACCGACAGCACCACCGGCTTGCCGCGCCGGGCGCCGACCCGGGTCGCCGTCTCACGGTCCGCGGACAGGTGCACCGCGTGGCGGCCCATCGGCAGCAGCCCCTCGGCCCGGATCGCGGCGACGTACCGGCCGACCGTGCCGTGGTAGAGGTACGCGGGCGGCTGCACGACCGGCAGTGCGAGGTCGACCTCGACGGTGTGGCCCTGGTTGGCCCGGATCCGGTCGCCGTCGATGGCGTAGCGCCGCTTGTCGTTGGAGGCCACGACGTGCTCCAACTCCTGGCGAGTGAACGGGAATCCATGGGCGGCGGCCGCGGTGATCAGCGGGTCGATGCCCACCCAGCCGTTCGGGTCGAGCGTGATCCCGATCCGTTCCGGTTGGTGCCGTAGGTGCTTCGCCAGGTACTTCGAGATGCGTACGGTTCGTCTGTCGTCCATCGTGTTCCGACGATATCCCCGGGCCCCGACACCGTGCGTCACTCCAGGCCGAGGGGATCGACCGAGGCGGGCGTCAGCAGGCCGCGGAGGGTCTGGTAGTAGGCGTAGGCGGACCAGGCGAACGGCACGTAGCCGAGGTAGCCGGGCAGCGGCATCCGGAACAGATGGACGTGGGACAGGAACGCCGGGAGCCGGTAGACCCAGTGCGCCCCCACCGTCCAGTAGTTCCACATCTCCCAGAGGAACCCGCACATCAGGCCGCCGAGGGCCAGCGCCAGCAGCGGCTGCCAGCGGCCTCGGGCGAGTTGGCCCCACAGGCTGGGAAAGCCCAGCCGGGTGTTGACCGGGTCCAGGACGAGCAGCGGGCACAGCCAGATCAGGAAGAACAACTGCCGGGGGAAGACCAGCACCGCGGTGAGCAGCAGCACGCCGAACGCGCTGACACCGTAGAGCAGTGCGGGAGTGCGCCTCAGCGGCCGCCAGCGGCCGGGGCGGTCCACCAACCGCGTGGAGCGCAGCAGTTCGGCGGACTCGAACAGGGCGGGCAGCGCGGTGCCGAAGCAGAGCGAGTACAGCAGGACGCGCACCGGCTCGCTGTGCGGGATGGGCTCGACGTAGTACCAGTTGTGCAGGGCGGTGTTGAACCACTCGTGCATCCACCAGAACGGCACCGAGTAGCCGAACAGCAAGCAGAACTGTGCGGTGCTCCGGGTCAGGATCGAGGTACCGGTGCGCAGTCTGACCACGCCGTCGACGGTGAGGGCGTAGCCCAGCCACAGGCCGAAGAAGAAGATCTCGGTCCAGGCGTTGACCACCGTCCAGAACAGCGCCCAGCACCCGGCCACCAGCACCAGACCGACGACCAGCTGGACCGGCAACCCCACGTCGGCCCGGCCCGGAGTGCCTGCTTCGGTCCTCATCAGCGCGCCTCTCGTTCCCGGGCGATACCCGACCACTGCCCACAGTGACGACTGTCGCACCTAGTGCGAGCATCGCGCAGTCCACCCGTATCGTCCACTTCCGCGCGGGCACGCCGAGGGGAATGATCGGTATCGAAGGGATTTCTCTGACACCAGCGACACCACGAGGGGGGCCAGGAGGCCGGAGCCATGACACGCCACGAGACGGAGTGGAGCACCCACGTGTACGTCGTCGAAGAGGGCGACACCACCAGGGCCAGGGCGACCCTGGACACCACGACCGCCCAGTTCACCGGCGACGGTGAGGCCCGCAAGAACCCACGGGACCCGCAGGTACACGAGATCGGCGACGAACTGGCGGCGGGGCGGGCACTCGCCGACCTGTCCCGCAAGCTGCTGCGCGAGGCGGCGCAGGAGATAGACGAGAACGAGGACATGGAGCCCCGGGAGACCGAACCCGCCCCGGCCAGGCTGTGGCAGTGATCCGGCTCCCGGGCGCCCGCTACATGTTGATCATGTGACCGGCCAGCCCGTGCACCGCCTCCTTCACGGCCTCGCCCAGGGTCGGGTGGGCGTGCACATTGCGGGCCACCTCGTGGACGGTCAGATCCCACTGCTGGGCCAGGGTCAACTCGGGGAGCAGCTCGGTGACTTCGGGGCCGATCAGATGGGCGCCGAGCAGTTCGCCGTGGCGTGCGTCGCTGAGGATCTTGACGAATCCGGCGGGGTCGCCCAGGCCGTGGGCCTTGCCGTTCGCGGTGAAGGGGAACTTCTGCACCTGGACGTCGAAGCCGCGCTCCCGGGCCTGCGCCTCGGTCCAGCCGAAGCTGGCGATCTGCGGCTGGCAGTAGGTGGCGCGCGGAATCATCACGTAGTCGAGTTCCATCGTCTCCGCGTCCGCGATGGTCTCCGCGGCGACGATGCCCATCGCCTCGGCGGCGTGCGCCAGCATCAGGTTGGCGGTGACATCGCCGATGGCGAAGATGTGCGGCACGCTGGTGCGGCAGCGGCCGTCCACGTCGATGGCGCCGCGCTCGGTCAGCCGCACACCGGTGTTCTCCAGGCCGTAGCCGGTGACCCGCGGCTGGAACCCGATCGCCTGCAGCACCTTGTCGGTCTCCAGCACCTGGCGCTGGCCGCCGGTGGAGACGTGCACCAGCACCCGCTCCCCCGAGTCGTCGATCGACTCGACCCGGGTCGAGGTGAGCACGTTGATGCCCAACTTGCGGTAGCGGCGGGCGAGTTCGGCCGAGACCTCCTCGTCCTCCAGCGGCACGACCCGGTCCAGGAACTCCACCAGTGTCACCTGCACCCCGTAGTTGTGCAGTACGTAGGCGAACTCCACGCCGATGGCACCAGCGCCCGCGATGACGATGCTGCGCGGCAGTTCGGCGCTGAGGATCTGCTCCTCGTACGTCACCACGCGCTCGCTCAGCGAGGTGCCGGGCAGCAGCTTGGTGGTCGCGCCTGAGGCGATGATGCAGTGGTCGAAACCGACGGTGTGGGCGGCGCCGTCCGCGGTTCTGACGCTCAGTGTGTTGGCGTCGGTGAACGTACCGGTGCCGGTGTACTCGGTGATGTCGTTCTTCTTCATCAGGTAGTGGACGCCCTTGACCCGTCCGTCCGCCACCCGTCGGCTACGGGCGTACGCCTCGCCGTAGTCGAAGCTGACCTTGCCGTCCACCCGGATGCCGAAGGTCTTGGCCTCCTGGGTGAAGAGGTGGGCCAACTCGGCATTGCGCAGCAGCGCCTTCGAGGGGATGCACCCCACGTTGAGGCAGACCCCGCCCCAGTAGCGCTCCTCCACCACTGCCACGGTGAGCCCGAGCTGGGCGCAGCGAACCGCCGCGGTGTATCCGCCGGGACCGGCACCCAGTACGACGACGTCGAAGTGTCCACTCATGCACGCCACGATAGGCCGGGCGCCGCCCGCGCAGACACCGCCACACGACGTTGTGCGGACGATCACGCGCCGTCGGGCGTCGGTCTGTTGGCGTAGTCCAGCGCGACGCACGGCCGCCGGGTGGTGATGCTGAACGGGTATCGAGTACACAGCACGTGTTGGGAGGATCACGTGACGCGTCACCGTGTCGCCGTCGCCTGCCGTTGGACCAGCCGCTCACTGCTCGCCAGCAGCTTCCTCGTGGGCGGGATCAGCGCGCTGCGCAACCCCGGGCACCTACCGCAGGCCGTGGAGCGTCTGGGGGTGCCACGTGGGCGGATGGCCACCAACGCGACCGCGTCGGCGATGCTCGCGGGGGCGGTGGCGTTGGCCACCGGAGCGGCCCCGGTGGCGGCCACCGTCGTCCTCGGTATCTGCCTGACCGGTGCCACGGCGGCCGTCCACCCGTTCTGGACCGAGGACGACGAGGGCCGCCGCGCCGCCCACCGCAACGCGTTCTTGACCAACGTCAGCCTGCTGGGCGCGCTCGGCGTCACCGCCGTGGACGCCCTCCAGCACCGCAGACGCCCGGGGTCCAGCTCCCGGAGTTCTCCCTAGCCGTACTCAGAGCCTGCGCCCCTCGCTCGGCGGCGGGCCTTCCGGGGGCCACCCCCGGAAGGAGGGAAAGGCTCCTAGCCGCACTCCAGAGCGGAGCGGCCTCGCTCGGCGGCAGCCATCTGGGACACGATCGAGGTCGTGTGGCTGCCCTCCCGGAAGCTGCTGTCCGCCAGCACCTTGCGCAGGAACTCGGAGGTGGTGCACACCCCTGGGCCGTCGACCACCATCTCGCCGAGCGCCCGGTCCATCCGCACCAGCGCCCGTTCCCGGTCCGGGGCCCAGACGACGACCTTCGCCAGCAGCGAGTCGTAGTCGGCGGGCACCCGCCAGCCGGTGAAGGCATGCGAGTCCACCCTGGTGAACGGACCACCGGGCGGGCGGTAGTCGGTCAACGTACCGGCGGTGGGCGCGAAGTCGCGCTCCGGATCCTCGGTGTTGACCCGGCACTCGATGGCGGCGCCGTTGCGGCTCACGTCCTGCTGGGTGAGCGAGAGCGGAAGCCCCGCGGCCACCTTGATCTGCTCCTGCACCAGATCGATGCCGGTGACCTGCTCGGTGACCGGATGCTCCACCTGTATACGGCAGTTGATCTCCATGAAGGTGAAGCGGCCGTCGTCGTCCACCAGGAACTCGAAGGTCCCGGCGCCGGTGTAGCCGAGTGCGCGTACACCCTGCACCGCCATCTCGTTCATCCGCTCGGTGAGTTCGGCGGGCAGGTTGGGTGCCGGGGTCTCCTCCAGCAGCTTCTGGTGGCGCCGTTGCACCGAGCAGTCGCGCTCGCCCAGATGGATCGCGTTGCTCCGGCCGTCGGCGATGACCTGCACCTCGACATGGCGTGCGGTCGCTATGTACCGCTCCAGATAGACCCGTCCGTCGCCGAACAGCGCCACCGCGTCAGCATGCGTCTTGCGGTACGCGGGGACCAGGTCGTCGGGGTCATGGACGACGGTCATGCCACGGCCGCCGCCCCCGGCCACCGCCTTGATGATCAGCGGGAACCCGATGTCCTCCGCGACCCGTTGGGCGGTGGCCTCGTCCAGCACCGCGCCGTCGCTGCCGGGCAGGGTCGGCAGCCCGGCGCGCGCCATCATGCGGCGCGCCTCCGCCTTGTCCCCCAACTGCCGCATAAGCCCGGCCGGCGGCCCGATGAAGGTCACCCCGTACGCCGTGCAGATCTCCGCGAAGTCCGGGTCCTCGGAGAGGAACCCGTACCCGGGGTGGATCGCGTCGGCGCCCACCCGCAGGGCGGCGGACATCACCGCCGCCGGGTTGAGGTAGCTTCGGCGCGCCGGGGCCGGGCCGATCTGTACGGCGTCGTCGGCCAGCCGCAGCGCCTCGGACTCGCGGTCCGCGGTGGAGTGCACCACCACGCTGCGGATGCCCAACTCCCGGCAGGCACGCACCACCCGCACGGCTATCTCACCACGGTTGGCGATCAATACGGTCCTGAACATGGTGCTCCCTCCGCAGGCGGCGGGCCGCCTTGTCGTGCCGTGTGCTTGGTAGCCGCGTCCGTCACGTCGGTGCGGCGGGCGTCACTCGGACTCGTCGACCGGTTCCAGCGCGATCAGGGGCTGGCCGTACTCCACCGGATGGCCGTCGTCGACCAGCACGGCGACCACCCGGCCGGAGCGTTCGGCCTGGACGGGGTTCATCAGCTTCATGGCCTCCACGATGCCGATGTCCTGCCCCTGTTCCACCAGGTCACCGACGCTGACGAAGGGCGGTGCACCGGGTTCCGGGGCGTGGTAGAAGTTGCCGACCATCGGCGCGGTGACGTGGTGGTGCTGATCGCCACCGGTTTCGCCGGACGCGGCCGGTTCCTCCGCCGCGGCCGTTGGGCGGGCGGGCGCCGCGAGGGCCTCGCTGGGCGCGGGGCGGTCCTGCGGCCACTCCAGCTCCACCAGCGCCTCGCCGTACTGGATACGGACCCGCCTCAAGGGGGCTTGCACCATCGTGGCCAGCCGGGACGCGGTCTCCGCCAGCCGCTCGACCGAATGGGCGGGGCCGTTCCTGGCCAGCCCCTCCGGGCCGTAGCCAGCCTTGCCCAACCCGTCGTGGCCGCTGTGGCGTGCTTCGAGCCGTGGCACGGAATCTGTCATGACCATCCTTCCTCAGAGATCATCCGGCTGGGGCTCCGATGCCCCGGAACCGCTGCCTGCGGTCCCGGATGAGTTGTTCGCCGCCCTTGCCCGACAGTTCGTCCAGGCAGTGTGAGACGGCCCGCCGCAGTAGGTCGGCGGCCTGTGCGTGGTCGGTGTGGGCGCCGCCTTCCGGCTCCGGTACCACTCCGTCCACGAGCTGGTGTTCCATCAGTGACCGGGCGTCGAGGCGCAGCGCCTCCGCGGCGGCCGGGGCGGCTCCGCGGTCGTGCCACAGGATCGCCGCGCAGCCTTCCGGGCTGATCACCGAGTAGAGGGCGTTCTCGCAGATCAGCACCCGGTCGGCGACCGAGAGGGCGAGCGCTCCGCCGCTGCCGCCCTCGCCGGTGACCACCGCGACCAGCGGCACCGGCAGCGAGGCCATCAGCCGCAGGTTCTCGGCGATCGCCACCGCCTGGCCGTTCTCCTCGGCCTCGATGCCGGGATGGGCGCCCGGGGTGTCGATCAGCGCCAGCACCGGAAGCCCGAGTTTGGCGGCGAGCCGCATCACCCGGGCGGCCTTGCGGTAGCCGTCCGGTGTGGCCATGCCGAAGGAGTGGTCGGCCAACTCCTTCGTGCTGTGGCCCTTCTGGTTGCCGACGATGGCGACGGGTCGGCCGTCGAGGGTGCCGAGGCCGCAGACGATCGCCCGGGAGTCGCCGCTCAGCCGGTCGCCGTGCAGTTCGAAGAAGCCGTCGCCGTCCAGGATGTGGCTGAGGTAGTCCCGGGTGGTGGGCCGATCGATGTTCCGGGCCATCTGAACGACGTCCCATGCCTCGCGCCGGGTCAGTCGCGCGGGATCGGTGACGATCAGCGGCTCGCCGTCCACCGCCGGGAACTCGCCGCCACGACCACTGTACGAACGCAGCAGGGTGGCCAGCACCTCGCGCTGCCGTGAGCGGGGCACCACGGCGTCGACAAGGCCGTGGGCGAGCAGGAACTCCGCGGTCTGAAAGCCGTCCGGCAGCTTCTGGCGGATGGTCTGCTCGATCACCCGTGGGCCGGCGAAGCCGAGCCTGGCGCCCGGTTCGGCGATCACGATGTCGGTGAGCGTGGCGAAGGAGGCCGCGACACCGCCGTAGGTGGGGTCGGTGATCAGGCTGACGGTCAGGATCCCGGCCTCGTCCAGGGCGGCGAGTGCCTGCGCGGTCTTGGCCATCTGGAGCAGGGAGTACACGCCCTCCTGCATCCGCGCCCCGCCGGAGGCGGTGACCAGAACCAGCGGAATCCGGTGTTCCAGTGCGTGTTCGGCCGCCGCGGTGATCGCCTCGCCCTCGGCGCTGCCCATGCTGCCGCCCATGAACCGGAAGTCCATCGCCGCCACCACTACCGGGCAGCCGTCGATCCGGCCCTGCCCGACGAGTACGGCCGAGGGGATGCCGATCTGTTCCCTGGCCTGTTCCAGGCGCTGCGCGTAGGGCTTTGAGTCGGTGAAGCCCAGCGGGTCGTCCGTGGTACGCCCCGGCCGTACGCAGCGAGCGTCTTCCCGGCCCAGCAGCCACTCCAGGCGCTCGGCGGCGGTCAGCGGCGCGTGCCAGCCGCAGTCCGGGCAGGTGTTGGCCGAACGGGCGAAGCGGCGGCCGTACAGGATGGTTCGGCACTGGCCGCAGCTCGTCCAGTCAACTCCCGTGGGGGCCGGGGGTTGTTGGGTGGTGGTGGCTTTCGGTTCGGTAGGGAGCATCGCGATCTCCGGGGTTGCGGCCCGCGGTCGATCCGCGGGCCGGCGGACGCGATCGGCGACCTGGGATGTCGCCGATCGGCTTGGCGAGCGAGCGTGCGCCGTGCCACTCCCGGTACGGGGGGCTCGGCCCACCACGACCGCTGTCCTGGATATCGTTGTCATCGATCATGATGCGTCGGGCCCCGGTGTGCGGCAACCGGAGTACCCCGGGCGTGTCCCACCGGAGCACGTCGCACGGTTGTGCGCATGCGGCACCCGGCAACCTGACGTAGTGTGACGGGAGATACCGCGCCTGAAACGGTGCCAGGGGCGGCGTTTTCCCTGGCCCGGCCAGGGCCGCACCGTGTCGACACATCCGTCCGCCCCCTTCCTGACACGCCCTTCGGGTGTCCATCGCGGACGCCGCGAAGCACCCCCGCGACCAGGCGCACCAGCACACCAGTCCGCGCCGCCAGCCCGGAGGCATCCCATGAGCAGCCAGCCGACGGACCCGCCCGCAGCACGCTTCTGGAACGTGGAGGACGTGCCGGGCCTCGACTTCGACCCGTTCATGGAGCAGGCGCTGGCGCAGGACACGCTGGACCGGGTCCGGCTGCCGCACGGCGAGGGCGAGGCCTGGCTGGCGGCGAAGTACGAGGACGTCAAGTTCGCCACCTGCGATCCCCGGCTGAGCAGGCAGGCCCTGGTCGGACGGGACGTCACCCGGTTGGCCCCGCACTTCATCCCACTGGACGACGCGGTGGGATTCGCCGATCCACCGCAGCACACCAGGCTGCGCAAGACGGTGTCGAAGGTGTTCACCACCCGGCGCATCGCCCAACTGCGTCCGCGCGCCGAGGAGATCGCGAACCGACTGCTGGACGGGATGGAGCGCTCCGGGCCGCCCGCCGATCTGATGGAGCACCTGAACACGCCCTTCTCGCTCGCCGGAATGAGCGAGCTGATGGGCGTGCCCGAGGAGGACTGGCCGAAGATGGCCGACTGGACCCGCGAGGTGATCTCCGCGGGCATCGGGCGGGACATCAGTGAGCGGGCCAAGAAGGAGATCGGCGAGTACTTCGACGCCCTGGCCACCGAGCGGCGTGAGTCCCCCAGGGACGACCTGCTCAGCCATATGGCGAAGGCCGAGCGCGAGGGCGAGCTGAGCCGCGGGGAACTGGTCGCCTTCGCCGTGCTGATGCAGATCAGCGGGATGAACTCGGTGCGGTTCAACAGCGCCAACATGGTCTACCTGCTGCTCACCCATCCGGAGCAGCACGCCCGGCTGCGCAGTGAGCCGGAGTTGCTGCCGCAGGCCATCGAGGAACTGCTGCGCTTCATCCCGCACCGCAACGCGGTGGGCATGGCCCGGGTGGCGACCGAGGACATCCAACACGGCAGGGTGACGATCCGCCGCGGTGAGCCGGTGTACGCCTCGTACCTGGCGGCCAACCGGGACCCGGATCGGTTCACCGACCCGCACACGCTCGACTTCGACCGCGACTTCAATCCGCACCTGGCTTTCGGCAACGGCCCGCACTACTGCGTGGGGGCGTCGCTGGCCCGGATGGAGTCCGAGGTGATGCTCCGCGCGCTGCTGGACCGCTTCCCCGGTCTGCGGCTCGCGGTCCCCCCGGAAGAGCTCCGGTGGCGGCGCGGTGAGCTGATCCGCGGCCCACAGGAGCTTCCGGTGACCTGGTGAGGTTTCCGTCCCGCGACCCGCTGAAGTGAGGTGAGGACACGATGAGCACGCTCACAATGAACGCGTTGGAGGGGTTGGTGGTGCCGCCGGGCGAGGGCCGGACGCTGGTGACGACCGCGCAGGAGGTCACCTTCAAGGTCACCGGTGAACGCAGCATGGCTGGCTCGCTGTTCGAGGTCGTCATTCCCCCGGGGTTCGACGTGGGTGCCCATGTGCACGCCAAAAGCGAGGAGTTGTTCTACGTGGTCGAGGGCGAGCTTGACCTGCTGGCCTTCGAGCCCAAGGTGCGCACCCGGGACAGCTGGCGTACCTGGGAGTCCGCATCCGGCATGCGGCCGGTGCGGGCCACCCCGGGGACGGTGGCCCATGTGCCGCCGGGGTGCCCGCACGCGTTCGCCAATCCGACGGACAAGGAGGCCCGGATGCTGTTCCAGGCCTCGCCGCCGCCCGCGCACGAACGCTACTTCGAGGAACTGCTGGAGATCCTGGCGTGCGACGGTCCACCGGACATGGCGGCCATCGCCGAACTGCGCGCCACCTACGACATCCACCAGCTGACGCCGCTGCGGACCCGGCACGGTTGAGCATCGGAGAGGGTGGGGCAGGAAGTGCGACCCGCGGCGCAACCGTTCAGGCGCCCGGGCCGTCTTACTCCTCCTGCCCGTCATCGACCCTCAACGGAGCACCATGCACGTCCTGTTGTCCGGCACCGTCGGTTCCACCGCGTACGGCCTTGCCCACGAGGGCTCCGACATCGACCAGCTCGGTGTCTTCGCGGCGCCCACCGAGGCGTTCCACGGTCTGCGCCGCCCGGTGGAGTCCCATGTCACCACCGAGCCCGACCGGACGTTGCACGAGGCCGCGAAGTACTGCCGCCTCGCTCTGAGTGGCAATCCGACGGTGACCGAGTTGGTCTGGCTGCCGGACGAACTGTACGAGGTGCGGACCTCGCTCGGAGACGAACTCGTCGGTCTGCGCACGGCGTTCCTGTCGGCGAAGGCGGTGCGCGACTCCTATCTCGGTTACGCCGCCCAGCAGTTCAGAAAGCTGCGGGCCCGGAAGGACGCGGACAACCGCCGGCGCTCGGAGAAGCACGCCCGCCACCTCGTGCGGCTGCTGGAACAGGGCACGCAGCTGCACCGCACGGGAGCGCTGACCATCAGGCTCGCCGATCCCGGCCGGGTCCGCGCCCTGGGTGAGCGCATCGCCGCCGAACCGGAGCACGCCGTGCCGCTGCTGTCCCGCGCCGAGGACCACTTCGCCCGCCCCGGCGCGCTGCCCGCCGCCCCGGACGAGCCCGCCGCCGAAGCGTGGCTGCACAAGGTCCGCGCCGCGCTCTACCCACGGCGTTAGGCGCCGGTCAGGCCGTCCAACGCCGGGCCGATGCCGCGCAGCACGCCGGGCCAGCCGTGGCCCATTCCGTTGAACGCCTGCTTGCCCATCGGGGAGTTGAGGTCGAACCCGGCGTGTTCGAGGAAGAGGCGGGTGCCGTCGCCCTCGGGTTGCAGCCGCCAGGTGATCGTGGTGTCCAGCGAGCCCTCGGCGAAGCTGTAGCGGAGCAGCCGCTCGGGCTCGACCGCGATCACCTCGCACGGCTGCACCCCCCAGTTCCCCATGTCCAGGGTGAAGCGGTGGCCCACGACGGGCTTGACGTCGCCCGCCGCCCACCAGCGGGCGTGCCATTGCGGATCGGTCAGTGCCCGCCACACGACCGCGGGCGGATGGGCCAGGAACTGGTCGCAGTGGATGACAGCGGGGTCCGTCATGGGTTCTCCTCGTCGAGTAGGTCGCGCAGCGAGCGCATGCGTTCGCGCCAGTAGTGCTCAAAGGGGTGCAGCCAGTCGTGCACCTCCGCGAGGGGCTCGGCCACGAGGTGGTAGTACCGCTGGCGGCCCCTCGGTTCCTCCCGTACGAGGTGGGCATGGCGCAGCACCTGGAGGTGCTCGGACACCGCGGGTCGGCTCAGCGCGAACTGGCCGGCCAGGTCGTTGACCGCGCGCGGTCCCTCGCGCAGTGATTCGAGCAGCTTGCGGCGCACCGGATTGGACAGTGCGCTGAAGACGTCTGTTGGCACGGCCGCAACCATACGTCGGAGAATCCCGACGCATCAAAGATTTCCGACGCGTCGGACCGCCGGGGCCAGGCGTCTAGGGTGTGTGCATGGAAATCTGGATCAACCCCGCCTGCTCCAAGTGCCGCTCCGCGGTGAAGCTGCTGGACGAGGAGGGGGCCGACTACACCGTGCGCCGCTATCTGGAGGAGCCGCCGACCGCCCAGGAGCTGCGGGAGGTACTGGGCAGGCTGGGCCTGGAGCCCTGGGACATCACCCGCGCCCAGGAGCCGGACGCCAAGGAGCTGGGCCTGAAGGACTGGCCCCGCCAGCCCGCCGATCGGGACCGCTGGATCGAGGCGCTGGCCGCCCATCCCCGGCTGATCCAGCGCCCCATCATCACGGCGGACGACGGCACCGCGTCGGTGGCGCGCAGCGACGAGGCGGTGCGCGACGCGCTGGCGCGCCGCGGGTAGGTCAGCCCGTGCGGTGCGGCCCCGCGGCGGCGGCCCAGCCGAAGTCGTCGCCGTTGCGGCGGGCCGGGGCCAGCCAGGACAGATAGGGGTCGGCCAGTGCCGAGGGACGTGGTGCCTCGCGCAGCACCCCGGGATGGAACTCCACCCGGTCGAAGGACCGCCTGGTGCGCCGCAGGCTGATCTCCCGCTCGGCCGCGCCGTCGGCGAAGTCGAAGACCGCCCGGGGCGTACGGCGGCGGGCCGCGGCACGCAGGTCGGCGATGGTGTGCGCCCGGGACAGACGGCGCCCGGTGGGATCCAGCGGAAGGGGCCGCGGTCGCAGCAGCGGACGCAGCGCGGACCAGGTCGGCAGTCGGCGGCTGGGCAACGCGCACCTCCGGTGAGTTCATCGCAGGTGGGAATTGTGACCACTGCGGCGCGACCAGTGGCTGAGCGCCAACCACCAGGAAACTCGTCACCCCGCGGAGGAACCCGAAAGGCCCGAATTCCTATCCTCTCTTCGGAAGGTTTCATTCAAGAGAGAGCGATGACCGTGGGACTCACGTCCAGCTTGTTCCTCACAGTGCTGGTGATCACCGCCGTGGCGGTGGTCGCGCTGGCGCTGTGGCTGTGGCCGCGCGCCGCGAAGAAGGGCCCGCTGCAGTGGCTCGGCCGCCTCGGGCTGATCGCGGCGACGCAGATCGTGATACTGGGCGTGATCTTGGTCGGTGTGAACAAGAGCATGGGCTTCTACTCGTCCTGGACCGACCTGTTCGGCGCGTCCACCGGCAAGCAGGTGCTCACCGCCGGGACCGCCAGCGCCCGCCCGGTCGCCCTCACCGTCAAGGGCACGGTCAACGCGGGTCTGCCGGGCGGCAAGGCGCAGGCCGGTGAGGTGCAGAAGGTCACCTTCCACGGCCCGTCCTCCGGGGTGACCTCCGACGGCTTCGTCTACCTGCCGCCGCAGTACTTCCAGAAGGCCCACCAGAACGACCGCTTCCCGGTGGTTGTCGCCCTCAGCTCACAGCCCAGCGGTGCGCTGCCGCGCACCGTCGCCGCCGACATAGTCGGCAGCAAGATCAAGCCGACCATCTACGTGATGGTGCGGCCCACCGCGCTGCCCGGCCGCGGCGTGGACTGCACCAACGTGCCCAGCGGCCCGCAGGGGCTGGCCTTCTTCAACCAGGACCTGCCGCTGGCGGTCGCCGACCAGTACCGCACCAGCGGCTCCCCCGGCTCCTGGGGCACCCTCGGCGACGCCACCGGCGGCTACTGCGCGCTGAAGCTCCCGCTGACCAACCCCACCCGCTACGGCGCGGGCGCCAGCCTGTCCGCCGACTACACCCCGCAGACCGGCAAGTCCGGCAACCTGTACGCGGGCAACACCGAGGTCAGGAACGAGAACGACCTGATGTGGCGGCTGGGGCACATGCCCGCCCCGCCGGTCTCCCTGCTGGTGCCGGGCGACGGGACCAGCACCCAGTTCCAGCAGAGCGCCAAGGCGCCGACTCACGTCGACGCCCAGAACGGCAGCGGTTACGCGGCCGCGATTCGCTGGCTGGACCAGAAGCTGTCGCTCACTGGCGAGCAGCAGGGCTGAGGTTGTTCCATTCCGGGGGCACCCCGGACCCCCTGCTGAACCGGGGGCACCCCGGTTCAGCAGGGTCTCCGTCAGGCACCCAGGTCGGTGTGCGCGCGTTTTCCCGCCCATGGGTCTCCCCTGGACGACATTCGCGATGCTGCTCCGGTCAACAGTGCGCGCAGGACGCCGAAGCAGGGCGTGGGCTGCCCGGTGAAGTGGATCCCATGATGCTCGCGGGACGTGCACGCGCTCTCGTCGGCAACCGGAATCCCCATTTCCGGTGGGCGGCAGCGGAGGAACGCGGGCCACGCCCGCCCTCGGCGGGGCGCAGCCCGCGGGTCCCGGGCAACTGTGCGCCACCGTTCGACGGAAGTGGCGAGAAGTCTCCAGCGGTGGTGAGCATTTCACATTCAGTGCGCGGCGCGAGGCCGCCGATCCCGCCTCAAATGACATGCGGCGGCGCACTCGGCGCGGAGTAGAACGCGCTTTCGCCAAAGGGCCAGTTGGCGGTCATCATGAGCCATCGGCCACCCGAAATCCAGTGAACCCACAGACACTTCACGGGAAAATCAGATGAGCATCACTCGCACTGTGCCGTGAGGAAGTGAGGCACTGTGCGCCTGGGAGCGAGAACGGGCACGGCCGCCGCGATGGTCAGCGGCGCCGCGCCCGACACTCGTAGCCGTACCGGACCGGCCGACGAAGCGGTGGCCTGTTCACGACTCCGCCGGTCCGGGAGCCCGGGAAACCCTGGCACTCCGGTTATGCGCCCGCGGCCGACTCGTAGGCCTCGCGGATATCGGCCGGTACCCGGCCGCGCTCGTTGACGTTGTAGCCGTTCTCCTTGGCCCATGCACGAATCTTGGCGGTGTCCTGGCTGCCGCCCACCATCGTGCGCGCCTTCCCGCGTCCGGAAGCGCCTCGCCCACCGGTCCTGCGACCCGACTGCACAAACTCGGCAAGGGAGTTGCGGAGTTTCTCGGCGTTGGCCGCCGTGAGGTCGATCTCGTAGGACTTCCCGTCCAGCGCGAACGTCACCGTCTCGTCCGCCTCGCCGCCGTCGAGGTCGTCGACGAGAAGGACCTGAACCTTTTGTGCCACGAGTTTTCTCCAGCTCGGTACGACTGATGGATGACGGATGCTACAGGAGACACGATCAGCTGCTCCCAGGCTTCTGCAAACCTCCCGACATCATTCATAGGATGCCCGTAACTCCGGGGCGCTACGCATGAATTCACCAGCGCGGTTGGGCTCCGTCGCCGGACCGCTCGCCGGGCGCCGGGAATTCCTGTAGGCGGTGGCTGGCCCCCAGCACGCCCAGAAAGCGCTCGGCGGCCGAGGGGTCTCCGACGATCGGCTCCTTGTGGAATCCGGTGTCACCGGCCAGCGCCCAACCCGGGGCCGCACGACGGGCGGTAGAAGTCCCGCATGTTCGCCGCCACCAGGATCCAGCTCCCCCGTCGCCCCGCGCGCAGCCTTTCCGCGATCTGCGCCCCCCGTCGTCCGCGCCGCCACCAGCCGGGCTCGCTTCTCTCCAACGCGGCGACGCATTCGCACGCGGGCTGCGGCGCCTGGGGGTCGGATCCGGCGATCTCGTACTCCTGGCCTTGTCGAACCGCCATGATTTCGTGGTCGGTTAATTCGCCACCGCCCGCCTTAGGGCCGCCGCGGAGGCGTGGATCCGAGGCTCAAACCACGTGAACTCCTGGATCCGCGCACCGAATTCGCGCCCGCCGTGGTGGTCACCACCACCGCGCTGACCGAACTGTTCGAACCAGAGTGGGTCATCGCCGTGCAGCGCTTCCTCAGCGAGGAAGACGCGGTGCGCGCCGCCAACGCGGTGGTGCTGGGCCTGGCCTCAGCGATGTGGACCGCCGACCACGCGCGTGCCGTGCGGCTCCCCCACCGCCTGGCCCCAGGCCGCGTCCGGGTCAACACTCACTTCACGTTCCCCTCCGATATGCCGCACGGTGGTTTCAAGCACTCCGGCTACGGCAAGGTGCTGTCAAGCTACGGATTGGAGGGGTACACCCGGATAAACGCGTCATGCGCCAGGCCGGGACGGCGGGGTGAGACTGCGGCGGCCACGCCCCCTTACGGAGCAATGTGCGGCTGCCGTCGGTACGCACGATGAGATCGTGCACGGCCTCACACCGATCCCGTGCACAGCTCCACGACCCCGAGGAACGTCCATGAATGCCGCTTCCCCCAACGGATCCAACGGGACGGTCGGACCCAACTCCGACCTGAAGGATGTCTTCGAACTCGCCCAGCAACTGCGGGTCGACTCGGTGCGCGCCAGCACCTCCGCCGGTTCCGGGCATCCGACTTCCAGCATGTCGGCCGCCGACCTGATGGCGGTGCTGCTCGCCCGCCACCTGCACTACGACTGGCAACGGCCGGACGACCCCGGCAACGACCATCTGATCTTCTCCAAGGGGCATGCCTCGCCGCTGCTGTACGCGATGTTCACGGCGGCGGGCGTGGTCAGCGAGGAGGAGCTGCTGACCCGCTACCGCAGGGCGGGATCGCGCCTTGAGGGGCATCCGACCCCGGTCCTGCCCTGGGTCGACGTCGCCACCGGCTCGCTCGGCCAGGGGCTGCCCTACGGTGTCGGCGTGGCCCTGTCGGGCCGCAAGCTGGAGCACGCGCCGTTCAGGGTGTGGGCGCTGTGCGGAGACAGCGAGATGACCGAGGGGTCGATCTGGGAGGCGCTGGACAAGGCGGGCCGCTACGGCCTCGACAACCTCACCGCCATCGTGGACATCAACCGGCTCGGCCAGCGCGGCCCCACCGAACTCGGCTGGGACCTGGAGGCGTACGCCAACCGGGTGGAGGCATTCGGCTGCACCGCGCTGACCGTCGAGGGTCACGATGTGGCGGCGATCGACAAGGCGTTCGAGTACGCGACCCACACGGAGCGCCCCACCGTCATCCTGGCCAGGACCATCAAGGGCCAGGGTTTCAGCGAGGTGGCGGACGCCGAGGGGTGGCACGGCAAGCCGCTGCCCCCGGAGATGGCCGAGCGTGCGATCGCCGAACTCGGCGGCGTACGCCATCTGAAGGTGCGCGGTCCCGGGCCGCGGCCGTACCAGCCGCCGCCGCGCCCGACGCCCCAGGAGGTGCGGCTGCCGGAGTTCGAGCCGGGCGACAAGGTGGCCACCAGGTCCGCGTACGGCAAGGCGCTGACCGCGCTGGGCGCGCGTCCGGATGTGGTCGCGCTGGACGCGGAGGTCGGCAACTCCACGCACTCCGAGGACTTCGCCGCTGTCTATCCGGGCCGCTACTTCCAGTCCTACATCGCCGAGCAGCAGATGGTAGCCACCGCGGTCGGTCTCTCGGTGCGCGGTTGGCGGCCGTACGCGGCCACGTTCGCCGCGTTCCTGACCCGCGCGCATGACTTCATCCGGATGGCGGCGGTCTCCCGGGCCCGGCTGGCACTGTGCGGTTCGCACTGCGGGGTGGAGATCGGCGCCGACGGCCCCTCGCAGATGGGCCTTGAGGACCTGGGGATGATGCGGGCCGTGCACGGCTCGACGGTGCTCTACCCCAGCGACGCCACCGCCGCCACCGCCCTGACAGCCGCCATGGCCGACCTGGAGGGGATCTCGTACCTGCGCAGCACCCGCGGTGCCTACCCGGTGCTGTACCCGGCGACCGAGCGGTTCCCCGTGGGCGGGTCCAAGACACTGCGGTCCACCGCCGAGGACCAGATCACGCTGGTCGGCGCGGGGGTGACCCTGCACGAGTGCCTGGCCGCCGCGGACACGCTCGCGTCGGACGGCGTCCACGCCCGGGTGATCGACTTGTACTCGGTCAAGCCCATCGACGCCGACACACTGGTCAGTGCCGCCGAGGAGACCGGAGCCCTGGTGATCGCCGAGGACCACCGTCCGGAAGGCGGCCTCGGAGAGGCCGTACTGAGTGCGCTCGCCGAGCGCTCCGCGGTACCCCGCTTCGCGCACCTGGCGGTACGCGACCTGCCCGCCTCGGGTACGTCAGCGGAGTTGCTCGACGCCGCCGGCATCTCCCGCAGCCACATCACCGCCGCCGCCAGGAGGCTGCTCAGCCGCTGAGCCGTGCCCGGCGGATTTCGCACCGCACGTCCGCTGTCGCGTCGCCTCGGCGCGGAGACTGGAGGGGCCATGACGAACGGTACGGAATCCGCCGCCGGTTCACTGCCGCCCGACGCCCTGGTGGTGGTCATCGGGGCCGGGGTGATCGGGGCGAGCGTCGCCTTCCACCTGGCCGAGGCGGGGGTGCGCGAGGTGCTGGTGCTCGACCGCGACCGGCCCGCCGGCGGCTCATCGGGCAAGCCGATCGGGGGAGTTCGGGCGCAGTTCTCCGATCCGCTCAACATCCGACTGGGCCAGCGCAGTCTCGCGGCGTTCCGTGACTTCCCCCAACGCCCGGGGGTGGACGTGGGGTTGGACGGACCCACGCTGTACTTCCACAACGACGGTGCCGGGGGCCTGCTGTTGGGCATGTCGGACCCTCGGCAACCACCGGGCTTCGACCGGTCCTTCACTCTCGGCTGGCTGCCGCTGTTCCGCGCGGCGGCGGCGCTGCGGGCGCCGTCGACGTCGCGCCCGCAGGATGACTCCACCGAGGAGGCGTACCGTGACCGACCCGCACCCGACGCTGCCCGACACCGACTCCCTGCGCGTGCTGGCCGCACAGCGGTTGAACCGCTGCGGCGCGCAGCCGCCCATCGGAGGCGACAGCGGTGATCTGGTCTGCCGTACCCCGATCACCGGCGGCAGGATGTTCTTCCTGCCGTGTGCCGGTGCCGAGCAGGTCGAGGCGGCGGTCAGCGCCGCGCACGCCACGTTCACCGGCTGGCGCACCACTCCGGCGCCGCAGCGCGGGCGGCTGGTCAAACGGCTCGGTGAGCTACTGACCGAGTACAGGGAGGACCTGGCCGATCTGGTCACCCTGGAGGCGGGGAAGATCCGCTCCGAAGCGCTGGGCGAGGTACAGGAGATGATCGACATCTGCGACCTCGCGGTCGGCCTGTCGCGTCAGCTCTACGGACGCACCATGCCGTCGGAGCGGCCGGGTCACCGGCTCGCCGAGTACTGGCATCCGCTGGGGGTGGTCGCGGTGGTGTCCGCGTTCAACTTCCCGGTGGCGGTGTGGGCGTGGAACACCGCGGTGGCCCTGGTGTGCGGCGACACCGTGGTGTGGAAGCCGTCCGAGCTGACCCCACTGACCGCGGTGGCCTGCGACGCGCTGCTGGCCCGCGCGGCGGCGGATACCGGTGCGCCGTCCGGTGTGCACCAGCTCGTCCTGGGCGACCGGGCCACGGGGGAACAACTGGTGGACGACGCGAGGGTGGCGTTGGTCAGCGCTACGGGCTCGGTGCGCATGGGGCGTGAGGTCGCGCCGCGGGTCGCCGCGCGGTTCGGGCGGTGCCTACTCGAACTCGGCGGCAACAACGGGGCGGTGGTGGCGCCCTCGGCCGATCTCGACCTGGCCGTGCGCGGCATCGTGTTCTCCGCCGCGGGGACGGCGGGCCAGCGGTGCACCACATTGCGTCGGCTCATCGTGCACGAGGACATCGCCGACCGGCTGGTGGACCGGATCGTGCGCGCCTATCACCGGCTGCCGGTCGGCGACCCGTTCGCCGCCGCGACCCTGGTGGGCCCGCTGATCAACGCACGCGCCCACGAGGCGATGGCCAAAGCGCTCGACCGCGCCCAGGCCGACGGCGGAAAGCTGCTGACCGGCGGCGAACCGCTGCTGCGGGACCAGGCTCCACAGGCCCGATATGTCGCACCGGCCGTGGTCCGGATGCCCGCGCAGACCGCGATCGTACGGACGGAGACGTTCGCGCCGATCCTGTACGTGCTCACCTACCGCACCTTCGAGGAGGCCATCGCCTTGCACAACGACGTTCCGCAGGGCCTGTCCTCCAGCATCTTCACCAGCGACCAGCGGGAGGCTGAGCGCTTCCTGGCCGCCGACGGCTCCGACTGCGGTATCGCCAACGTCAACATCGGCACCTCCGGCGCCGAGATCGGCGGGGCGTTCGGCGGGGAGAAGGCCACCGGTGGCGGCCGGGAATCCGGGTCCGACGCCTGGCGAGTGTATATGCGGCGGGCCACGCACACCGTCAACTACTCGGCCGAACTGCCTTTGGCGCAGGGTGTCGACTTCCTCTGACGGCCTGCGGCGGCGTCAATTGAGGCGGCACATTTCAGAGTTGCATTCCGCTGGCCCGCACAATGGCCTCGACCTCGCGCCGGTCCCGGTCGCGTTCGGCTGGCGCCAGCAGCCCGCTCGACGGCTCCTCGAAGCCGCCGTCAGGGCCGGCACCAGCCGAATCGGCCACGTCGACGACCATGCGCATGCCGTGTGACCCCAGCAGGTCCATCAAGGTTTCCAATTCCCGGCCCAACTCGTTGGTGAACAACTTCCGATCGCCCGGACCGAAGGGAATGTCGACACTCCGTGAATGATGCACCAAAGCTTGATTCACGCCATGCAGGATGCGTAGCAGCAGCGCGAACGACTCTTTGTCCAAACGAAGCCCGAGTTCGGCGAGATGGCGCGCGAACCGCTCGGTGCGCGCCAAGAAGTCCTGATCGCTCATGGCATCATCGTCCCGGATCACACCGGGCAGATGTGCCCGATTCCCTAAATTAGGATCAATCGGCGGCCTCCTGGGCTGTGCGCGGGCGCGCCTGACGGACGACAACGTTGTTCATCTGTGCGCGCCACACGGCCCCCGGACCCCGCTCGCTCCCTCCAGGTTGGCGTGGTACCGTCCCCCGTCTCGTGAGCGGCCAAGGAGGGGCGGCATGCGCCGGTATCGCTATTCCGGGCGGAATCCAGCGGACGCCCATACCCCGCAGGATTTCGCCGAGTTGACCGTTTCCATGCCGCGCCCGACCGGCTGCGGGTTGCCCGCTGACCATGCCAGCGGCAACTGCCAGACAAACCAGCCGAAGGCTCTTGCGTTCGGCTAGATAACAAATCACTACGTTGCCGTCTCGTAAGAATCAAGTTCTTGACGGGACCCAATTTCCGGAGTTCTACTCACCTCCACCTCGGCCGTACCCTCGCGGCCCTGTCAGGGAGGTACCCCTCGTGAACACCACTCTGCGTCGCGCCGTCGTGGCGACCGCGGCAGTGTCCATAACGCTCAGCATGGCGGCGTGCGGCAAGAAGTCGGTCGACACCGGCAAATCCACCGCAGCGGACGTGAACCAGGGCTTTCGGATTGGTCTGGCCCTCCCGGAGAACCAGACCACCCGCTACGAGGCGGTCGACCGCCCGCAGATTCAGACAAGGCTCAAGGCACTCTGCCCGAAGTGCCAACTCGACTACGAGAACGCCGGGCAGAACGCCAACACCCAGGAAGCGCAGCTCAATACGTTGATCAGCGACGGCGACAAGGTCATCATCGTCGACCCGGTCGACTACCAGGCGATTCAGCCCTCGATCGAAAAGGCACACGCGGCGGGCATCAAGATCGTCTCCTATGACCGCCTGGCGCAGGGAGCGGTGGACGGGTACGTGTCGTTCGACAACACCCAGGTCGGCAAGGAGCAGGCACAGGGCCTGCTGGACGCCCTCGGTGGCCGGGTCGCCCCGAGCACTCCGGTCGTCATGATCAACGGTGACAGCGCCGACCCGAACGCGGCGCAGTACAAGGCCGGCGCGCTCAGCGTGCTGCGCGGCAAGGTCAGGATCGCGGCCGAGTACGACACCCCGGGCTGGCAGGCCGACGAGGCGAGCAAGGAGATCGACAACGCGATCAACCGCCTGGGCAAGAGCAACATCGCCGCCGTCTACTCGGCCAACGACGGCATGGCCACCGGGATCGTCAACACCCTGCTGGCCGACCATCTCAGCACGCTGCCTCCGATCAGCGGCCAGGACGCCCAACTGGACGCCACGCAGAGGATCGTGGCAGGACTGCAGTCGTTCACCATCTACAAGCCGTACGCCGTGGAGGCCGACACCGCGGCACAGATGGCGATCGAACTGGCCACCGGCCAGCCGCTCGAAGTCGCGGACAGCACGGTCAGCAGTGCCACGAACAAGGGTATTCCGGCGAAGCTGGTGGCCACCACGATCATGGACAGCAAGAACATAAGACAGACGGTCATCGCCGATGGCCTCTACACCGTGGACCAGATCTGCACCACGCAATACGCGGCGGACTGCGCCAGGATCGGTCTGAAGTAGCCTCTGCCGTCCAGCGCGCCGGGCCTCCGGGAACGACCCGGAGGCCCAGTCGTGCGGCATCTCCTCAACCCAGGGGACAGCCGGTCTCAACGCGGCCTTGCCGAAATCCGCGCTGCCGGCCGTGTGCGGTGCTGGCAGCCTGGTCCGTTCGTCACGCCCGCCGCATGCGGCGCCGCCGCACCACGTAGCGGATCGGGCGCACGTGCCTCCCGCGACGGGTGGTCGGCCCACCGCGGGAGGCCCCGGCAACACGAACTCGCCCCCAGACGTGTCGTGTTGTCGAGAATGGAGCGTTACTTGCAGTAGGGCACCACGGCCAGGTTCTTGACGTAACGCGCGCTCACATAGCCGCGCTTGCCGTCACCCAGCATGTACCACAGGTGGTTGCCGTCGACGTTCTGGCCGTCCTTCTTGCAGTGCAGCGCGATCACCGTTCCCGGGCGGACGGAGCCGAGGGACTTCGAGCTGGTGGTGGGCTGTTCGCGGATCGACAGGTTGATCCTGGAGACCACCTTTCCCGTGGGTTCCGCGGCCTTGGCGGCGGCCGGTGCCGGTGCCGGATGCGCGACCGCGGTCGGCGCCGCGGCCACGGCCGCTGAGGCGCCGCACAGCGCCACCGCGCCCGCCAGCGCGGTGCTCGTCCCCACCAGGGCAACACGGCGCATGCCAAACGTGTACATGTTTCTCCCCCTACTTCGCTGAATGAGAAGTCTTCCCGGATCAGGCCGTAACGACCTTTGGCGTCCTGTATGACACGCGACTCGGCAGGATGGTTGCGCACCGTCAGGCAGGGCAGTCGTTTTCAGCCACAACCAGAGCAGTGCAGGGCCCAGCGGTTACCACGTGGGAGCGCAGGACATCCCGCCGTCCACCACCAGGTCGTGGCCGGTAAGCCACTTGGCCATCGGGGACGCCAGGAAGACACAGGCGTTTCCGACGTCTTCGGCCTGGCCCCGGCACCGCAGGGGTGCGGCCCGGTCCCAGCGGCGCGCTCCGTCCGGCCAGTCGGCCTCCAGCCCCGGCCGGTCGATCAGGCCGGGCGAGACGGTGTTGACCCGGATGCCCAGATGTCCGTGTTCGAGAGCGGCACTGCGCGCGTGCATGATGAGGGCCGCCTTGGACGCGCAGTAGTGCGCGTGCCCCCGAGCGGGCCGGCTGCCCTCGATGGAGGCGATATGGGTGATCGATCCGCCGCCCGTCGTACGCATCGCCTCCACCGCGGCCTGCGTACAGGCGAAGGCGCTCACCATGTTGGGGTCGACCACCTGCCGCCAGTCCGCGACGCTCATGTCCTCCAGGGGCTGTACGGGCTGAACTCCCGCGTTGTTCACCAGTGCGGTCAGCCGTCCGGTCCACGAGGCCGATTCCCGCACGAGGCGCCTGCACTCCGTCTCGTCGGTGAGGTCGGCGCGCAGGGCCAACGCCCTTGCTCCACAGCCCCGGACCCGCTCGACGAGTTCCTCCGCGCGATCGGGCCGGGAACGGTAGTGGACTACGACGGCGGCACCGGCGAGGGCGAACCGCCAGGCGATTCCGCCGCCCACGGTGCCACTGGCACCGGTGACCAGCACGGTGTGCCCCGTCAGGTCGGGCAGGGTCGGGTCACCCACGTTCACTCGTCCCAGGTTCCGGATCCGGGCCGACGGCGTCCTCGTAGCGGGTCGGGACGCCGGGGCGGCACAGGCCTGTGATCCGCTCGGCTGCCTGCGGGTAGCGCGCGCAGAGCTGGTCGGCGTCCGCGCCCTCGTAGTCGGCGGGCACGAATCCCGGAGCCATGGTGCAACCGAGCAGCGCCCAACAGCCGCCCTCGGCCACCTTGCCGCCCATCCACGTACCGCCGGGCACGGTGAACTGCACCTGCTGCCCGCCGAGCACATCGTGCCCGAGCACCATCGTCAGGGCGGACCCGTTCGGTTCGAGAAGCAGCAGTTCGACCGGGTCGCCAAGGTAGAAGTGCCAGACCTCGTCAGCGGGCAGTCGGTGCAGCGCGGAGAACTGGTCGTCCTCGGCGGAGAGCAGCACGACGATGGCCGATCCCGCCGCACGACCGCCGGGCACCCGCGGCCCGACCCAGGTACGCCGGAACAGCCCGCCCTCCAGGGGCAGCGGTTCAAGCCCGTAGTGCGAGGCCAGTTCCCGCGCCGTGAGGTCCTCAGGTCGCATCCGCCCACCCCTCATGCGTGTTCCTACGGTCGATCGCGCGAAAGTCGGCAGCGTTGCCCAGACCATAGCGGTTCGCTGCGCGGGTGGTCCCGCGACACCGTCGTCGGCCGGCCGTCCAGTGCCCCAGCTCATGCCGCCACCCAGCCGAGCGCCCCGATCACACCAAGCAGTGGCTGCCGCCGCTGCCCATCCTGGAGATCCTCCGCCACAAGGTCCGCAGCGCGAAGAAGACCGCCCCGCCTACTCCGTCCGGGTCGCGCGCGCTGGCCGGAGGGGGTGAAGTGGATGGAGGGACTCGGTGACCCTGTCGAGGTCAGCCGGGTCGCGGGTACGCGCTGAGTTGGTGCGGACAGCATTGAGCCTGACGAGGAGGAACACGATGCCAGCAGGATCCAGCCGCAAACGGGAGCGGCAGTACGAGCACATCAAGGAGAGCGCCGAGAAGCGCGGCACCTCGGAAGACCGTGCGAAGGAGATCGCCGCGCGCACCGTCAACAAGGAGCGGGCGCGCTCAGGAGAGGCGAAGTCTGCCAGCAGTACGTCCACCCGGGACCCGAAATCGGCCTACCAGCGCGGTGGCGAGCGTTCCCACACCGGAGCGCAGGGGCCGACGAAGGACCAGCTCTACGAAGAGGCGAAGAAGAAGCACATCGAGGGCCGCTCGACGATGACCAAGCAGGAGCTGCGCCAAGCCCTCGGTCGCTGAGGTGCCGCCGCAGGGCTGCCTGCCGTTGCCCCGCGCCCCTGGTGACCCACGATCAGCGGGTCCTCAGGACGTCTGTGCGGCGGCCTCGGGCTGGACCATCCCGCCCCGGCGGCCTCGACGCGGAGTCGCGTGGGCGCGAAGCCGCTGTGGCCATCGGGCCCATCATCCTCCGCGTTGGACGCGCGGCTCGGCCGCGCACCGTCACGGCGCGTTGCTTCGTTTCCGGGCGGCCGGGCACTGTCCCGGGGCAAGCCGGTGCTCCGGCCGCTCCGGAGCTTCGGACGCGGACACGTCCGCGGTGCCACCGCGGGCCCTGGCAGTCCGCCCCGGTGGCATGTTCACTTTCGCGTCCGCGACGGCAGGGCGACGGCGGCCGCACTGACTAAGGGAATGCAGGTCACCCCGGTGAGTGCGAGGCGATGAACCGGGTACGCGCGCTGACGGTGGAGCGCGACGCCGGGATCCTCAGTGGGAGGGAGGGTGTTCATGGTCAGGGCCCATGACGACGCGTCCGGTGGTGGCCGGCGCATGGCCGATGGCAAGCCTTCGACGTCGGATCCGGCGGTTCTCGACGTGGCCGCCCTTGAGCGGGCGCTGCGCCGTCGCGTCGACGGTGAGGTGCGTTTCGACGCGGGCAGCCGCGGCGCGTACGCCACCGACGGGTCCAACTACCGGCAGGTTCCGATCGGGGTTGTGGTCCCTCGTACTGTCGAGGCGGGAGCGGAGGCGGTCGCGGTGTGCGCGCGGTTCGGCGCCCCGGTGCTTTCCCGGGGTGGCGGCACCAGCCTGGGGGGCCAGTGCACCAACACAGCTGTGGTCATCGACTGGACGAAGTACTGCAACCGCCTGGTCTCGGTCGACGCCGAGCGGCGCACATGTGTGGTCGAGCCGGGCATCGTGCTCGACGAGCTCAACCGCCAACTGGCCGAACACGCCCTGCAGTTCGGCCCCAAGCCATCGACCCACAGTCACTGTTCGCTGGGCGGAATGATCGGCAACAACTCCTGTGGGGCGTCCGCCCAGGCGTACGGGAAGACCGTGGACAATGTGCGGCGGCTGGAGGTCCTCACGTATGACGGGGCCAGGTTCTGGGTGGGGGCGACCCCGGATGCCGAATTCGAGCGGATCCTCGCCGCCGGCGGGCGCCGGGCAGAGGTGTACCGAGGACTGCGGGGCATCGTCGACCGCTATCTGGGGGACATCCGGAGGGGCTTTCCGAACATCCCGCGGCGGGTCTCCGGGTACAACCTCGACTCACTGCTTCCGGAGAAGGGCTTCAACGTCGCCCAGGCCCTCGTGGGCAGCGAGGGCACCCTGGTCACCGTCTTGCGGGCGGAACTGGAACTGGTCCCGGTCCCCTCGTTCGATGCCATCTTGGTGCTGGGCTACCCCGACATCTGCGCCGCCGCGGACGACGTGCCCCACCTGCTCGAACACTGCCAGCCCACCCAGTTGGAGGCCCTGGACGGGCGGATGGCGCAGCTGATGCGCGAGGAGCACGCCTTCCTCGACTCACTCGACGGCTTCCCCGAAGGGGACAGCTGGCTGCTGCTCCAGTTCACTGGCGACAGCCAGGAGTCCGTCGACGAAGCCGGGCGGGATCTGCTGCGGGCCCTGGGGCGCAGTGAGGACGACAAAACGGTGGCGTTCTCCGACGACCCGCAGCGCGAACAGCGAATGCTCAAGGCCCGCGAGGCGGGACTCGGCGTCACGGCGCGGCCACCAGACGATCGCGAAACGTGGGAGGGCTGGGAGGACTCCGCCGTCCCTCCCAGTCGGCTCGGGGACTACCTGCGGAGCCTGAAGGAGTTGTTCACGGAGTTCGACTACGACCACCCCTCTCTCTACGGTCACTTCGGTCAGGGCTGTGTGCACACCCGCATCCCCTTCGGTCTGAAAAGCGCCGAGGGCGTCGCGAGGTTCCGGGAGTTTCTGCTGCGGGCCGCGGATCTGGTGGTGTCCTACGGCGGGTCGCTCTCCGGCGAGCACGGTGACGGGCAGGCGCGGGGTGAACTGCTCACGCGGATGTTCGGTGACCGTCTGGTCGCCGCGTTCGGCGAGATGAAGGCCCTTTTCGACCCGGACAACCGGATGAACCCCGGCAAGGTCGTGGCACCCTACCGCGTCGACGAAAACCTCCGGCTCGGTCCTCGGTGGCGGCCGGACAGCCACGCGACGCACTTCGGCTACCCCGACGACCAAGGCTCCTTCACCCGAGCCGTGATGCGCTGCGTCGGCATCGGCAACTGCCGCACCCACACCGGTGGCGTGATGTGCCCCTCCTACCGCGCCACCGGTGAGGAGGAGCACTCCACCCGTGGCCGGGCGCGGCTGCTGTTCGAGATGCTCGGCGGACACGCCGACTCCGCCGTCACCGACGGCTGGCGTTCCAAGGAAGTCCGTGACGCCCTCGACCTGTGCCTGGCGTGCAAGGGCTGCAAGTCCGACTGCCCGACCGGGGTCGACATGGCCACCTACAAGGCCGAGTTCCTCTCACACCACTACGCCGGACGGCTTCGACCCGCCGCGCACTACTCGATGGGCTGGCTGCCGCTGTGGGCGCGGCTGTCACGGGTGTCACCGCGCCTGGTCAACGCCGCCCTGCACGCTCCCGGGTTCGCCCGTCTCGGAAAGGGCTTGGCCGGTGTGGCGGTGCAACGCCAGGCCCCGGTGTTCGCGCAGGAGTCGTTCATCCAGTGGTGGCGCTCACGTGATGTCCCGGACCCCGACCCCGCGGATCCGCGCGCGGTCCTGCTGTGGCCGGACACGTTCAGCACCTACTTCCATCCCGGTGTCGCGAAGGCGGCGGTGCGTGTCCTTGAGGACGCCGGATTCCGCGTGGCGGTGCCCGCGCGGTCCGTCTGCTGTGGGTTGACGTGGATCTCCACCGGCCAACTGGCCACCGCCGAACGGGTGTTGCGGCGTACCCTCGACGTGCTGCGGCCGTGGATCGAGGCGGGTACGCCCTTGGTCGGTCTTGAGCCGTCGTGCACTGCGGTCTTCCGCGCCGACGCCCCGGAGTTGATGCCGGAGAACCAGGACGTCCAGCGGCTGGCGGCGCAGTTCCGCACCTTCTCCGAGTTGCTCCTCAACGACACACCCGACAACTGGCGGGTGCCGAGCCTGGCCCGGTCGGCCACGGTGCAGACGCACTGCCACCAGCACGCGGTGTCGGGGTTCGACGCCGATCGGGAACTGATGCGCCGGGCCGCCATCGATGCCGATGTCCTGGACGCCGGATGCTGCGGGCTCGCCGGGAACTTCGGGTTCGAACGGGGCCATCACGAGCTGTCGATGGCCGTGGGCGAACAAGGTGTCCTGCCTGCCGTGCGACAGAGCCCGCCGAGCGCCCTCATCGTCGCGGACGGGTTCAGTTGCCGTACCCAGATCGAGCAGGGTGGCACCGGTCGGCATGCGATGCATCTGGCCGAGGTCCTGGCTCTGGGCCTTCAGGAGAACGCGCCCGCCGACCACCCGGAGAAGCTCGCCGACCGGCCCACGCACTCGCTGCGCGACGCCCGCCTGCTCACCGCGGGTGCGCTCGCGGCGGCCAGCGGGTGCGTCGCCGCAGTCGTCGCCCTGTGCAAACGGCGGCGCAGATGAACCGGACGGGCGACCCAGCCCCGCGCCGGACAACCGCCCCGGTTCCACCCGGTTACCGTCGCGGTGGTGTCCCGGGCGACATTAGTTGACGTGCCGTCAGATGAGAGGAAGGAAGCATCGTGTCGATCAAGGTCTCCGACTACGTCCTACAGCGACTGCGCGAATGGAACGTCGAACACGTCTTCGCCTACGCGGGTGACGGCATCAACGGCCTGCTCGCCGCCTGGGGCCGTGCCAACAACGATCCGCAGTTCGTGCAGGCACGGCACGAGGAGATGGCCGCGTTCGAGGCCGTCGGATACGCCAAGTTCTCCGGCAAGGTCGGCGTGTGCGCGGCCACCTCGGGGCCCGGCGCGATCCACCTGCTCAACGGCCTGTACGACGCGAAGCTTGACCACGTTCCCGTCGTGGCGATCGTCGGGCAGACCAACCGCAGCGCCATGGGCGGCTCCTACCAGCAGGAAGTCGACCTGCTGAGCCTGTACAAGGACGTCGCGTCCGCGTTCTGCGAGATGGTGACCGTTCCCGAACAGCTCCCCAACGTCATCGACCGGGCGATGCGAACCGCCCTGGCCCAGCGCACCGTGACCGCCGTCATCCTCCCCGCCGACGTGCAGGAGCTCGACTACTCGCCGCCCACCCACGCCTTCAAGATGGTTCCCTCCAGTCTCGGTATCGCCGAGTACGCGCCGGTCCCGACGGACACCGAGATCGCCAGGGCGGCCGAGGTGCTCAACTCCGGGGAGAAGGTCGCCATCCTGATCGGGCAGGGCGCGCGGGGAGCACGGCCCGAGGTCGAGGAGGTGGCCGACCTTCTCGGCGCCGGAGTGGCCAAGGCACTGCTGGGCAAGGACGCGCTACCCGATGACCTTCCCTATGTGACCGGGGCCATCGGGTTGCTCGGCACCCGCCCCTCCTACGAGCTGATGCGGGACTGCGACACGTTGCTCGTCGTGGGCTCCAACTTCCCCTACACCCAGTTCCTGCCGGAACTCGACCAGGCGCGCGCGGTACAGATCGACATCGACCCGCACATGGTCGGGCTGCGCTACCCGTTCGAAGTCAACCTGGTCGGGGACGCCCGCGAGACCCTTCGCCGCCTGTTGCCGCAACTGAAGCGGAAGAAGCACGGGGCATGGCGTAAGAAGATCGAGAAGGACACCGCCCGCTGGTGGGAGGTCATGCAGCGGCGTGCCGCGGTCGACGCCGATCCCATCAACCCCGAATACGTCGTGCACGCCGTCGACGCACTGCTTCCGGAGAACGTCATCCTGGCCGCCGACTCCGGCTCCGCGGCCAACTGGTACGCCCGCCACCTGCGCATGCGCGGCACGATGCGCGGCTCGCTGTCCGGAACCCTGGCCACCATGGGTCCCGGGGTGCCCTATGTCATCGGTGCCAAGTTCGCCCATCCCGACCGGCCCACGCTGGCGATCGTCGGCGACGGTGCCATGCAGATGAACGGAATGGCCGAACTCGTCACCGCCGCGAAGTACTGGCGGGACTGGCAGGACCCGCGACTGATCGTCGCGGTGCTCAACAACCAGGACCTCAACCAGGTCACCTGGGAGATGCGCGCCATGTCGGGGGCGCCGCAGTTCGAGCCGTCGCAGCACATCCCGGACGTGCCCTACGCGGACTTCGCCCGCTCCATCGGGCTCGGCGGCGTGCGCGTGGAGAAGCCCGGCGAGGTGGAGGCAGCCTGGCACAAGGCGCTGGGTGCCGACCGGCCCTTCGTCATCGACTTCCGCACCGATCCGGCAGTCCCGCCGATCCCGCCGCACGCCTCCCTGGACCAGATCGAGGCCGCCGCGGCCTCGATCCTCAAGGGCGACAGCGACCGCGTCGACATGGTCAAGCAGGGTCTGAAGGCCAAGGTCCAGGAAATGCTGCCCGGCCACCGGCACCGCGGGGACCGGCCGGGCGCACAGGAAGACCGATGACGACAACCGCCGACGGCGCGGAGCCTTCGATCGACGCCGTCGAGACAGCCGTCTACACCGTCCCCACCGACGCCCCGGAAGCTGACGGAACACTCAGTTGGGACGCGACGACCCTTGTGCTCGTCCACGTCCGCAGCGGGGAGACCACAGGCTTGGGCTACACCTACGGCGCGCCGGCGACCGGGCAGGTCGTCACCGGCCATCTGGCGGCCGCCGTGACGGGTCGGTGCGCCTGGGACGTCCCGGCAGCCAACGAGGCGATGAGCCAGGCGGTGCGTAACCTCGGACGTCCAGGGCTGGTCGCCGGAGCCATATCGGCCGTCGACATCGCCCTGTGGGATCTCAAGGCCCGGCTGCTCGGCCTGCCTCTCGCGCGGTTGCTCGGCGCGCACCGCCCGCAGGTGCCCATCTACGGCAGCGGCGGCTTCACCACCTACGACGCGAAGACGCAGGACCGCCAGCTGCGGTCGTGGGTGCAGGAGCAGGGCATCGAACGGGTCAAGATCAAGATTGGCGAATCCTGGGGCACGGCGGAGGACCGTGACCGGCAACGCGTCGCGCAGGCACGCGCCAGCATCGGCGACACGGCGGAGCTCTACGTTGACGCCAACGGCGCCTACTCCGCGAAGCAGGCGATCAGGCTCGCCCAGTACCTGGACGACCAAGGCGTCACCTGGTTCGAGGAACCGGTCTCCTCCGACGACCTGGCAGGGCTCGCACAGGTCCGGGCCGCGGTCCATGCGGACGTGACCGCCGGCGAGTACGGCTACGCCCTGCCGTACTTCGGGCACATGCTCGGCGCCGGTGCCGTGGACTGTCTGCAGGCCGACGTCACCCGCTGCGGGGGCATCACCGTCTGGCTGCGGGTGGCGGCTCTGGCCGAGGCCGCCGGACTGCACATCTCCGGCCACTGCGCACCCGCCGTCCACGCCCATGCCGCGGGCGCCGTGCCCAATCTGCGCCATCTGGAATGGTTCCACGACCACGTCCGCATCGAGAACCTTCTCTTCAGCGGAACCCTCGACCCCCACGGCGGGCACATCCGCCCCGGAGCCGACGGCACACCCGGCCACGGGCTGACGCTCCTGGCGGACCAGGCCGAGACCTACCGCACCGGTTGAGTACGGAGAACCATGAGCCTGCTCCAGCCGCCCACCGGACACAGCGTCTTCCCGCCCCAACAGTTGCGTGACTACGCCATGCTCGCGGACGGCGAACGCGGCGCGCTTGTCGGCCCGCGCGGAGAGATCTGCTGGCTGTGCGCGCCCCACTGGGACGGCGACGCCGTCTTCGCCACGCTCATCGGGGGCGACGGCGTCTACGCGGTGACGCCTCGCGGTCCGTTCGTCTCCGGCGGCTACTACGAGGAAGGTTCGCTGATCTGGCGCAGCCGCTGGATCACACACGACAGCATCATCGAGTGCCGCGAAGCCCTCGCCTTTCCCGGCGAGAACGACCGCCTCGTGCTCTTGCGCCGTGTCATGGCGCGCCAGGGGACGGCCTCAGTGCGAGTGGTCCTGTGCCCGTGCGCCGACTACGGTCGACAGCCGCTGAGCGACCCACACAACACCGAAGGGGTGTGGACCGCGCGGACGGGCGAGCACTACATCCGGTGGTCCGGTGGGGCGGACGCGCGACTCGTGGACAGCACCGGACCCGGCCGTCAACTCGTCCTGGACCTGGCGCTGGAGACCGGGGAACAACACGATCTCGTACTGGAGATAAGCACTACTCCCCCACGAGGCCGCCCCGTCGATGCCACCCGCGCGTGGACCGCCACCGAACAGTCCTGGGCGCACACCATCCCCCCGCTCAACCCCACCATCGCGCCGCACGACGCCAGCCACGCCTACGCCGTCCTCCGCGGCATGACCAGCGCCACCGGCGGCATGGTCGCGGCAGCCACCACCAGCCTCCCGGAGCGCGCGGAGCAGGGACGCAACTACGACTACCGTTACGTATGGATCCGCGACCAGTGCTACGCGGGCCAGGCCGCCGCGGCCGCCGGCGCCCACCCCTTGCTGGATGCCGCCGTCCGCTTCGTCACCGCCCAACTCCACACCCACGGGCCCCAGCTGAAACCCGCCTACACCACACACGGCGGCCCCGTTCCGGACCAGCGCTCACTCGACCTCCCCGGCTACCCCGGCGGCTTCGACCGCATCGGGAACCACATCAACCGCCAGTTCCAACTCGACGCGTTCGGCGAGGCCCTCCTGCTGCTCGCCGCCGCGGCCCGCGCCGGCAGACTCGACGACGACGGCTGGAAAGGCGCGGAACTCGCCGCGGCCACCATCGAGACCCGCTGGCGCGAACCCGACGCGGGCATCTGGGAACTGGACGACCAGGCATGGACCCACAGCCGCCTGATCTGCGTCGCCGGACTGCGCGGCATGGCCGCCGTCGCCCCACGCTCCCGTCAGGCCCGGCGCTGGAGTGCTCTGGCCGAGACCATCTTCGCCGCCACCGCCGCCGCCTCACTACACCCGAACGGCTACTGGCAACGCTCCCCCAACGATTCCAGGCTCGACGCAGCCCTGCTACTGCCCCCGCTACGCGGCGCCCTGCCTGCCGACGACCCCCGCACCCGAACCACACTGCACGCTTATAGGCAGCAACTGACCGACAGACACCACGCCTACCGCTTCCGACACGACGATCGCCCGCTGGAGGAAGCCGAGGGCGCGTTCCTCCTGTGCGGCTTCGTCATGGCACTGGCAGAGCACCGCCAAGGCAACGAGATCGCCGCCCACACCTGGTTCGAACGCAACCGTGCCGCGCACGGACCGGCGCAGCTGTACTCCGAGGAATACGACATCGCCCAGCACCAGCTACGCGGCAACCTGCCACAGGCCTTCGTCCACGCCTTCATGCTCGAAAGCGCGGCCCGACTGGCAGCGCAGCCGCCGTGACACCACGCCCGCCGCAACGAACCCACACCCTCCCGAAAGGCACACCATGAGCGAGTCCGTCATCGTCATCACTGGTGCGAGCGCCGGAATCGGCCGGGCAACGGCGCGGATGTTCGCCCGCCGTGGAGCGAACCTGGCGCTGCTCGCCCGCGGGCGCGCCGGGCTGGAGGCAGCCGCCGACGAAGTGCGCGCCAGGGGTGGACGAGCGCTGGTGGTACCGACCGACGTGGCCGACCACCGGCAGGTCGAGGAAGCCGCACGCACCGTCGAGGAGTCGCTCGGCCCCATCGATGTCTGGATCAACGTGGCATTCACCTCCGTCTTCGCCCCGTTCATCGAAATCGAACCGGACGAGTACCAGCGCGTCACCGACGTGACCTACCTCGGATGTGTGAACGGCACCCGGGCCGCGCTGCGGCGGATGCTGCCCAGGGACACCGGCGTGATCGTGCAGGTCGGATCAGCGCTCGGCGCACGGTCCATCCCCCTGCAGTCGGCCTACTGCGGCGCCAAACACGCCGTCAACGGCTTCACCTCCTCTGTGCGCACCGAACTGCTCCACAACGGGAGCAACGTCCACATCACGGTCGTACAGATGCCCGCCGTCAACACCCCGCAGTTCTCGTGGGTCCTGTCCCGGCTACCGAACCACCCGCAACCGGTCCCGCCGATCTACCAGCCCGAGGTGGCCGCCCGCGCCATCGTCCACGCCGCCCACCACCCACGCCGCAAGCAGTACTACGTAGGGGCGTCCACAGTCGCGACGACACTCGCCAACAACGTGGCACCCGCGCTCCTGGACCGCTACCTGGCCCGTACCGGATTCCGCTCCCAGCAGACCGACGACAAGACAACCGCTGAACGGCCGAACAACCTCTGGCACCCCGTCGACGACCACAAGGGCCGGGACTTCGGCGCGCACGGCGTCTTCGACGACCGCTCCGCGGCCCGCTCACCTCAAGCCGCCATGGCCCGGCATCCCCTACTCGTGTCCACGGCGGTGGCGGCGGGAGCCGCCGCGGTCGGCCTGGTGCGGCGACGCATGACGCGGAACCGGTAAGAGCCCCAGCCGCCCAACCGGGGCCTGACTTCCGTCAGTTGGAGCTGGCCTCGCCGACCAGTTCGCAGCCGCGCGAATGCGCGGTGTCCAGCCGGTCCGGCCGCGGCTTGTCGATGCCTGCGAAGGAGCCGCCGACCGCGAACCGCTTGCCGAGCTCCAGGAGCCGCTCCAGCAGACCGCGCTGGTCCATCACCTCGACGCTGCGCACGTGCAGGCCGAGCGCGCGGGACTGCCTGGTCGGCTCCGCCTCCTTCTCCAGCACGAGCGCGCGCACACCGTGCAACCGCGACTCGCCAGCCAGCGTCAGCCCGGTCGGTCCACCGCCGACCATGATGACGTCAATCATGAAACCCCCCATTCAACAAGGTTGCACTTCGGCCAGCCGCTCCGCGCAGTCGAGCAGCGCGCACACCTCCGCGCCGAGTGCCCGCGACCGCAACGCGAGTCCCACCCTCGGTTCGGTATCCCGTGAGACCCATCGTCGCCAAAAGCGCAGGTCGACGGTGTACCCCGCGGAGTCAGCGCGGAATACCCGGGTTCCTCCAACGCCCCTTCCACCCGACGCCTTTGGAACGCGTGGCTCCAGTCGGGCCCGTTCGATGCCAGTCAGGCCGCCCCGCCGTCACAGTGATACGCGCGAGGCGGCACAGCACCGGAATGGAGGTCCATCAGGTGCGCGGTCGGCGGGTGTGCGGTGTGATGTGAGCGTCGGCCGGGTTCGGCTGTGCTAGTGCCAGCGGCAGAGCGTCGAGTCGTCACCGGCGGCACAGCGACCCATAGGGAGACCGGTGTGATACGTCGTCTATCAGGCAGACTGTGCCGGCTTTTGACCGGACTGGCCCTTCCCGCCGCCTTGATGGCCGGTGGCATCGCAGGAGTCTCGGCCACCGCCCCGCCATGGTCGGCCCTCCACAGCAAGGTGAACCCCTCCACCGCGACCCACACCGGACTACCGCTGGAGGACCCGCCAGAGCTGGTCAGCCGCCACGGCGTTCTGCGGGCACGGATCCTTGTGGAGCGGCGGAAGGTCCGGGTAGGCGCCCGTCTCCTGTTCGCCCTCACCTACAACGGCCGCTACATGCCCCCGACCCTCCGTCTGAGGCCGGGTGACCGGCTCGACCTGGCCATGACGAACCGGACGGGGGAAGGCACGAACCTGCACGTGCACGGCCTCCATGTGTCCCCCCGCAGCCCCGCGGACAACATCTTCATCACCATCAGGCCGGGCCAGACCTATCACTACTCGTACCTGCTCCCGCCGTCCGCCACGCCCGGCACATACTGGTACCACTCGCACGAGGACCCGCGGTCCGCCCCCCAGGTGGCCGGAGGCGAGTCGGGCGTCATCATCGTCGACGGGCTGCGCAAGTACCTGCCGGAGTCACTGCGCCACATCACCGAGCACGTCATCGCGCTCAAGGACGACCAGATCGCGGGCGACTCGATCAAGACCGAGGGGCTGACCATCGGAGCCGCGACCAACCGAACGGTCAACGGCCAGCAGAATCCGGTGATCAGCATTCATCCGGGGGAGACCCAGCTGTGGCGGCTGTCAAACATCGGCGCCAACATCTACTACAACCTGCACCTGCCGGGATCGAAGTTCTACGTGATCGCGCAGGACGGTTATCCCGTCAAGCGGATCTACGCCGCTGACAGCCTCGTCATCCCGGCTGCCTCCCGCTTCGACGTGCTCGTGCAGGGCGGCCCGGCGGGCAGCGTCCCGCTGCGCACCCTCGCCTACAACTCCGGCCCGGCCGGCAACCAGTTCCCTCAGGTGGACCTTGCCAAGGTGATCTCCCAAGGAGCGCCGAGAACCCCGGTCCGCATCCCCGCCGACTTCGCGCCGAACGACGACCTCAGCCACGCCAAAGTTGCCGCGCGGCACACCGTTGTCTACACCGAGAACACCGCGGGCACCCAATTCTTCATCAATGGCAAGCTGTTCGACCCGAACCGGGTGGACTTCACCTCGACGCTCAACACGGTCGAGGAGTGGACCGTACTCAACCAGACCAACGAAGACCACTCCTTCCACATGCACACCAACCACTTCCAGGTCATGAGCGTCAACGGCGTACCTCCGCCCAGCGGCCACGCCTGGTACGAGACGGTCAACGTCCCGTTCCGCGGCAGCCTGGTCGTCCGGGTCCACTTCACCGACTTCGTCGGGAAGACGGTGCTGCACTGCCATCTCCTCAACCACGAGGACAAAGGCATGATGGCCGTACTCAACATCGTTCCAGGCCGACGGACTCCTGAGACCACATCGCCGCGCTCGTGACGCCGGTTCGCTGCGCCGGGCCGCCGGCGGGTGAACCTGACACCCACCACTTGACGTCGGACGAGGACGTACCGGCGTCAGCGGCCAGGTGGCTGGGAAAACCAACCACACTGCCGGGAAGGCAAGTTGGCAGGGAGGCCCGACCCGTTCGCGGGCGCGGGCGGCCTGGTCGGCGTAGCGGCACCTTGGGTCACACGGTGTCATCTCCCTTGCCGGTCGTACCGGACGAGGACCGCTCCCGGAGCCGTTCACGCTGCGGTACGACGGTGTACTTCGGATCGCGTGCGGATGCGTCGCCTGCGTGAAAGACCCCGAAGCGGGTGCGGGCGGAACCCGTGAGAAGGGCCAGTCCACCGGCAACCGCCGCGGGGCGGCTGCGGCGGCCATAGCGCTTCGTGCGGCTGCTCTCCGCCGCGGAACTGGCGATCGGCGCCGCGCTGCTGACCCCGGTGGTGCCGGCGGAACTGGCCGGCGCGGCCCTGACCGCCTTCTCCCTGGGCACCGTGACCCTGTACCTGCGCACCCCGGGCATGCGCGAGCCGGGCTCGCTGCGCCCGACCCAGCAGGGGCTGCCGCTGGCGAAGGACTCCTGGATGCTCGGCATCGGCCTGTCCCTGGTCATCGACGGTCTGGCCCAGCGCTGCCGATGCCCCTGACCACCCGACAAGTCCGCCTTCGACGTCTTCCACGGCGAAGGCCGATGGCGTGTCCCCGAGGCCAACGGCAGTTCGCGTCACAGTGGGACGGTTTCTACGACGGAAAGCCAGTCGAGCCGGTGCTCCGCGCACGGCGCTGAGCGGTGAATCGGAACGCACACCCGTTGACTCCGGCATTCACTCCCATGGCCCACCTTTGTGACCCGGTTGGAGTGCGTGGCCGCGCCCGACGGGTGCGGACGGGTGAACACTCAGATGCCGTAGGTCTCACGGAAAGCGAGAACGACATGGCAGCATTTCCGGTCCCCGCCTCATGGCGGCGAATACGTCGCTCACACCTCATCGCGGCCGGGTGTGCCGTGGCGCTGTGCAGCACCGTGGCAGCCCCTGCCACCGCGTACGGCGGCACGACCACGGCCACGACCGCGACCAAACCCACCATCGTGCTGGTGCACGGGGCGTTCGCGGACGCCTCCAGTTGGAACGGGGTCATCGAACGGCTCCAACGCCGTGGCTACACCGTCATCGCCCCCGCCAACCCGCTACGCGGGCTGTACAGCGACTCCACCTACATCGCCTCCGTGCTGGACAGCATCAAGGGCCCGATCGTGCTGGTGGGACACTCGTACGGCGGCGCCGTGAACAGCTCGGCCGCAGCAGGCAACCCCCGGGTGAAGTCACTGGTGTACGTATCGGCACTGATGCCCGACGTGGGTGAGAGCGGCATGTCCCTGGCCGCCAGGTTCCCCAACGGACTCGGCACCGCCATGAAGTCCGTCCCCTACCGGGCCGGCGGCGGCGCCAGCGGGACCGACCTCTACCTCAAGCCCGACAAGCTCCATCAGGTCTTCGCCGCCGACCTGCCGGAGAGCACCACGAAACTCATGGCGGTGACCCAACGGCCCGCGGCAACGACCGCTCTCTCGCAGACGGCCAAGGTAGCCGCCTGGAAGCACATCCCGTCGTGGTTCCTCGTCGCGAAGCAGGACAAGACCATCAACCCCAACCAGGAACGCTTCGAGGCGAAACGCGCGGGTTCACACACCGTGGAGATCGACTCCTCCCACGTGGCCATGATCGCCCACCCCGAAGCGGTCACCGACCTCATCCTCCAAGCCGCCACGGCAGCCGCTTCCACCCGGGCCTACGCTCGCCCGCAACGGGTCCACCCATGACGCCCGGGCCGAGACCGCACTCACCGGCATCACCGCCGCCTCGCTGACCGTGGGCGCGGGCACCGTCGTCCTGGCCGTCGTCCGGGGCGCCCCGCTCCTCTGATCTGCGCTCGACAGCGGACCGTCAACGACGGTACTCAGAACGCCACTTGGGGTCCATGACCGAGTTCCCGCACCAACGCGGCGTCGGACGGGCTGGCTGGCCGCCCGTCCAACACTGCGTGGAGCCGGGTCAGATCTGGTCGATGAACGACCAGACCTCGGTAGGGGCAGTTGGAGTTGGCTTCGCCGATATGCCGAACCAACGTCACCGCCGCGCCCACCCGTCCCGAGACGAACGGCTTCTACGAGGTACGCGGAGACGGGATCCCTTGCGAGTGAAAGGATTCGATGGCGAAATCATCGCAGGAGCCGAACAGCCACAGGAGCCGCACCAGGCAATGCGGTACCCCGCGCAGGCGCAGGTCAGCCCCCTGGTCCTCGGCCGCTCGGGCGGCCGTTATCAAGGCGTTCAGCCCACCGCAGTCGCAAAAACTCAGACGGGCCAAGTCGAGAACGGTGTCGTGATGGGTGGCCACGGCCGCGTTCAGTGCGGACTGCACCGCGGAGGCGCTGACGATGTCGAGTTCACCGGCCACGGTCACCACACACGTGTCCGGACCGGTCTCATGGACCGAAACGTCGATCATGTCGGTCACAGCGCCCCCGGTGGTCGCAGGTTCTTCCAGTAAAGACCTGGATTGCGCGCGGGGCATCTCGTCTCGCCGCGATGCCATTGCGGTCACGACCACAGGGGGTCTGTCAGCGCGCCGGGCGCCGCTGCAACGCGATTGGGGCGCGTGGCCACCCGGCATGGGTGACCACGCGCCACCAGGACTGTCGCAGGCCCTGGCCTCGGATGCGGGCAGCTGGCCGTCAGTGCTCCGACCTGCCGGACCTCGTGTAGACGGTCTCCACGAACTCCGCGACTCACGCTGCCCTCACCAGCACCGCAGTCGTCCGGTGTCTGCGGGCATGCTCCGATCCTGCGAGTCCGCCTACCCGGCGCCCTCCTCACTACGCATGACTACGCATGCGCGTTCCATGTCAGTTCACACATCACGGGCGGGCGCCTACGGCCAGCACTGCCGTCAGGAGTTCGCCGCCGCACGCTCGCTGCCATGGTCCGGTCGAGCCTTGTCAAGCTGGAAACGGCACGTCAGTCATAGCGCCGGGGGCCGCCCGAGTTGCCGTACGGTCCATCCGGCACCACGCCACGTATCAGCCTTCAGCAGGTTTCGGAGATCGACCAGGACAGGGTCCGCGACCAGGGTGGCGAGGGCGACGGGGTCGGCGTGGCGGAAGTGGGGCCACTCGGTGGCCAGGACCACAAGTTCCGTTCCCTTGACGGACTGTTCCAGTCCTTCGGCGTAGTCCAGTTCGGGTTGCCGCGCGAGGGCGGTGGGGACGGCGTACGGGTCGTGGACGGTGACCTTGGCGCCGCGCTGGTGCATGAGCGTCGCGATGGCGAGCGCGGGTGATTCACGTACGTCGTTGGTGCCCGCTTTGAAGGACGCTCCCCACACGGTGGCCCTCACGCCCTCCACGCGCCGCCCCAGTGTCTGTTCGATGAGAGTGAGCACGGCCGCCGGGCGCGACTCGTTGACTTCTTCAGCGGCGCGCAGGAGTGTGGCCGCCTCCGAGGCGCCGAGGGCGCGTGCGGTTGCGGTGAAGGCGCGAACGTCCTTGGGGAGACAGCCTCCGCCGTAGCCAGGCCCGGCGTTGAGGCCGCCTCGGCCGATGCGGGGGTCCACGCCGATGGCTTCGGTGAGCTGGAGGACGTCTGCTCCGGCGGCGGCGCACATGTCGGCGACACCGTTGATGAAGGAGATCTTCATACCGAGGTAGGCGTTGGCGGCGCCCTTGATCAGTTCCGCGGTGGTCGGGTCGGTGACGTACAGCGGGATGTGCTCGCGCAGCAGCGGCGCGTACACCTCGCGCACCACGTCTTCGGCGTGCTGGGAGCACAGCCCGGCGACGATCCGGTCGGGGCGGAGGCTGTCTTCGACGGCGTGCCCCTCCCGCAGGAACTCCGGGTTCCACACCACCTCCACGCTCTCCCCCACCGGAGCGAGACGGGCGAGGAGGGCGGCGAGTTCGCGCGAGGTGCCCACGGTGACGGTGGACTTGCCGATGATCACGCACGGGCGGGTCAGATGCGGGGCCAGGGCGCCCGCCGCTCCGAAGACCTGGCCGGTGTCGTAGCTGCGTCCGTCCGCGTCGATCGGGGTCCCCACGGCGAGGAAATGGACATCGGCGAAGGCAGCGGCCTCGGTGAGGTCGGTGCTGAACCTCAGCCGCCCGGACGCCGTGTGGACGGCGAGCAGTTCGGGCAGGCCCTCTTCGTAGATGGGGCACTCGCCCGCGTTCAGCCGGTCGACCTTCGCCCGGTCCAGGTCGACGCCGATGACTTCGTGGCCGATCTCGGCCATCGCCGCGGCATGCGGGATGCCCAGATGGCCACAGCCGATAACGGATACGCGCATGGGGCCAACGCTCCCTTCTCTTCTCGCCCGTCCGGGACTCCGGGGCCAGTCGAGGTATCTCGCCGTCGGTCGCCACGACCTGGCTCCACCAGGGTCCCTCGGTCAGAAGTCATGCGCACGGGCGTAACGCCGCGTCAGCCACCGTCCGCGTCTCCCCCGCTGTTTGCCGGCAGCGGGTCGGCATGAGGATCGGCGTACGCAGGCAGCTACCGCTTGGGCGGGGGTTCATCACCGCCGTGGCCCACCGCTCGGGCCACGCCGTAGGCAAGCAGTGAGACAACCGCCCAGGCCGCGGTGGCGACGCCGAGGGCGAGCCAAGCGGAGTGACGAGGCAGCAGGATCGCGGCCGAGACGGCGAACGCGAGCAACCCGAGGGTGCCCAGCGCGGCGCCACGGGCGTCATCACGTGCCATTCTCAGGCCCTCCTCCTTGGCCACAAGCGTGACGCTGGCCAGCAAGATGGCGGGGAAAGCCAGCAGGATGCCTCCCTCGAACGGCCCTACCCCGGCCGACACGACCGCGGCCACGGCGGAAACACCGAACCCGAACGCGAAGCGGATGAGGAGGTCCCTGCGTGGCATGCGCCAAGCGGCGCGAACGTCGAACTCGATCCGGCCGGAAGAGTGCTCCTCATCACGAGGCCCACCGTTCGCCGATGGCGTCATGGCACGACGATCAGGGCGATGGCAGTGGCCACGGCGATCCAGGCGACGAGCGCTGTGGCGGAGCCCCGAAGGGCCCCCAGCCTGCCCAGTGCCGGGACGCTCACCAGGCAGTACGCCGTGAAGGCGACCGCTCCGATTCCCATGGCCCGTGCGGCGAGTGCGGCGTCGTGGTGCCCCTTGAAGGCAACGGTCACGATCAGGCTCCCCAGCGCGACCGAGGGCGCCGCGGCGAAGATTCCCGCCAGGCGCTTGGGCTGGACGGCTTCTGCCACGAGAGCGAAGCAGACCACGAACAGGCCGCCGATCACGGCCTTCAGGCAGATCTCGAAGAGAGATTTCATGGCCTCGCAAGAGCGGCCCTGGACCGCCGGGGGTTCCGGGTGGAAACGCTACTGATCCATGAGCGTAAGCCACCAGCGGGCCGGAAACGTTTGCCACGCTCGGCGTTCGGCGAGGTGGTGGCGTCGACCGGGCGCGCGGCCGACCGCCTTCTCTTCGCCGCACGCCGAGGGCGTTCGTGGTCCCGGCTACCAGTTTCGTGGTCCCGGCTACCAATAGTGCCGTCGGCCGCCCACGGCGTGTCCAGCCGCTCCCAGGAGCCACAGGATCGCACCGATCACCAGGAGGATGATACCGATCGTCCACAGAATGGCGATCTTGATCAGGAAGCCCACGATGAGGCAGATAATGCCCAAGATGATCACTGCAGCCTCCGAACTCTCGGACAGGCCCCTTGTTCCACGATGATCCCGCCCACCCGCGGCGGCAACCGGCGCCGCGCCGCCGCCATCGGCCGCAGCTCAACCAGTGGCGTCGTTGCCTCGCTTGACGGGCGTTTCCACGACCACCTCTGGGGGTTGCACGTTCGACTCCCGGCAACTCCCTGTCCGCGCATCTCCGGCTCGTGCGGTGCCAACGAGGAGAAGTCACTCGGGTCGCGCAACGGTGACGACTCACGCAGGCTGAGTACTCGGACGCCGTAACGGCGACGCGAATTGCTTCGGCCTGAGCCGGGCCGCTCACCGACCAAGAGGAGAAGCCATGCGGGCTCCCAGGCGACGGTGGACCACAGCGGTGGTGACCGGAGGAGCGGGTTTTGTCGGCTCCCACCTGTGCACGGCCCTCATCGACCGAGGTACACAGGTGATCTGCGTGGATGACTTCTGCACGGGCTCGCCCGCCAACGTCGCCCATTTGGCCGAACATGATGGCTTCACTCTGCTGCGAGCCGATGTCACCGAGCCGTTCACCGTGCCGGATCCGGTGGACTTGGTGCTCCACTTCGCCTCGCCCGCGTCTCCGGCCGACTACCTGAGGCTTCCCCTCCACACCCTGGAGGCCGGCAGTCTCGGGACCGCCCACGCACTGGCGCTCGCCAGGGAACACCAGGCGCGCTTCGTCTTCGCCTCGACCTCCGAGGTCTACGGCGATCCGCAACAGCATCCGCAGAGTGAACGCTACTGGGGCAACGTCAACCCGGTCGGCCCCCGGAGCGTGTACGACGAGGCGAAACGGTACGCGGAGGCGCTCACCACGGCAGAGGCCGGTGTGCATGGCGTGGACACCGCGATCGTGCGGCTGTTCAACGCCTATGGACCGCGTATGCGGGCCCGGGACGGCCGTGCGGTACCGACCTTCATCCGCCAGGCCCTGGCTGGTGAGCCACTGACCGTCAGCGGCGACGGCAGTCAGACACGGTCCATCACCTACGTCGACGACACTGTCGAAGGCGTGCTGGCCGTGGCGGCGTCGGAGTTGTCGGGCCCGATCAACATCGGCAACGCCGACGAGCTGAGCATGCTCGAACTGGCGGGGCTGGTCACCGAGTTGTGCGACTCGGTATCGGAGATCCGGTTCGTGGAACGCCCAACTGACGATCCGTCAGTCCGCTGTCCGGACATCTCCCTGGCGCGCGACAAGCTCCAGTGGGAACCACGCACACCCGCCCGTGAGGGGCTGGCCCGCACCATCGCCTGGTTCCGGAACCATCCGGAGACCTGACCCGCGAACAACCAGCCACCTCCGGCCCGTAGCAGTGGACCAGCGGAACGAAAGGCGCCGCCATGCGCATCCTGGGCGTCAACGCCCTTTTCCACGACCCCGCGGCAGCACTCGTCATCGACGGGCGGGTGGTCGCCGCGGCGGAAGAGGAGCGGTTCTCCCGACGCAAGCACGGCAAGCGGCCGGTGCCCTTCTCGGCGTGGGAACTGCCGGAGCGTGCCATCGCCTGGTGCCTGTCGGAGGCGAGCCTTCGGCCGCAGGACATCGATCTGGTCGGCTACTCCTACGATCCCCTACTGGCCCGCAGCGCCGAGGAGTTGGGGCTGGAGGACCCGTGGGACCACCTACGGCAGACCTACGCCCGCGAGGCACCCGCGTTCCTCGCCGAGGCACTTCCCGGTCTCGACCCCCAGCAGGTGTCCTTCGTGCCGCACCACGAAGCCCACGCCGCCTCGGCCGCATACGCCGCGGACGGTGACGCCGACCCCTGCTCCGTGCTCGTGCTGGACGGTCGTGGAGAGTCGACCTCCCACCTGGCCGCGCGCCGTACCCGAGGGCACCTGGAACCGCTGGCCGGCCAGCGCCTGCCGCACTCCTTGGGACTGGTCTACGAAGAACTCACCCAGCACCTCGGATTCCTGCGTTCCAGCGACGAGTACAAGGTGATGGCGCTCGCCTCCTACGGCACTCCACGCATGGCGGCCGAACTGCGCCGGCACGTTTACGCCACCGGCGACGGCGGATTCCACGCCGCCGGGGTGCCCTGGGCACAGTTCGCCGACCCGCGCCGCGGTGACGAGGCATGGAACCAGCAGCACGCCGACCTCGCCGCCTCCGCCCAGAAGGTGCTGGAGGAAGTGCTCCTCGACCTCGTGCGGTGGCTGCACGGACGCACTCACGACCGGCTGCTGGCGATGGCTGGGGGCGTGGCGCTCAACTGCGTCGCCAACTCCCGTATCGCACGCGAAGGCCCGTTCGACAGGGTGTGGGTCCAGCCCGCGGCGGGGGATGCCGGGACCGCCCTGGGCTCGGCGCTGCGGATCGCGGCGCTCGGCGGCGACCGGCCGCGTCCCATGCCGGGGGCGGATCTCGGCCGGGGCTGGTCGGACGCCGAACTGGAGGCGTGGCTGAAGCGGGCCGGAGTCTGCTATGAGCGGCCCACCGACATCGCCGCAGCGGTTGCCGACGCCTTGGCGGACAACGCCATCGTCGCCTGGTTCCAGGGCCGCGCCGAGTTCGGGCCGCGTGCCCTGGGGCACCGCTCGCTGCTGGCCCATCCCGGGCATGCGGGGAACCTGGAGCGGCTCAACGACGTCAAGGGGCGGGAGCAGTTCCGCCCGGTGGCCCCCATGGTCCTGGCCGAGCGAGCCGCCGAGATGTTCGACGGCCCCCTGCCCAGCCCGTACATGCTGTTCGTCCACCAAGTGGCCGAGCCGTGGCGCGAACGCATCCCGGCGGTCGTGCACGTGGACGGCACCGCGCGCATCCAGACGGTGGACCCCGAGCGGGAACCGCTGGTCGCCAGGATGTTGGCGCACTTCGAACGTCGCACGGGGCTGCCGGTGGTGGTCAACACGAGCCTCAACACGGCCGGACGCCCGATGGTCGATGACCCTCGCGACGCTTTGGAGTGCTTCGGTTCGAGCCCGGTCGACCTGTTGGCCATCGGGCCGTTCGCGGTCCGGCGGGCCCGGCTGTTCGACCGCGACCGGAGCACCAGGGAGGTACCGCCGTGAGCGAGACCGAACTCCCCTACGCAGTGGTCATCCCAACGGTCGGGCGGCCCAGTCTGAACGTTTGCCTGGCCGCGTTGGCCGACAGCGTCGGGCCGCTACCGCGCCGAGTGGTCATCGTGGACGACCGCCCGCTGGACGACTGCGATCCGCTGCCGGTGACTGTTCCCACAGCTCTGTGCGAACGAGTGGAAATCGTCGCGAGCTGCGGCAACGGCCCGGCTGGCGCCCGCAACGCGGGGTGGAGCGCCACGACGGAGCCGTGGATCGTCTTCCTGGACGACGACACGCTGCCCAGTGGCAACTGGGCCCGTGAACTGGCCCGGGATCTCTCGCGGGCGGGACCGGAGGTCGGCGGCGTCCAGGGGCATATCCGGGTACCGCTGCCTTCCCACCGTGCTCCCACCGACTGGGAACGCTGTACCGCCTCGTTGGCCACCGCCCGGTGGATCACCGCCGACATGGCCTACCGCCGTCAGGCCCTGGAGGCGGTGGGCGGATTCGACGAGCGCTTCCGACGGGCCTTCCGGGAGGACTCCGACCTCGCCCTGCGGGTGAAGGACGCGGGATGGACGCTGGTCGTCGGCGATCGGCAGACGGAACACCCCGTGCGCCGAACCGACCGCTGGGTCTCGGTGCGGGCCCAAGCGGGCAACGCGGACGATGTCCTGATGACGCGACTGCACGGCCGCGGCTGGTGGCGCAGGGCGGGAGCCAGGCGCGGTCGGCTGCCAGTCCACCTGGCCGTCACCGGCGCCGCGGTCGTCGCCGCCACCTGTGCGGTCGCCCGTCGCCCGCGGGCCGCGGGGGCGTGCGCCGCGGTCTGGCTCGCCGGTACCGCCGAGTTGGCGTTGACCCGGATACTGCGCGGCCCGCGAAACGCGCGCGAGGTGACGGACATGCTCCTCACCAGTGCGCTGATCCCGCCCGCTGCCTGCGGTCACTGGTTGCGAGGCTGGTGGCGCCACCGCCAGGTGAGGCCCTGGAAGGCGTGTTCGGCCGGCGAGCCGACCCCTACGGGCGGCGGCGTTTCATGGCCAAGCGTTCGGCCTGTCGCCAGGGAGCGGGTGCGGGGATGGCGGTAGGCACCCGAAGTCTCGCGGAAGTCGGCGGTGGGCCGCGCACGGCGCCGCGGCCGGCACCAGCCGGTCCGAAGGCCGATCAGCCCTTGCTCCTCATCCATCGAGCCCGCCCCGGCACGCGCGTCGCGGTCCCCGCGGCTTGGCCACGCGCGGTGCTTTTCGACCGGGACGGCACACTCATCGAAGACGTGCCCTACAACGGCGCCCCCGAGCGGGTACGGCCGATGCCCGGCGCGCGCCAAGCGCTGTCGGCGCTGCGCCGCCACGGCATCGCCCTGGGGGTCGTGAGCAACCAGTCCGGCATCGCTCGTGGGCTGCTCACCCCGGCGGACGTCGACGCGGTGCGGCGACGAGTCGAGGAGTTGCTCGGCCCCTTCGACCTGTGGGTGGTCTGCCCGCACGGCCCGGACGACGGCTGTGGCTGCCGCAAACCCGCCCCGGGGCTCATCCACACCGCCCTGGCGTGGCTGGGCGTCGAGCTCGATCGGACCGCCGTGATCGGGGACATCGGGGCCGACGTCGACGCCGCTCGCGCCGCCGGGGTGCGGGGCATCCTGGTGCCGAACGAGAAGACCGACCCGCGCGAGGTGAGTGCCGCGGCGCAGACGGCGCCGACGGTGCTGGCGGCGGTGCGCGCTCTGCTCGGGATCGGTCCGCCGTCTGGCCGGGAGGCCGGCCGATGAGGACCCTGGTGCTCCGTCTGGACAACCTCGGCGACGTACTCCTCGCCGGTCCCGCCGTGCGCGCGGTGGCCGCCGGATCCAGCGGCGTCACGATGCTGTGCGGACCGCAGGGGGCCACCGCCGCCCGGCTGCTGCCCGGCGTCGACGAGGTGCTGGTGTGGGAGGCTCCCTGGGTCGGATACAACCCACCCGAGTTGTGCCCCGACAGAGTTCGCGAACTTTTGCGGGTCCTGACGGCCCGTCAGTTCGACCGGGCGCTGATCCTGACGTCGTACCACCAGAGCCCGCTGCCTGCCGCGCTGCTGCTGCGCCTGGCCGGGGTGAGGCGGATCGCCGCTGACAGTGAGGACTACCCCGGCAGCCTGCTCGACCTGCGGCACAGGAGAGCTCCCGGACGACACGAGGCGCGGGCAGCGTTGGACCTCGCGGTTGCCGACGGCTTCGCGCTACCGCGCGGCGACGACGGGCGGCTCAAGATCCTCACCCCACCGAGCGCCCGGCCACTGACGGGCCCCGGCCCGTACGTCGTCGTCCACCCCGGCGCGTCCGTCCCGGCGCGTGCGCCCAGCCTGGGGCGGATGGCCTCGGTGGTGCGCGCCCTGACCGTGGCGGGCCACCGGGTGGTCGTCACCGGTGGACCGGGCGAAACGGCGCTCACCGAGGCGGTTGCCGACGGTTGCGCCCTCGACCTGGGCGGCCGTACCGGACTCGCCGAGTTGGCCGGGGTCCTCGCGGATGCCGGAGCCGTCGTCGTCGGCAACACCGGACCGGCGCACCTCGCGGCGGCGGTGGGCTCGCCCGTCGTCTCGCTGTTCTCACCCGTTGTGCCCGTCGAACGCTGGCGGCCCTACGGGGTGCGGCACGTGATCCTCGGTCAGCAGAGCGCGGCGTGCGCCGGAACCCGAGCTCGTCGCTGCCCTGTGCCCGGCCATCCGTGCCTGGACTCCATCACTTCCCAGGAGGTCGTCAGGGCCGTGGACGAGCTTGTCGCTCCCCCGGCCCTGACGGCCAACCGACCAACGGCGCGTGAGGTGACCGCGTGAGAATCCTGCTATGGCATGTACACGGCTCATGGACGACCGCGTTCGTCCAGGGACCGCACACCTATCTGGTCCCGGTGACACCGGACCGCGGGCCCGACGGACTCGGGCGTGCGCGGACCTTCGCCTGGCCGGATTCGGTCAGGGAGCTGCCGACGGATCTCCTGGCGAACGCCGAACCGGACGTGGTGGTGCTCCAGCGGCCCCACGAGGAGGAGTTGGTGCGTCAGTGGCTCGGGCGGCGCCCAGGTAGGGACATCCCCACCATCTACCTGGAACACAACGCGCCCGACGGCCAGGTACCCGACACCCGCCACCCGATGGCCGACCGCGACGATGTGACGCTGGTCCACGTCAGTCACTTCAACCGGCTGTTCTGGGACAACGGCGGCACCCGTACGGAAGTCATCGAGCACGGCATCCCGGACCCTGGTCACCGTTACACCGGCCGACTGCCGCACGCGGCGGTGGTGGTCAACGAACCCATCAGACGTGGCCGCACCACCGGGACCGATCTGCTGCCGCTGTTCTCCGAGGCCGCGGTACTCGACGTGTTCGGGATGCGCACCAAGGGCCTCGCGGCGCACCTCGGTCTGCCGCAGGACCGCTGCCGTACTGATGACCTTCCGCAGTCCGGGCTGCACACCGCGCTGGCCGAGCGCCGGGTGTACGTCCACCCGGTGCGCTGGACCTCGCTGGGACTGTCCCTGCTGGAGGCCATGCACCTGGGCATGCCGGTGGTCGCGCTCGCCACCACCGAGGTGGTACGCGCGGTTCCACCAGGGGCGGGAGTGGTCTCCACCGATCCCGAGGAACTGGTGGATGCCGTGCGGGCCTACGTCCGCGACCCCGATGCCGCGACCGCGGATGGGACGCGGGCACGCCAGGCCGCACTGCAGCGGTACGGGCTCAAGCGGTTCCTGACCGATTGGGATCGTCTTCTGGAAGAGGTGAGCCGTCGATGACGCGGTTGAAGGTCGCCCTGGTCTCAGAACACGCCAGCCCCCTGGCCACGTTGGGCGAGGTGGACGCGGGCGGGCAGAACGTGCACGTGGCGGCGCTCGCCGGAGCGCTCGCCGACCGGGGACACGAGGTCACCGTCTACACCCGGCGCGATGCCAGAACCCTGCCCACCGAGATTCCACTGCGCGACGGTGTCACCGTGCACCACGTACCGGCCGGACCGCCGCGGCGAATACCCAAGGACGAACTGCTGCCCCACATGGGGAAGTTCGGCGTCTACCTGGCCCGCCACTGGTCGCGGCACCCGCCGGACCTGGTGCACTCGCACTTTTGGATGTCCGGCCTGGCCGCCTTGCGTGGAGCCCACGACCTCGGCGTTCCCGTCGTCCACACCTACCACGCCCTCGGCTCTGTCAAGCGCCGCCACCAGGGCGCCGCCGACACCAGTTCGCGCAACCGGATCGTGCTTGAGATCGCGATCGGGCGCGCATGCCACCGCATCATCGCCACCTGCCGCGATGAAGTACGCGAACTACACGCCATGGGCATCCCCGCCGAACACGTCCGAGTGGTGCCGTGCGGCGTGGACGTCGACCGCTTCGTCCCTCATGGCGAACGGGCCCAACGGCACGGGTGGCCACGGCTGCTCCAGGTCGGGCGCCTGGTTCCCCGCAAGGGGACGGACCTGGCCATCGCCGCGCTCGCCCGGATTCCCGCCGCGGAACTGCTCGTCGCCGGCGGCCCCCCGCTGGAACGGCTGGCGGGTGATCCGGAGGCCAGGCGGCTGGCCAAACTGGCCGCCGAAGCCGGGGTGGGCGACCGGCTCGTCATGTTGGGCGGCGTACCGCGCAAGGACATGCCCGCCCTGCTCCGCAGCGCCGATCTGGTGCTGTGCCCGTCGGTGTACGAACCGTTCGGCATCACGCCGCTTGAGGCGATGGCCTGCGGAGTGCCCGTGGTCGCCACCGCGGTCGGAGGCCATCTGGACACGGTCGCCCATGGCACCACCGGACGACTCGTCACCCCGGCCAGCGCCGTCGAACTGTCCAACTGCATAAGGGAGTTGCTCGGCTCCCCACGTCTGCGGGCCGCCTACGGCGCTGCCGGGCGGCGCCGGGTGCTCAGGCGGTTCAGCTGGGACCGGGTGGCGGCGGCCACCGAACAGGTCTACGACGAGACCCTGGTCGACGCGTCGCGGGGAGCCGCCGTCCGGACCCGGGCAACCGACGTGAGGACGGCACGATGAGACACTCCTTCGACCACTCCGCTGGCATCCGGGACGCCGCACCGCGCGGCGGCACCGACCCCGCCACCGAGCACTGCCGCGTCCTGCAGAGCGCTTTGGTGGAACTGCGCCGCGAACACGCCCCGCTGCTCACCGGATGGGGCCGGCTGCTGGCGGGCGTCCTGTCCGGCGGGGGCCGGCTGCTGGCGGCCGGAAACGGCGGCAGCGCAGCGCAGGCACAGCACCTGACCGCGGAACTGGTCGGCCGGTACCGCACCGACCGCCCCGCCTACTCGGCGATCTCCCTGCACGCCGAGACGTCGAGTGTGACCGCCATCGGCAACGACTACGGCTTCGACGAGTTGTTCGCGCGACAGGTGACCGCGCACGGCCGTCCCGGGGATGTGCTGGTGCTGATGTCCACCTCGGGACGCAGCCCCAACCTGATGCGCGCCGCCGACGCCGCACACGCGGGTGACCTCGTCGTATGGGCGATGACCGGACCACGTCCCAACCCGCTGGCCACCCGGGCGGATGCCGCACTGTGCGTCAGCGCCGAACACACCGCGACCGTGCAGGAAACCCATCTGGTCGCCCTGCATCTGCTCTGTGAGGCGTTCGACGCGGCGCTGGCCAGCGCCACGACGAGCGAGGCCATCTCCGTACACCCGCTCCCCGGCCCTTACGACCGTGTGCCCCCGAACTGACCCTCCGTCCGTTCCATCGGCCCATGTCACCGCCCGGTGGTGCGGGCCACCGCGGCCCGGGAGACATCGGCGAGACAGCCGCGTGCGGCGTAGGCCGCCCGCTGGAACCCCGCGCCGGTGCCTCGGCTGAGCAACTGGTCCAGGAGGCGTTCGCAAGTCATCGCGTCGTCCTGGGACAGTGTCCGCCGCACGTGACGCGACAGCGTCCTCACCACCTCGGCGGCGGGGGCCGGTGTGTGCGTCAACGGGTGCAGGAGCCACCCGTCCAGCCCGAAGCGGCTGGCCCGCCAGGCAGCCAGCCGCAGGACCTGCGCGGGCACGGGGTCCGGGGGTCGGCCGACGCGCCATTCTCGCGCCGCGGTCTCCACGAGCCCTCGCGCGAGCGCCGCCACCAGCACGGCGTCGTCCGCCTCCAGGCAGACATCGGCGACCCGGATCTCCACGGTGGGAAGGTGATGGGAAAGCCGCGCGTCGAAATAGACCATTCCCTCGTCCAACAAGGTTCCTGTACGCAACAACTCACACACCAGTGAGTGATAGGCCTTGCTGGACCCGAACAACTCTGTGGGCCCGGCAGTGGGCCAGCGGTTCCACATCTGGTACCGGTAGCTGGCGTAGCCGCTGTCGCGGCCCTGCCAGTACGGCGAGTTCGCACTCAGCGCGATGAGCGGCGCCAGCCAAGGCCGGATGCGGTCGATGACCGCGGCTCCCTCCTCCTGTGAGGCCACTTCAACATGAACGTGGCAACCGCAGCTGAGCTGCTCCCGCGTGGTCAGACCGAACGTCTCGGCCATCCGCTCGTAGCGCCGTGACCGGCTCAGAGTCGGGTCGACCGGGACCGGTGAGGTGGCCAGCGCCGCCACCTCCGCTCCCACTTGGCGAGCTCTGCGCGACAAGGCGGCGCGGCTCGCGCGGACTTGTTCGGCGAGTTCCTCCAGCTGAGCACAGGGCCGGGTGGCGATCTCCAACTGCTCCGCCTGAAGTTCCGTCTGGAACCCGTCCGCTTCCCCGGACAGCTCCATGACCTGTTCACCGACCGCCTTCGCCGCTCCCGAGTCCGGGTCGACCAGGAGAAGCTCCTCTTCCACACCAAGACGGCGTGTCTGGCACCCGGCAGGCGCACGCCCACCACGGCGGATGGGCGAATACTCACCCATGCCCACTCCTGACCACTCGAAGTCGGGGCCAAGGTTCGGCTCACCAACAGCCATGCACAGCGATCGGCTGTGAGACGACCGGTCATCGCATCTCCATGATGCCCATCCGAAGGCCGCCCGTCAGCAGTACCCGGCTCAGGTCGCGAATCCGGCGCACTGCAAGCAGGCTGGGTAATCGGACGGCCGTGGACGGCACCGTGGGAAGACCAGCCTGTGCTGGCACTTCACCGGGCAAGGAGGCGAAATGCGGGCTCCCAGGCGACAGTGGTGCACGGCAGTCGTATCCGGCGCGGCGAACCCCGTCGGATCGCATCCTGACTCCGTCACCCGTTCGGCCGACAGTCTCATCGTGGCGCGGGCCGGCGTGATCGCGCCGTTCTCCGTGGGTGCGTACTCATGAGGAAGCGACCGCTCGTGGTGGTCGGCGACGCACTCCTGGACCGCGACATCGACGGGCAGGCGACCAGACTCGCCCCCGACGCGCCCGCACCGGTGGTGGAGGTCCACGGTGTGCGGACGCGCCCAGGTGGTGCGGGTCTGGCCGCGGCACTCGCCGCCCGCGACGGGCGCGAGGTCATCCTGGTCACCGCGCTGGGCCAGGGCGAAGCCGACGACACGGTGCGTTCCCTGCTCGCCGACCGGGTCCGGATCGTGGATTTCCCGCTGAACGGCACCATCCCCGTCAAGACCCGGGTAAGGGCGGGTAACCGGCCACTGGCCCGGCTTGACGACGGCGGAGGCACCCCGGGCGAGCCCACGGAACCGGTACGCCGGGCGATCGCGGAAGCCGGGGCTGTCCTCGTCTCCGACTACGGCAGGGGCACCGCCTGCGCCCTGCGGTCCCAGCTCGCCGAAGCCGCACAGCGCGTACCCGTGGTGTGGGATCCGCATCCGCGTGGCGGCGCGCCGGTACCCGGAGTGCGCCTCGCGACCCCCAACGCGACGGAAGCGCGCGCGCTCACCGAGCATATGGTCGCCGCCGATGGCAATCCGCTGCGTCAGTACGCGGCCCGCGCCGACGCCCTGTGCGACCACTGGCAGGCGGCCGCGGTGGTCATCACATTGGGTGAGCGCGGTGCGCTGCTCAGCCGTGGCAGCGCCTCGCCCATGCTGCTACCCGCCCGGCGCCAGGAGGCGGGCGATCCGTGCGGCGCGGGTGACTGCTTCGCCGCCACCGCGACCAGCGCGCTGGCCGACGGAGGGCTGATCGAGGAGGCGGTGCAGTGCGCGGTGACCGCCGCCACGGACTTCGTCGCCCACGGCGGGGTGGGCAATCCCGCCTTGTGGGCTGCCCCGAGCACGACGCGGGCCGAGCCGGTGCCGCAGAGCGCGGATCCGTTCGCCCTGGCGAGGTCGGTGCGTGCCAGTGGCGGGACCGTGGTCGCGGCGGGCGGCTGCTTCGACCTGCTGCACGTCGGACACGTAGGGCTGCTGGAGTCGGCACGCCGGGCGGGCGACTGCCTCATCGTGTGCATGAACGGCGATGCGTCGGTCACCCGGCTCAAGGGACCAGGACGACCGCTGGCGCCTGCGGCAGACCGTGCCCGCGTGCTCAGTGCGCTGGCCTGCGTGGACGCGGTGGCCGTCTTCGACGAGGACGTGCCCGTCGAACTGCTGCGCAAACTGCGGCCCGATGTCTGGGTGAAGGGCGGCGACTACACCGCGGAAGCGCTCCCGGAGGCCGATGTCCTACGCGCCTGGGGCGGCCAGGCCCTCGTCCTCCCGTACATCGACGGCCGTTCCACCACCGAACTGGCCCTGCGCGCCGCCGCCGCGGCGGTACGGACCGAGTAACGGGTTGATCGTGATGGGCCTCAGTACGTCCGAACAGCCGCCCGTTCGCCAGGTCCTGGTGCTCCGGGCGCTCGGCCTCGGCGACCTGCTGGCGGCCGTGCCCGCCCTGCGGGCGCTGCGCCGCCGCCTGCCGGACCACCGCATCACCCTGGCGTGTTCGGCCGAACTGGCCGACGCCGTGGCCACCATCGGGAGCGTCCACCGGTTGCTGCCGACCACCGCCCCGGGCCGCTCGGTTCCCGAACGTCTGATCTGGGCAGGCCGCCCCCCGGACATCGCCGTCGACCTGCACGGCAGCGGAGCCGCGAGCTGCCTGCCGCTGAGGGCCCTGCGCCCGTCGGCGCTGCTCGCCTACGCCGAGCCCTGCGGACCGCCCTGGCTGCCGGAGGAACACGAAAGGTCCCGCTGGTGCCGCCTGCTGGACTGGTACGGCCTGCCCGCCGACCCTGGTGATCTCGCGATCACGGTGCCCGACACCCGCACATCCGCGCCTGGCGCCATCGTGATCCACCCGGGAGCCGAGGCGGCGGCCCGCCGTTGGCCCGCCGAGCGGTTCGCGGCGGTGGCGCAGGCGCTGCACCGATGCGGTCACCGCGTCGTCGTCACGGCGGGCGCGGGAGAAGGCCACCTGGCGAACTCCGTGGCCGTCCAGGCAGGGCTGCCGCCGGGAAGCGTGGTCGGCGGGACGACTGACATCCCGTTCAAACGGTTGGCCGCGCTGCTCGCCCACGCCAGAGCGGTGGTGGTGGGCGACACCGGGTTGGCCCATCTCGCCAGCGCACTGGGCACACCGTCCGTCGTCCTCTTCGGCCCCGTGCACCCGCGGCTGTGGGGACCGCCCGCCGACGGGCCGCACCGGGTGCTGTGGCACGGCGACCCGGACGGCGACGGGCGTCCGGGAGACGCCCATGGCCAGCAGCCGGACGAACGGCTGCTACGCATCACCGTCGAGGAGGTGCTGGACGCCGTCAACACGCTTCCACCCGGCCCGGCGCGCAGGCACAGGCTGACCGGGACGGACGGCTGATGGGCGCGGCACGACAACGCCCCGCTGTCGGCCTGGTGGTGATCACGCGCAACCGGCGCTCCCGGCTACTGGCCACGCTCAGCCGACTGGGCGCGCTACCCGGTCGGCCGCCGATCGTGGTGGTGGACAACGCCTCCGTAGACGGCACGTCCGCCGCGGTACGTGCCGACTTCCCCGACGTGCGGGTGCTGCGACTGGCGCGCAACGAGGGAGCCGTCGCCCGGAACCACGGCGTCGCATTGCTCGACAGCCGTTACGTCGCGTTCAGCGACGACGACTCGTGGTGGGACGCGGAGGCACTGCCACGGCGGTCGCCGCCTTCGACGCCCATCCCCGACTCGGTCTGCTGGCCGCGGCCACCCGCGTCGGGACCAGTGAGCGGCCCGACCCCCTGAACGCGGTGCTGGCCGGCTCCCCTCTCGGCCCCGCCCCCGACCTGCCCGGCCCCTCCGCGCTCGGGTTCCTCGTCTGCGCCAGCGTGGTGCGCCGGGCGGCGTTCGTGGATGCCGGGGGGGTCCATCCACTGCTGCACTTCGGCGGGGAGGAAGCGCTGCTCGCCATCGACTTGACCGCCCGTGGCTGGGGGGCCGCGCACTGCCCACTGCCCCGGCTGCCCAGCGCACTGCTGCACCGAAGGCCGGTGCCCGGCTGGCCGGAACGCGAGCTGCGGGCCGTTGCGACGGGATCGCCCAGTGCGGCCCAGCACCGCTGACCCGTCAGGACGCGGTGGCGAACGCCTCCCGCACCGGTGCCGGCGAGACCCGCTGAAGGCGGCCGTGGGCCAGGGCACCCGCGCCGATCACCGCCGCGATGATCAGACCACCGGCGACCAGCGCGCCACGCGCGCCCGCGACCTGGATGAGCAGGCCCAGCGCGGGCGGGCCGGCGAGGCCCCAGCCGGTGCTGACGCTGTTCCACACGCCGAGGACGCGGCCCCGCATGTGCGGAGGCGGATCGGTCTGCAGGATCGTGGTGGCCGCGGTGTCCGAGATCGACTCGACGATCGCCATCGGTACCACCACGACCAGCAACATGAGCAGTAGCGGAGCGCATCCGGCGACCATCTGGAGCAGCCCACCGGCGGCGGCCAGGACCGCCACCAGGCGGACCGAGGGACGACGCAGCCGCCCGGCCAGCACCGCACCGGCGGTGCCGCCGATGGCCAGGACGGTGGATACCACACCATAGGCGGCCGGGCCGCCGTGCAGGGGGCCGGTGACCAGCGTCGCCAGGGTCAAGGCGTAGTTGCGGCCCAGCACGGCGCTCACCGCCGTGATCACCATGAGCGCCACGAGACGGCGGCGGCCCATGAAGAACGCCAGGCCCTCGCGCAACGCCATGCGCGGCTCGTCCGCGGCGCGTCCGCGCGGTGGCGTCGGCGCGGCCTTCCGTTCCCGCGCCACCGGGCGCAGAAAGGGAATGACCGCGGAGACGAACAGGAACGACAGCCCGTTGACGACGTAGGCACCGGCCTCCCCGACCACCGCGATGGTGATCCCGGCCAGCGCCGTACCGGCCAGCCGGCCGACGCTGTGCACCACGGAGCCCAGCGCGATGGCGGAAGGCACGTCGCTCTCCGGTACCAGGTCGTTACCCAGCAGCGAGGTGGCCGGTCCGTCCACCGTCGCCACCAGACCGGTGACGGCGGCCATCACCATGAGCGCCGGGACGCTGAGCATGTGGAACGACACCAGGGCGGCGGTGGTGAACGCCATGGTCCCCAGCACCGCCTGGCTGACGGCTGCCGTCAGCTTGCGCGGCCAGGCGTCCACCGCGGCGCCACCGAGCAGTCCCACCAGCAGCCCCGGCGCGGCCTGGACGGAGAGCGAGAGCCCGGTCATCGCGGCGGAGCCGGTCAACTGCAGCACCAGGAGGTTCTGCACGGTGAGCTGCATCCAGGTGCCGAGGTTGGAGAACAGGTTCGCCGTGGACCACCAGCGCATGCTGCGGCTGCGCAGGCAGCGCCAGGGCGAACGCTCCGGGCGCGCGGGCGTCTGTGTGGGGCGGTGTTCTTCGAGGGTGTCAGCGGTCCGCTGGGCAGGGGTGAGTTCAACGGCAACAGGCACGAGGCGGTATCCCGGTCAGCGCGAGAGGCGCGGTGGCACGGCGGTGAAGCGGACAGAGCCCCGCCTTGGGGCGGCGGGTGCTTCGTGGTCCGCGGCTCTCGACGGTGAGAGCGGCACGTCGAGAAGTCTCACAGACGCCGGCCGTGCACCGGAAGACAACACCTCGTGCCCATGCCCCGAGCACCACCCCAACACCCCTGTGCCAAAGCGAGGTTGGCCGACCGAGTGGCATTGCTCACACGCGGCGAGCGGCCGGTCGGCACCCGGCCGACCGACCACTCACCTGACCCGCTGATGTGTCCGTCGTCACACGACCGGGCGGGATCGCTGACCCGGCCGTGCGGTGCTCAGTCGACCGTTCCCGGATTGAGCAGTCCCGGGCGGCGCATGAAGCGGTGCCGTGCGATCGCGGAGGCGAAGGCGTCGGCGATGTCATCGGCGCTGTCGGCGCTGATCACGCCCTGTTCCGTCCCGTCACCGTTCAGTACCTCGGTCGGCAGCCTGGCGGCGGTCAGCAGTTGCTTGCCTTCGCCCAGGACGGCGATCGGCTTGCCGTGGCGGTAGCTCTCCTCCACGAAACGCACCGCGGCCGGATCGTCCAAAAGGGTCTGTACGGCCTGCTTGCCGCCGGGTACCAGCAGGGCGTCGTACAGTACGGACCCCATCGTCGGCAGGGCCCGGTCCACGTCCAACACCGCGGTGTCGGTGCCGCGCACGCTGCCCTCGCTGGCCGCGAGCACCTCGACCACGGCGCCGCCTTCGGTCAGGCCGCCGCGCAGCGCCTCGACCTGCTCGACGTCGGTACCGTCCGCCGCCAGCACGGCGACCTTGCGGGTGCTGATGCCGTTGCCAGCGAGGTTCTCCTGGCTCAGCGCGGGCGACGAGAAGGTGTGGACGGTGGAGGCGGGCCGCGGCGCGGGCAGTCCCAGGCCCGCCGCCACGGCGGCGCACAGATCGCCGTGGACGTTGGACAGGTTGGCCACCATGCGCTCACGCACCTCGGCCGAACCCACCTTGCCGAGTTCGAAGCGGAACGCTTCGACGATGTGTGCCTTCTCCCAGTCCGACATACTGTTCCAGAACAAGGTGGCCTGACTGTAGTGGTCCTTGAAGCTGTCACTGCGGACCCGGACCTTCTCGCCGGCCACTCGTTCCTGGTAGTGGCGGAAGACACCACTGGTGTCACCCGCGCCCGCGTGTGCCGGACAGCCGCCGCTCAGCGAGTTGGGGAAGTAGCTGTTTCCCGGCTGTATGACTTGTTGGCCGTAGCCGTCCCGGTGGTTGGTGTTGACGTCCGCGATGGGCCGGTTGACCGGCAGTTGAGCGAAGTTGGGTCCGCCCAGCCGGATCAACTGGGTATCGAGATAGGAGAAGTTGCGGCCCTGGAGCAGCGGGTCGTTGGTGAAGTCGATGCCGGGAACGACGTTGGCGGTGTGGAAGGCGACCTGTTCGGTCTCGGCGAAGAAGTTCTGCGGGTTGCGGTCGAGGACCATGCGCCCTATCGGCTGTACGGGCACCTGCTCCTCGGGGATGATCTTGGTGGCGTCCAGGAGGTCGAACGCGAAGGCGCCTTCGTCCTCCTCGGCCACCAACTGCACCCCCAGTTCGTATTCCGGGTAGTTGCCCGACTCGATGGCCTCCCACAGGTCGCGCCGGTTGAAGTCGGGGTCGCGGCCTGCGGCGATCTGCGCCTCGTCCCACACCAGGGAGTTGACCCCGAGCAGCGGTTTCCAGTGGAACTTCACGAAGGTCCCACGACCCTCGGCGTTGACGAACCGGAAGGTGTGCACACCGAAGCCCTGCATCATCCGGAAGCTGCGCGGGATGGCCCGGTCCGACATCAACCACATCAGCATGTGGGTGGACTCCGGCTGCAGCGAACAGAAGTCCCAGAAGGTGTCGTGCGCGGAGGCACCCGTGGGGATCTCGTTGTGCGGCTCCATCTTCACCGCGTGCACGAAGTCCGGGAACTTGATGGCGTCCTGGATGAAGAACACCGGGAAGTTGTTGCCGACCAGGTCGTAGTTGCCCTCGCGGGTGTAGAACTTCGTCGCGAACCCGCGGACGTCACGCACGGTGTCAGCCGAGCCCCGCGGCCCCTGGACGGTGGAGAAGCGTACGAACACCGGGGTGCGCCGCCCCGGCTCCTGGAGGAAGTCCGCACAGGTGTACTCGGCCAGCGACTCATACGGCTCGAAGTAGCCGTACGCGCCCGCACCACGCGCGTGCACCACGCGCTCCGGTATGCGTTCGTGGTCGAAGTGGGTGAGCTTCTCCCTGTTGTGGAAGTCCTCCAGCAGGGTCGGGCCACGCTCACCGGCGCGCAGCGCGTTGTCCGTGTCGTCGACCCGCACCCCCTGTTCGGTGGTGAGCGCATCGGACTGGGGTGCCGCGCGGAAGCCGTCGAGTTGCCGGTCCTTGTCGTCGTGGTCCCGCTGCCGGGGATCCGGGGTTCCGGAGGTCATGCCTGGGCTCCTTCGCTGTCGGCGAGCGTCCTTACCGTCAGCCCCGCCCGGCGGCCGAGCGGATCGCGTCCTTCGTCCGGTCGACCAAGGACGCCAGGGGCCCGGTGGCCCACTGCGCCGCTGGCGAGCCCGCGGTCGCCGGATGCGGGTGCGTGGGCGCGATCTTCTCCGCCGCGCGCAACTGCTTCCCCATGCGGATCAGCTGCTCCTCGGTGCGGCCTTGATGCACCGCGGGGAACTCCTCGCGCTCCTCTTTGTCCGCGTGATCGCTCACTGCCTTCTCGAACTCGGCCAGGATCGCGTCGAACTCCGGGTTGCTGATGTCCATCGACTCCAGCTTGGCGAGAACCTTGTTGGCCTCCGCCTCCTCCCTGTTCCGGGCCTCGGCCTCCTCCCGTCCAGCGGTCTCGCTGGCGACCGGCCGCACGATCATCTCCTCCGCGGTCTCATGCACCGCGAGGACAGCCCGCAGTTCCTCGAAAGTTTGCTGTTTGCGCTCACCTTCAGCGCTCTTGACTTCGTCGAACAGGTCCCTGATGCGCGCGTGCTGCTGAAGGAGTATGCCGACCACGTCATCTGCGGGAAGCTTCGCCGCCTGGGCGCGCTCCTGCTCCGCCTTGTTCATCGCTGTGTCCCTTCCTTGTGCCTACTCGCCTCGGACAGGTTCTTCTCCCTGCGGGTAGCCGCACTCGACCCGTCCAAACCAGGGAGGTGCCCTTACCTGACGGCCATGTAGACGGCCAGGGCCACCACCAGAAGCAGGATGAGTGCCACCACGACCCAGACAGGCGTCAACGGGCCCGGACGCCAGTTCCTGCGCGGTGCTTCGGGCTGTGGTGGGCCGAGTCCGGAAACGCCCGACTCTGCGGGTGGTGCGGCGCCGGAAGCCATTCGCGCGTCCTGTGGGACGGAGAGCCCTTCGTCAGGTTTCTCTTCGTGGTTTCCGGCCATCGTGTCCTCCTCGTCCGTCTGGAAGACGAGGCCCCCGGCTCATCCCTTCGCCTTGGCGAACTCCGAGAGGAAGGCGTCGTTGAATGCCTTGAGGTCGTCCGGCTTGCGGCTGGTGATCAGGGCATTGCTGCCTGAGTGGCAGACCTTGACCTGTTGGTCGACCCACGTTCCACCGGCATTTCGGATGTCGGTCCTGAGGCTGGGCCACGAGGTGAGGGTCCGGTCCCTCACCACGTCGGCTTCGACCAGCGTCCATGGAGCGTGGCAGATGGCCGCGACCGGCTTGCCGGCTTCGAAGAAGCCCTTGGCGAACGCGACTGCCTTCTCATGCATCCGCAGGAAGTCCGGGTTGGCCACGCCACCGGGCAGCACCAAGGCGTCGTAGTCCTCCACCGAGGTGTCTTCGACGGTGGTGTCGACATTGAAGGTGTCGGCCTTGTCCAGATGGTTGAACGCCTGGATCTTCCCGGGTTTCGTGGATACGAGGGTGGGGGTGCCACCGGCCTCGCGGACCGCCTGCCACGGGTCGGTCAACTCCACCTGTTCAACGCCTTCCGGTGCTACGAGAAATGCGACCTTCACGCTGTCCTCCCTCCTCAAGTGCCTTTTCCACCTGGCCGCCTTGGCGGACGTGAGCCCCGGGGGCTCACTTCACCTCCGAGATGGCCAAACGCTCGAACCCGGCGTGCTCGGCCACGCGGGTCTGTACCAGTACTTCCTCGGATCCGAACTCCTCGCAGTAGAGGAAGCATCCAGTCGATGTCATCGCGGTGGCCTCCCATACGGCGTCGGATGCGGGCACGCGAGTAGACGCGCACTTGCCATCCGCCCCGGGGCTTCTCAGTCCGAGCGACGTCAGGCTGGGTATCTTCTCCTTCCGCGTACCCGGGCGAAGTGGATTGACACACCCGGATGGGTTCGGGGGATTCCCATGCCCGACGACGTGAATGCCGATGCCGCGAGGTCGTTGGGCGCGTACTGCGGTGGCGCGAGGCGCGTAGCCCGCTCAGGCAACCCCGTGCCCCCGGGCGCCCCGATTCACCAGCACGGACACACATACCATCCGCTGGGACGAGGGAAACAGCCATCCGCCGCCGAAGGTGCGCGGCGCACCAGGCCGGTCTAGGGTCGAGGGGAACGGCGTCTGCACGTGGAGGTCGTCGTGGACGACGGTAACGTGTCAGTGACGAATACCCGCGTACCCGAACCGGATGCCGTGCCCCGTCCTCTCAGGCTGTTCGTACGGTCCCCCGGAGCGGACACCACCGGGGGGCGCGATGAGATGGTCAGGGCAGCGGTTGACCTGGCGCTTGCTCCACATATCGCCGGTGGCCCCGTCGCCCTGCTGTCGCCCTCGAGCGACCACCGAGATCCGCGCACCTTCCGTGACCGGCGGCTGCGGCTCCTGGACAGCGAGCACGCCATGCTCGTGGTCCGTACGGCGCCCAGCGATTCCGGGGCGTACGAGGTCGTGTACAACGTGCACGCCGGCCCGCGCGTTCCTGTCTTCTTCGCGGTTCACCGCGGTTGCCCCATGGACACGACGCTGTTGAACGACACGCCCCGTTTCCCCGACGCACTCGTGCGGAGGCGACCGTGGCACAACCGAAGTCATCTCGTGGCCGCGAATGGCGGCACGGCGGTTGAGCTGACGGGCAGGCAGGGAAAACAGCGAAGGGAGCCCGAAATTGGCCACAACGAAAAGCCCGCTGAAGGGACTCTCCGCGCTGGTCACCGGAGGTTCGCGAGGGCTTGGACTGCTGATCGCCCGCGAGTTGGCGAGCCGCGGGTGCCGACTGCTCATCTGCGCCCGGGACGCCGACGAACTGCGTCGAGCCGAGGAGGAACTGCGCGCCACGGGAGCCGAGGTGCACTCGACGGTTGCCGACCTCACCGACGCGGCGACACCCGAGCGGTTGGTCGCGGACGCCCAGGAGCGCTTCGGTCACGTCGACATCCTGGTCAACAACGCGGGGATCATCCAGGTCGGGCCGATGGAGACGATGACCGAGCAGGACTTCCGTGAGGCGATGGAGCTGATGTTCTTCGCCCAACTGCGGATGGTCCTCGCCGTTCTGCCAGGGATGCGATCGCGTGGGACGGGACGGATCGTCAACATCACCTCAATCGGCGGCCGCGTCGCCGTTCCGCATCTGCTGCCGTACTCGGCGGCGAAGTTCGCGGCCACCGGGTTCAGTGACGGCCTGCGGGCGGAACTGGCCCCCACTGGTATCAGCGTGACCACCGTGATCCCCGGACTCATGCGCACCGGCTCGCACTTCGCCGCGCGGTTCGGTGGGAACGCCGAGCAGGAGTACGCATGGTTCGCGACGGGAGCAGGCATGCCCCTACTGTCCATGAACGCTGGACGCGCGGCCCGAGCCATAGTGCGTGCCGCCGAGCGTCGCCGCCCGGAAATCATCCTCACCCCGGCCGCGAAGGCCGCCGTCCGTTTGCACGGGGTGGCTCCTGTCACCGCGGTGCGGATGCTCTCCCTTGTCGACCGGCTGCTGCCATCGTCCGGGAACGGCACGGGTCCGGTACAGACCATGTCAGGGGTCCAGGCTTGTGAACGCCTTGACTCACGGCTTGTCGACCGGGTCACCGCACTCGCCAACCGGGCCGCGCGGCACCACAACGAACCGGTTCCGGCGCGGCTCGGCCGGTGGAGCGTACCCGTAAAGGAAGGCAAATGACCGAGCATGCCACGGTAGGCCAAGCCCCGGAGAGCAACGACGTCGTGCTCATGCTCGAACGCCAACACCAAGAGATTCGACGTCAGATGGACGAGGTGCTGGCGGCAGAAGGCAAGGAGCGCCAGAAAGCGTTCCACCGCCTTGTCCGTCAACTGATGGTTCACGAGACCGCCGAGGCGGAGGTCGTCCACCCCTTCGCGCGACGGACCATCGAAGGCGGTCAGGAGGTCGTCTCCGCCCGCTTGGCGGAAGAGCGGGAGACCGAACAACTCCTCGGTGAACTTCACGACATCGTCTCCCGGGCTCCGGAGGCCGCGGAATTCAGCGACAAGTTCGGCACGTTGCGCGACGCCGTGGCAGCCCACATGGAATCCGAGGAACGGTTCGAACTCCCCCAACTGCGCGAGGCCGGGGGCGCCGCACGAGTCCAACTCCTGGCGAAGCTTGCCAGGGCCGCCGAAATACTGGCCCCGACTCGTCCGCACCCGAGAGCCGACTCGGCGGTGGAAAGGATGGCGTTCGGTCCTTACCTGGCCGTTGCCGACCGCATCCGCGACGCCGTACGAAAGGCCGTGCGCGGCGGCTGACGCGTGGGCTCCGCAGAGCGGAGGGCCGCAGGACAGAATCTTCGCCACGGTAGAAGTCCGTGCGGCAGGTTGAGGCCGAGGTTGAGGCCGACTTCGAGGTCGACGAGACCACACCGCACTGCGCCGCGTCGTGCCTCGCCGCCGCTGGAGCGGGCGCGCGGGCGGCAGTGGCGCGCAGCTCACCGACCTGCCGCTGAACGTCGGGCGGCGGCCGGTGACGGCGCATGTGAGCGTCGCGCGGGAGACGGGTGTGGTGTCAGTGCCCGCGCTCGGGGCCGTGGACCTCCTCAATCGCGTGGTGATGGCGGTGCTGCGGGTGGTCGACCGCCTGCTCACCGGTAGCCGGAAGAACACACGATCCCCATGTAGCGCACCACCTCTTTCGCCTATATCTGGGTATACAGCATGTATGGCGACAATCCCTGGCGAGCCCATCTCGTACTGGATGGAGTCAGCCGCCCATACGTCATACCCGCGACTGGACGACGACGTGAACGCCGACGTCGCAGTCATCGGCGGCGGCATGGCAGGGTTGTGCACCGCGTGGGAGCTGGCGCGGACAGGGCGGTCCGTGGTGGTTCTGGATGCGGCACACATCGCTGCCGGTGTAAGCGGCCACACGACGGCCAAGCTCACGGCCCAACACGGACTGATCTACGCGCACCTGCGCTCCAGATTCGGCGCCGAGGCCGCGCGCCTGTACGCGCAGTCCCAGTCCGAAGGGGTGGAGCGTGTCGTTGCCACCGCCATGGACCTCGGTGTCGACTGCGAGATCGAGCGCCGTCCGGCCTACACCTACGCAGCTGACGCTCAGCACAACAGCGAGATCCACGAAGAGGTAGATGCCGCTCGCGAAGCCGGCCTGGACGCGTCCCTGGTGACCGATACCGGTCTTCCCTTTGCCACCGGATCAGGTATTCGCGTCGCCGAGCAGGTCCAGTTCCACCCCCGGCGCTACTTGCTTGGCCTCGCCGAGGACCTGACGCGGCAACACGGGCGCATGTACGAGCACAGCCGAGTGACGCACCTGCGGGAAGGCCGCACCAACAAGGTCACCACCGACACCGGCGCCACGGTGACGGCCGAGTCCGTGGTCATCGCCACCCACTACCCGGCTTTCGACCGCTCCCTGGCCTTCAGCCGACTCAGGCCGCTACGGGAACTGGTGATCGCCAGTCCGATGGACGCAGAGCTTGCCCCACGCGGGATGTACATAACCCCGCACGAAGGCACACGGTCGGTGCGTAGCGCTCCCTACGGTGAGGGGAGCCGGCTGCTGATCGTCACCGGCGAAAAGTACACCCCCGGTGAGCCAGGCGTGACCGAAAGGTTCGAACGTCTGACCAGCTGGGCTCGTGAGCGTTTTCCCATCAGGGAAATCACTCATCACTGGGCCACGCAGGACAACTGGACCACCGACCGGGTCCCGCATGTGGGCCTCTTCCACCTCGCCGCGCGGAACGTCTACGTCGCGACTGGATTCGGAGGGTGGGGCCTGAGCGGAGGCGCCATGGCAGGCCGGATGCTCGCCGACCTGATCGAGGGAAAGGACGTCGCCTGGGCGGGGCTGTACGACCCTCGGCGCATCCACCCGATCGCCGAAGCCGGTGCCTTCGTCAAAGCGAACCTTGCCACCGCCCGCCACTTCGTCGCCGATCGGCTGTGCCCGGGCCGAGACGACGCGCTGAACGCCATCCCGCCGGGCGGCGGTGCTGTCGTGCGATGGAAGGGACAGCATTGCGCTGTGCACCGGGACGATGAAGGCGCGTTGCACGCGGTGTCCGCAGTCTGTTCCCACCTGGGCTGCCTCGTGGCGTTCAACGAAGTCGAACGCAGCTGGGACTGCCCATGCCACGGTTCCCGCTTCTCCATCGGCGGCGAGGTACTGCACGGACCTGCCACCGCAGCGCTACAGCCTCGCGATCTCAGCGACGAATGACGCGCGGCCAGTGGTCCTCAGCCCCTCGGGGCCGACCACCAACTCGTCACCGCGAGGTCCCCTAGTCGAGCGTCAACCCGCTGCGCGCTTGGTCCGCAGACACCGCATCAGCTCCTCGCCGTAGGGCAGTGCGACGAACAAGGCGACTCCGGCGGCTAGACCCGCCAGGTACCGCGTCGGCAGGGGTTGGTCCTTCGGCAGCAGTCTCCACGCATCGTCTCCCCCGCCCCGCACCATCGCGCGGACCTGGTCCCAGTGCAGGCATGCCACGAATGCAGTCGCGGTCAACGGCAGGACTTCCAGGAAGCTGTGAATGTGCTGTTCTACCGGCCGCACCTCGCGCTCCGATGTGGCGACGGTGACGTCCCACACCGCCGTCGCGCCATGCAACGCTGCCGCCCCGCCCATCGTCGACAGCACCAGCGGATTGATTCGCGCCAACAGCCCCAGCGTCATCGGCACGCCAGCCTCGGCCATCATAAGCAGGTGGATCAGCGATTCCCGCACGCCAGTGGTCTGCTCGATCCGAGTGCGCCGGTGCATCACCCAATCGGCCACACTGGGCGCGAACCACAGCGGCAGCACCCCGTAGAGCAAGAACCGCCGGTTGGCGCTCTCCACGTCGGTTGCGTCCAGCGGAATCCGCATCACAGGACGTGTACGCCAGGACTTCCAGGCCCGGACAGAAGCTCTTCTCATCCCAGACTTCTTCCCAAGTCTTCAGACGCAGGAGTCTTCCGACCCAACGCCCGCTTCACAGAATTCTTTGGTCTCCGCACTGGTACCCGCCCCGGCTCCTCCCACACCGTCGCCCTACGCTGCGGACACCCGGCTTTGACTTCGTCCTGTGGGGGTCTTGACCGGTCCGCCGGGGTCCGTACAAACAGTCAGGGAGATTGGAGCTGTTGTTGCCGTCGAGGTCGAGCATGAGGCTGCGACCTCGGGACCGAGGTGCTCGGACGTCATGCCGTCGGTGGTGACGGTGCTCCTGCGCCGGGGAACGGCCCAGGAGCGGCGGTCTACCGGGATGCGTCGGGATATGCGGCGGTCGCGCGGATTTCGACGAGAAGCCCCGGGCTGGCGAGACCGCTGACGCCGATCAGCGACCAGGTCGGGAAGGGGCCTTTGATGAGGCGCTGTTTGGCTTCGAGGAAGCCGGGCAGGTGCTGGTGGATGTCGACGTGGTAGCTGGTCACGTCGACGAGGGCGGACAGGTCGAGGTTCTCCAGGCGGAGAACCTCCTCGATGCGCCGGATGGCGATCTCGGTCTGCTCTTCGATGGTGTCCGCGATGGTTCCGTCGGCGCGGCGGCCGATGGTTCCGGCGATGAACAGGAGGCCGTGCGCGCGGACCGCGGCAGAATAACCGAAGCGCGCGAAGGCGCCGCTGGTTTCTCCGAAGACTTCGGAGTCCTCGGGGATCTCGACGGTGTGGATGGTCATTGTGGTGCTTGCCCTTCTGCGTTGACGGGTCGTGGAATCGGTGAAGTCAGCTGCCCCAGCGGGACGAATGGCAGGCGTGCTCCAGCCGGGTCTGGCCGAAGACTTCTCGTTCGCGGAGGAACTCACCGGGAATCGCGTAGCGGGGTGCGTTCTTCGGGTTTTTCGCGGCTTGCGCGACGATCGCGTCAGTAAGTGAGCCGATCATGTCCAGTCGCGGGTAGACGGCGTGAACGGCGTCGGCCTGCTCGTCGGTGACGGTTTCGACGTACTCGGCCCCCAGCGGGCCGCCGAAGTCGACGGCGACGCCTTCGCGGACGAGCACGCACAGCGTGCCGCGGCGCTCCGCGATGCCGGGAGAGGTGTGCAAGGCGATGGCCTGCCAGACCTCGTCGGCGTCGGCTGCGGGAACCCCGCGCTCGACGAGGAACTCGGCGGCCCGGTCGGCGCCTTCGACCTCGAAACGCTGACGGTGCGGGCCGTCCGACGCGACGCCGAGGTCATGCATCACGCAGGCGGCGAACAGCAGGTCGTCGTCGTAGTCGCGGCCGGCGGCCAGGTCGAGTCGGGCGGCCACCAGCCTGGCGAACAGGTAGCTGCGGACGCTGTGGTTGAAGACGGAGGGCGTTTGCACCGGCCGGACGAGATTCACGACGGCGTCGGCAAGCGGTGTGCCAGGCAGCGCGATCAGGTCGGTGGTCGCCTCGCGAGTAGATGCGGTCATGACTTCATCGTGGCCGCGACCGCTCTGACCTGACGAGTGGCAAAATTGCCGAGCTTCAATAGGATTTTGCCATGACAGTGCATCGAGTCGCGGTCCTGGCGCTGGACGGGGTCACACCCCTCGATCTGGCGATCCCGACGCAGATCTTCAACGCCCGACCGGAGACGCCCTATGAGATGACCCTGTGCGCGCTCGACGCGAAGGTGGCCACCACCGCGGGTTTCGCACTGGTCGCCGGTGGGGGCCTGGAGCAGGTACGTGTCGCCGACACGGTGATCGTTCCGGGATTCGAGCCGATCTCCCGGGTTCCGGATGCCGTACTCGACGCGCTGGCCGAGGCCCGCGACGGTAGGCGGCGCGTGGTGTCGATCTGCACGGGAGCCTTCGCGCTGGCCGCGGCGGGCGTGCTGGACGGCCTGCATGCCACGACCCACTGGAAGCACATCGAGGAGCTCGAACGGGATTTCCCCGCCGTCACGGTCGACCGCGACGTTCTGTATGTCGACGAGGGGGACGTGCTCACCTCGGCCGGGGTGTGCTGCGGCATCGACCTGTGCCTGCACATCGTGCGCCGCGATCTGGGAGCGGTGGTTGCCAACCAGATCGCCCGCGGCCTGGTCGCCGCCCCGCACCGAGACGGCGGGCAGGCACAGTACGTACCCGCTCCGGTCGCAGTAGCCGGCGAAGCCTCGCTCTCCACCACCCGGGGTTGGGCCCTGCAACGACTCGAGGAGCCACTCACGCTGCCGGTGCTCGCCCGCCACGCCGGCCTGTCGCAGCGCACCTTCATCCGCCGGTTCACCGAGGAGACGGGCACGACCCCGCTGCGGTGGCTGCTCAACGCCCGGATCAGCCGGGCACGGGAACTACTGGAAACCACCGACCACCCGGTGGACCGGGTGGCACGCGACTGCGGGCTGGGCACAGCCGCCAACCTGCGCCTGCACTTCCGCCGCGCACTCGACACCACGCCCACCGCCTACCGGCGCACCTTCTGGTGTTCAAGCCACACACCAAAGCCGCACCCGTCGCCATAGCCCGGACACCTCATCAGTACGCAGCAACGGATCGTGCCTTGAGCTGTGGAGCCGAAAGCGGCCGTGGCGCATGGGCTCGGCCACCTGACTGCGCATCGGCAGCCGCCGGGACCCGGCGTGGAAACGCGTCATTCGAGAAGTCGGATGTGACAGGGTGGACGGGCGGCGAACGTAAGAGAGAAGCGAGCACCACACGTCAAAGCTCAGAAGGAGCCAACATGTCGAGACCTCCCCTTTCCGACGACGCGGTCGCCATGCTGAAGAAGGCCAACCCATCGGTCATCACAACGCTTCGCGCGGACGGGCAACCTGTGTCCACCGCCACCTGGTACCTCTGGGACGACGGCCGGATTCTGGTCAACATGGACGAGGGCCGCAAGCGGCTGGAGCACATGCGCAACGATCCGCGAGTGTCTCTCACCGTGCTCGACAAGGACAGTTGGTACACGCACATCAGCATCATCGGCCGGGTCGCCGAGATCCGGGAGGACAAGGAACTGGCCGACATCGACCGGCTGTCCCGGCAGTTCATCGGCAAGCCGTATCCGCAAAGAGACCGTGGCCGGTTCAGCGCATGGATCGAGATCGAGCGCTGGCACGGGTGGGGTGCCCACAAGGACAGCAACCAGGCGGGCTGAGGCACAGTCAGGCCGCCCCGCGGCGCAGCACATTGCCCCGGCGGCGACACCGCACCGCCACATCCACAGGGCGGATGCGGGCGCGATGAGCCTGGAAACCGCTGTCGCCTTCGCCGACCGGCTGTGGCCCGACCGCGACGAGAGACGCCGGCCCATCGACTCCGCGTCAGGAACTGCCGCCGCCGTGGCGATCCGGTACCGGAGGACAGTGAGGGCGGGTTCGAGGGCAAGGCTCCACACCATCCGACACCCGGCGTAAGCGCACGCTGACTTTCCGTCAATATGTGGCCGACGCGCCGACACTCGCTTCCCCGCACTGGGCACCGTCGGTGATGCTCTGCTCACGCCCGCGAGTCAGCGGCTTCGCAGCCCGAACCGACACACCACGAAGGAGTGACGATGCCCCTCGGAACGATCGCCCTGTACAACAAGGCGGACGGCATCGGCGTCATCACCGACGAGAGCGGCCACCTGATCCCCTTCTCGGGGATGGAGACGCAGACAACCCGCGAGGGCCAGCGCGTGCTCTTCGACGTGGCCGGCGAGAAGGCCACCAACGTCACCGCCGTCCGTTGACCCGACGTCACCGTAACGCTCCCGTCGCGAACGCGACGCCGCCCCGCTCGACCCTCCGTGCGCGCTACCTGCGGCGCCGGGGTCGGCGGGGCGGTGCGTCGGCCGCGCCTGCCGCGGTGGACGGTAGGCCGTGCAACTCGTCGCGAAGCTGATTGAGCAGGGTCATGGCCTCCGTCGCCTGTTCGCGGTCTTCCGCCGCCACCGCCAGGATCAACGCCTCCAGCACTGCGAGCGTGGCCGCCTGCGAGCTGAACGTGCCCGTCTTGCCGATGGGCGCCGAGATCGCGGCCTCGACGTCGTCCGCGAGCGCCTCGGCCAAGTTGTCCGTGATCAGCACCACGGGTGCCCCGACCCGCTTGGCATGGTCGAGGGCGACCGCGGTCTCCGGCGCCACGTTGGTGTGCGCGATCACCACGAGGACGTCTTCGCCGGACAGGGCGAGCAGGTCGTCGGCGAGCAGGTAACCGGAGGAGCGAGCTACGCGGGCCCGGTGCCGCATCCGCGATAGCCGCGTGACGAGGTATTCGGCGAGCGTCCCCAGACCGCCGAGGCCGTAGACCACCGTCTCGCGGGCGCCGCCCATCAGCCGCACGACCCGGGCGAACTCCTCGGGGTCGATGGTGCGCCGTGCCTCCTCAAGCAGGTGGACGTGGTCTTCCAGAACCCGCGTGAGCAGCCCCTTCGGCTCGCTCCCGTACTCATCGAGGCTGCGGCCCAGGCGTCCGGCCGGGGCGAGCCGGGTCCGGAGCGATTCGCGCAGTAGCTCCTTCAGGCTGGGCAGACCGGCGTAGCCGAGCGACTTCACAGTACGGATCACGGTGGCGTCGCTGGTACCGGTCAGCCTGCCGAGTTCTTCCGCCGAGGCGAAGACCACCTCGTCGGGATGGTCGGCCAGGTAGCGCGCGACGCGCCGTTCCGAGCTGCTCAACTCCCCCTCCCGAGCGGTGACCCGCTCGGCGAGGGAGCCACGACGCGGTTCTGTAGTAGACACGACGAGTATTGACCTCCCTTGTAGCACGCCCTACTATATCCCCAATCGAGCCCCGGAGGGCTGGTGCCGATCGTGGCACGCCCAGCACACCGACTACGGCCCTCCCAGCCAAGGCATTTCGCCAGCGTCCGGACGCATGCTCGTCGTGCGGGAGGAGGCCCCGGTATGGGCGCGACGTACGGATTGGTGGCGGCGGTCTTCGTCGCCTCGGTGGTCGAGGCGGTGGAGGCGCTGACCATCGTCATGGCGATGGGTATGACCCGCGACTGGAAGTCGGCCTGGGCAGGGACGGCCGCGGCAGGCGTCGTCCTGGCGGCGTTCACCACCGCCGCGGGCTATGCGCTAGCCACCTGGCTGCCCCAGGCCGCACTGCAACTGACCATCGGGACACTGCTGTTGATCTTCGGTCTGCAGTGGCTGCGCAAGGCGGTACTGCGCAGCTCGGGTCTGAAGGCAGTCCACGACGAGGAGAAGGCCTTCGCCGAACAGGCCGCCGCGGCGCGCGACGCCGAGGGGACCACCCGTTTCGGACTGGACTCGTTCGCCTTCGCCGTCTCCTTCAAGGGTGTCTTCCTGGAGGGTGTTGAGGTCGTCTTCATCGTGATCACTTTCGGCACGAACGCGCACGACGTGCCAGTGGCGGCCGTCGCCGCGATCGCCGCGGCGTTGTGCGTGGTCGTTGCCGGGTTCCTGGCTCACGGACCGCTCTCCCGGGTCCCGGAGAACGCCCTGAAGTACGCCGTCGGGCTGCTGCTGACCAGCTTCGGCACCTTCTGGGCCGTCGAGGGACTCGGCGTGTTCACGCCCAGCGGGCAGAGCGTCACGTGGTTCGGCCACGACTGGTCGGTACTCGTCCTGATCGCGGTCTGGTTCGCGGTCAGCCGCATTCTGATCAAGGTCGTGCCCGGCGTCGCCGAACGCGCCTCCACCTTCGCCGCAGAGGAACGCTGAGGGAACACCGTGAACGTGATGGCCTTCGTCAAGGGCTTCGGCCGGTTCTGGTACGACTTCCTGGTCGGCGACGACTGGAAGATCGCCGCAGCAGTGCTGATCACTCTGCTGATCGGCGCGGCCGCCCTGCTCACCGGCGGCGCGCCGGACGGCACGTTGGCGGCGCTGCTGGGCCTGATCCTGGTGGCCGCCTTCGTCGTCGCGCTCGTGGCCGACGTTCGCCGCAGCGCCAGGAGATGAACCCAACCAAGGCCGCCGGTGCCCCTCAACGAGGTCGGGGCGCCCAAGCCGCCCGGCTGCGCCGCCGGCCGCCCCCGCGCCCGGCGCGGCCCTGGGGAAGCGCGTCCATGGCCCCATCTCGTCGCCGCGTGGCCGCGTTACCGACCAGCAGTGGACGCCGCGCTCGTCGCGCTCACGAGCGTGCGGAACATCCACGGCGAAGCTGGGTTGACGAGAAGGGCGGCGAATCCGTCAGGGGTGAAAGAGGATCTTGGTCGCGCCGTCCGTCTTCTTCTGGAACATCTCGTACGCCTTGGGAGCGTCCGCCAGCGGCATGTGGTGGCTTGCGAACGTATCGACGCCGAGTGGGTCGTCGTCGGTGAGCAGGGGGAGGATCTCATCGGTCCAGCGGCGGACGTTGGCCTGGCCCATGCGTAGCTGAAGCTGTTTGTCGAACATGGTCATCATCGGCAGCGGATCCACCATTCCGCCGTAGACTCCGCTGACCGAGATCGTCCCGCCTCGGCGCACCATGGCGATGGCCAAGTGCAGCGCGCTCAGCCGGTCCACGCCCGCTTTCTGCGTCAACCGTGCCGCCCAGCGGTGCGGCAGCAGCCCGACCGCCGCCTGGGCGAGGGCGCCCGCGTGGCCGCCGTGCGCCTCGGTGCCCACCGCGTCGATGACCGCGTCGGGACCGCGGCCCGCGGTGAGGTCCCGCACCGCGTCGACCAGTTCGCTTTGCCCATCGAACGTCTCCAGGTCGAGGACGGTCGCGCCGTCACGGCGACAGCCGTCGAGCCGTTCAGGCACGCGGTCCACGCCGATAACCGTGGCGGCGCCGAGGTGAAGGGCGATCCTGCAGGACATGCGGCCGATTGGCCCCAGCCCCAGGACAGCGAGCGTGCTGCCCTTGGACAACCCGGCGTAGCGCACCGCCTGCCAGGCGGTTGGCAGTACGTCAGAGAGGTAGACGAACCTTTCGTCGGGTGGCCCCTGTGGGACTTTGATCGGTCCGTACTGGGCCTGCGGAACCCGCAGGTACTCGGCCTGCGCGCCGGGCACAGCGCCGTAGAGCTTGGTGTAGCCGAACAGCGCGGCCCCCATGCCTTCTTCCTTGACCTGCGTGGTCTCGCACTGTGTGGGGAGCCCGTCGGCGCACATGAAGCAGGTGCCGCACGCGATTTGGAACGGCACGACAACCCGGTCGCCGGCCTTGAGACCGGCGACCGCGGGGCCGACTTCCTCCACGACTCCCATCGGCTCATGACCGAGGATGTCGCCCTCGGTCATGAACGGGGTGAGCACCTCGTACAGATGCAGATCGGAGCCGCACAAGCCACTTGATGTGATGCGCACGATCGCGTCCGTCGGTTCCCTGATCGCCGGATCGGGAACGGTGTCCACTCGTACATCACGCTTGCCGTGCCATACGGTTGCCCGCACGGTGACCACCTCCGCTGTCCGCTGGTTGTCACGTCCTGCCGTGTCCACCCGTGCTGTTCGCTTGTCCGCTTCACGACGAGGCCTCCGGGGCAGAGCCCGGAAGGGTGCCGATCAGGGCAGCGGTGTGCCGCCGGTGGCGTTGAGGATCTCTCCGGTGACGAAGCTGGCGTGTTCCGAGGCGAGGAAGACGTACGCCGGTGCGATTTCCGCGGGTTGCGCGGGCCTGCCCAGCGGTGCCTGCTTGCCGAACTCCTTGGTGTCGGGCAGTGTCGCGGGGATCAGCGGTGTCCACACCGGGCCGGGCGCCACGGCGTTGACCCGGATTCCGTCCTTGGCCAGCATCTTCGCAAGCCCATGGGTGAAGGTGACGATGGCGCCCTTGGTCGTCGCGTAGTCAAGCAGGTGGGGGCTGGGCTGGTATGCCTGCACGGAGGTGGTGTTGAGGATCGAACCGCCCCGTGGGATGTGGGGGACGGCCATCTTGGACAGCCAGAACATGCCGTACAGGTTGGTCTTCACCACCCGGTCGAACTGCTCCGTGGTGATGGCGCCGATTCCGTCCGGCTGGGACATCTGGTAGGCCGCGTTGTTGACGAGGACGTCGATCCTGCCGAAGTCGGCCGCCGCTCGGTCGACCAGCGCCTGGCACTGCTCCTCCTCGCGGACGTCGCAGACCACCGGCACCGCTGTGCGCCCGGCTTCGCTGACCAGCCGCGCGGTCTCGGCCGCGTCGTCCTTCTCCTCCGGCAGGTAGGTGAACAGTACGTCGGCTCCCTCGCGGGCGAAGGCCAGGGCGACCGCACGACCGATGCCCGAATCACCGCCGGTCAGAACGGCCTTGCGGTTCACCAACAGGCCGCTGCCCTGATAGGAGGTCTCGCCGTGGTCAGGGGGCGGGTCCATCGGGCCGGTCCAACCCGGGTGCTCCTGATCCTGCGCGGGGAAGTCAGGTTGCGGGTGCTTGGAGGTCGGGTCCTGCATGTTGCTGTTGGAGGCGTTGTCATTCGTCGGCATGCGGTTGTCCGTTCTGACGTGGTGGGTGTCCCGTCATGAGTGTGTCGACGGCCGTGGTAGGGCTGTTTGGCGCCCATGACCTCGGCCTACCCGCCGGGTCGTTGGGCATTCGCCGCACACTCCGCCCAGCCCGGCAGGCCCGGTCCACCATCGCCCGGCAGTCCACATGGCCCCTCCTCCGGTCGTAGAGCGCTTCGGGCGCAGGCCGAGGCCCATTTACCCGCCACGGCGTCTGATCACCTAGCCTGCGTGAGCCATCACTCTTCCGCGACTCGGGAGGGGCCTCGCCGCGGCCGAAGTGTCGGCCCCGCTTTCCGCCCGCTCAGCGGTCCTGGGCAAGCGCCAGCGCGAGCTGTGGCAGATCAGTCGCCGTGTAGTCGGCGGCCTTCATGACCGCCGGGTATCCGCTCGCTTTGCGCTGCAGCCAGGCGGCCTTCAGTCCCGCGCGGCGGGCACCGTCGATGTCCCAAGGGTGGACGGCGACCAGGACGGTCTCCTCCGGAGCGGTGCCCAGGGTCTCGGTGGCGTACTGGTACGCGGCGGCAGCAGGCTTCCAGGCGGCCGGGGCGCTGACGTCCAGCAAGGCCTCGAAGCAGTCTCTCAGTTCGGCGCCGTCCAGCAGGCGCTCGGTGGCGGCGGTGGAGCCGTTGGTCAGGGTCGCAAGCCGCAGCCCGGCATCCCGCAGCACCCGCACGCCCTCGGCCACGTCCGGGTGGACCGCGAGGTGGTTCAAGCCGTCCAGGACGTACGCCACCGCGCTGTCGAGGTCACCGTGCCAACCAGGGAGGTCAGCCAGAAGACCGCGCAATCCGGCTTGGGCCACGTCCAGGAAGTCGGCGTACGCGCCCGCCGCGGTCAGCGCGAAGCCATCTCGCAGTACCCCGGCGAACCAGGTGGGCAGTAGATGCGCCGGCGCGCCGATCTCCTCGAAGCGTGCTCCCAGCGCAGACATGTCACTCAGGGTTTCGTTGACGTCGAACAGCACCAGCCTTGGTCCGGTCATGCCACGCCTCCTGCGTCTGCCCTCTCGAACGAACGGCCATACCGCCGATCTGATCCAAACGATCCCAGTGGAACCACCACCCACGGACCGACCTACCCTGATCCGCCTGTCCGATCGCAAGGCTCTCCACGGACAGCCGCTGTGGCCCGCGCCGCATGAACGGGACCGATTACGCCTCAGCTCCGCGGACACCACCTCGCAGGCCCACCGTCATCGGGCTGTGCCGACGCGGGGTCACGATCAGCAACGACGACCAGGGCCGGCGCGCAGGTGCACCACAACCACCGCGACGGCTTCGGCCAGCAGGTGATCCACTCGGGCCGCACCAGCATGGCACCCGCCCCGGTGACCAGCCGAGTACCCGTTCACGGCCACCGGGGCGGCGGCCGCACCGCCGTGCGCCCGACGTGCGGTTGAACGACTTGCGAAGAGGACGGGAGACGCCGGGCGCCGAGCGCGCCCGGCTGGGTTCAGTCGTCGAGCGTGGATGGTGTGGCTGGCTCGGGGCACGACTTGTAGTCGAAGCGCTGCCCGGCCCGGATCATCAGCTCGCGCACGTGCCACACCTGAAGGTCCGAGAGGTCCCCGAGCAGTCGGCCCGGCTCCTCGGCAACCTTGTGCCGGGCCGGTACCCGGTGGGCCGTAGGTCCAGCATGCGCTGTCTGCGTTGCACTCGGCGATCCGGGGCCCAAGTCGACGCTACGCGAAAGACCGGCCACGCGCCCCCTCAACTGGCCTCGCACATACGCCAGTTGGACACCTGGATCAACTCACAGGTGGTCAACCCGCACGTCGCGATCACGAGCGAGGATGAACATACTGACCACTGGTCGGTACAGCGGTTTTCCATACGCAACACTCCTTCTTGCCGGAGTCTTTGCCCGGCACCCCCTATGTCTGGAGGAACCGCCATGAGCATCCGCAAGTCCACCGCCACCGCCGCCCTCGCCGCCGCAATGACCATCGGAGCCGCCGGGGCCGCCAGCGCCACGGCGCACCACGGCCCCAACGACCACAAGATCAGCTCCCCGAAGGGCGTCGCCGGCCTCGTGTCGGTCGTCCCGAACCTCCAGGTGCTCTCGCCGACCGTCTCTGAGTCCGGGAACGACGCCAACTAAGCCCAAGCACACAGCAACTCGCCGACCCGGGTGGCCTCCTGACCGGGTCGGCGCCATCGGGAGGGCCGCGCATCCCCCCCCTCCCGGGGGAGGTGCGGCCCTTCTCCGCACCGAGCGTTCGGCCCTGAAGGTAGGGTCTCGTTCCGGGGTCAGGTCCCTCTCCAGTTCGGGGTGGATGCTCCGGTGAGGCGGCGGCACATGAGGCGGACCATGCGAGGTGGATCACCACCGCCTCTTGAGCCGCCTCCGTCCTTCCCTTTCAGATCCGCCGCGCCCAACGCTCCATCCGCACATCAAAGGAGCCGGGCCAGGGCGGCGGCAGAGGGGCTTCCGGGCGCCGCCTGGTAGACGATGATCACTTGCTGCTCGGCACCGCCAACGGTAAGCGCCTGCCGCCGCAGGGAGAACTCCCCCACGACCGGATGCATGAACCGTTTGAGCTCGTCGCGGGAGGGCCGCGCGTCTTGCCGTGCCCATAGGCGGCGGAAGTCCTCGTTGGCCTCCAGCTCGGCGACGAGCCGCGCGGTCCTGGGATCGCGTGGGTCGGCCTCCGCGCGCAAGGCAGCAGCGGTCTGCGCGGCGATCTCCGGCCAGTCCGGGAGCAGTCGGCGGACCTCGCAGGAGAGGAACATGTCCCGGACCAGGTTGTGCCCGGGCTCGTACATCGGGGCGAGCGCGCGGGCCCGTTCGTTCGCGGCCAGCACGTCGAACCGCCGGTTGCGCACGTACGCCGGGCTGTCCACCCACGCGTCGAGCAGCTGGTGCACGTCCGGAGTGACCTCGGTCTCCGGAGGCCGTACGTGATCCGGGGCGGCGAGCGCGAACATGAACGCCGAGGCGTCGGCGTCGAGGTCCAGTGCCCGCGCGAGCGCCCGCAGTACCTGCGGTGAGGGGTGGCGGTCGACGCCCTGTTCCAACCGGGTCAGGTACGGCTCGCTGATACCTGCGAGCCGGGCCAACTCCTCCCGGCGCAACCCCGCGACCCGGCGTCGGCCGAGGGCGGGCAGGTCCGCGTGCGAGGGCCGGATCCGTCCCCGCCGGGCTTTCAGGAACTCCCCCAGGGGGTTGTCGGTCGCCATGGCGGGAGGGTAACCCTCCCGGGGTGCTGGCTGCAGACCGGCGGACCACGCAGGATCGAGCCATGAAGACCTGGTTCATCACTGGCGCGTCCCGCGGCTTCGGTCGGATCTGGGCCGCCGCCGCCCTCGCCCGCGGCGACCGCGTCGCCGCCACGGCGCGCCGCCCCGAGTCGCTGCAACACCTCGTCGACGCCTACGGGGACAGCGTGCTCCCGCTCCGCCTCGACGTCACCGACCGGGCCGCCGCCACCGCCGCCGTGCGGCGGGCCGCCGAGGCTTTCGGCCGCCTCGACGTGGTCGTCAACAACGCTGGCTACGGCCTCTTCGGCATGGTCGAGGAGACCACCGAGGAGCAGGCCCGCGCCCAGCTCGACACCAACCTGCTCGGCCCGCTGTGGGTGACACAGGCCGCGCTGCCGTTCCTGCGAGCCCAACGAAGCGGGCACATCGTGCAGGTGTCCAGTCTCGGAGGTCTCGCCGCCTTTCCCACCCTCGGGCTGTACAACGCCTCCAAGTGGGCGCTTGAGGGGATGAGTGAAGCACTCGCCCAGGAAGTCGGCCCGCTCGGCATCCACGTCACGATCGTCGAACCCGGCCCCTACAGCACCGACTGGTCCGGCGCGTCCGCGGTACGTACCGAACCCATCGCCGCGTACGAACCGATCCGTGAGGCGCGCCGGGCCGGCGCCACCGCCCGCGCGCCACAGGATCCGCAGGCCACCGCCGAGGTCATCCTCGAACTGGTCGACACCGAGGAACCACCTCTGCGGCTCTTCCTCGGTGCGTACCCCTATCCCGTCGTCGAAGCCGCCTACCAGCAGCGACTCGACACCTGGAACGCATGGCGACCGCTCGCCACCAGGGCTTGACTTCGGGCCGAAGCGAGACCGAGGAGATGTGCCGGGCATCGTCCGGCATGCCGAGCCCGTCAGCGATCCGCTAAAACACGTCTGGGCGAGCCACCTCGCGGCGTCCGTTGATGACTTCGTTCACGCGACCCTGCGTCATGTCGACGACCGCCGCGAGGCTGGCCTGGCTCGCGTAACGCTGCACGTACCGGAACACCGTCCCCGTGTCTCGGGAACGGAGCACCTGGCCCATATCCGGCCGCCACCAAACCAGTTCAGGCAAGCCGACGGAGGCCGAAGGTGCCATGGCGTCCTCAGTTCACAGCGGGACGGCAACTCATCTCGCAGGAGGTTACGGCGCACGTCTCAACCGGCTGCCCGCCATACCGCCTTCGGCCGCACGAGTCGCCTGAACCAGGCCATCGACGCTCTGCTCTACGGCTGCGCGGATGACCGGGGCCAAGTCACTGATCAAGCCGTGCCCAGGTCGGCGGTGAGCCAGCGTTCCGGACGCATGCGGACCACGACATGGTCGGCGAGTTCCGCAGCCAGGCCGGTCCCAAGGTGATGAGCGCGGGCGCGAGGGTGCAGGTCGTCCACTTCTGGGAAGTGAGCACGTTCATCCTCAACGGTGCCCTGTTCGTCCTGGTCGGCATCGAGACACCGGCCATCGTGAGCGCGACCGGTTCCGCCGCCCTGGGACACGCGGCGGTCACCGCCTTGCTGATCAGCGGCGTGGTGGTCGCCACTCGCCTGCTGTGGTTCTACTCGGTGCCGTACATCATCCGCGCCGTCGACCGCCGTCCGATCCAGCGCACGCTGCGCTCCGGCGCCCGGCAACGGTTCCCCCTCGCCTGGAGCGGGGTGCGTGGGGCCGTGTCGCTGGCAGCCGCTCTCGCCGTCCCGACACCATGGCCGACGGTCGGCCGTTCGCGGGACGCAACCTGCTGGTCTTCACCGCCGTCGTCGTCATCCTGGTCACGCTGGTCGTTCAAGGGACCACCATGCCCGCGGTGGTCCGCTGGGCGGGCCTGCGCCGCGATGCCGCAGAGACGACCGAGGAACGACGCGCTCGTCGCCAGATGGTCACCGCCGCGCTGGAGGCCCCCCCCGACTGCGCCCGCCGACTGAACACGCCACGGGAGACCGTCGACGTCATCCTGGACGAACCGCACCAGTACGCCGCCCAAGCCGAGGACACACCGGAGCCCACCGGATCCGGCATGCGGGCCGGACTCGAACTGCGCCGTGCGCTGATCGCCGTCGAACGCGACGCCCTGATCCGCCTTCGAGACCAAAGCAACATCGACGACATCGTGCTGCGCAGACTGCAGTCGCTGCCGGACAGCGAGGAGCTCAGAATCGAGCTGGGCCTGCGCGCCTTCCCCGACCAACCGCCCCCCCCCACCACCGGGCAGCACCGCCAACCCGGACGGGCCAGCACCCGGCGAGTCACCGATCACGTTCGGGACGGGTTGCGCCACTCCCCCGGGGTTCGCCAAGCCGGTGAGACGAACGAACGCATACCGGCCAGCCGAACCGCCCTGAAGAACTAGAGATGGGGCTCTCTGGCTGCCAGGGAAGTGCCCGTCAGCGCAGGTTGCCGTGCGGAACTTCCTGGGCCTCGCCGCTCATGGCCTCGTCGCCCTCCTCAGCCCGCTCCTTGGCACTCTCGCGGCGATCATCTAAGCCGGAGGAATCAGCGATCCAGTCGCCAAGCCGGGGCCGACGCGTGCCGTGCCGAACGGGGGCGCACCTGGCACAGGCGGGGAGTTTGCGAGCAAGGCCTTCATCGGTCTTCCAAGGCGTGTACGGCTAGGGTGCCTGCTGGCGGTCGACCTTCTCGATTACGTAGAGCGGCCCGTAGCCGCGCGCCTGGAAGGCTTCACACACGCGCTCGGCCTCCTGGCGGGTGGCATAGCGGCTCACGCGGTAGCGGCTGCCGTTACCGTCCTGCCGGATGATGGCCCACGTCAGGCCGCCAGGCTCCTCCACATCGAGGGAAGAGGCGGTCCGCATACCCAAAGGTTAGGCCGCCTCGCCACTCCTGCCGCCTCTTCCCAGGCAAATCACCCCGATGTGATGAGTTATTGACGAAGCGGGCCTGCCCGACATAAGTAGCCAGACAGGACCAGTACCGCATCGGGCAACGTTCGCCCTGTCGGGAAGAACAGTCGAACGACCCGGACAAGTTCACAACCGAGTACGGCATGCGGAACCGGTTCTCGGCCTGTTGATCCGAAACTCAATCGGTTCCATTCGAGGATGTAGCGCACGTAGGGGCCGCGGAAGTAGCCGCGGATGATGCGTGGCTGGCACTGTCGCCGGTGGAAGAACTTGCCGGTATCTGCGACCAGTTGGGCTTCGTCACCAAGCCCGCTTCTGCATGGTCAGGCTGCGTCTGCGGTCGGCGTTGACGAACTCGTCGGGGTTCAACTCCGACGAGCCCTGCCGTTCGTGGCCACACAGCACTGGAGCCTGGCCACGGGCAGCCGGGTGGCGGTGTACCACTACCCGCCCGCGAACGCCGGTATCCGGCACCCCGTTCCGCTCGTGTACCTCAACGGCGGTCCGGTGCGCGGCATTTCGGTACTCGACCACCGGTTCCTGCAACTCCTGGCGCGGCAGGGCTACGACGTCTACGCCTACGAGCAGGCCGGTGGCGGACGCAGCGATCTGCTTCCCATGGGCCAGTACACGATCTCCAGGTCGGTCCGCGACCTCGGCGCCTTCGTCGACCGGCTGGGCAAGGGCAGGGTCGACGTCCTGGGATTCTCCTCGGGCGCGGTCGTACTCACCCGGGTCCTGGCCGACCCGCGCGTCGCCGCGCACGTCCACCGGGCGATCATCGCGGAGCCCGGCCCGATGGACGGCCCCACCGCGCGTATCACCGGGCACGAGGGTCGACCGTCCGCGCGTGGCATCGCACCGGCCATGACCGGACCGCGCTCGACGCAAGTCCCGCGCTACGCCGTCGCGTTCGGCCTCATGAAACTCGGGCTGCTCAGCCCCGACAGCGGGCTGGTGGGACAGGCGGAGGGTGACAACGCGTTCACCGCCGCCGATCTCGGCAGCGACACCGCGTCCGGCTACTGCGCGCGGGACGCGCGCCGCATTCCCATCGAGGACACCGCACGGAACTTCTCCTTCAGTCCCGCCGCCAGCCTCCGCGTCCAGCAGACGGTCATGGACTCACCCTCCATCGCCCCGCAGTTGAGGCGCTCCCGGACGCCCGCGATGCTGATGATCGCCGAGTGCTCCTCCCAGGTCCGGCAGTGGGAGACCGCCGTCCTCGCCGACGATCCCGCCATCCGCCGCACGCAGTACATGCCCGGAGTCGGGCACCACATGTGGAACGGTCTCGACAACAACGAGCAACGGGCGCTCGCCGCCATCACCGCGTTTCTCCAGGACAGGCCGGCGCCCTGCCGAACTACCCGACCCGTGGTGACATCCCCGCCTTCCTCCGCGACCACAAGTGACGAGGGCCTGCAAGTGGCAATCGACTCCCAGCCTTGAGCGATCAACAAACTCTCGCTTCCCGGCGCAGTACCGGCCCGGAGCCGGTCGGAGTCCGGTGGTACGGCTTGGTGGGACCGAGGTTCATCCGGGGTCAGGTCGCTGGCCCCTGCGCTGCGCGGCCACCAGCGCGGACGCGGGTACCAGGCCGCACACGCTGACCGCGATCAGCGCCCAGTAGGCGACATCGACCGCGTGTGCCCTGGACACCGGAGCATGGCTGTGGGCATGGGACAGGCGGGACATGAGCAGGACCGGTGCCGCCGTCCCCAGTGAACCGCCAATGTGCTCAAGTGTGTTGAACTGTGTGCTCGCCTGGCCGATGTGTGCGGGCGGCAGCGTCCGGTACGCGGCCGTCATCGCCGGATACAGCGCCAGCCCGACGCACGCGCCCCGGAGCATCGTGGCGGTGATCAGCCACCAGTACGGTGTGGTCGTCGTCAGGAAGGCGAACGGAAGGGTGGCGAGCAGTACGGCGCCGCTGCCGACCAGCACGGAGGCGCTCCCGATCCGCTCGAACAGTCGAGCGGACAGCCACAGCGCGGCGGCCGTCCCCAGCCCCTGCGGCGCCACGAGCAGACCGGTCCGCCAGGTGTCGTCGCCTCGGACGCTCTGCAGATACAGCGGGAGCAGGATCGCTCCGCCGAAAACCACGGCGCCGGTAGCCAGCGTCGACTGCGCGGCCGCTCTGAACACCACGTTCCGGTAGAGCCGCAGATCCAGTAGCGGGCTGCTGCCCCGAAGCGACCACACGACGAAGGCCGCCAGGAGCGCGGACCCGGCGCACAGCGGGACCACCACGTCCGGGGAGCCGAGCCCGCTGACCCGGCTGGCATCGGAAAGCGCGTACACCACACCGGCCAGTCCGGGGGAGACCAGTAGCAAACCGACCACGTCGAGCGACGGCTTGGGACGGGACGGCCGAGGCTCGACCAGCCGACAGGAGAGCAGCGTCGCGAGGACGCCGACCGGCACGTCGAGGAAGAAGATCGAACGCCATCCCAGGCACTTCAACAACCCGCCGCCCATCAGCGGCCCGACGACCGAGACCACCATCAACGGAATCCCGAGGGCGGCCAGCGCCCTCGGTAGCCGCTGGGGTCCGGCCGCGGTGACCAGCATGATCCGGCTGACCGAACTGATCAGTCCACCGCCAGCGCCCTGCACGGCACGGATGGCGACGAGCTGCCATGGAGCGTCGGTCAGACCACACAGCGCGGTCGCGGCGGTGAAGACGCCGAGCGCGGTCGCATGGACCCGCTCCGGGCCAAATCGCTGGGTGCTCCAGCTGCTTGTCGGGACGGCCGCCGCGAACGCCAGGAGATAGACCGTGACGATCCACTGCGCGGTCCCCAACGGCATGCGCAGGCCGGTGGCCAGCGACCGCAGTGCGACATGGACGATGGACGAATCGAGGTTGAGCATGACCGCACCCATCAGGACGACGAACATCGTCAGGCGCAACTGGCTGGACCATCTCTCGCCCTCCCCGGCGGACGTGGAGGCTCTACGTTTCTTCATCGCGATCGCGGCGCACGCCGGCCCCCTCCCCTTCACGTAAGCGCTGATGAGAGCCAATAGGGTGATTTGTCGTATGCGTAGACTCGCTGATGCAGATGGACTCCGCTCCGGCATGCCGAAGGGAATCCATCGAAGGGGGGAAAGTGGCGGGTGTGAGTTGACCGGTACTCACGTTCGCGCGAACACGACGATCGGCGCGGGTCGCGCTGCCGCAGCCGAATTCTTGGTCTCGTGCTGGCCGTCCCCTGGCATCTTGCTGGCCCTTTGCTCACCCGGCTGTCCCTAGTGTCGGTGCTATGCCGTCAGCGGCGAAGCGGTCTGTGAACGGGTGGAGGTGGAGCGTGCGGGACACAGTGGTCGACGAGGTCAGAGCGGTGCGCCCGGAGCTCGCCGAGGCGTTCTCGGCGGAGCTGCCGGGGTCGCGTGCGACTGTTCTCGGCCGGTTGTGGGGAGCCTTGGCGCGCGAGCCGCTGCCAGGGGTGCGGGGTGTGCGTGCTCAGGAGCAGACGCTGATAGTGGAGTTGGGGCACCGTGGCCGACTGGTGGGGGACGCGGCGTGTGCCGAGCGTTTCGCCCAGGTGCCGTCGGACTTCTCGGTCGAGGGGCCGTCGGGACCGATCACGGATCCGGTGGAACTGCTCGCGGCCATGGCGCCGAACACACCGAGGGCGCGAGCGCTGGCCGACGAGTTGGGCAACAGCGTCGTCAACCTCGCTTTGGCGCGTGCCGCTGCCGGTGGGGCACCACGCCCGGTGAAGAACTCCATCGACGCCGAACAGGCGGTGGTCGACGGTCATCCGCAGCATCCGTGTTGCCGCACCCGTATCGGGCTGTCCATGGCGGAAGTACTGGCTTACGCGCCGGAGCACCGGCCCGTGGTCGATCTCGCGCTGTTGGCCGTTCCGGTCGACCGCTGGCTGGAGGCGGGCAGGTGGCCGGAGGAGTTGCGGGAGGGCGGGACGGTTCTGGTCCCGGTGCACCCGTGGCAGCGCGATCATGTGGTCCCTCGGTACCCGGATCTGTTCACCGTCGATCGACGGATCAGCTCCCGCCCGCTGCTGTCGCTGCGTACCGTGGCACCTCTGGACGCTCTGCCAGGCCATCACATCAAGACCTCCTTGGACGTCCAGGTCACCAACTACCGGCGGACGATCTCGCCTGCGGAGGTCACCGATGGCCCGGTGCTGTCGGACTTCGTGTCGGCCGTGGTGGACAAGGCAGGTTACGGCGGGTGTCTCGGCATCCTGCGCGAGGTGGGTGGTGGTGCGGTACGCGTCGGAGGGCTCCCCTGTCCGAGTCTGGCGGTGATGGTGCGCGAGTCCTACGAGCGTTTCCTCGGCCCCGGCGAGGTCGCCGTGCCGCTCACCGCTGTCCATTCCACCGGTGCAGCTGTGGTGTCGGGAGAAGCCGCGACGTGGCTCGTTGACTTCGCCGAGTTGGTGCTGCCCCCCGCGTTGACCCTGCTGTCCATGGGAGTCGCGTTGGAGGCCCATGGCCAGAACACACTGGTGGTACTGAGCGAGGGGCGGCCGGTACGGGTGCTGTACCGGGACCTGGACGGTGTCCGGGTGAGCCCGGGGCGCTTGGCCGAGCACGCCTTCGAACTTCCGCCGCTGGCTGGTGACCGCGCGGGCGACGACATCCAGGCCCTCCGAAACAAGTTGTTCGGCGCGTTGCTCAGCGGGGTGTTCAGCGAGCTGGTGTCCGTGCTCTGCCGTGCGCGCGGGGCCGACCCGGGGACGTTGTGGGCCTCGGTCGCCGCCGTGGCGCGGCGTGTCTACGCCGATCTGCGGCCCGACAACGGTGATGAAGAGGCCTTCTTCGGCGAACACTGGCCGCTGAAGGCGACAACGGCCATGCGGCTCGCCGACGAGCCGGGAAAGGCACAGTGGGTGGGCGTCCCCAACCCGCTGGCCAGCGCGCGCAATCGTGGCCGAGGAGATGACGCCAGATGACCGTCCCGATCGTTGTGGCTCCGGCCGGTACACCGGCGCAGACCGCTGGCACCGTGACCGCCCACACTCTGATCAACTGCCTCATCCGTGAGGTGTCTTCGCCCGAGCGCCAGGTCGTCGTCGCGAACGAGCACCTGCTGGTGCGCCTCCCCCGCCGCGGCGTCCTGCTGCGAGTTCCCCTGCGCCGCGTCTCGTTGATCGGTGCGCACAGGTTCAGCGGACCGGTCGAGCGCCAGGACGGTGCGGTATGGTCCGCGCTCGAATGGGATCAGCTGGCCGCTTTGGTCCGTGACGAGTTGACCTTGCGCACGGGCGTGGACAACGAGGAGTTCCTGGGCCAGGTGGCCGCGAGCCACGGGACCGTCCGCGCGGTGCTGGAGGCCCGCGGCGACCTGGCGGCGCCGTCGTGCGCGTACGTCGCGTCGGAGCAGTCCCTCGTCTACGGCCACCGATTCCACCCCGCCCCCAAGGCCCGCGATGGGGACCCCCAGGACTGGCTGGCGTACGGTCCGGAGACCGGTTCACGTTTTCCGCTGCGCTGTCTCGCGGTCCGCGCTGACCTGGTGCGGGCGGAAGGTGACCACAGCGCCCTGGACCGGCTTCACCCGGCGGCGCCGGGGTTCCGCGTGCTGCCCGCGCACCCGTGGCAGTTCCGGATGCTGTCCGCGAACGCCGCGTTGCGTGCCGCACTGGCCCGCGGCGATGTCGTGGACCTCGGTCCCGGCGGGCCGCCCGTCGCGCCCACCTCTTCGGTGCGCACCGTCTACGAGCCGGACAGCGATGTGTTCTTGAAGTTCAGCTTGAACGTCCGGCTGACCAACTGCGTGCGCAAGAACGCCTTCTACGAGTTGTCGGGCTCCGTCGCCCTGAACCGGATCCTGCGGCCGATCTTCGCCGGACTGGCCACCCGGTACTCCGGTTGTGCGCTTCTGGCCGAGCCCGGGTACCGCACTCTCGGCCTCGGGAACGGCCGCGGCGATCGAGAGGTGGTGGAGGGCTTCGGCGTGATCGTGCGCGAGGGCGTACGGAAGCATCTGCTGTCCGGCGTCACACCGCTGCTGGCCGCCGCCGTCGCCGACGAGTATCCGAACAGCCCGGCGCACATCTCACACCTGCTCGCCCGCGCCGACACCGATCCGCTGGCCTGGTGGGACGACTATCTGCAGCTGCTGCTGCCACCGGTGCTCGCCGCCTACTTCGAGCACGGCGTCGTCCTGGAGCCGCATCTGCAGAACGTCCTCATCGGGGTGCGCAGCGACGGTCGGCCCGCTCAGGTCCTCTTCCGCGACCTGGAAGGAACCAAGCTGGTCCCGGACCACCACCGTACGGCCCTGGCGGGGCTGGACGAGGAGGTGCGGGGGCCGCTCAGCCACAGTGCCGAACGCGGTTGGGACAGGGTCGTCTACTGCCTTCTGGTCAACCACGTCGCCGAACTGCTCGGCGCGCTGGCCGACGTCAGCCCTGGTCTGGAGCCCGCGCTGTGGGGACTGGTCCGCGACCACCTCGGCTGCTTCGCGCGCACGGCAGGTGACCCGCCGCGTCTGCGGGCACTGCTGTCGGGCGTGCCGCTGCCCGCCAAGGCCAACCTTCTACTGCGTTGGGCGCGCAAGGCGGACCGGTACGCGACCTACGTGCCGTTGCCGAGCCCGCTCGCCGCCGACTTCCCACGAGGTGCGGCGCTGTGAAAACGAGGCTTCTGCAGCACATCCAGGGCCTGTCCGATGACCAACTGCCCGCCTATGTCTACGATCTGGCCGCCCTGCGCAGTCACACCCGCACGATCCGGTCCGCGCTGCCCGACCGCGTGGAACTGTTCTACGCGGCCAAGGCCAACTCCGATCCTCGGCTGCTGCGCACTCTGGGCGAGCACGTCGACGGATTCGAGGTCGCCTCGGCCGGTGAACTGCGGCACGTCCGGCGCCTGTTCCCGACGTCCCGCATCGCGTTCGGCGGGCCGGGCAAGACCGCCCGCGAGTTGTCGCACGCGCTTGAGGCGGGTGTCGAGCGCGTGCATGTGGAAAGCCAGCACGAACTGCGCGTCCTCACCACACTCGTCGGCGAACGCACGGTGGACGTACTGCTACGGGTCAACCCTCCACTTCCACTGGGCCGGTTGCCGCTCGTCATGGGGGGCCGCCCGAGCCCGTTCGGCATGGACCCCGCGCAACTCGATGCCTGTCTGCGGATCCTCGCGGCACACCCGCGGATCCGGCTGCGCGGTGTCCACGCGCATCTGGCCAGCGGCCTCGACGCCCCCGCCCAACTCGCCCTGGTCGAGCGCGTCGTCGGATGGGCCGCCCACTGGACGCGAGCACACGGGCTGCCTCTCGACGAGGTCAACGTGGGCGGCGGCATGGGCGTCGACTACGAGGAGCCCGAGCGCGTCTTCGACTGGTCGGCCTTCGGTACCGGTCTTCGCCGCCTGCTGGCCGACCACCCCGGACTGACGGTGCGCATCGAGCCGGGCCGCTCCATCGGGGCGTACTGCGGCTGGTACGTGACGCGCGTGCTGGACGTCAAGCGTAGTCACGGTGAGGCGTTCGCCGTGGTGGGAGGTGGCACCCACCACCTGCGTACCCCGGCCACCAGGGGGCACGACCAGCCTTTCGAGATCATCCCTTCGGACACCTGGGCGTGGCCCTGGCCGAGGAGCGCGGTCCGCTTGGAACCGGTGACTTTGGTCGGCCAACTGTGCACCCCCAAGGACGTCCTGGCCAGCCGCGTGCCGGTGGTCCGGCTGCGCAACGGTGACCGCGTGGCGTTCGCCATGGCGGGGGCGTACGCCTGGAACATCTCCCACCACGACTTCCTCATGCATCCCGAGCCGGGCTTCCACTACCTGGACGACGAGCGGCTCCCCACACCTGCGGCAACCACCGCGGACTGTCAGTGGTCAGTACAGGGCACTGGAGAACGACTTGTCCGACACGGTGACTGAGCGCTCCCAACCCAAGGCGCGGCGCCCCGGTCAGCAGGCACTGCGCACCCTGGGCAACCGCAACTTCCGCCGCTACGTGATCGGACAACTGGTGTCCAACGTGGGCACCTGGATGCACCGCGCGGCCCAGGACTGGCTGGTGCTCCAACTCACCCACCACAGCGGCACCGCAGTCGGTCTCGTCACCGCCCTGCAGTTCCTCCCGCAGACCCTCTTCGGGCTGTGGGGCGGCGTGATCGCCGATGCCTGTTCCAGGCGACGGCTGCTGATCGCGGCCCAGAGCCTGATGGCACTTCAAGCCCTCCTGCTCGGCGTTCTGACGATCAGCGGTATGGTGCGCGTCTGGCAGGTCTGCCTACTGGCCTTGGCCCTCGGTGCCGCGACCGCCGTGGACGGTCCCGCAAGAAACGCGTTCATCGGCGAGATGGTCCAACGAGACCAGGTGCCCAGCGCCGTCAGCGTGAACGCCGCCCAGTTCAACGCCGCACGCCTCCTCGGCCCAGCCGCCGCAGGGCTCACCATCGCGGCCGTGGGGACCGGCCCGGTCTTCCTGCTGAACGCCGCCTCCTACCTGGCGGTCCTGGCCGTGCTGGCCACCCTGCGCACCGCCGAACTGCACCCCGTCCCGCGCAGCGCACCCCACGATGTGCGCCTGACCGATGCGCTACGGCACATCCGCTCCAGCCCGGGCCTGCTGCTGCCGATCGCACTCGCCGGAGCCATCGGCACCTTCGGGCTCAACTTCCAGGTGACGATCTCCCTCATGGCCACCAAGGTCTTCCACTCAGGTGCCACCGCGTTCGGCTCCCTGTCCTGCGCCTACGCCGCGGGCAGCCTGCTCGGCGCGCTCCGTGGCGCGGACCGGTCCCGGCCACCCACCATGCGTCAACTGCTCTGCGTGGCCGCGGTGTTCGGGGCACTGGAAGCCGCGGTAGGCCTCATGCCAGTGCCCACCGCGTTCGCCGCCCTTCTCGTACCGACGGGCTTCGCCGCCGTACTGGTGACCACGATGGCCAACGCCATGGTCCAACTCAACGCCGATCCCCGCATGCGCGGTCGTGTGCTGTCCGTGTACTTCCTCGTCCTCCTGGGCGGCACCCCCATCGGCGCCCCCCTCGTCGGATGGGTCGCCGAAGCCCTCGGCGCCCGCTACGGCCTGCTCATCGGCGGCCTCACATGCCTGCTGGCCACGGCTGCCGTCCAGATCGCCGCCACCCCCGAGTGCCGTCCCGAGGTGCCCGGCGTCCCGGTCCCGCACACGACCGGGACGTCAGCCCACCGGGAAGGGGCCATGGTCACTCGAAAGAGGAAGTTCCCGTGACAACACCTCAACCACTGTCCGATATGTGCGAGTCTGCCCAGGTGCGCGTACTGCTGATTGAGGACGACGACACCATCGCCGAGCCGCTGGTCGAAGGGCTGGGCCGCTACGGCTTCGCCGTGGACCGGGTCGGCACCGGCGCCGCCGCCCTCGGCGCCGCCTCCCCCGACATGGTCCTGCTGGATCTCGGACTGCCCGACATGGACGGCATCGACGTCTGCCGAGCGCTGCGCAGCCGATCGGACGTGCCCATCATCATGATCACCGCACGCGCCGACGAGACCGACCGTGTGGTGGGACTCGAACTCGGCGCCGACGACTACCTGTCCAAGCCCTTCGGGCTCAGGGAGTTGGTGGCCCGGATCCGCGCCGTCACACGTCGCACTCGCCCCGCCGCCACGCCGTCCTGCGAAGAAGACGCGGGGCCGAAGGCCGACAGGACCTCGCAGCACATCGGGGACGTGGTCATCAACAGGCGGACCAGACAGGTCCACACGGGGGACCGGCCGGTCGCCCTCGCCCCGAAGGAGTTCGACCTGCTGGCACTGCTCGCCGACGACCCCGGCGCCGTGTACTCGCGCCAGCACATCCTCGACAAGGTGTGGGACCCGCACTTCTTCGGTCCGACCAAGACACTGGACGTCCACATCGCGGCGCTGCGCCGCAAGTTGGACCGCCCGACCTGGATCGAGACCGTCCGGGGAGTCGGGTTCCGCCTCGCCGTGCCCACCGACCCGCCCCACCCGACCGGCCCCCCGCGCACCACCCAGCAGTGACACCAGCCCCATGGTCCGACGCCTGCTGCTCAGCTACCTCACCCTGGCGTTGCTCGTCCTGCTCGCTTTGGAGATCCCCTTCGGGATCGTCTACGCACGCAGTGAGACCTCAACGGTGTCCACCTCGTTGGAACGGGACGTCGTCGTGCTCGCCGAACTCGTCGAAGAAGACGTGGAAACCTCTGACGCACGGGAACTGCCCGCGCTGCTCGCCAAATACGCCCACCGCGCCGGCACCCGCGTGACCATCGTCGACCGGCACGGCAACACGCTCGCCGACTCAGCGTCCGCAGCCGCCGGGCCCCACCGCAACCTCCTCCGGGCCCCCGACATCGCCGCCGCCCTCCGCAACCAGCGCACCAGCGGCACCATGCGCGACGCCATGCTGGGCGGGGAGGTGTACTACTCGACCGCCCCCGTGGCCTACAGAACGACGGTCGGCGGTGCCGTGCGACTAAGCGCCCCAACCTTCGAGACAATCAACCGTATCCACACGGCGTGGATGGCACTGGCCGCCGCCGCACTGGCCGTTCTCTCCGCCATGACGGTAATAGGGTTCGCGCTCGCCCGCTGGATCACCCGCCCGGTGCGCGAACTGGAACGGGCCACCGCCCAGCTCGCCGACGGATCCCTGACCGAACCACCCGCAGTCAACCTCGGCCCACCCGAACTTCGCCGACTGGCAAGCGAGTTCACCCGCACCGCTGCCCGCCTGCAACATCTGCTGCGTGCCCAGCACCGTTTCGCCGCCGACGCGTCCCACCAGCTCAAGACGCCGCTCACCGCCTTGCGGCTGCGCTTGGAGAACCTCGAACCCGACCTCCATCCGCACGCTCAGCACAACCTCGACAGCGCCCTCTCCGAGATCGACCGTCTCGTCCGCATGATCCAGGGCCTCCTTGCCCTCGCCCGCGCGGAGAGTTCGGAGACCGCCCCGGTACCAGTGGACCCCAACGTGATCCTGAGCGACCGGGCGGATACCTGGAACGCCTTCGCCACCGACCGTGGCATCGGCATCGCCCTCGCCGGGGACCGCGTCGGTCGGGTTTGGGCGGTGCCAGGCGCACTGGAGCAGATCGTCGACAACCTCCTCGCCAACGCGCTGCGCGCCGCTCCACCCGGCACGACCGTCACCCTGGCCCACTCAGTCGCTGCCGGCCGCGACTCAGGCCACGCATACGTGGAGATCCATGTGACCGACGAGGGGCCGGGGATGAGCGACGTGGAACGCGCCAACGCCTTCGACCGGTTCTGGCGCGCCCCGAACGCCTCCCCGGACGGTACGGGTCTCGGCCTGGCCATCGCCCAGCAACTCGCTCACGCCAGCGGCGGAGACATCGAACTGCGTCCCGCGGCCGGGGGCGGCCTCGACGCGGTCATCCGCCTGCGCCCGATCGAACCAGGACGACGCCACCGGCACCGGCCGTTTCCCGCCACACCGGACGAGCCGTCAGGGCGTGCTGCGATGGCTTGACCACGCGATGCGGTGCGATGTCTGGTGGGGCTGGTGCAGGAGCGGGACATGGCGGCCCCAGCGCCGAAACTTTGCCAACTCAGGCCTCCAGCAGGGGTAGACCGGGCAGCACCTTCTCGATGGTGATGGGGAAGTCACGCACGCGCACGCCCGTGGCGTTGAACACCGCGTTCGCGACCGCCGCGCCGGCCCCGCAGATTCCCAGCTCACCGACGCCCTTCGCGCCAAGGACGTTGGCCTTGTCGTCGAACCCGTCAAGGATGACGGCGTCGACGTCCGGGACGTCGGCGTGGACCGGCACCAGGTACTGCGCGAAATCGCAGTTGACGAAGGCACCGGATCGCGGGTCGACGACGGCCTCTTCCTCAAGGGCCGCGCCGACTCCCCAAATCATCCCGCCGATCAGCTGCGAGCGGGCCGTCTTCGGGTTGAACACGCGGCCCACCGAGAACACACCGAGCATCCGCCTCAGACGGATCTCGGCGGTGTCCGCGTCGACCCCCACTTCGGCGAAATGGGCCCCGTAGGTGTTGATCGAGTAGGCCGTGTAGTTCGGATCATCGCCCATGAAGCGGGTCCCGCCCTCCGCCTCCACACCTTCGGGATGGTTGCGTGCGACGATCTCGCTCACTGCCTCGGACGCGCCGCCGATACCCACGTTGCCATCGGAGAACACGGCGTCTGCCGGGTCGAGGCCGTGCAGCGGAGAGCGCGTGTCACCGCCCGCCGCGACCAGCACCTTCTCGCGCAGGGCCAGGCACGCACGATGCACAGCCGTGCACGAATTGGTGGCGCCCCACGAGCCCCCGGACCCCCAGCTGGAGGGAAAATCGGACCGCCCGAGCTCGATCCGCACCCGATCGGGCGAGAGCCCCAGGCCGTCAGCCACGACCTGGGTCAGGACGGTGTAGGTACCGGTGCCGAGGTCGGTCATGTCCGTCTGGACGACGGCGGTGCCGTCCACCTCCAACCGCACCCGCGCCGCGGTCGGCCCTTGGAAGTGCCCGCGGATGGCGGCCGACATGCCGTAGCCGACCAGCCATCGCCCGTCGCGCACACTCGCCGGGGCGGCGGGGCGGTGCTCCCAGCCGAACCGGCGCGCACCTTCGCGCAGACACTCGACCAGGTGCCGGTCGCTGTACGGCACGTCCCGCTCGGGATCGACGGTGGGCTCGTTGCGGATCCGCAGCTCCACCGGGTCCATGTCGAGCGTGTGCGCCAGTTCGTCCATCGCCGACTCGACCGCCAGCATGCCCGGCGCCTCGCCCGGTGCGCGGACGTCCGTCCCGCGCGGCAGGTCGAGCGGCGCCAGCCGGTGGCTGGTCAACCGGTGGGGCGCCGCGTAGAGGCTGCGGGTCGTGGCGGCGGTCTGCTCGGCGTACTCCACGTCGGGGTTGGTGTGCATGGTGACGTCATGGGCGATCGCAGCCAGCCGTCCGTCCTCCCCCGCACCCAGCCGAACCCGCTGGCTGGAGGTGGGGCGCATGCCGACGAGTTGGAAGATCTGCTGCCGGGTCATCGCGACCTTGACCGGTCGGCGCAACGCGCGAGCGGCGAGCGCTGCCAGGATCGTCTCGGAATGGATGCCCAGCTTGGACCCGAATCCCCCGCCGACGAAGGGGGTGACGACGTGAACCCGCGCCGGGTCGATCCCCAGCGTGCTGGCGATCGAGGTCTGCGCCGCATCGACGATCTGGCAGCTGACGTAGACGACCAGGTCCTCGTCACGCGGTTCCACCAGACATGCGTGTGGTTCCATCGGCATCGAGAACTCGTACGGCGTCGTGTAGTACTGGTCGATCCTGACGTCCGCACTGTCGAACCCGGCATCGAAATCGCCCACCGCGGTGTCGGTGGGGAGACCGGCGTTGACCACCTTCGGGATGTACACCTCGTCTTCCTGCTCGGCGAAGTTGAAACGTCCCCGCCCCCTGGTGTATTCGACTTCGACGAGATCGGCCGCCGCGCGGGCCTGCTCGAGGGCCGTGGCGACGACGAGTGCCACCGGCTCGCCGTAATGGTGGATGTCGGGGCCGGTCAGCACCGGCTGGGCGCGCCAGTACTCGAACGGAATGGACTCATCGCGAGGGCCTTGCGCCGGGGCATTGAGATGGGTCATCACCATGTGCACGCCGGGCGCGCGTTCGGCGCTCTCCGTGTCGATCCGGGTGATACGGCCCCTGCCGATCGTCGCGCCGAGGATGAAACCGTAGAGCGGCTGACCGGCCTCCCATTGCTCGTAGGCATAGGTGGCCCGGCCGGCGACCTTCGACGGGCCGTCGACGCGGTTCAGAGGTTGCCCGATCATGCCGCCTCCTCAGCTCGCCCGGGCTACCTGCGCCAGCGTGCGGCACAGCGTGCGTTTGGCCAGCTCGATCTTGAAGTCGTTGTGACCCTGCCCGACCGCGTCGCGCATCGCCGCCTCGGCGGCCGCGCGATAGTTGGCCATCGTGGCCGGACGGCCGGTCAACGCGGCCTCCGCCTCGACGGACCGCCACGGCTTGTGCGCGACACCGCCGAACGCCACCCGCGCCTCACTGATCGTTCCCTGATCGGTCGAGACGACAGCCGCCACGGAGACCAGCGCGAACTCGTACGACGCCCGGTCGCGCACCTTGCGGTACTTCTGCCGGCCCGGCGGAGGCGGGGGCAGGACGACGCTCGTGATCATCTCGCCGGGCCGCAGCACGGTCTCGATGTGCGGGGTGTCGCCCGGCAGCCGGTAGAAGTCCGTGATGGCGACGCGGCGTACCGCCTGATCGGCGTCGAGCAGCTCGATCTCCGCTCCCAGCACGGTCATCGCGACGGCCATGTCCGAGGGGTTGGTGGCGATGCAGGACTCGCTGGCGCCGAGGATCGCGTGTATCCGGTTGAACCCGCCGATCGCCGAGCATCCGGACCCGGGATCACGCTTGTTGCAGTCCGCGGCGGTGTCGTAGAAGTAGGGGCAGCGAGTGCGCTGCAACAGGTTTCCGCCGGTGGACGCCATATTGCGCAACTGGCCAGAGGCGCCGGCCACCAGCGCCTCCGACAGCACCGGATAGCGGGTGCGCACCCGGGCGTCGGCGGCCACGTCGGAGTTCGCCGCCTGGGCGCCGATGCGCAGTCCGCCGTCCGGGAGCTCCTCGATGTCCCGCAACGGAAGCCGGCTGATGTCGACCAGATGGCTGGGCTGCTCGATGTCGAGCTTCATCAGGTCGAGCAGATTGGTGCCGCCGCTGATGAACTTCGCGCCGGGTCGGGACACCGCCGCGACGGCGGTCTGCGCGTCCGTCGCCCGCTCGTAGGTGAACGGCCTCATCACAGGCCTCCCTGCGCGGTGCCGCGGATGGCCGCGACGATGTTCGGGTAGGCGGCGCACCGGCAGATGTTGCCGCTCATTCGCTCGCGGATCTCCTCGTCGGTCAACGCGACCTGCGGCGCGGACACGTCAGCCGTGGCGTGGCTGGGCCAGCCAGCCTCCACCTCGGCGAGCATGCCGACGGCCGAACAGATCTGGCCGGGCGTGCAGTAGCCGCATTGGAAACCGTCTCTCTCGACGAAGGCGCGTTGCATGGCGTGCAGGTCATCGGGATCGCCCAGGCCCTCGATCGTCACGATCTCGTCGTCCTCGTGCATGACGGCGAGCGTCAGGCAGGAGTTGACCCGGCGGCCGTTGACCAGCACGGTGCATGCTCCGCACTGCCCGTGGTCACACCCCTTCTTGGTGCCGCTCAGGCGCAGATGTTCGCGCAGCGCGTCGAGCAGCGAGGTCCGCGGATCCACCTCAAGCTGCCGCACCTGATCGTTGACGCTCAGCCTGATCGTCGAGAGGCGGACCGTCTCACCCTGGCTCCGCCCCATGGCGCCCGTATCCGAATCGCTCATCACGGCCCGCCTTCTTGGCTAGCTGCGGGTTCCAGCTGGAAATGCGTCGCCACTTCCGCGCACGCTCCTCCCTCCCAGCGTCTCGCGAAAGCCGTCGCCCCGCGCGTCGGAAGGCGGCCGCCGGGTCGATGTAGGCGCGCAGGGCCAGCACATTCGACTCACGCCCTAGATGGTGATCACGACCTTGCCGCAGGTCCGTCCGTCCAGCATGTGACGGATGGCTGCGGCGGCTTCGTTGAGCGGATAGCTCCGGTCGATCGCGGGTGTGACCTTGCCGGACTCGATGAGTTCGCGGATGGCCGTCAGGTCTGCGGAGTTCTCCGAAGCGACGAACGTACCGAGGTTCTGGCCGACGAACGGAGACAGCGCATGGGCCCTGAGCTGACGGTCGATGCCGCCCAGCCAGAGCTTGTCGGGTCGCGCGTGCGCGTACTCGGCGAACGAGCCGCTGCCGATGCCGAACACCTCGTCGCCCGGCTTGAAGCCGGTCACACCGGCGCCGACGATGTGCACCGTTCCGGCGAGAGCACGGCCCGGATTGGCGCTCTTGGGCCTGCGCAGACCGAACCCTGCCATCCGGATGGGATAGGGCAGACCGGCCATCACATGCCACGTCCCCCGGTCCACGCTGGCGGCGTGCACTCTGACCAGGACCTCGTCTGGCCGAATCGTGGGCGTCTCGATCTCCGCGAGCCGCAGCACGTCCTCGGGGGTCGGCCCGTACCGGTCCTGGACGATCGACTTCATCGTCGTCCCCGCGGCGGCCGGAGTTGCCGACTGGGTTGGGCTGGCGAACTGTTTGCGCTGGATCGCGACGCTCCAGAATCTGATGACCTTACGCCGTAAGGTTGATCCTTACTCTGTAAGGTTGTCAAGGTCGACGACAGGAGGACGCAGATGACCCCGCGGCCCGCGCGCGACCGGGCGCCCCGCATCCCACTCAGCCGCCAGAAAGTGCTGCACGCGGCTGTCGCCCTGGCCGACGAGAACGGGCTTGAGGCGCTCACCATGCGCAAGCTGGGCGAGGCGGTCGGGGTCGAGGCGATGTCGCTCTACACGCACGTGGCCAACAAGGAAGATCTCCTCGACGGCATGGTCGACCTGATCTTCGGCGAGATCGACCTGCCATCCCCTCATGACCACTGGAAGGCAGCGATGCGGCAGCGGGCGGTCGAGGTTCGCCAGATCCTGTCCCGCCACCGCTGGGCGATCGGCCTGATGGAGTCGCGCAGCTCACCCGGTCCGGCGACGCTGCGCCATCACGACGCCGTCCTCGGGTGCCTTCGCAAGGCGGGTTTCTCCGTTGCCCTGGCCGCGCACGCGTACTCGGTCCTCGACAGCTACATCTACGGGTTCGCCCTACAGGAGCGCAGCCTGCCGTTCGACACTCCCGCCGCAAGCACGGAGCTGGCGCAGGCGATCCTGGCGCAGGCCCCCACCGACCAGTACCCGCACATGTCCGAGCTGGTGACCGAGCACATACTGCGCCCCGGCTACGACTACGGCGACGAGTTCGCTTTCGGGCTCGACCTGATCCTCGACGGGCTGGAGAGAGCAAGCCGACAGAGGTGACGCCTCGGACTCCCCTTGCCCACCAGCCCGCCACCGGGGGCCACGGGAGCGCCAGCGCGGCGTGGGTGGCGCCGGTGAGCGGGCCGCCCCCGGCGGGCACCTCGCCGGGGCAATCGCTGACGGACATGAGCCCGTCGCACAACCCAACGTCTGTGAGCCCCGGACAGCGGAACGGACTCGGGAGCCGGGGCCGACGGCGGTGCTCACTGCGGTGACCGCCGCATCCACCACCATGGTTGAGGTCACTGACGTGGTAATGGCGTTCGGCGCCGCGCTTTTCTGCCGAGGACGGGGAAAGTGAGAGGCCCCGACCGAATCGACATCCGGTCGGGGCCTCGCTCATACGCCGTTATGCGGGGCGGATGTGCTCCGCCTGCGGGCCCTTCTGCCCCTGCGTGACGTCGAACGTGACCTTCTGGCCTTCCTGCAGCTCGCGGAAGCCCTGAGCGTCGATGTTCGAGTAGTGAGCGAAGACGTCGGGGCCGCCGCCGTCCTGCTCGATGAAGCCGAAGCCCTTCTCACTGTTGAACCACTTCACGGTACCGCTGGCCATGCCTGTCTCCTTCAAGGGAATGCATACCGAGTCCCGCACCGCGCGGGATCCGGAGGTGATCGCCCTGGTCCGGAGAGACGCTGAACAGCAAGAACGCCCGTGAGCACGTCACGGGCGAACGAGACTTCGGAACCACGACTACTACTGACGACGCTACACCGCGCAGCACCAACCAGCCATCAGAACACCAAAGCCACCTCCCCGCGCCGCCGAGAGGCACAATCTCCTACCAGACCCTCCGGGGGTGGCTGTCCTCACGGCATGAAGGCGTGGACTTTCCCTTCCGTCCGACTGGGGCAGGGCGTGAACTTCCCTTCCGTCCGGCTGGGGGAGGGTGCGCAGCTGGTGGCTGAGGCATTGCAGGAGGCGCCAGCCGACCCAGCGCGCTGGGATCACGGCCGGTGCCTGGCGGACGTCGTCGTTCCTGGCGTTCTCCGAGTCGGCCTCTGCCACGTCTGTGGCCGGTGACCTGCCAGACGAAACAGGTACGTATGGGACGCCTGGGGGCTCCGATGGAGGCGTCAGTCCCCCATCCGGGTGATTCCTCGCATTGTCCGCCCCCAGGCGCTCAGGTGACCGGATGATCCTTCCGGGGGTCGAGCCCTGCGGCCCGAGGAAGGATGGTGCGCACAACGATGAGCACGACGCGACGAATGGTTCTGGGCGCGGCCCTGACCGCTCCGCTGCTGGCGCAGTTCGCGGGAACGGCGTCCGCATCGGTTGCGGACGCCAAGTGGGGCACGGTCTCCGACGGCTGGGTCGAGGTTCGCTGGACGCCGCAGGCGCAGAGGCAGTTGGACCAGTTCGAGGCGGAGGTCGAGGCGGTGGCTCCGGCACGGCTGGTGAAGGATTCGCGCGGTTCGGCGATGCGGTTCCCCGTGCGGTCGGGCTCGGGTGATCCCTCACTGGCCGACGTTCCGAGGGCGCAGGGCAATGGTGGCCTGGATGGCGGCATCGCGGTGCGCACGGCGCGTGGCAACTTCCGGGTGGAGAAGCTGGAGAGTGTTCTGCAGGACGGGGTGGTGTCCGGGACGTGCGTGGTCAACGGCGTCGACCTGGGGCACCGTTCGGTGTTCGGGTGTGATCTGGCCGAGGGACGGCTCACCACGGACAGCGTGCCGCCGGGCCAGCCGATGAGGGTGCGGATCCAGGAGGTGCCGCTGCGTCCCACCGCGGAGTTGGCTGATGCGTTCGCCGCAGCCTTCGGCACGCCTGCGTTCACCACCGACACGGTGCTGGCGCACATGACCGCCGAGGGCTTGTACACGCCGCCGAAGAGGTGACCCGAGGCCCGGCCCGGATCCGTCAGTCGGTCCGGGCCGGCTCCACGGGCCTCGCCGGGCCGGGCAGGCTGCCGCCAAAGCGGCGCTCTCGGCTGGCGAAGTCAGTGAGGGCCTCCTGCAGCTGGGTCAGGCCGAAGTCGGGCCAGAGAGTTGGGTCGAAGACCAACTCGGCGTAGGCGAGGTGCCAGGGCAGGAAGTTGCTGAGCCGCTGCTCGCCGGAGGTACGGATCAGCACGTCGACGTCGGGAAGGTCGGGCGCGTACAGGTTCCGGGCGATGTCCGCAGGGCCGATGTCCTCGGGTTGGATCGCCCCCGCCGCCGCCTGCGCGGCCAGCGCGCGAGCGGCGGTGACGATCTCGTCCCGGCCGCCGTAGTCGGCGCAGGCAGTCAGCGTCAGCTCGGAGTTGTTCGACGTCGCGCTCTCCACCAGTGCCAGTTGGGAGGCGAGCGAGGGATCGATCCGCTCGCGCCGCCCGCACCAGCGCACCCGAACGCCGAGTTCGTGCAGCCAGTCGATGTCCCGGCTGATCGCGTCGGCCAAGGCGTCGAACAGGTCGTGCACCTCCTCCTGGGAGCGGTCCCAGTTCTCGGTGGAGAACATGTAGATGCTCAGGTGCCGAATTCCCAGCCGTAGCGCGGAGTTGACCAGCCGCATCGCGGCCCGATAGCCCGCACGATGGCCCTGCGCGACCGACATGCCCCGCAGCGCGGCCCACCGCCGGTTGCCGTCCATGATCACCGCCAGATGGTTCGGCACCGGACCGGCCGCGGGCCACGCCGGGCGGCGCCGGGCGCGACCCGTCACCGTCAGCGGCTCGAGACCGTCGGACAGCACCCGGGAACGCAGGAGCGTGACCTCGTCGAACTGCACCTGGGCGCCGAGGAGGAGCGCGCCCAGGAACGCCTCGTACTCACAACCCACCGTCGCGGTCACTGGCGCCGCCTGCTGCAACAGCCCGTGCCAGCGGGTCAGCTGAATGTCGATCAGCTCGTCCAGCGCCTCCCGCGGCTCACTGCGCCGGAGATCGGCGACGTCCAGGCCCAGCTGTCGCAGATCCTCACGGGGCAGGTAGCAGCGGCCTGCGGCGAGGTCGGCTGGCATGTCCTCGAACACGTCCGCCAGATGGCACGCCTCGCCCAGCAACGACGCCAGCCGGAAAGCCTCCGGCCCCCGCGGTTCCAGCAGCGGAGTCCACATCTCGGCCGACGTTCCCGTGGTTCCCCGCAGATAGCGCCGCTGGTCCGCGAACGTCTCGAACACGGGCGGAGAGACGCAGTCGGCATGAACCGTGGTGAGGAACTCCTCGATCACCGCACGATCGAGATCCCACCGCAGCGCCGTGTCCACGAACGCCCGCCGCAGCGGATGCCCGCTGCGGCCCGAGCGCAGATCCTCCAGCGTGTCGGAGCACCACCGCGCGATCCGGCGTTCGCGGGCCGCCGGCGCGCCCTCGTCGGCGATGCGATCGGTCCGCACCGTGAAGCCGATGATGGCGTGCACGTGCGGCCGGACCGCGGCGGGCAGGGTCTGCTCGGTCGCCGTCCACATCGGAGCCAGGAACTGCCGGACCTCGGCCGCACACGCCTCATAGGACTCGCACAGATCGAGCGAACCCGTGAACGCCCCGTCGAACTCCACCGCGCCCAACCCCGCCTTCGACGCCACTGCCCACACGACACCCGCAGCCCCGGCAGCAGCACTACGGGCAGCGGCGCCGCTCACCGACCCGATCGCCGAGAGCCCCCACCATCACTAACGACACACCGCCTGGCCGGTAGCGTTCCTCCCGCCACAGCCCAGCCGCCGATCTCGATGCCCTCTGCGGTGAAGACGGCGCCGAATGCGCGGGTGTACGCGACTGCGGCTCCAGCGTCCTGAAGACCCATCACGAGGTTTCTGGCGGCCTGAGTGCCCCAGGCCGCCGTGGGATGAGTCGTCGCACCGAGGATGCGGACACGGCGGTTGGTGTGCTCGATGACTGCGAAGACGTACAGTGTCGCCCCGCTCAGGGTGGTGGCGGTAAGGAGCGTTCCACCTGGCCTGGTGGGATTGGCGACGAAGCCACCAGTCCGAGCGCGTTGGCACCACTACCGCGCTCGCCTCGAACTCATGAAGTGACTGTGCGTACCAGGCCGCGAGTCCGACGGCCGTATCAGATTCGCTACGCGCGCAACGACTGTGACAGCGCGTCAACGGTGACGCCCACGACAGCCAGGAGCTGCGCCGGGCTCGCCCCGGCCCTGCTCATGACGGCGAGCGACTGGTTCACAGCCGCCGCGTGTACAGCGAAGGCTTCGGCGTCCTGGTCGGTCAGTCGGCCGGCCTTCAGCGCGGCACGCAGGCGCAGCCGCTGGAAGCCGAGCGCCTGCTTGGCGTGCGCCGCGACGCTCGGACTCAGCACTGGGATTGCCATGACTGACTGGGCAATCAGGCATCCATCAGGTAGTTCGGGATCGGCGATGCGCTCGAGGGTGACGTCGAAGAACGCACGAACAGCGGCAACGGGTTCCGAGGCTGCACACGATAGGGCGGCGTCGTACTTCTGCCCATAGCGCGCGGCGTAGAGATCCAGGCAGCGCAGGAAGAGCGTGTCCTTGTCGCCCAGGGAGGAGTAGATGGAACTGCGGTTCAGGCCGGTCGCCCGAGACAAATCGTCCAATGAGGTGTCGGCGTAGCCGTCGCGCCAGAACTGGATCATCGCGGCGTTGAGCGCCGTATCCATATCGAACTGCTTCTTGCCTGCCACGCGGCACTTCCTTGCCGATGCGTCGTTGGTTCGGACTGCGTTGCGCACCATTCTATCTTGAACTGATCAGTTCAAGATGTGTAGCCTTCAAGCGTGGTCATGGCCGGGCAAACCGCGCACTTCGCGACCTCGCGAGAAACGCACCACGTGGCCCCAGCCACCACCGTCAGCTGCACCGTCCCAACCGCACATCTGACACCGACGGAGGTCCCCGTGACCGGCCCAGCAACCAGCACTCCGCATGTCTCCGAAAGCAACCCCATCCGGGACCTGCCCCTGCAGCGTCTGGCCGGATTCACTCACCGCTGGGTCGACGCGGACGGCGTCCGCCTTCATGCCGTCGAAGGCGGACGGCCGAGCGGCCCGGCCGTCGTCCTGCTCGCCGGGTTCCCGCAAACCTGGTGGGCCTGGCGAAAGGTGATGCCCAGCCTCACCCACCGGTTCCACGTCATCGCGATCGACCTGCCGGGACAGGGCCACTCCGAGCGTCCAGAGCGCGGCTACGACACGCACACGGTCGCCGCGCACGTCCACACCGCCGTGAAGGCTCTCGGAGTGTCGACTTACTCCCTGGTCGCCCACGACATCGGCGCCTGGGTCGCTTTCTCCCTCGCCCTCAACTTCGAGAGCCACCTGCGCGGGGTCGCTCTGCTCGACGCCGGAATCCCCGGAATCACTCTCCCGGAGGCGATTCCCACCGACCCGGATCGCGCGTGGAAAACCTGGCATTTCGCGTTCCACATCGTGCCCGACTTGCCCGAGACACTGCTTGCCGGCCGTGAACGCGAGTACGTCGGCTGGTTCCTGAAGGTGAAGGCCCTGTCTCCCAACACGTTCGACGACGCCGAACTCGACCACTACGCGGCGGCCGTCGCCGTCGACGGCGGCCTGCGCGCTTCCCTCGCGTACTACCGAGACGCCGCAGAGTCAGCGCGTAAGAACCGCGAGGCGCTCCGGTGGCGGCACCTGACTGTGCCGATCCTCGGAATCTCCAGCAGCCACGGCTCCGTTCCGGACATGGCCGCCTCCATCAGCCCATGGGCCGACAACACCACCCGGATCGTCGTGCCCGACGCTGGACACTTCATCCCCGACGAGCAGCCCGAAGCCATCGCCGCCGCGATAGCAGACTTCATCGCCGACGACGACTGACCCGTCGAACCTACCCGACCGCGCCGCCCAAGGCCGCGCGAAACCCAGACCACGAAGTCTGACTGCGGTATTAGGCGCACGCCCGAACAGCCAAGCCCCACGGCCACCCTCCAGCACCCTGACGGAGGACGGCGTTTCGCAGGTGCGCTGACTTAAGCGGCCACTCCACCATGCGGGTCCACCAACTGATCTCAGCGTTCCTGGCGGCCGATGAGCGCACCAGTGGTATCACTGCACCCGATACCCAGTAGACGATCAAGCGCAGCCCCTGACCGACGTCATTGATCACGCGGGGACACGGGTGCGTACGCCACCGCGTGGGAGGCCGAGCCTCAGGGGTGCGCGCCGCTCCTTTTTACGTCGATGTGACTCGGCTTATGGCGAGTGTTTCGGCGCCGGTCGGCATTCCGGCACCGTCGACTGCGCTGCTTAGTGTGCCCTCTCCGTCTACCCCAAGGACCCTAGTGAGGGCGCCTGGAATCGGCCGCCGCGCGCCGGGCCAGACTCAAAGGGCACAAGGGCCAGGTGTCGATGCTGGTGGCCGCCGTGCTCGGGTCTGCGGGGCAGCACGTCCGCCGTGCGCTGGACGGTACCGGGCGTGGCCCCCTCACGAAACCCATGACGAAACGTACTCGAACGAGCACAGAAGGTGGCTGTCGCGTGTGTGTCGAGTGTGCGCGACGGGGAGTCCGCTGGGGAGTTACCAGCCCGAAAAGCCTTCTACCGCAGGGGAGTTACGCTCATGAGCACACCCACACCCAATCTCACACCCCTGGACACCAAATCGATCCCCAGACAACACCCACCTGTTGCGGGACGACGCCCGCCAGGAGCTGACCGATACCCAGTGGACCGACCTGCCCGGCGCGTCCATCAACCTGGCAGTCGGACAGGGAACTCCCTCATACCGGGGCGGCCTTCGTCGCGACCTTCAGCGCCGAGGCCATCGTCTCCCACCCCGACAACAACGCCGTCGCGAACGTCACCGTCTTCTTCGGTAACGACCAGGCCGCGCCGGTCAGCAGCAACCACCGCTTTGTCACCGCCCGCGGCAATCCGGAATGGTCCTCCTACACCCTGATCCGCGTCGCCGACCCCCCAGTCGCCTTACCCACACGCAACGTCACGGCCCGCGTGAAGGTCAGGGTCTCGAGCGGCGCGACGGCAGGCTTCCAAAACTGGGTCCTGAAGATCGAGCGCTACAACCGCTGGCCGCGCCACCACCCCGCGCCGTCATACTCACACAAGACCGAATCGGGCCAGGCAGCACACGTCCTCCCCGCAACCCTGAGTGGCTAGTGCCCTGAGTCAGTGATCCACCGAGAATCCGGCGCCCCGCGGTCACTCACCGACACCCGCCGACGCGATCGACCCACGCAGCGCCGCAGTCGGTACGACCTCGGCGTTTCGAAGACTCAGGGCACCAGACCACGCGAGGGGGCCTCACCAACACTCTCGCCTGCAACTTCCCTGCTGGTGCTGGCGAGTTGGGCTAGCCCTGTTAGCGTGGTGTTGCACTGTTAGTCCATGCCCAGGCTTGATCAGTCAACTCATGGCGTCGGACCACAGCTTCAACGCCCAATGGAAGGGATGCTCCGGTTTCGGGGCATCCCTTCCGTCAGGGGTGCCGTCTCACCTTGATCCACCCCTGTCCCTCCACGGCCGATGGCCACTGCTGACTCCTTGCTGCTGGACACGTGAGACGGAGTGCGCCCTGACAAGTCACTTGTCCACGTACAGCGGCTGGATCTCTCCCTAGACGTCCCGCTGTCCCGAGCGCTTGACTCGTTCCCTGCCGAATCCACCTCATTGGCGGCGCCTTGCCAGCTATGCCGGAGATGAGTGCTAGCTGTTCGGTGGGCCAGGCTCCTTCCGCGATCGAGAGGATGGCTACGATGTCCGGTATTCCGGCTGGTAGGTCCTACCGCATCAAGAACCAGCGCAGCAATCTGTACCTCAACGTCACGTCCTACAGCCTCGGTGAGTCCGCACGGCTCGAACAATGGCAGCTCCGGCCCTCCGGCCAGGAGCGCATGAGCCAGGTCTGGCATGTCTTCCCACTCGACTTCGGCAAGTACCTACTGGCCAACAAAGCCAGTGGACTCGTGGTGAACATCGTCTCCAACAGCACCTCACCGGGGGCGTACGCAGAGCAGTACCGTCTCCAGCAGCCGAGCAGCAGTCCCGCCCAGCAGTGGTTCCTTCACTCGGCGAGTGGCGGCACCTTCCAGATCGCCAACGAGAAGAGCCAGTTAGCCCTGAACGTCAAGAGCTACAGCACACAGCCCTCCGCCCCCGTCGAGCAGTGGTACTTGGGCGATGCACAGAAGTGGTACCTGGAAGTCGAGGACGAGTACAAGTCCGTGCTCGAGTTGCCCGACATTCCCGACAGGGGTATCGGTGACATCCACCGGATGACCAGCTATCAGCCCACGCCGTCCGCGAAGACCGACCCCGTCGAGGTCGGGGTCATGGCCTATCCCTTCCCGCTGGTCAAGGACTCCGCCCACGACCGTCAGCGCCAAGCCCGGGAGAACCCGTACTACTTCCTGCGCCGGTACGGCTACTGGGAACGGGTCTACTCCTACGAGCACGGCGGCGCCTCGGACTACACCCACTCCGAGGAGACCACCGTGGGCCTGACAACCTCCAATGCCAGGACTGTGGAGGAGACCACCACCATCTCGGTTACCGCCGAGGCCAGCTTCGGCTTCAAAGGCGTCGGGGCATCCCTCAGCTCGACCATCAGCCACGAACTGAAAGTCATCACCACTCACGAGGAGGTCAAGAGCCATTCGAGGACGGTGAAACTCGAACGGAACTACCAGGCGGGCAAGCGTGTGACCGAGGCGATCTGGTACCGCAGCGACAAGTACGTCCTCGAACGTCTCGACGGGTCCAAGGTCCTGGAATGGACCACCCGCGATCCGAACACCTCCATCGCCGACGCGTACCCCCGTGAGGCACTGCAATACAGCCCCGAACAACCCTGACCGTCGCGAGGGTGGCCAGATGATACTCCGGACACCTAGAACGAGCTCCACTGCTGCCAGCAGACCAGGCGCCGCCAGCAGGTTCACCCCGAGCCGAAACCCAGTTCCAAGGGCAGAGGTTGTCAGGCAATGTCCTTGCACAGGACGTACAGGATGCCCTGCAGACACAGGCGGTCGTCCACCGGCCGAGGTCCAGGCGACTTCTCAGGCCAAGGCGGCAGGAGCGGCTCGATCAGCATCCACAGGTCGTCGTCCACGATCCACGGGCGAGTGCTCACGCGCTACGAACGGACGGATCACCACACCGGCCACGCCCGACCCGCGCATCTCAACAAGATCGCGTTACGAGCTCCTAGACTCCGTGGCGGTCGATTCCGCAGGGTCACGGCACTGCAGCCATGCCATAACCGGAACGGGGAACCATGAGACATCCTGTTCAGCGGGCCGCCATAGTGTTAATCGGCGCCCGCACCGTCCACGCGGGTTGCGCCGCCGGACCCGCCACGACGGCGCGTGAACGGGAGTGGGTAACCGTGAGTTCGGCGGCGGGCGACGTGGCTCGGGACGTGTGGGAGTGATGCCGCTCCGGCGTAGGGCTCCGGCCCCTACGGCCAGCCAGACGGTGAACGCGATCCAGGACAGGATGTGGCCCGCTTCCCACACCGGCCCGCACCGCAGTTCCTGCGCCATGGTCAGGCTCGCCAGAGCCAACATGCCCATGGGAAAGGCCGTTGACCATCGTCTGATGTCGTAGCGCGGCCGGGGCCAAATGACCTCAGGAGTTGGTGTGCCCGAGGCGCGTTCAGGAGTGACGCTGCTGCCAACGCGCTGATTGCCAGGGCCCCGCCGGACACCCATTGGTCGCCCGCGCCGCGCGCTACGTGTCGCGCGTCGAAGCGGGTCGCGGCCACACCGTACAACGCGAGTCCGCAAACGAAGGCGGCAAAGGCGGGTACGGCTTCCCAGGAGTGGCCTGATCGCCGGGCGAGTTGGGCCGCCAGTACGGCGAGGGCTTGGGTGGAGACAGACGTCAGGAATGCCGAACCGGCTGTGGGCGTTCGCCAATGCCGCAGTACCGGTGGAAGAAGTCCAAGCCACAGCAGTACAGCGACACACAACAGCCCCTGGGCGATGCCGTACCGGCCGAGCATCGCCATGCGGGTTCCCAGTACGGCGGTACCCGCGGCAAGAGCCAAGGAGGCGGGTTCACTGGCCATCGAGGCGAAACTTCCCGGGGTGAAGACCATCTGAGCAAGGAAGCCGAAGAAGAGCAGCAACCACATCAGGGCCGTCACGACCAGCAGGGCTCCGGACAGCCACTGCGGGCCGGTCAGCGCGAAGCAGGTGGACAACGCACCGGTGGCCATCACCGCCGCGGCCGCCTCCGGCGGTCGCGTCACCGACGACCGAGCAACGGCAGCAGCCATATGCGGGAAGGTTCGCACGGCGGACTCCTGCACCGGTTTACCGAAGGCTGGGCACCGGCCGTTGATCGACCGGCCTCCGCCGCTGTCGGTCGATCAACGGCCTGTGTGCCGCACCCCTTGAACGGGGTGCGGCACCCCGGCCCCTCACCCGGTCATCTGTCAACTCCTGGTGCGTGGCGGCGTTGACCGCATCGCAGGACCAACCGCAAGAGCCCGAAGGCGAGCGCCACACCAACCGCCGCGGCGAGCAACGGCGCACTGTGCAACGCGACGCCCGCGACGAGAAGGGCCACGCCGGTCACCAGCACCACGTACTTCACGATCGGATCGACGTGAGGGCGTAGTGCTGCCATCGCCCTGGCCCTGGGCGACGACTTGCAGCGCCCCGGCCAGATCCATCACATGCCGGATCTCGTATCCCTGTTCCCAGCCGTACCCGCAACACAGGCGGACGAAGGAATAGGCTTCGTGTACAGCTTCGGCGGCCACCGGCATCACCCCCTGCGTGTGCGACGCCACGGCACCCACACCGGGTCCTCTGCCTGTACCACTTTGAGGATACCATTGCAGTCCGCAATAATGCAGGTACTACCAAAAATCCACCCAGTCCGGACACGCGATTGTTCGAGTCCGGATGACGGCCATGGGGCAGCAGGTGAAGGGCAGCAACGCACCACGCGTGACGGAACGGCAGGGCAGTGACACTGTCGAGGAGGTCAGTGCCGCCGTGATGACCGCCTCCCGGTTGTTCGTGGCCATCTCCGCCCGCGCACTCGCCGACATAGATCCCAGCCTGACCCTGCCCCAGCTGCGCACACTGGTCGTGCTGGAGAGCCAGGGCCCGGTCAAGCTGGCAGCCCTCGCGTCGGTGCTGGGGGTGAACCCCTCCACGGCGATGCGCATGATCGACAAACTTGAGGCGATCGGCCATGTCGACCGCCAGATCAACCCGGACAACCGCCGGGAGGTCATTCTGCGCCTCACCAGGGCCGGACATCGCCTTGTCCGCGAGGTGCTGGCCCGTCGGCACGACGACATCGCCACGATCGTGGAACGTCTGCCGGCCGACCAGCGCAAGGGCCTCGTTCAGGCGCTGCAGGCCCTCATCGCCGCCGCCGACGAGCCGGCCATCGACCTCGCGACGGATCCGGCGCTGCTCGCTTCCCCATGACCTCCCACGCCTCAGAGGGCAACGGTGTAGGGCCGGTCAGCAGTCGGCGTTGATCTTCATCGGCCCGGGCTCTCCTTGTCCGCCGTCGGCTGAGGCAAGCGCCTGCCGGGGAAGCAGCCGCTGGCGGTGATGCTCCTCGGTGAGGTCATGCAACCGCGCGTGCAACAGATGCGGCAGCGCGATGGTTCCGACGACCCTTTCCACCGACTCGCGGCTCACCACGGGCGCCTCGGTGATGCCGTGCTCGGCGAAAAGATACGCGGCGCGGCGCAGGGTGTCGTCCGGCCGCAGGACCACGGGCACCGGAACGGCAACATCGGCGACAGTGGCTGGTACTCCCTCGTTGAGGGCCCGCGAGGTGGCGTCCAGCAGGGCTCGGCGGCTGACCACGGCGTACGGCGCGCCTCCACTGTCCGTGACGGGGAACAGCCGCTGCCCGTCGTCGGGCTGTTCGCCCGGCCGCAACGTCCTGGCCAGCGCCTCGTCGAGAGCGTCGGCGCGGCCGAGCACGACGGGGTCGCGGACCATCACCTCTTCGACGAAGAAGGTCTCCAGGGGGTCGGTGGAGTACTCCCGGGTCAGGTGCAGGCCGCGACGGGCGATCTTCTCCGTCAGCACCGAGCGCTTCAGCAACAGCACGGACAGCGCGTAGGCGGCGGTGGAGGAGATCAGCAGCGGCAACCCTGCCGCCCAGGCGTGGGTGAGTTCCAAGGTGAAGACCACACCGGTCAGCGGCGAGCGCATCACACCGCCGACCACGGCGGCGAGCCCCATCATCGCCCAGAATCCAGGCACCACATGTGGAAGGACAAGCCCTTCGGCGGCGCCGACCGCCCCGCCGATCATGAAGACCGGAGCGAGGACACCACCGGACGTGCCGGAGCCGAGCGACAGCGACCAGATCAGGGTCTTGACCACCAGAATGCCGACGATGAGGGACACCGTGGCGCGGCCGGTGAGCAGTTGGTCGATGACGTCGTAGCCCACACCGAGTGCGCGCGGCTCGATCAGACCGCCGAGGCCGATGACCGCACCGCCGATGGCCGGCCACCACATCCAGTGGAACGGCAGCCGGGCGAAAGCGTCCTCGGCCCGGTAGACCAGCCAGGTAGCCGCCACCGCCAGCGCGCCGCCGATGGCGCCCGCCAGCACGCACAGCGCGTCCACTCCCCCGCTGGTGTGCAGATTGTTCGCGGAAACCGGGAAGATCGGCCCAGTGCCCATCAGAAGGCCACGGCACACCGTGCTGACCGCGACGGCCCCCACAACGGGTACGAAGCTGCGTGGCCGCCACTCGAACAGCAGCAGCTCAACGGCCAACAGCACCGCTGCCAGAGGCGAGTTGAACGTGGCCGCCATACCGGCCGCCGCACCGGACACCAGCAGTGTCTTGCGCTCGTCGGCCGTCAGCCGCAGCCCCTGGGCCAGTATCGAACCGATCGCCCCACCGGTCATGATGATCGGTCCTTCGGCGCCGAACGGCCCACCGGTACCGATGCTGATCGCCGCCGAGACAGGCTTGAGGACCGCCACTCGGGGGGCCACCCGGCTGCCACCGGTCAGGATCGCCTCGATCGCCTCGGGCATGCCGTGTCCGCGTATCTTCTCCGAGCCGTACCGGGCCATCAGCCCGATCACCAACCCACCGGCCACCGGCGCACCGAGCACCAGCCACCACGGGTGATGCAGGCCGGGGGCATCCAACGACGCCTGCCACCGCTGGTAGAAGACCAGGTTGGTGACCAGGCCGATCAGCCGCAACAGCGCCAGCGCCGCCACCGCACCCGCGGCGCCGACCAACAGCGCCCAGCCGGTGATCAGCAGCATCCGCGGCCGGACGGTGAAGTCTCCGAGGTGCGCGGCCCTGTGCCGCGTACCGCCGCTCACGCCGACACCAGTCCGCGATGAGACGCCATACCCAGGCACTTCGCCGCCCCGGGCGGATCACACACAGGAACCTTCGACTGGTCCGTCCATATCTCTCCCACAAGGCAAGTATTGCATGCTGCAATACTTGCGCCGGGGTAAGCGCCCGATTTTGCTGGCCAAGCCGTTACGTGGACTTGGTGCCACAAGGAGGCGCCGACAGAGCCCGCCCCACCAGCCCCAGCAGCGGATTGGGAAAGCCGAACACGGACGCCTGGTGACTCTCCATCACGTTCCCGCACGAGACCACCGGGTTCAGGCTGCACACGGGCGTGAACGACCTGCCCGCGGCCCTGGCCTCATAGATCCTGAACTCGTCCGCGGTGATCACCCAGGAGGCCAGCAGCCCCATCGCCCCCGTGATGACCAGCAGCAACGCCAGCGGACGACCGCCAAGGACCAACCCCGCACGCGGGGGCATCGATGTCGTAATGTCTCGTACGTTCTCCAGCGGTAGTCGGCGTCCGGCGCCTCGGACGCGAGCGGGACGTCGCGTCACCCGGCCGTCGCCGCACGACAGGACCGACAGGTCGCACCCGTCGAGGCGTCGGGGATCCGGCCGCACTCGGGGCAGATCCGGTCCGCCCAGCAGGCCGGGTCCCCACCTTCCGGCTCGGGCGCCAGGGCCGTACGAGCCGGAAGGCGCAGGCGGCGCGCCAGTACCGACGCGTGACTGAGGCTCACCGGGGACGTACTGGCCAGCAGGACGACCGGCCCTTCGGCCGCCAGGCTCTGGAGGAGCAGGAACTGCGCCCGGCGTTCCGGCTCCTCGAGTTCCCGTGCATAGCGAACGGCGAACTCCTCGAACGCGACCTCGGCGGCTGGACACAGCCGGCGCAGCGACGCCGACGGCGCCAGCGCCGGGAGCCACACGTCGGGGCGTACGGGTCCCGTTGCCCACGCGAGCGGCAGCCTGCGCTCCACCAGCACGCGCACCCCCCGCGACGGACCCGGGCGCCCGTTCATGCAGCGCACGCCAACGTCCGGCATCGCGACTCCAACCCTTGGCGAATCCACGACCGTAACGAAGTATTGCACAGCGCAATAGTTAATCTTCCTGCTCGTGTTGGATGCTGAGGGGGCGGCGACGAGTGGTGTCGTCTCGGGTTCGATCCCCGTCCACCGCCGCGAGCCGCAGGTCACGCCTGAACGCACCCGGCGACACGATCCACCAGATCCGGCGGATAGACCGAGGTCCGAAGCCTGACGTCAACGGCATTGGGCTCAGCCCGGGTTCGCCATCCCGTCGGCCGAGGGCTGGACGGACTGGGGGCGGCAGTAGACGGCCCAGGTGACGGCCAGGCACACCGCGTAGCACACGACGAACGCCAGGTACGCGGCGTCGCCGTTGTGTGAGGTCTGGAAGGAGCGCCGGAAGGCGATGTTGACCAGCACGCCGCCGAGCGCTCCCACCGCCCCGGCCAGGCCGATCACCGCGGTGGCGTGGCGCCGCGCGACGCGCTCGGCACGTTCGGGGTCCGCGTCGGAGTGGACCGCCCGAAGGTGGAAGATCACCGGAATCATCTTGTAGGTCGAGCCGTTGCCGATGCCGCTCAGCACGAACAGGGCGATGAAGCCGGTGAGGAACAGCCCCAACGAGCCGTGCCGCGAGGCGATCAGCACGGTCAGCGCCCCGAGCGCCATGGCGGCGAAGTTCCACAGGGTGACCCGCGCACCGCCCCAGCGGTCCGCCATCGCGCCGCCGAGCGGTCGGGCCAGCGAGCCGAGCAGTGGGCCGAGGAAGGTCAAGTAGGCGACCTTCACTGGTGTGTTGAAGTCGTGGTGGAACTGCACCTGGAGCACCTGGCCGAAGGCGAACCCGAAGCCGATGAACGAGCCGAAGGTGCCGACGTAGAGCAGTGAGATCACCCAGGTGTGAGCGTCCCCGGCCACCTCGCGCAGGGCGCCCCGGTCGTCGCGCCGCACGTTGAGGTTGTCCATGCGCAGCGCCGCGCCGAGCGCCGCCAGGACGATCAGTGGGATGTAGACCAATGGCAGCAGCCGGGGGTGTGTGGCGCCCGCGGTGGCCAGGATCAGCAGGCCCACCAGTTGGACAGCGGCGACTCCGAGGTTGCCGCCGCCCGCGTTGATGCCCAGCGCCCGGCCCTTGAGCCGCTGCGGGTAGAAGGTGTTGATGTTCGCCATCGAGGAGGCGAAGTTGCCGCCGCCGAGTCCGGCCACCGCCGCCGCCGCCAGCAGCGTGCCGTAGCTGACGCCGGGCCGCAGTGCGAGACCGGCCAGCACGGTCGGTACCAGCAGCAACAGGGCGCTGATCACCGTCCAGTTGCGACCGCCGAAGACCGACACCGCGACGGTGTAGGGCAGCCGCAGCACCGCACCGACCGCGGTGGGCAGCGCGGTGAGCGTGAACTTGCCCGCGGCGTCGATCCCGTACTTCGGTCCGAGGAACAGCACCAACACCGACCACAGGCTCCATACAGAGAAACCGATGTGCTCGGACAGTACGGAGAAGACCAGATTACGGCGCGCCACCCGGGCACCGGTGCGCTCCCAGAAGACGGGATCCTCGGGGCGCCAGTCATCGGGTGTGGCTCCTTGTGTGGTGGAGGTGAGCGCGGTCATGCCGTCACCCGCACCGGCCACACGGACAGCCGCGCGGCGCTGCCGTCGGGTGCCGTGGGCTCGTCCAGGCACTTCCCGGTGCGCAGGTCGAAGGCCTGTTTGTACATCGGCGAGACGACGACGGGTGTGTCGCCCCGGCTGCCCACGATGCCGCGGGAGATCACCGAGGCGCGGCTGAAGGGGTCGGTGTTGGCGACCGCGTAGAGCGCACCGGCGCGGTCCCGGAAGACCGCCACCTGTTCGCCGCCCACCAGCGCGGTAACCCCACGGCCCGGGACGAGTTCCCCGTACCGGCAGACCGCTGTCCACCGCTCGTCGTGTGCGATCTCGACCACCGCCGTGGCGGCGGGGACCTGGGTGTCCACAGTCATCGGGTGTGTACCTCCAGTTCGGGACCGGCGATCAGGGCCGGTACGCGGTGTTCCGCGTCTTCCTCGGGGCGTGCGGGGCGCATCTGGTCCCGCTCGGGAACGAAGCGCACGGTCGGGTCGGGTGTGCCGGGCGCGTTGACGAAGGAGACGAAGCGCCGCAGGCGCTCGGGGTTGGCGAGGGTGGCGGCCCACTCGTCCTGGTACGTCTCGATATGACGGGCCATCAGTTCTTCGAGGTCGGCGCAGATGCCGAGCGAGTCGTCCAGGACCACCTCGCGCAGATGGTCCAGGCCGCCTTCCAGTCGCTCTATCCACGGCGCGGTGCGTTCCAGCCGGTCCGCGGTGCGGATGTAGAACATCAGGAAGCGGTCGATGGTGCGGATCAGCGCCTCGCGGTCGAGGTCGGTGGCGAGCAGATCGGCGTGCCGCGGAGTCATGCCGCCGTTGCCGCCCACGTACAGGTTCCATCCCTCGGCGGTGGCGATGACGCCGAAATCCTTGCTCTGCGCCTCCGCGCACTCGCGGGCGCAGCCGGAGACGGCCGCCTTGAGCTTGTGCGGGGAGCGCAGACCCCGGTAGCGCAGCTCCAGTTCGATGGCGAGGGCGACCGAGTCCTGTACGCCGTAGCGGCACCAGGCCTGCCCGACGCAGGACTTCACGGTGCGCAGCGCCTTGCCGTAGGCGTGTCCGGACTCGAATCCGGCGTCGACCAACCGCTGCCAGATCCGCGGGAGCTGGTCGACCCGGGCGCCGAACATGTCGATCCGCTGACCGCCAGTGATCTTGGTGTAGAGGCCGAAGTCACGGGCGATCTCGCCGATGGTGATCAGACCGTCGGGGGTGATCTCGCCCCCGGGGATGCGGGGGACCACCGAATAGGAGCCGTTACGTTGCAGGTTGGCGAGGTGGTGGTCGTTGGTGTCCTGAAGTGCCGCCTGTTCGCCGTCGAGCACGTAGCCGTTGCCGAGGGAGGCGAGGATCGAGGCGACGACCGGTTTGCAGATGTCACAGCCCTCGCCGGCTCCGTGCTCGTCGACCAGGCGGGAGAAGCTGGTGATGCCCTTGACCCGGACGATCTCGTAGAGCTCGGCGCGGGTGTGGGTGAAGTGCTCGCACAGTCCGCGGGCCGATTCGACACCCATGGCGGCCAGTTCCTCCTCCACGATCCCGCCGAGGAGCTTGACGCAGCTTCCGCAACCGGTACCGGCCTTCGTGCATGCCTTCACCTCGCGCACGCTGGTGCAGCCCCGCTCACTGACCGCGGCACGGAGAGCGGCCTTGCTGACGTTGTGACACGAGCAGACCAGTGCCTCGTCGGGAAGGGCGGCTCCGCCCACGGCCCCGGAACCAGCGGCGGAGGCGGGTAGCAGCAGTTGTTCGGGCGGCGCGGGCAGCGGCCGACGGCTTACGGCGAGCGGCCGCAGCACGCTGTAGGCCTCGGCATCGCCGACCAGGACACCGCCGAGCAGGGCGCCGTCCTCGCCGATGACGAGCTTCTTGTAGACCCCCGCCCTGGTGTCCGTGTACACCACGTCCAGTGCTCCGGGTGTGGTGCTGTGCGCGTCGCCGAAACTGGCCACGTCCACACCCAGCAGCTTGAGCTTGGTGGAGGTGTCCCCGCCGGTGAACGCGCCGGAACCGCCGGTCAGTTCGAGCGCCGCCGCCTCCGCCATGGCGTATCCGGGGCCGACCAGTCCGTAGACCCGGCCGTCGGCGGCCTGGGCGCACTCGCCGATGGCCAGGATGTGCGGGTCGCTGGTGCGGCACCGCTCGTCAACGGTGATGCCGCCGCGTTCCCCCACCACCAGGCCGCATTCCCGGGCGAGTTGGTCCCGGGGCCGGACTCCCGCGGAGAACACCACCAGATCCACGGCGAGTTCGGTGCCGTCGGACAGGCTCATGGTGCGCACCCGGCCGTCCCACCCCGTGCCGATCGACTGGGTGCCCGCCCCGGTGTGCACGACGACGCCCAACTCCTCGATCCTGCGGCGCAGCGCCGTCCCGCCGCCGTCGTCCACCTGAAGCGCCATCAGCCGGGGCGCGAACTCGACCACATGGGTATCCAGGCCCATCGCGCGCAGCGCGCCCGCCGCCTCAAGGCCCAGCAGCCCGCCACCGACCACCGCGCCCACCCGCGCGGTGGCGGCGGCCTCCTTGATCGCGGCCAGGTCCTCAAGGGTGCGGTACACATGGCAGCCGTGCGCGTCGCGGCCGGGCACCGGTGGCACGAACGGGTACGAGCCGGTGGCGAGCACCAGCGCGTCGTACCCGACCACCCGCCCGGAACGAGTGGTGACGGTACGGCGTTCGCGGTCCACGGCGACCGCGGGATCGCCGAGCCTGAGGTCGATGCCGTGCTCGTCAACGAAGGAGTCGGCGCACAATGACAACTCCTGCGCCGACGTCCCGGAGAACCACGACGTCAGCCGCACCCGGTCGTAGGCGGGCCGCGGCTCCTCTGCGAGGACGGTCACCCGCCAGTCCCGCGACGCATCCCGCTGGGCGAGGAACTCTTCCAGAAACCGCTGTCCGACCATGCCGTGGCCGACGAGCACCAGGTCCTTCTTCACCATTGCGCGGCTCCTTGCGTGACGATCAGTTGGAGGGGGTCGGCGGGCAGCGGCTCGTCCCGCTCGTAGGCCCGGGTCAGGTCGCCGACGGTGGCCAGGTCGCCCAGGAGGATGCCGCCGACCAGCCGGTCCCCGCGCAGCACGAGCTTCTTGTACGAGCCACGGGTCGCGTCGGCGAGCCGGAGCACGTCGGTGCCGGGCAGGTCGTCGCCGACTTCACCGAAAGCGGCGTACTCCAGCGGCCCGGCGTTGAGCCGGGACAGCGGTCGCGAACCGGTGTAGGTGGCGCCCGGATCCGCCCCCGACAGTCGGGCGGCCAGCACGTCGGCCTGGTCCCAGGCGGGTCCGGCCAGGCCGTGGACGGTGCCGCGGTGTTCCGCGCAGTCGCCGATCGCGTACACCCCGGGTGCGGAGGCGGCGAGACGGTCATCCACGATCACCCCACGGCGTACCGTGAGACCGGCCGTGTGAGCCAGGCCGGTGCGTGGTCGCACCCCGCACGCGATCACCACCAGATCGGTGTCCAGGACATAACCGCTGGCCAACTCCACGGCGGTGACACGGGGGCCGCCGTGCAGCGCCCGGGCGCGGTTGTCGGGGTAGACCGTCACGCCCAGTGCGAACACCGCGGTTCGCAGCGCCTGTCCGGCCTGCTCATCCAAGTGGCGCTCCACCAAGTGCGGTGCCTGGTGGACGACTTCGACGGCCAGCCCCAACGCGGCCAGCGCCCGGGCGGCGCTCACACCAAGCACTCCACCGCCGATGACCACGGCCCGCTCCGACCGCACCACGTCCTCGGCCAGCCGGGCGCAGTCGGCCAGCGTACGGAGGGAGTGCACACCGGCCAGTGGCGTGCCGTCCGCGTACAGCCCGCGCAGCGGTGGCAGCACCGGGTTGGCACCGGTGGCCAGCACCACCTCGTCGTATTCCGCGCGCTCCCCGGTGGCGAGCAGCAGGGTGCGGGCGGCGGGTTCGAGGCCCACCACCTCGTTGCCGGTGCGCAGTTCGGGGCCGGGTTCGCCGCACGGCAGGGTGATCGACTCCGGGGTGTACCGCCCGGTGAGCACGTCGGCCAGCAGCACCCTGTTGTAGGCGGGGCGCGGTTCTGCGCCGTACAGCGTCAACTCGGCGTCGCCGCCGAGCTCTTGGAACCGCTGGCAGAAGCGGGCGCCAGCGAGCCCGGCGCCAACCACCGCGATCCGCCGGGGCGTGCCGATCATGACGCGGCCGCCCGCTCCACGCGTACCGCGCACACCTTGAACTCCGGCATCCGGGACGTCGGGTCGAGCGCCGGATTGGTCAACGTGTTGGCGCGGCCCGGGCCGTCCCAGTGGAACGGCATGAACACGGTGTCGGGGCGGATGGTGTCGGTCACCCGGGCCGGGGCGACCGCACGACCACGGCGGCTGCTGACGGCCAGTAGCTCGCCCTCGGTGACCCCGAGCCGCCGCGCGAGGTGCGGATGGACCTCCACGAACGAGCCGGGCGCCGCCTCGTTGAGCTCGGGGACCCTGCGGGTCTGGGCGCCGCTCTGGTACTGGGCGACCACCCGGCCGGTGGTGAGGTAGAGCGGGTAGTCACCGTCCGGCTGCTCCGCCGACGGACGGTGGGAGACCGCCGCGAAGCGGGCCCGGCCGTCCGGGGTGGCGAAGCGGTCGAGGAACAGCCGGGGTGTGCCGGGATGCTGCTCGTCGGGGCAGGGCCAGAACACGCCGTCTTCATCGCGTATTCGCCGGTAGCTGATGCCCGCGTAGTCCGCGGCGCCGCCCGCCGAGGCACGCCGCAGTTCCTCGAAGACCTCCATCGGATCGTCCGGGAACCCCTTGTCCACACCGAGCCGTGCCGCCAGCTCCCGCAGTACGTACAGGTCGGTGCGCACCCCGGGCGGTGGTGTGATGGCCGCCTGGCGCAGGATCACCCTGCCCTCCAGGTTGGTCGTGGTGCCGGTCTCCTCGGCCCACTGCGCGGACGGCAGCACCACGTCGGCGAGGCGTGCCGTCTCCGACAGCACCACATCACTGACGGCGAGGAAGTCCAACCCCCTCAGCCGCTCGGTGACGTGGCCTGCCCGGGGTGCGGAGACCACGGGGTTGGATCCCATCAGCAGCAGTGCGCGCAGGCCGCCGTCCCGGCCCGCGGTGTCAAGGAGTTCATAGGCGGAACGGCCGGGCCCGGGCAGCTGGTTGGGGTCGATGCCCCACACCCCGGCGATGTGCGCGCGGGCCGCCGGGTCCTCGATCGAGCGGTAGCCGGGCAGTTGGTCGGCCTTCTGGCCGTGCTCCCGTCCGCCCTGCCCGTTGCCCTGCCCGGTCAGGCAGCCGTAGCCGGAGCCCGGACGTCCCGCCTTCCCCACCGCGAGGCACAGGTTGATCCAGGCCCGGACCGTGTCCGTGCCCTTGCTGTGCTGCTCGGCGCCGCGCGCGGTCAGCACCATGCCGCTGTGCGCCCCGGCGAAGACACGTACCACCTGCCGCATCAGCGGCACCGGGACGCCCGTCAACCGCTCCACGTGTTCCGGCCAGTGCGCCATGGCGGAAGCCATGGCCCGCTCGAAGCCGGAGGTGCGGTTCCGGACGAACTCCTCGTCCACCAGCCCCTCGGCGAACACCAGGTGCAACAACCCCAGCGCCAGCGCCAGATCGGTGCCCGGCACCGGCCGCAGGTGCAGGTCGGCCAGCTCCGCGGTACGGGTGCGGCGCGGATCGACCACGACCAGGCGACCGCCGTTCTCCCGCAACTCCCGGAAGTAGCGCAGCGCGGGCGGCATGGTCTCGGCCGGGTTGCCGCCGACCAGGATCACACACCCGGTGGTCGCGAGGTCCGAGAGCGGGAACGGCAGTCCACGGTCGATCCCGAAGGCGGCCCGGTGCGCCGCGGCGGCGGAGGACATGCAGAACCGGCCGTTGTAGTCGATGTTGGCGGTGCGCAGCACCACCCGGGCGAACTTGCCCAGCAGATAGGCCTTTTCGTTGGTCAGGCCGCCACCGCCGAAGACCCCGACGGCGTCCGCGCCGTACCGCCGGGCGGCCCGCTCCAAGCCTTCCGCCACCCGGTCCAGCGCCCGCGGCCAGGACGCCTCGCGTAGCTCGCCGACCCGCCCGGCACGCACCAGCGGCGCCGTCAGCCGCGCCGCGGGCGAGAGCACCGCCCCCGCGGTACGGCCCTTACCACACAGCGCGCCGAGGTTCACCGGGAACTCCGGCCGCTCCAGGACCTCCACCGTCGCGCCACTGCCGGCGGCCAGCCGCATGCCGCACTGGAGCGAGCAGTACGGGCAGTGCGTGTCGGTCGTCGTCATGGCAAGAGCGTCACGCCCGGCCGTTACGGGCCCGGTTCACCCGTGTTGCGGGGGCGGTACGTCTCCCTCACACCGCTTAGGGGACGGGGTGACGTTCAGGACATCTTCCGTAACCTCCGGGGCACCTGCGCTAACTCCCGTGTGACCCCGGGGCAATCGGTCCGTAACGCCGCTGGCTGACCCTGCACTTCATGGGCACTGGCACAACGGCACCCCCGCCGACAGGACCGTTGACCGGATTCACCGTCGGTGTGACCGCGACGCGCCGCCGCGAGGAACTGGTGGCACTCCTGCGGCGCAGAGGCGCCCGTGTGGTCGAGGCGCCCACCATGCGCATCGTCCCGCTGGGCGACGACACGGCGCTGCGCCGGGCCACCGAGCGGTGTCTGAGCGCACCCCTGGACTATGTGATCGCCACGACCGGCGTCGGTTGGCGGGGCTGGATGAGCGCGGCGGACGGCTGGGGGCTCGGTGGCGGTCTCGCCGACGTGTGCCGCGGTGCCGTCGTCCTCACCCGTGGCCCGAAGGCCACCGGCGCGGTGCGGGCCAGCGGGCTGAACGAGTCGTACTCGCCGGGGTCCGAGGCCAACGATGAGCTGCTCACCTGGTTGCTCGCCAGGGAGCTGCGCGGACGCCGGGTCGCCGTGCAGGAGCACGGCGTGCCGCTGGACGGCTTCGCCGCCGCGCTGCACGAGCGTGGCGCCGAGGTCATCTCGGTCCCGGTCTACCGCTGGGGGCCGCCCGAGGACCCGGAGGCGGTACGGCGGCTGGTGGAGCTGACGGTACGGCGCGAGTTGCACTGCCTCACGTTCACCAGCGCTCCCGCGATCGACGCGCTGCTGTCCGCCGCGGAGTCCGTGGGCTGCGGTGTGGAGGTGCTGGACGCGTTGCGCGGTGACGTACTGCCGGTCTGTGTCGGCCCCCTGTGCGCACGTCCGTTGCGGGATGCGGGCGTCGAGGCGGTGTGGCCGGAGCGCGGCCGACTCGGCGCACTGGTGCGCACGCTCGCCGAGGAGCTGCCCGCGCGGAGCCGCCGCGAACTGGTCAGCGGCTCGCGGCGGGTGGTGCTGCAGGGCGGGGCGGTCTTCATCGATGACGACGAGGCCGTGTGGCTGCCGCCGGTCCTCGCGGCCCTGTTGCGCGCGCTGTCCGACCATCCCGGTCGGGTGATCAACCGAGCGGAGCTGCTCCGCAGGGTGTGGACGGGCGGCACCACCGACGAGCACGCGGTGGACGCGGCCGTGGCCCGGCTGCGGGCGGCGCTCGGACCGCACGCGGCCCTGGTCCGTACCGTGCCCAAGCGCGGCTACCGGCTGGCGGTCACCCCGTGAGCCGCACCGCCGAGCCACCCGCCCTGGTAGCCGTGGCGCACCCGCGATGCGGTCAGTGCGGCGGCGGTCCGCCAACTCCTGGAAGTTAAACGGTAGTTGCGGCACGCGCTGCGGGTCGAGGTCGGCCATCTCGACCTGATGCGACCGTTGTTGCACGACGTCCTGGCACGGCGGCGGGACGAAGTGGTGCTGGTGCCGCCGGCGACGCTCCGGTGACGTTGGTGACGTTCGGACACGGCACCGCAGCGCATGAAGTCCCCAGCTGCGACCGAGCACCGGTCTCGTGGCAACGCCGCCGAAGCTCCTTGCGGACCCCCGACAGTGGAAGGCGGAAGACCGGCAGCCAAGTGCCGCAACTGTTCCAACGGGTCCCGCATTCGTGCATCGATGTGTGCAGTTTTGCATTGCCCTAGACCAACGCCGCGTTCCCGCCGAGCTGTTGATGAGCAGCGTCTGGGAGATGAGCGAAGCCCTCCTCGCGAAAGCCCTTCTTCTCTTTGCTGCGGCCGTAATAAGCCCCCTACAACACCTACCTGAATCACAGGTGCGCCGAAGGCTGCGCTGTCGCCCGGCGGAACCAACGATTCACAGGTCTCATCAGGAAAGTCCGCAAAGGGCCACCAAGAGCCCCCCGCCAACAGTCCACCGAAGCCCCCAGAAGCCCTCAACACGCCAAACCTCACCGCGTCATGTCATAACCCAGCTGACCAGCAGGATCGCCCCCAGCGATGTCACCGACAGGAGCGTGTGCGCCGCCGTCCACGTCTTCAGCGTGCCGCCGATGGACAGGCCGAAGTACTCCTTGAACATCCAGAACGCGGCGTCGTTCACATGGCCGAGGAAGGCCGCGCCGGAGCCGAGGGCCAGGGCCAGTAGGGCCGCCTGGGTGGGGGTGAGTCCGTGGGCCAGGGGGCCGACGATGCCGGCCGCGGCGACGGTGGCGACCGTGCCGGAGCCCGCGGCGGTACGCATCAGGGCCGCGACCAGCCAGGCGAGCAGCAGCAGCGGGATGTGGAAGTGTCGTGCGGCCATGCCTATGGCGCCGTCCACCCCGCTGTCCTGCAGTGCCTGCGAATAGCCGCCGCCCGCGCCGACTATGGCCAGCACACCGGCGATCGGCGGAAAGCTCCTGCCCAACGACTCCTGTACGTTCCGCCTGCTGGAGCCGACCGAGTACCCGAAGGTGAACAGCGCGAGCAGTACCGCCAGCAGCAGCGCGATCACCGGTGTGCCGAGGAACTCCAGTCCCGAGTACAGCGTGCCGTGGGCCAGTTGCACGGTGTCGCAGATCGCCTTGAGGATCATCAGGGCGATGGGCAGCAGAATCGTGCCGAGCGTGACCGAGAAGCGCGGCGTGGTGCGGGCGGACGCGGATTCCGGCTCGTCGCTCGCGGTGGTGGTGAACGCCGCCAGCGCGGACTGGGGTATCTCGGCCTTCACCCTGGGCCAGATGTAGGCGGTGAACAGCGGGCCGACGACGATCGCGCAGGGCACCGCCACAAGCAGTCCGGAGACCAGGGTCAGGCCGATCGTGGCGTGTACCGCCTGGATGGCGATCAGCGGTCCGGGGTGCGGCGGAACGAGAGCGTGCACGGTGGCCAGTCCGGCCATCGCCGGGATGCCCACCCGGAGCACCGGGTACCTGGCGCGGTGGGCCAGTTGCAGCACCAGCGGCACCAGCATCACGAAGCCCACCTCGAAGAACATCGGCAGTCCGACGATGGCCGCGACCAGGGTGATGGCCCACGGCAGGCGTTCGGGTCCGACCAGCCGGGTCAACGTGCGGACAATCTGGTCAATACCCCCCGAATCCGCCAGCAGGCGGCCCAGGATCGCACCAAGGATGATCAGCACGCCGATCTTGCCCGTGGTGCCGCCCAGTCCGTTGGTGAAGGAGTCCACCGCCTTGGCCACGGGATGCCCCGACAGCAGTGAGACCACGAAGGCTCCGACCATCAGGGCCAGGAACGCGTGCACCTTCAGCCAGCTGATGAGCAGGATGACGACGACTATGGAAATCCCCACCAGCGTCAACAGCCAGGTGTCATGACCGGTCCAGGACAGCGCCGCGGTCGCCGCCGATGTTGCCAATACCGTCATCCAGGGATCTCCTTTTCGCCGTTCTCCCCCGTTGCGGCTTGCACGGTATGGGCCGTGTCGAACGGTGACCAGATCCATGTCGGTTGTGCTGGTTAAGGATTTCGAATGCGTTTCGCGCTTTGTGTGCGTTGTGCTCACGGAGACCCGGATCCCATGCCCGCTACACCGACTGGCGCCGCCAGTGTCGTCTCGTACCCTGTCGGCATGTTCCGCCGTAAACCCCGCCTCGTGACCCAGGCGCTGCTCGCGCAGATCACGGTGCTGCTGCTGGTGCTCGGCGGCGGATTCACGCTCACGGCGATGCTCGTGCGGCACCAGTCGGAGCAGCAGTACGCACAGCGGGCGCTGGCCGTGGCCCGTACCACCGCCGACAATCCGGTGATCGTGCAGCGGATCGCTTCCGGCCATGATCCGGACGGCGACGTCCAACGGGAGGCCGAGCGGATCAGGCAGCGCACCGGCATGCTGTTCGTGGTGGTCACCGACGCGCACGGCATCCGGCGCTCGCACCCGGATCCGGCCGAGCTGGGCAAGCCGGTGAGCACCCAACCGACCGCGCTGCACGGCCGGGAGTCGGTCTCCGTGCAGCGCGGTACGCTCGGCGACTCCGCCCGGGCCAAGGTGCCGCTGCGGGACCCGCGGGGCCGGATCATCGGCGAGGTGAGCACGGGCGTACGGACCCGTACCGCGCAGCAGGCAGCCGTACCGCTGATCCGGCAGGCCGCCGGGTTCGCCGGGGTGGCGCTGCTGGTCGGCACGGCGGGGGCGGTGCTGCTTTCACGTCGGCTGAAGCGCCAGACCCTCGGTCTGGAGCCGGTGGAACTGGCGGAACTGCTGCGGGAGCAGCGGGCCGTGCTGGGCGGGGTCGGTGACGGCGTACTGGCGGTGGACACCGCGGACCGCATCACGGTGTGCAACGACGAGGCGGCACGGCTGCTCGGCGGACCGCGACCGCCGGGCACCCCGGTGGCCGACGCCCAACTGCCGTCCGCGCTGCGCGAGTTGCTGCTGTCCCGCCGGGAGCTGCGGCAGAGCCACCTGGTGGTGGGCGACCGGTTGCTGGTGGTCACCGCGCAGCCGGTGCGCCGCGGCGACCAGGACCTCGGCCATGTACTGACTCTGCGCGACCGCACCGAACTGGACGAGCTGGAGCGGGAACTGTCGGCGCTGCGGTCGCTGTCGGACGCGCTGCGCGCCCAGGCGCACGAGTACACCAACCGGTTGCACACCCTCTCCGGCCTGCTGGCCACCGGCAGCCGTGAGGAGGCGCAGTCGTATCTGCGGGAGCTGGCCGCGGCGCCGCTGGCCACCGAGGGGCGGGACGGCGCCCGGATCGCCGACCCGTATCTGCGCGGGCTGCTGGCCGCGAAGACGGCGACCGCGTCGGAACTGGGCATCGCGCTGCGCCTGGTGGCCGACTCGAATCTGCCCCGGCGGCTGGCCGAGCCGCTCGACGTGGTCAGCGTCGTCGGCAACCTGCTGGACAACGCGTTGCGGGCCGCCGCCGACGGTGAGCGCGCGCCCGCCTGGGTGGAGCTGAGCGTGCTGGCGGAGGGCGACACCGTGCACCTGGCGGTCGTGGACAGCGGCGACGGCGTGCTGGAGGCCGACGCGGAACGGCTGTTCCGCAGCGGCTTCACCACCCGGCCCGACCGGGGCCGGGGCGGGCACGGCATCGGCCTGCCCCTCGCCCGCCAACTGGTGGCGAAGTACGGCGGTGAACTGCGCCTGGAGTGCGGGAGCGGTGCGGACCACGGCGCGGTCTTCATCGCCCGGATCCCGGCAGTGGTGGAGCCGCCGGGCGGCACCGGGGCGCCGAACCTGTTCGTTGACGCTGTGGAGGTCGAACGATGATCGGCGTACTGGTGGTGGACGACGACTACCGCGTGGCGCGGTTGCACGCCCGCTACGCCGGCGGGGTGGACGGCTTCGAGGTGGTGGGCACCGCGCACACCGCGCGGGAGGCGGTCGAGCTGGACCAGCGGCTCTGCCCCGACCTGGTGCTGCTGGACCAGTACCTGCCGGACCGGCTCGGCACCAGCGTGCTGCCCGAACTGCGGGCGGACGTGATCATGTTGACCGCCGCCGCGGACGCGGCGCAGATACGCCAGGCGTTGGGCGGTGGCGCGGTCGGCTATCTGATCAAGCCGTTCGACGCCCAGGAGTTGACCGGTCGGCTCAGGTCCTACGCCCGGTTCCGTGCCCAGCTCGGCGGTGACCGCACCCTGGACCAGGAGCAGGTGGATCGGGCGCTGCGGGCGCTGTACGGCACGGATCGCACCGCCCGGGCCCGTCGCGGACGCTCCTCCCCCACCGCCGGGTTGATCGCGGACGCGGTCCGCCACGCCGACCGGCCGGTGACCGCGAGCGAACTCGCGGCCCAGCTCGGCCTGTCCCGGCCGACCGCGCAACGCTACCTCGCCGACCTGTCCGGCGACGGGGCGGTGCGGGTGGAGCTGCGGTACGGCGCCGCCGGGCGCCCGGAGCACCTCTACCGGTGGAACGCCCAGGCGACATAGGGCGGTTGGAGCTAGCCGTACATGTAGATCGCCAGCCCTATGCCGCCGGCGGCACCTAGGACCACCAGCAGGATCACCGTCGTCACGCCCAACAGGGCGAGCAGTTCCCCGCACCGCACCACCGCGCCGGCGAAGCCGCCGCGCGGCTGGGCGACCGGTCTGTGCGGCGCGTTGGCGGCGCGCCGCGAGCGGGCGCGCCCGGCGGCACCGGCGGCCGCGCTGCTACGGCCGGCGGCGCGGCCGGGGCTCCGGTCGGTCCGGTGGTTCAGGTGCACGGCGGGGCCGTCCGGACTGGACATGAACGTCTCTCCTGGTTCTGTTCGTCGAGGACCGTCAAGGACCGCTCATCAGGGCTGATGCTGGGCGGGAGGTAGCGTACGTGCGCTTCCTAGCAGCGGTACACAGGGATGACGTTCCACGGCGGAACCGACGCTACCGAAGGCCGAGGAGGTGGTCCATGGCGAGTTGGTCGAGCCGTTCGAAGGCCATGCCGCGGCGGCCCGCCGCGTCCGGGTCGAAGTCCTCGAACGCCGAGCGGTCGGCGAGCAGTTCGCCGACTGTCTCACCAGGAGCGAGGGTCGGCCGGGCGAGTTGGTCCAACCGGGCGGCGCGCAACGCGTCCTGGACCACAGGGTCGGCGCGGAAGGCCGCGGCCTTGGCCTTGAGCGCGAGGTAGTTGCGCATGCATCCGGCGGCGGAGGCCCAGACGCCGTCGAGGTCCTCGGTGCGCGGCGGCTTGAAGTCGAAGTGCCGCGGCCCCGTGTAGCCCGCCGACTCCAGCAGGTCCACCAGCCAGAACGCCTGGCGCAGATCGCCCGCGCCGAATCGCAGGTCCTGGTCGTATTTGATGCCGGACTGTCCGTTGAGGTCGATGTGGAACAGTTTGCCCGCCCACAGCGCCTGCGCGATGCCGTGCGGGAAGTTGAGTCCGGCCATCTGCTCATGACCGGTCTCGGGATTCACGCCGAACAGTTCGGGGTGCTCCAGCCGTTCGATGAACGCCAGCGCGTGGCCGACGGTCGGCAGCAGGATGTCCCCGCGCGGCTCGTTGGGCTTGGGTTCGATGGCGAACCGCAGTTCCAGCCCCTGGGCCAGGACGTACTCGGCGAGCACGTCGAACGCTTCCTTCAGCCGGTCGAGGGCGGTGCGCACGTCCTTGGCGGCGCCCGACTCCGCGCCTTCGCGGCCGCCCCACGCGACGTAGACCGAGGCGCCGAGTTCGGCGGCGAGGTCGATGTTGCGCAGTGTCTTGCGCACCGCGTAGCGGCGGACGTCGCGGTCGTTGGCGGTGAAGGCGCCGTCCTTGAACACCGGGTGGGTGAACAGGTTGGTGGTGGCCATGGGGACCTTCATGCCGGTGGCGTCCAGCGCCTGCCGGAAGCGCTTGACGTGCGCCTCGCGTTCGGCCTCGCCACTGCCGAACGGGATCAGGTCGTCGTCGTGGAAGGTGACGCCGTACGCGCCCAGTTCGGCGAGTCGGCGCACCGTCTCGGCCGGGTCGAGCGCGGCCCGGGTGGCGTCGCCGAAGGGGTCACGGCCCTGCCAGCCCACGGTCCACAGACCGAAGGTGAACTTGTCCTCGGGGACGGGGGTCAGGTGGTCGGTCACGGGGGGCCTCCCGGTTGCCGGAGGTGATGGAACGGCCTCGCCCCTGTTCGTAAGGGCGGAAAACAAATTAGTATGCGCGGGCGCCGTGGCGAAACCCCGCCGCAGCGGGTGACGGCAGGGATGCGCGAGGAGGCAGCGATGGCCGTACAGCGCGTGGTCATCGGCGTGGACAGCTCCACGCAGGCGACCAAGGCGGTCGCCGTGGCGGTGGACACCGGTGCCGTGCTGGGTGAGGGCCGCGCCCCGCACACGGTGAGCACCGCGGCGGCCCGGGAGAGCGACCCGGAGCAGTGGTGGCGCGCGTTCAACGAGGCGGTAAGGCGAACCGGCCACGCGGATCGCGCGGCGGCCGTATCGATCGGCGCCCAGCAGCACGGCCTGGTGACCCTGGACGCGCACGGCGGGCCGGTGCGGCCCGCGCTGCTGTGGAACGACGTGCGCTCCGCGCCCCAGGCCGCCTCGCTGGTCGAGGAGTTGACGCCCCAGTGGTGGGCGCGGCGCACCGGAAGTGTCCCCACCGCCGCCTTCACCGTGGCCAAGTGGGCCTGGCTGTGCGCCAACGAGCCGCAGGCCGCCGCCCGGGTGGCCGCGGTGCGGTTGCCGCACGACTACCTCACTGAGCGGCTCACCGGTACCGCCGCCACCGACCGCGGTGACGCGTCGGGTACCGGCTGGTGGACCCCGGACGGATACGACGAGGACGTCCTGCGCCGGGTCGGGCTGGACCGGGCGCTGCTCCCCGAGGTGCTGGCACCGGGCGTGGCGGCCGGGGTGGTCAGGGCGGGCACACCGTTGCAGGAGGGCGCGCTGGTCGCGGCAGGTACCGGTGACAACATGGCCGCGGCGCTCGGGCTGGGCCTGGAACCGGGGGTGCCGGTGGTCAGCCTGGGAACCTCGGGCACGGTGTACGCGGTCACCCGGGGCAGGCCGCAGGACCCCTCCGGTACCGTCGCCGGGTTCGCCGACGCTCGCGGCGACTGGCTTCCGCTGGCCTGCACCCTCAACTGCACACTGGCCGTCGACCGGATCGCCGCGCTGCTGGGCCGGGACCGGGAGGACGTCGCGCCCGGCGGCTCCGCCGTGCTGCTGCCGTACCTGGACGGCGAGCGCACCCCCAATCTCCCTTATGCGTCAGGGCTGTTGCAGGGGTTGCGCCATGACACCAGTCCCGGGCAGGTGTTGCAGGCCGGCTATGACGGCGCCGCCTACTCGCTGTTGACGGCGGTGGACGACGTGCTGCGCGCCGGTGGCGAGCCGGTGGACCCGTCGGTTCCGCTGCTGCTGGTCGGTGGCGGTGCCAGGGGCGCGGCATGGCGGGAGACGGTGCGCAGGCTGTCGGGTCGGCCGGTACGGGTGCCCGCGGCCCAGGAGTTGGTGGCGTTGGGCGCCGCGGCGCAGGCCGCCGGGCTGCTCACCGGTGAGGCGCCGGACGAGGTGGCCCGGCGCTGGGGCACCGCGGCCGGAGTGCTGCTGGAGCCGGTGGAGCGGGACACCGAGGCGCTGGAGCGGATCCGAGAGACGCTGCGCGCCGCCGTGCCGCTGCTCAATCCGGCCTCCGGATCCGCCCGATGAAGCACGGCTGGGCGGCTGCGGCGCAGTCCGGGCGGGCCGCCTCCCAGCAGGGCATGCGGCGGCAGAACCTGGCGCTGGTGATGACCACCGTGGCCGCGCACGGCCCGATGTCCCGGGCGGCGGTGGCCGAGCGCACCGGGCTGACCAGGGCGGCGGTGTCCAGTCTGGTGGACGAGTTGCACTCGGCCGGTCTGCTGACCGAGTCGGGGTCGGTACCCAGCGGCCGGGCCGGTCGTCCCGGCCGTGCGCTGGCGCTGAGTGAGCGCGGTCCGGCCGGCCTTGGGCTTGAGGTAGGGGTCGGCCATCTGGGTGCCTGTGTGGTCGATCTGCGCGGCGAGGTCAGGGTGTGGCTGCGGGTCGCGGCGGCCAACCGGAACCGGCGGGCGGAGGAGGTACTGGCCGAGCTGACCGCGGTGTCCGAGCGGGCGGTGGGTGAGGCGCGGGCGTCGGGGCTGCGTCCGGTCGCCGCGGTGCTGGCGGTGCCCGGACTGGTCGGCGACGCGCCGGGGACGGTGGAGCGGGCCCCCAACCTGGGCTGGCGGGATGTGGCCGCGTCCGAACTGTGCGCCCACGGGCTGCCGTTGGAGGTGGACAACGAGGCGAACCTCGGCGCGCTGGCCGAGTTGTGGCAGGGCGCTGGGGCATGCGACTTCATCCATGTCTCCGCCGCGGAGGGCATCGGTGCCGCCCTGGTGGTGGGCGGCCGGGTGTTCCGTGGGGCGCGCGGTTTCGCGGGCGAGTTGGGCCATGTGCCGGTGCGTCCGGACGGTCCCGTGTGCGCGTGCGGTGCGCGCGGGTGCCTGGAGCAGTACGCGGGCGAGGAGGCGGTGCTGCGGCAGGCGGGGCTGGGCAGGGGCGAGGACGCGGTGCGGCGGCTGGCCTCCCGTGCGCGGGACGGTGACCGACGCGCGCTGGGGGCGCTGGAGCGGGCGGGTGAGGCGCTGGGCACCACACTCGCCGGCGCGGTCAATCTGGTCGACCCCGCGGCGGTGGTACTGGGCGGCGCGTACGCCGAGTTGGGCGACTGGCTGCTCCCGGGCATGCGCAGGGAGCTGGCGACCCGCACGCTGCGCCGCTGGCCGCCGGAGGCGCTGCTGGTCTCCGCGCTGGGACGGCGCGGCCCGCTGACCGGCGCCGGAATGGCCGCCATACGGCGGATCATCGAGGACCCCGCCGTCTGGCGGCCGACGGACTGAGGTCAGCCGCAGTCGACGGTGATGGCGGCCACCGGCGCGCCGGACAACTCCGCGTCGCCGCCGCCGATCTCCTGTTCCTCACCGGCGAAGTGTGCCCTGTCGTTGAGGCGCACTATGCAACCGAAGCTGTCCGGTATCGGGTTGTGCGCCGAGCGCGGGTTGCCGGACAGCGCGAGGGCGTCGACATCGGGGAAGGTGAATGTCGTCCTGCGCACCTTCGCGTCGAGCTTGTACAGCACGTCGCCCGACTGGTGCGGGCCGCTGAACAGGCAGAAGTCGCCCTTCCCGCACCGCTCGGGAGCGGCGGCGTGGCCGGCGGGGGCCAACGCCGCCGACACGCCGAGAACCGTAAGGGCAGTGACTCCTAAGCGAATTGCGCGCTGGCGCATGAATGCTCCTCTTGGTGTTTCCAGGGGTTTCCCGGCGCGGCTCCGCCACGCCTTGGTTTGTTTACCAAGGGTTTGCGCTACGCACATCTGCTACCGATGGTCACAGGAGTGTTATCGGCCAGCGGCCGCGGGCTCCGCCCGTGCGCCCGAGCGCCGTGGTGCCGAGGGAACGACCAGCGGCGTGCCCGTTTCCGGGTCGTCGATGACGCGGCAGGGGACGCCGAAGACCTCCTCGACCAGTTCGGCGGTCACGATGTCGCCGGGCGCACCGGCGGCGATCACCTGTCCGGCGCGCATGGCGATCAGATGAGTGGCGTAGCGGGCCGCCTGGTTGAGGTCGTGCAGTACCGCGACGAGTGTGCGGCCCTGCTCCGCGTGGAGTTCGGCGCACAGGTCGAGCACATCGATCTGGTGGGCGATGTCGAGATACGTGGTCGGCTCGTCCAACAGCAGCAGCGGCGTCTGCTGGGCGAGCGCCATGGCGATCCACACCCGCTGCCGCTGGCCGCCGGAGAGTTCGTCGACGTACCGGTCGGCCAGTTCGCCGATGCCGGTGGCGGCCATGGACTCGGTGACGGTCCTCTCGTCCTCCTTCGACCACTGGCGCAGCAGGCCCTGGTGCGGGTACCGGCCGCGGGCCACCAGGTCGGAGACGGTGATGCCGTCCGGCGCGACGGACGACTGCGGCAGCAGCCCCAGGGTCCTGGCCACCTTCCTGGCGGGCACGGTGTGGATGTCCTGCCCATCCAGCAGCACGGTACCGGCCGACGGCTTCAGGGTCCTGGACAGCGCCCGCAACAAGGTGGACTTTCCACAGGCGTTGGGGCCGACGATGACCGTGAAGGAACGGTCGGGCACGGTCACGTCGAGGTGTTCGGCGATCGTGCGCCGCTCATAGGCCAGGGTCAGTCCGCTGCTGTTCAGCCGTGTCGCGGTCTGGGCCATCTTCCGTACCTCGCCTTGTCGGTCGTTCACGTTGCCGCTCAAATCCGCCCCCGCTTGCGTTCGGTGGCCAGCAGCCACACCAGGTAGCCGCCGCCCAGCACTCCGGTCACCACGCCCACCGGCAACTGGTGCCCGGTGAAAAGCCGTTGGGCGATCCAGTCGGCGCTGACCATCAGCGCGGCGCCCATGCACAGCGACGGCACCAGGTTCGGTCCCGGTGCCCCGGTCAGCCGCCGGGCCAGCCGCGGCGCGGTGAGCGCGACGAACGCCACCGGGCCGGCCGCCGCCGCGGCGAACGCGGCCAGCAGCACCGCGCAGGCCAGCAGCGTCACCCTGGTGCGCCGGACCGGCACGCCCAGTCCGTGCGCGGCGTCGTCGCCCATCTCCAGTACCCGTAGCGCGCGGGCGCAGCCCAGCAGCACCACCGGCACGAGCACCGCCAGGGCCAGCGCGAGGGGCACCACGTCGCTCCACTCGCGCCCGTCCAGCGAGCCGGTGAGCCACAGCACCGCGCGGGCCGCGTCCGGGATCTGGGCCCGTGTCAGCAGATAGCCGTTGACGCCGGTGAGGATCGCCGCCACCCCGATGCCGACCAGGATCAGCGGATAGCCGTGTGCGCCCTGCCGTGCGGCGAGCGCGTAGATCAGCGCGCCGGTGAGCACACCGCCCAGCACCGCGCCGCCCGCGAGCGCCGCTCCGCCGCCGCCGATCAGCACGATGACGGTGAGCGCGCCGGTGGCCGCGCCCTGGGTGAAGCCCAGTACGTCGGGGCTGCCCAGCGGGTTGCGCACCAGGGACTGGAAGATCGCACCGGCCAGGGCGAGCGCCGCGCCGACCAGGAGCGCGGTGACGACGCGGGGCAGGCGCAGTTGCTCCACGATGAAGGTGTCGGCCGCCGCGCCCTGCCCAACGAGGGCGCGCACCACGGCGGTTGGGCTCATAGGGTACTCGCCGCTGCCGATCGACAGCACGCCGACGGCCAGTGCGAGCAGTGCGCAACCGGTCCCGACCAGCAGCGCCCTCGGCCGGTACGCGACGGACAGTCCGCCGGAAGTACGGATCACGCTCATGCCCGCACCGCCCGGTTCCGTCGCACGAAGTAGAGGAAGAACGGTCCGCCGACCACCGCGGTGACGATGCCGACCTGAAGTTCGGAGGGGCGGGCGAGGATGCGGCCCAGCACGTCGGAGCCGAGCAGCAGCGCCGGCGCGAGCAGTGCGCAGTACGGCAGTTGCCAGCGCAGGTCGGGTCCGGTGAGCGAGCGCACCAGGTGCGGGACCATCAGCCCGACGAACACGATCGGGCCGCAGGCCGCGGTGGCCGCGCCGCACAGCAGGGTGACGGCCACGATGGCGGCGGCGCGGACGCGGGCCGGGCGGGCGCCCAGCGCCCGCGCGGCGTCGTCACCGAGGGCCAGGGCGTTGAGCGGCCGGGCCAGGGCGAGGGCGAGCAGCGCGCCGACGACCACGAAGGGGGCCAGCCGCTGCGCGGTGCCGGGCTGGGCGGCGGCCAGTGAACCCACCGTCCAGAAACGCATCTTGTCCAGCGACGCGGTGTCCAGCAGTTCCACGGCGCTCACGTACGAGTAGAGCATCGCGTTCACCGCCGCACCGGCCAGTGCGAGCCGCGCCGGGGTCGCCCCGCGGCCACCGCCGACGGCGTAGATGAGCACCGACACCACGGCGGCACCAAGAAAGGCGAACCAGACATAGCCTACGAAACTGGATAGCCCCAGAAAGGAGATCGCGGAGACCACGGCGGCCGACGCCCCCGCGTTGATCCCCAACAACCCGGGATCGGCCAGCGGATTGCGGGTCAGCGCCTGCATCACGCCACCCGCGAGCCCGAGCGCGGCACCCACCACCAGCCCCAGGGCGGTGCGCGGCAAGCGCATCCGGTGCACCACCACGTCCCCGGAGTCGAACAGCCCGTGCCACACCTGGCCGAGTGAGAGGGGCCTGGCACCCAGCGCGAGGCTCAGCGCCAGCACGACCACCAGGAGCAGCAGTGCCCCGAGCAGTCCCGCGGCGCGCAGTGCGGCACGTCTGCCGGGTGGTCGTATACCGAGCGACGGCGGCGCCGTCGAACCCCCTGCGGTTTGCGGTGACTTGGTGACCGACACGTAGGTGCTCCGGTGCGACCGGGGAGCGGTGGCCGCCCCCCATTGGACAGTGACTTAGGTTAGGTTAACCTAACATCGATCTCGATCACCGGCGTCATCCAGCACGCCTCACGCGATGACGCCACCGATGAAGGAAGTCCCGTCATGCCTTTCTCCCGATCCGCAAACCTCTCCCGCCGCGGCCTGCTCGCCGCGGGAGGCGCCCTCGGCCTGGGTGCCCTGGTGACCGCCTGCGGGGGCAAGGGCGGTTCGGCGTCCGGCAAGGACGACGGCTGGTCCTTCACCGACGACCGCAGGCAGAAGGTGACGGCCGCCTCCCGTCCCAAGCGCATCGTCGCCTACACCGGGACCGCCGCGGCCCTGCACGACATCGGCCTCGGTGACCAGATCGTCGGTGTCTTCGGACCGACCAAGCTCAAGGACGGCAAGCCCGACCCGATGGCGGGCGACCTGGACATCGGCAAGCTGACCATCATCGGCAACGCCTACGGCGAGTTCGACATCGAGAAGTACGCGGCGCTCAAGCCGGACCTGCTGGTGACCAACATGTTCCAGCCGGGCGCGCTGTGGTTCGTTCCGGACGACAGCAAGAACACCATCCTCAAGCTGGCGCCCAGCGTCGGCATCTCGGTCAGCGGGGTGCCGCTCCCCCAACCCCTCCAGCGCTACGTCGACTTGGCCGAATCGCTCGGCGCCGACACCAGGGCAAGGAAGGTCACCGACGCCAGGGCCCGCTTCGAGGTCGCGGCGGAGAAGCTGCGCGGCGCGGCCAAGGCCAACGGACGGATCAAGGTCATGGCCGCCTCCGCCAGCGCCGACCTGCTCTACGTCTGCGACCCGAAGGTCTACACCGACCTGTCCTACTTCCGCTCCCTCGGCGTTGACTTCGTGATGCCCGACAAGGTGCAGGGCGGCTTCTTCGAGAACCTCAGCTGGGAGAACGCCAACAAGTACCCGGCCGACCTGATCCTGCTGGACAGCCGCACCGCCGCCGTCCAGTCCGACTTCCTCGCCAGCAAGGCCGCCTGGACCAACCTGCCCGCCGTCAAGGCTCACCAGGTGCTGCCCTGGCAGAGCGAGCCGCGCATGTCGTACGCGGGATGCGCGCCCATGGTCGAGGCGCTGGCGACGGCCGTGCAGAAGACCAAGAAGGTCAGCTGAACCCAGGCAACCCACCAGGACCCCCCCCCGGGAGACACCCCATGACCACCGCAGCCCCCGCCCCCGCCGTTCCGTTCCGCTTCTTCGACCTGCGAGTGGCCCGCACCGAACGCCTGGGCCCCGGCATGGTCCGGGTCACCTTCGGCGGCGAGCAGTTGGCGGGCTTCGCCTCCGGCGGCCGGGACCAGCGGTTCAAGCTGTTCCTGCCCCATCCCGGCCAGGACGCCCCCGTCGTCCCCACCCATGAGGACTGGTTCGCCCAGTGGCGGACTATGGACCCGGCGGTGCGCGGGGTGATGCGCTCGTACACGGTGCGCGAACAGCGCCGCGAGCGACAGGAGTTGGACGTGGACTTCGCGGTGCACGGCGACACCGGCCCGGCGTCCCGCTGGGCCCAGCGGGCCCGGCCCGGTGACCGGGTGACGGTGCTCGGTCCGGTGGTCGAGGACAACGGCGGAGTGGACTTCCGGCCGCCGCCGGGTACCGACTGGGTGCTGATCACCGGCGACGAGACAGCGCTGCCCGCGGTCGCCGGGATCCTGGACTGGCTGCCGCCCGGCACCCGGGCCAAGGTCTGGATCGAGGTCAGCCACCCGGCGGACCTGCAGGAACTGCCCACCGCGGCCAATGCCGACATCGTCTGGCTGGTCCGCGACCCCGCCCGGCCCGACGACGACCCGCTGCTGTCGGCGGTACGCACCGCCGCGCTGCCCGACGGCACTCCGTACGCGTGGATCGCCGGTGAGGCGGGCTCGGTGCGGGCGCTGCGCCGTCATCTGGTCGGCGAGCGCGGATTCGACCGCAGGGCCGTGAAGTTCACCGGTTACTGGCGCCGCGGCGCGACCGAGGAGGACCTGCTCGCGGAAGTCGTCTCCGGCACGGCTGCGGCCGAGGACTGACGGCTCTCCTCTCTCTGGGACCAGGCTCCCCTGGGGGCCGCGCCCCCACCCCCCGATACCTGACTCTAGGACGCAACATGAGTTCCACCTCACACCTGCTCAACGACCAGACGGCCGAGGACTACCGGCGCTGGGTGACCGAGGGCGTGGAGCGGGTGGCGGACAAACTCGCCCGTACCGAAACGCCGTTGAGCGGGATCACCCCGGCCGAGCTGGCCCCGGTGGTCGACGCGATCGACCTGGACCAGCCGCTGGGCGACCCGTCGGCCGCGCTGGACGAGCTGGAGCGGGTGTACCTGCGGGACGCGGTGTACTTCCACCACCCCCGCTACCTCGGGCACCTCAACTGCCCGGTGGTGATACCGGCGGTGCTCGCTGAGGCGGTGCTCTCCTCGGTCAACTCCTCGCTGGACACCTGGGACCAGAGCTACGGCGGCACGCTCATCGAGCGGCGGCTGATCGACTGGACCGCGGCCCGGATCGGCCTGGGCGACACCGCGGACGGCGTGTTCACCAGCGGCGGCACCCAGTCCAACCTGCACGCGATGCTGCTGGCCCGCGACGAGGCGTGCCGTGCCGTGCGGGAGGCCTCACCGGCCCCGTTGCGCAAGGCGGACATCCTGCCTCGGCTGCGCGTCCTCGCCTCCGAGTGCGGCCACTTCAGCATCGCCAAGTCGGCCGCCCTGCTGGGCCTCGGCTACGAGGCCGTGATCCCCGTACCGTGCGACGAGAACCGGCGGATGCGCACCGACGCGCTCGCCGCCGAGCTGGACCGCTGCCGGGACGAGGGCCTGGTGGTGATGGCGGTCTCCGCCACCGCGGGCACCACCGACTTCGGCAGCATCGACCCGCTGCCGAGGATCGCCGAGCTGTGCGAGCGGGCCGGGACCTGGCTGCACGTGGACGCCGCCTACGGCTGCGGGCTGCTGGTCTCCAACCGCCGCCGCCATCTGCTCGACGGCATCGAGCGGGCCGACTCGGTCACGGTGGACTACCACAAGTCCTTCTACCAGCCGGTCAGTTCGAGCGCGGTGCTGGTGCGCGACCGCTCGACGCTGCGGCACGCCACGTACCACGCCGACTACCTCAACCCGGTCCGGGCCGCCGAGAACCTGATACCCAATCAGGTGGACAAGAGCATCCAGACCACCCGGCGGTTCGACGCGCTCAAGCTCTGGCTCACGCTGCGTGTCATGGGCGCCGACGGCGTGGGGGAGCTGTTCGACGACGTGGTGGACCTCGCCGCCGACGCCTGGAAGCTGCTGAACGACGACCCGCGCTTCGAGGTCGTCACCGAACCCCAGTTGAGCACCCTCGTCTTCCGCTACGCCCCGGCGGGGGACGTCTCCCCCGCGCTGTGCGACCGGGCCAACCTCCGCGCCCGGGAGGCACTGGCCGCCTCCGGTGAGGCGGTGGTCGCCGGGACGGTGGTGGACGGGCGGCACCACCTGAAGTTCACCCTGCTCAATCCGCGCACCACGCTGGACGACATCGCGCACGTCCTCGATCTGCTCGCCGACCACGCCCAGCGCTACCTGTCCGAGCAGGCGGGCCCGGAACGCGGCCACGCCCGAGCCAGCTGACCGAACCCGACCCCACCGGACCGGAGAAACCTTTGTCCACGCCACACACTCCGCACGAGCCCAGCACTCCGTACGACTTCATCGGCATCGGCGTCGGCCCCTTCAACCTCGGCCTCGCCTGTCTGACCGAGCCGATCGAGGAGCTGACCGGACTGTTCCTGGAGAGCAAGCCGGGCTTCAACTGGCACACCGGAATGCTGCTGGAGAGCAGCACCCTGCAAACGCCGTTCATGTCGGACCTGGTCACGCTCGCCGATCCCACCTCGCCCTTCTCGTTCCTCAACTACCTCAAGGAATCGGGCCGCCTGTACTCGTTCTACATACGGGAGAACTTCTATCCGCTGCGCGGCGAGTACAACGACTACTGCCGCTGGGCGGCGGGAAAGCTGGACAGCCTGCGCTTCGGCCACCAGGTCACCAGCGTCGAGTACGACGAGGCCGACGAGCTGTACGCGGTGCACAGCATCGTGCTGTCCACCGGCGAGCGCACCGTGTACCGCGCCCGGCGCCTGGTGCTCGGCACCGGAACGCCCCCGCACATTCCCGAGGCGTGCCGCGGTCTGGAAGGCGACCTGATCCACAACTCCCGTTATCTGGAAAGCAAGGCGTCGCTACAGGAGAAGCGGAGCATCACCATCGTCGGCAGCGGGCAGAGCGCCGCCGAGATCTACTACGACCTGCTCCAGGACATCGACTCCCGCGGCTACGAACTCACCTGGGTCACCCGCTCGCCGCGGTTCTTCCCGCTGGAGTACACCAAGCTCACCCTGGAGCTGACCTCCCCGGAGTACACCGACTACTTCCACGCGCTGCCGCAGGCCACCCGCGACCGGCTGACCGTGGAGCAGAAGCCGCTGTACAAGGGCATCAACTCCGACCTGATCAACGACATCTTCGACCTGCTGTACCAGAAGAACCTCAAGGGTCCCTGCCCGACACGGCTGATGACCAACACCGCCCTCACCGGCGCCGGTTACCACGCACCGAGCGCCACGTACACCCTGGACCTGCGCCAGGAGGAGCAGGAGCGGGACTTCTCGCTCGCCACCGAGGGCCTGGTGCTGGCCACCGGCTACCGCTACCAGGTGCCGGACTTCCTGGCACCGGTGCGCGACCGTATCCTGTGGGACGACCAGGGCCGGTTCGCGGTGCGCCGCAACTACAGCGTGGACACCACCGGGAACGGCGTCTTCGTGCAGAACGCCGCCGTGCACACGCACAGCATCACCGCCCCCGACCTGGGCATGGGCGCCTACCGCAACTCATGGATCATCCGCGAACTGCTGGGCCGCGAGCACTATCCGGTGGAGAAGTCCATCGCCTTCCAGGACTTCGGCGCCCCCGTCGGCGCCCAGGGAGGCGTGGCCTGAGATGACCGACGCAGTCTTCAGCCGTACCGACGAGCGGCTCGGGCGGTTCGCCGTCCGCCCCGTCGAGCCGGTCGCCGACACCGAGCTGCTGCACGGTTGGGTCACCCATCCCAAGTCCGTCTTCTGGATGATGCAGGACGCCGAACCGGGCGATGTCCAGCGCGAGTTCGCGGCCATCGACGCCAATCCGCACCATGACGCTCTGCTCGGCCTGTACGAGGGCCGCCCGGCGTTCCTGGTCGAGCGCTACGACCCCGCGCACAGCGAGCTGGCCGGGCGGTACGCCGCGCGGCCCGGCGACGTCGGCATGCACTTCCTGGTGGCGCCCACCGAGACGCCGATCCACGGCTTCACCCGGGCCGTACTCACCACCGTGATGGAGCTGCTGTTCAGCGAACCGGCCAACCAGCGCGTCGTGGTGGAGCCGGACGTACGCAACCAGGCGGTCCACACGCTCAACGCGTCCGTCGGCTTCCGCGTCGTGGACACCGTCGCGCTGCCCGACAAGCACGCCTACCTCAGCACCTGTACCCGAGAGCAGTACCTGGCCGCCCGCGAGGGCGTGTTCACCGCGGCTGCCGAAGCCAAGGAGTGAACCGGAGCACCATGCACACCCACGCACCCCGTGACGTCGTCGCGCACCTGACACCCGAACTGTGGGACCGCGCCAACCGGCTGCTGGTCCGCAAGGCCCTCGCCGAGTTCTCCCACGAGCGGCTGCTCACCCCGCGGCGCCAGGAGTCCGGCGAGTACACCGTCATCAGTGACGACGGCACTGTGGAGTACCGTTTCTCCGCCCAGTTGCTCACCCTGGACCACTGGAACATCGACCCGGACTCCATCACCCGGCACCGGGACGGCACCAGGCTCCCGCTGGACGCACTCGACCTGTTCATCGAACTGCGCACCGCCCTGGGCCTGGACGAGGAGATCCTTCCGGTCTACCTGGAGGAGATCAGCAGCACGCTGGCCAGCAGCGCCTTCAAACTCTCGGTTGCGCCGGTGAGTTCGGCCGAACTGGCCAACGCCCCCTTCCAGCGGATCGAGACCGGGATGACCGAGGGCCATCCCTGCTTCGTCGCCAACAACGGCCGGCTGGGCTTCGGCGCGCCCGAGTACCTGTCGTACGCACCGGAGGCCGCGAACGAGGTACGGCTGATCTGGCTGGCCGCCCGGCGCGACCGGTCGACGTTCTCGGTCTGCGCCGACCTGGACTACGAGGGGCTGATCCGCTCCGAGCTGGGCGAGGCCACCCTGGAGCGGTTCGCCGGGACCATGGCCGAACTCGGCCTGGACCTCGATGACTTCCATCTGATGCCGGTGCATCCCTGGCAGTGGTGGAACAAGCTGTCGGTGACCTTCGCGGCGGAGGTCGCCCAGCGCAACATCGTCTGCCTGGGCCACGGAGACGACACCTATCTGGCACAGCAGTCGATCCGCACGTTCTTCAACACCTCGGACCCGTCCAAGCACTATGTGAAGACCGCGCTGTCAGTGCTGAACATGGGCTTCGTACGGGGACTTTCCGCCGAGTACATGGAGGCCACCCCGGCCATCAACGACTGGCTGGCCGGCCTGGTCGCCGAGGACGCGGTGCTCAGGCGTACCGGCCTGGACGTGATCCGGGAGCTGGCCGCGGTCGGCTACCACCACAGGCAGTACGCCGCCGCGTCGGCCAAGGGCTCGCCGTACCTGAAGATGCTGGCCGCACTGTGGCGGGAGAGCCCGGTGCCGAAGCTGGCGCCCGGCGAGCGGCTTGCCACCATGGCATCGCTGCTGCACGTCGACCGGGACGGCGGCTCGTTCGCCGCGGCGCTGATCGCGCAGTCCGGCCTGGACGCGAGGACCTGGCTGCGCCGCTATCTGGACGCCTACCTCACCCCGCTGCTGCACTGCTTCTACGCGTACGGCCTGGTCTTCATGCCGCACGGCGAGAACGTCATCCTGGTGCTGGAGGACGGGGTCGTACAGCGGGTGGTCTTCAAGGACATCGCCGAGGAGATCGCCGTGATGGACGCCGACACCCCGCTGCCGCCCGAGGTGGAGCGGATCCGGGCGCGGGTGCCGGAGGAACTGTGGACGCTGTCGATCTTCACTGATGTCTTCGACTGCTTCCTGCGCTTCCTCAACGGGATCCTCAGCGCCAACGGCACCCTGGAGGAGGACGCGTTCTGGTCGGCCGTCGCCGACTGCGTGTCCGAGTACCAGGACGCCAACCCCGAGTTGGCCGAACGGTTCAAGCGGTACGACCTGTTCTGCGAGGAGTTCGCACTGTCCTGCCTCAACCGGCTGCAGCTGCGCGACAACCGCCAGATGGTCGACATCCAGGACCCGGCCGGAGCGCTCCAGCTCATCGGCACCCTGAAGAACCCGATCGCCCGCTTCGCCCGACCCTGACGACCCCGAACCCCGTCCCCGTTCCGGCCGGTCGGCGCCCGCTTCGGCCGCCGGCCGGCCGGTCGCGTCACCGTGGACGGCCCACCAGGAGCCCCATGTCAACCGTGGCCACCGACGCCACCCCGCCCCGGCACGCCTCCCGACCGCCGACCCGCTGGCTGATCCTCGGGGTGATCTGCCTCGCCCAGCTCACCGTGCTGCTGGACAACACCATCTTGAGCGTGGCGATTCCGTCGCTCACCGAGGAGTTGGGTGCCAGCACCGCCGATGTCCAGTGGATGATCAACGCCTATTCGCTGGTCCAGTCGGGCTTGCTGCTCACCGCGGGCAACGCCGCCGACCGCTACGGCCGCAAGCGGATGCTCGTCGCCGGCCTCGCCCTGTTCGGCGTCGGATCGGTGGCCGCCTCCTTCTCCCAGGGGCCGGGCCAGCTCATCGCCGCCCGCGCCGGGATGGGAGTGGGCGGCGCCCTGCTGATGACCACCACGCTCGCCGTGGTGGTCCAGGTCTTCGACGACGCCGAGCGGCCCAGGGCCATCGGCATCTGGAGTACCGCCAACTCCCTTGGCTTCGCCGCCGGGCCGGTGATCGGCGGCACGCTGCTCAACCACTTCTGGTGGGGTTCGATCTTCCTGATCAACGTTCCGGTGGTACTGGTCGGCCTGGCGGCGGCCGTCAAACTGGTGCCGGAGTCCAGGGAACCGGCCGGTGAGCGGCCCGATCCGCTGGGCACGCTGCTGTCCGTCGTCGGCATGGCGGGCGTCGTGTACTCCATCATCGCCGGTCCGGTACACGGCTGGTGGTCCACGCCGGTGCTGGGCACCGCCGGGCTCGGGCTGGCGGGGCTCGCGGTCTTCGCCTGGTGGGAGCGCCGGGTCCAACACCCGATGCTGGACATGGGGTTCTTCCGCAACCGCCGCTTCATCGGCGCCCTGGCCGGTGGCATCCTCGTCGCCTTCGGCATGGGCGGCTCGCTGTTCCTGCTCACCCAGCAGCTCCAGTTCGTCCTCGGTTACGGGCCGTTGGACGCCGGACTGCGCACCGCGCCACTGGCGCTGACCGTCGTCGTCCTCAACTTCACCGGGCTGCACGCCCGGGTACTGCCCAGGCTCGGCACTCCGCTGACCATCGCCCTCGGCATGACCACCCTGGCCGCGGGCCTTGCGACGGCGGCGGTCTTCGGCTCCGGCGGTTACGGCGGGATGCTCAGCGGTCTGGTGCTGATGGGGATCGGCGTCGCCTTCGCCGCGCCCACCATGGCCAACGCGGTGATGTCGGCGATCCCACCCCGGCAGGCGGGCGTGGGCGCCGGGCTGAACGGCACCCTCGCCGAGTTCGGCAACGGCCTGGGGGTCGCCGTCCTGGGCGCGGTGCTCGGCGCCCGGTTCACCGCGCTGCTTCCCGCCACGATCACCGGCGCCGCCTCACTGCCCGCGGCCCTGGCCGCCGCCCACACCAGCGCCGACCAGTCCGCCGTACGGCACGCCTTCGCCTCCGGCCTGCGCACCGGCCAACTCGTCGGCTCCGTCGCCGTGTTGCTCGGCGGCCTCACCGCGGCACTGCTGCTGCACCGGGCCGCCCGGGTGCCGGCGAGAAGGTAGTGCAACGCAGACCTGCGCACCCGGTTGGAGCCACCGCGCGCCCGCCGGGCCGCCCGCGCAGAGACGGTCCCGCGCCGAAGCACAAGAACCGCACCCCCTTCTTTTCTGCGCCGCTCAGGCGATATCCATGGACAGGGCGACCGGTCATCGCCCTTCCCACGGACGTCAGAGTAGGAGTCCCGCCATGCCCAACGCCCCATCCCCCGAACCAGGTGGCTGGTACGTGGACGACCGTTGCACGAACTGCGACGTCGCACGGCAACTCGCCCCCGGGCTGATCGGCGAGGTCGAAGGGATCTCGCGGGTCCTGCGCCAGCCGCGGAACGCCGAGGAGCTGCGGCAGTTACACGCCGCCGCGTACGCCTGCCACACCCGCTCCATCCGCCACCCGTCGCGACGGCTCGACCCCGCGCTCGATCCGTATCCACTGCGGCTGGACGACGGCCTGTACTTCTGCGGTCACAACTCCCGGCAGAACGCGGGCGCCAACGCCTATCTGATGGTTCGCCCTTCGGGGAACCTGATGGTCGACACCCCGCGCTGGAGCACCGAACTCGCCGACAGATACGAGGCGTTGGGGCGGATCACCGACGTACTGCTCACCCACCGGGACCATGTCGCGCACGGCCGCCGGTACGCCGACCGGTTCGACGCCCGGCTGTGGATCCACGAGGGCGACCTGGAGTACGCGCCCGACGCCGACCACGTGCTGCGCGGCACCGAGCCCTTCGAGGTCGCGCCGGGCGTCGTCGCCCATCCGCTGGCCGGGCACACCGAGGGCAGCGTGCTGTACGTCGCGGACGAGCGGTACTGCTTCAGCGGCGACAGCTTCTACTGGTCGCGCGGCAGCCAGGACATCGAGGTGGCGCAGAGCGTCACCTGGTACTCCATCGAGGCACTGGCGGCCTCGCTCGCCCGCGGCGTGGACCGGCTGCGCTTCGAGTGGCTGCTGCCGGGGCATGGCGACCGCCGGCAGCTGCCCGCCGACGAGATGGCGGAGCGAATGAAGGGGCTGGTCGAGCGGGTCCAGGCGCTGCGGCCCGAGCCCATCGACTTCACCGCCGTGCGCTGGTGAGGGCCGGTCCGGCACGGCTGTGCGGTGTGGGCCGGGCCACATTCAGGGGGGCCGGAGGTGTGACTTAGCCCTCACCGACAAAACGGACCAATAGCCCGATTTCCTGATTTCGCAGCCTCTGACCTGCAGTTTCCTGTATTCCGGTATCGCTGAATGCCCGGTTCACCCCATCAGCGGGGGTCTTGCCCCACCCCGGGAGTCCGTGTTTCTGTCTACATCGCTCGCCTTCGCGGGCCCCGCCGGTTGGAACGCCGAGTCCTGCCGCCGACCGACGGGAACAGTCGACGCGAACAGCGCCGTAGGCAGGAGCGGGGGACCCAAGGTTCTCCGCCGGAACCGCCCCTCACCGCAGGGGACGGAACCGGCTTGGGGTGAAGTCGTGCCTTCAAGGCCACGACCGGGCACTCACTGGCCCGAACCCGACAGCTGACCTCGCAGGCGTCGGTGAGGAATCACACCATGCTCAAGCTGCACCGCGCCTCCAAGACCCGTCTCGCCGCTCTCGCCGGTGTCGCCACCGCCGCGATCTCCCTCCCCGTCCTCGCTTCGACCACCGCCTCCGCCGCCTCCGCCGCCACCTGGGACCGCGTGGCCCAGTGCGAGTCCAGCGGCAACTGGTCCAACCACAACACCGGCGGCAACGGCCACTACGGCGGCCTGCAGTTCTCGCCCTCCAGCTGGGCCGCCGCCGGCGGCCTGAAGTTCGCCCCGCGCGCCGACTACGCCACCAAGGACCAGCAGATCACCGTCGCCAACAAGCTGCTGGCCATGCAGGGCCCCAACGCCTGGCAGTGCGCCAAGGCCGGCGGCCTGAAGTAAGACCCATACGGATCGCGGTAGCCATGTGACGGCGGTCATATGGCTACCGCGCTTCGGTATCAACCGCGGGGACGGCTACGCCTCCCCGCTGACCCGCAGCACCAACTTGCCGGTGGTGGCGCGGGTTTCGATCAGTCGGTGCGCCTCCGCGGCCTCGTGCAGCGGCAGTTCATGGCTGATCGGCAGGTCCACGGTGCCGTCGGCGGCCAGCCACAGCGCGCGATCGGCGAGTTGCCGCAGCGCGTCGGGCGCGCTCTTGGCCAGCCCGTAGAGGCTGAAACCGAAAACGCCGTGACCGCCGGGGGAAAGGGAGTCGAGTCCCGCGCTCCACGGCTGCTCGCCACTGGCGTTGCCGTACGAGACCGCCCGGCCGAACGGTGACAGCAGTTCCAGCCCCTGCCGCCATGTGCGGCCGCCCACCGGGTCGAGCAGCAGGTCCACACCGCGTCCCACGGTGGCCTTACGGGCCTGGTCGGCCCAGTCGTCGCCGACGAAGACCTCGTCGTACCCCTGCCTGCGCGCGTAGTCGGCCTTGTCGGGGCGGGAGACCACACCGTGGAGGGTGCCGGCCCCGGCCCGCTTCGCGATCTGCCCGACGACCGTGCCGACGCCGCCCGCCGCGGACTGCACCAGCACGGACTCACCCGCGCGCAGCCGTCCCACCTCGTGCACCAGGGCGTGGGCGGTCGGCAGCACGGTGGGCAGGGTGGCCGCCAGCCGCAGGCCCACGCCATCGGGCACGGGGAAGGTCAGGGCGGCGGACACCACGGCGGTTTCCGCGTAACCGCCGAAGAGGGTCAGTGCCGTCACCCGCTGCCCCACGGACAGCCCGGTGACCCCGGCACCGACCGCCTGAACGGTCCCGGAGACCTCCAGCCCCGGGGTGAACGGCGGCGCGGACGACCGGTACCCGGTGGCCCGGACCTTTATCTCCGCGAAGTTCACCCCGGCCCACGCCACCCGGATGGCCACCTCTCCCGGCCCCGGCTCGGGCGCTGGCACCTCCCGCACCCGCAGCACCTCGGGCCCGCCGAGTTCCTCAACCACGATCGCGCGCATGACGGCACTTCCTCCCCGTGAGTAAAGTTCGATGACCTACGAACTTCAAGCCCGAGTGTACGCATCACGCCGAACGGTCAACAGGGCGGCCCGGCAAGGGCTTTGGCGGGGCTAGCCGCGCCAGGCACGGTCCCGCAGCAGCCGCAGGCCGTTGAGGCCGACGATGACGGTGGACCCCTCGTGTCCGGCGACACCGAGCGGAAGCGGAAGGTGGCCCAGCAGGTCCCAGACGACGAGCCCGGAGATGAACACCGAGGCGATCACCAGGTTCTGCACCACCAGAGCGCGGGCCCGGCGGGAGAGCGCCACCACGGTGGGAATGGTGCGCAGCTCGTCCCGCACCACGACCGCGTCGGCCGTCTCCAGCGCCAGATCGGAGCCCGCTCGCCCCATCGCGATGCCGCTGTGGGCGGCGGCCAGCGCGGGCGCGTCGTTCACCCCGTCGCCGATCACCAGCACCCTGCGTCCGGCCGCCGACATCTCCTGCACGGTGCGCACCTTGTCCTGCGGCAGCAGACCCGCGCGTACGTCGGTGATCCCCACCTCGCCGGCCAGCCGCGCCGCCGCCCGCTCGTTGTCCCCGGTCACCAGCACGGGTGCACCGTCACTCAGCGAGCTGAGGGCCGCCACCGTCTCCGCGGCCTCCTCCCGCAGCCGGTCGGCGATCCCCAGCACGCCCACCGGAGTGCCGTCCAGCTCCACCAGCACCGCCGTGCGGCCGCCCGCTTCCAGGCGGGCGGCGACCTCGCTCGCCGGATGGCCTTCCCGGCAGCCCAGCATGCGGGCGGGGCTGCCCACGGCGACCACGCCGCCGTCCACCGTGGCCCTGACGCCCAGGCCCGGCGCGGAGTCGAAGTCCTCGGCGACCGCGAGCCGCAGACCGCGAGCGCGGGCGGCGTCCACGACGGCGCGGGCCAGCGGATGCTCGCTGGGGTGCTCGGCCGCGGCGGCCAACGCCAGCAGCTCCTCCTCGGTCAGCCCGGACTCGGCGAGCGGGCGGACGTCGGTGACCTGCGGGGTGCCCTCGGTGAGGGTGCCGGTCTTGTCGATGGCGACGGCGTCGACCTGCCCCAGCCGCTCCATGACCACCGCGGACTTGACCAGGACGCCGTGCCGCCCGGCATTGGCGATCGCGGAGAGCAGCGGCGGCATGGTCGCCAGCACCACCGCGCAAGGCGAAGCCACGATCATGAAGGTCATCGCCCGCAGCAGCGCCCCGGTCACGTCCGCGCCGAACAGGAGCGGCGCCCCGAACACCGCGAGGGTCGCGATGATCATGCCGATCGAGTACCGCTGCTCCACCTTCTCGATGAACAACTGCGTCGGCGCCTTGGTCCGCGACGCCTCCTCGACCATGGCCACGATCCGGGCGATCACCGAGTCCGCCGGGTCCCGCTCCACCTTCACCCGCAGCGCGCCGGTGCCGTTCAGGGTGCCCGCGAACACCTCGTCGCCGACCCGCTTGGCGACCGGCAGCGGCTCGCCGGTGATGGTGGCCTGGTCGACCTCGCTGGCGCCGTCGAGCACCCGGCCGTCGGCGCCCACGCGTTCACCGGGACGGACCAGGATCACATCGCCGACGGCGAGCTCCTCGGTGGCGACTGCCCGCTCGGCACCGTCGTCCCCGAGCCGGGTGGCGGTGGCCGGGGCGAGGTCCAGCAGGCCGCGTACGGAGTCGGCGGTACGCGCGGTGGCCAGCGCCTCCAGGGCGCCGGAGGTGGCGAAGATGACGATCAGCAGCGCCCCGTCCATCACCTGCCCGATCGCCGCGGCGCCGAGTGCGGCGGCGATCATCAGCAGGTCGACGTCGAGCGTCCTCTCGCGCAGCGCCCGCAGCCCGGACCAGCCCGGCTCCCAACCGCCCGCCGCATAGGCCAGGGCGTAGATCGGGCCCCAGGCCCAGGCCGGGGCGCCGGTCAGCTGCAGCGGCAGCGCGACCAGGAACAGCACCAGCGCGGCGGCCGCCCAGCGGGCCTCCGGCAGCGCGAACACCCGCGTGCGGCGCCTGGGCGCCGACGCGTCACGGATCCCGGCGGTCGGGGCCGGACGAGTGGTCAGGGTGGACGACATGGGCGGGAGCCTTCGCGTAGGGGAGATTCCGGGCAGCGCGGGACGCGCGGCCGGACCGACTCGCCCACCATACAGGAACGCATGAACAATTCTTCATGCATTCAATCGAACCGGCGGTACGATATCCGCCATGGGTCATGGAGTCTCCACCGCCGCAGAGCACGCCGTTCCGCGACTGCGCCTGGACACGGCAAACGCGGTCAAGGTGGCGAACACCCTCCAGGCCCTTGCCACCCCGTCCCGGCTGCTGATCCTCGCCCGGCTACGCGAGGGGCCGCTGCCCGCGACGGAGTTGGCCGCCGCGGTCGGCATGGAGCAGTCCGCCTGCTCGCACCAGTTGCGCCTGCTGCGGAACCTCGGTCTGGTCACCGGCGAGCGGCGCGGGCGCTCGGTGGTGTACGCGCTGTACGACCACCATGTCGCCGAACTGCTGGACCAGGCGGTCTACCACATCGACCACCTCCAGCAGGGCATGACAGACGCTCCGACGGACCAGAAGCCGACGGTCGACGCGCCAGAGGCGCGGTGAGTCCCCTACCGCCGGTCAACTCCCCAGCGGTCGCTCACCGTTGCCACCGCCGGGGGCCAGCTCGTCCGCCAGCAGGTCCATCAACAGCCCGTCGTGCCACGTACCGTCCTCGCCGCGCTCGTACTGCCGCATGACGCCGACCGGCCGGAAACCGACCTTGCGGTAGCACCGAACGGCGGCGGCGTTGTCCGCCGCCGGATCGATCACCAGCCGATGGTGTCCATGCTCGGCGATCAGATGCCGCGCGAGCGCCCGCACCGCGTCCGTACCCACTCCCCGACCGTGCACGGCCGGATCCACGTAGATGTCGATGTTCGCGTGCCGATAGTCCGGTTCCGTCTCGGCCGCCCACTGGACCATGCCGACCACACGGCCCTCGTACTCGATCGCCAGGTGCTGGGCGCCCGGTTCCGCCAGGTCCTCCTTCACCGCCGCCACCATGTCGTCGCTCCCGCGCCACCACCGGCGCACCTCGGGCGTGGCGCGGATCTCCGCCAGCGCCGGGACGTCGGCGGCCGTCACAGGCCGCAGCGTGACCAGGGCGCCGTACAGCGTCGTCTCCATGCCCGAGGACGCTACCGGCACCCCGCGCCGCCCGCCCGAGGTGCCCTCGCGGGCCGGCGCGCCCCGCACTACTGTGGCACGGACATCGAGGGAGGCCGGGTGGTCATGGGCGAGCGCGCACTGGTGCTGGGGGGCGGCGGAGTCACCGGAGTCGCCTGGGAGTTGGGGTTGCTGGCCGGACTGGCGGATGCCGGACTCGGCCTCGGCGGGGCGGACGTGGTGATCGGCACCTCCGCCGGTTCGGTAGTCGGCGCGCAACTCACCTCGGACACCCCGCTGGAGACGCTGTACCAGCGGCAACTCGCGCCGCCCGACGGGGAGATCGCGACGGTGATCGGCAAGCGGACCGTGCTCACCATGGCCGGCAGCGCACTGGTCTCGCCCGACGTGCGTACGGCACGCCGGCGCATCGGCCGGATGGCGCTCGGCGCGGACACCGGGCCGGAGGCGGAGCGGCGCAAGGTCATCGAGTCCCGGCTGAACTCGCACGAGTGGCCCCGGGAGCGGCGACTGCTGGTCACCGCGGTGGACGCGCACACCGGCGAGTTCACGGCGTTCCACAGCGGCAGCGGAGCACCGCTGGTGGACGCGGTGGCGGCGAGCTGCGCGGTGCCGGGGGTGTGGCCGTGTGTGACGATCGACGGTCGGCGGTGGATGGACGGCGGCGTACGCAGCAGCGCCAACGCCGACCTCGCGCATGGCTTCCGGCGGGTGGTGGTGCTGGCTCCGATGGCCCTGCACAGCCCGCTGATGCCGGGCCCGCGCCAGCAGGCCGACCGGCTGCGTCGCGACGGCGCGCATGTCGCCGTCATCACACCGGACGCCTTCGCCCGCCAGGCGATAGGACGCAACGTGCTGGATCCGGCGAGGCGCGCGGACGCGGCGCGGGCCGGACGCGAACAGGCGCCCTCCGTCGCGCCGTTGGTCAACGACGTCTGGCAGGGCGCCCGTTCCTGAAGGTACCGCTTCGCCGACGGATGATCGGGCGGCTGTTACGCGGCACCTCGTGCCAGCGCGGCGGCCGCCGGCTTATGTCGCAGCGGGATGTCCCGGCCTTCGGCCCGCCACTCCCGAACCAGTGCGTTGAACACCGGAGTCAGCGACCTCGGCTCCTCCTTTTCGGCATCCTGCGGCGCGGTGGCCTGCGCGGACTCCGCCGATGCCGCCTTCTTGGACAGTTGGATCACTTCCGGCATTCCACTCTTCTTTTCGCTCTCGGTTCCGGACATTCGGGCACCATACGTCACCGCCCACCACGCGGTTGTGACTGACCCCTCTGAGGGTGCCAACACCCCGTGATCCGCCGGGCGCCCCGGCCCGTGCGGGCTTACCGTCGGTTATGGGCGGAGCCCCCGCCCCATCGCAGCGCGGAGCGTCTCAGCGAAGGAGCGTCCAAGATGACCACCCAGCAGGATGCGGCGCAGGTGACCGTGGTGCTCAACGACTGTGCGGCCCAGGACGCCGACACGGTGTTCCGCTCGCTCAACACCGCCTTCCCGGCCTCCCCCAGCGGCGCTCCGGGGGGCCCGATCAGCACCCGCCAGGGCAGGCAGACCGCGTGGATCGAGAACTTCGACGTGTCGTCCGAGGGGCCGCACTCGGCCGCCCGGGAACTGGGCGGCCCGGTGACCGCCGATCTCCAGGGCTGTCCGGCCGCGGTCCGCAAGGTGGAGCACGCCCTTGAGGACTCGTTCGCCGTGGCGGAGCACGGCCTGATCCACGGTGACCAGGAGATCGACGTGCAGCTCCTGATCGAGCCGGCCCGTCCCCGTTGACGGCCCAACGCACCATGGCGCGCCGGAGTCTGTAGGAGGCTGACCAGCCACCGTCGTTCGTTCACTTCTTGAACGCTGTGCGCCACTTATTGACGCGTAACGTTCACCCCTTTATGTTCGCTGCCACTTCGCCGGTGATCGCGAACCGAGGGAAAGCGAGAACGGACAACAATGAGCAAGCTCCCAGCGCTGCGAGCGCGCCCCGCAAGGCTGCACCGATACATACGACCAACCGCCCCCGCGCTCGCGGCGCTGCTCATCGCGGCCGCCCCCGCCGCCCAGCCGATCGCCACCGCCGCCGACAGACCCGACACCACCGCCGACAGCCCCTGCACCGCGTCGGCCCCCGGCTGGACGCTCACCTCCACCACCATCGACCCCAAGGACAGCTACCACGCCTTCGTGGGCAACGGCTATCTGGGTCAACGCGTGCCCGCCACCGGCAGCGGCTACTTCGCCTCCGCCGCCAAGACCGGCTGGCCGCTGTACAGCTCGCGCTACGACGGTTCGTTCGTCTCGGGCCTGTACGCGCACAACAAGCAGACCACCAGCGACCGGCAGGTCATAGCCGCCCTGCCGACGTGGACCGGGATGACGGTCGGCACCGGCGGCGAGACGTTCAGCGGGAACACCTCGACCGGCCGCATCTCGCACTACCGGCAGACCCTCTACCTGCGCTGCGGCCTGGTCCGTACCTCGCTGACCTGGACCGCGAGCGACGGTCGGGCCACCGATCTGGTCTATGACGTGTTCACCGACCGCGCCGACCAGCACGTGGCCGCCGTACGGCTGCGGATGACCCCGCACTGGAGCGGGCAGGCGACCGTCACCGACCTGATCGACGGCCGCGGCGCCCGGATGCTCTCCGCCACCGCCACCGGTGCCCGCCCGGGCGGGCGCACCCAGCGGGTGGGCTTCCGCACCGACGGCACCGGCACCTCGGGCGCCGTCGCCTCCACACTGAGCACCAGCGCGGACGTCAGCCGGTCCCAGTTCACCCAGACCCAAAAGAACCTGACGGGGAGTCAGACAATTGGCTTCCCGGTGCGCGGCGGCCAGACGTACACCCTGACCAAGTACGTCGGCGTGGACACCGCACTCACCTCGCACGATCCGGACGGCTCGGCCGTGGCCGCCTCCCAGCAGGCGGCGGCACGCGGTTGGGCCGCGCTGTTCACCGCGCACTCGGCGGCCTGGGACAGGCTGTGGCGCAGCGACATCGAGGTCGCCGGGCAGCCGCAGTTGCAGTCGTGGGTGCGCTCCTCGGAGTACGGACTGCTCTCCAGCCTCCGCGCCGGTTCGGCCAACAGCATCGCGCCGACCGGGCTGAGCAGCGACAACTACGCCGGTCTGGTGTTCTGGGACGCCGAGACATGGATGTTCCCCAGCCTGCTCGCATACCACCCGGACCTGGCCAGGTCGGTGGTGGACTACCGCTACCGGACCCTGGCGGGTGCCCGGGCCAACGCGCGGCAGCTCGGCTACCAGGGGGTGTTCTACCCGTGGGAGAGCGGCAGCCAGGGCAACCTCCAGGCGGAGTGCCAGAGTTGGAGCCCGCCGCACTGCGTCACCCAGATCCATCTGCAGAGCGACATCGCGCTGGCGGTCTGGCAGTACTACCAGGCCACCGGTGACACGGCCTGGCTGCGCGACCGTGGCTGGCCAGTGCTGAACGGCATCGCCCAGTTCTGGGCCGGGCGTGCCACGCCCGACTCCGACGGCAGCTACTCCATCAAGAACGTCGCCGGGCCCGACGAGTACAGCAACGGCGTCACCGACGGGGTGTTCACCAACGCCGGTGCCGCGACGGCGCTGCGAAACGCCACCGCCGCCGCCAAGCTCCTCGGCCACCCCGCGCCCGCCGAGTGGACACGGATCGCCGACCACCTGCGCATCCCGTACGACCCGGGCACCCACGTCTTCCAGCAGTACGCGGGATACAAGGGCTCGCTGATCAAGCAGGCGGACGCGGTGATGCTGATGTATCCGCTGGGCTGGCCGATGTCGAGCACCTCGGCGCAGTCCACCTTGGACTACTACGCGGCGCGCACCGATCCGGACGGCCCGGCCATGACGGACTCCATCCACGCGATCGACGCCGCCGCCATCGGTGAGCCGGGCTGCTCGACGTACACCTATCTGATGCGCTCCGTCGAGCCGTTCGTACGCGGCCCGTTCGACGAGTTCTCCGAGGCGCGCGGCAGCAAGGCGGGGGCCTCGGACCCGCTGGCGGGCGCGCCCGCGCAGGACTTCCTGACCGGGGCGGGCGGCTTCCTGCAGACCTTCGCCAACGGCCTGGGCGGGCTGCGCTGGAGCCAGGAGGGGGTACGGCTCGACCCCACGCTGCCGCCGCAGTTGGCGAAGGGCGTCACACTGAAGGGGCTGCACTGGCAGGGCCGTACGTTCGACGTCGCCATCGGGGCGCACGCCACCACGGTGCGACTGACCAGCGGCAGGCCTTTCGACGTGGAGAGCGCCCAGGGCAGGCAGGTGGTGAGCCGGAGCGCGCCCGCGGTGCTGAAGACCCGGCGTCCCGACCTCGCGGCCACCACCGATGTCGCCAGGTGCGCGAAGGCGACGGCCAGTTCGGCGCAGCCGGGCATGTACGCCGAGGCGGCGGTGGACGGCAACACCACCACCGCGTGGGTGCCTGATGGCACCCAGGGCACCTTGACCGTCGACCTCGGCGGTCCGGTGCGCATCGCGTCGATCAGCCCGCGGTGGACGGCCACCCGACCGGCCTGGTACGGCGTACAGGTCTCGCTGGACGGCAGGCACTGGTCGGCGCGACCGCGGGGCACGGTGTCGGCCCGCTATGTACGGGTGACGGTGCGCGCCGCCAACGCCAACAGCCATCCCGGGATCGCCGAGTTGACGGTTCGCCAGGCCGACTGACGGCACGGATCACGCTGCGTCCACAGGTGGTTGCGGAGCGCCGCGCGATGAGGGAGGTTGTTCTCCGGACACCGCCTCGGCGATGGTCGGGGCGGTGACCGCAGGACACCACGACGATCGCGAGGCGGTGCTTGGCCATGGCGGTGAAGATCCTGCTCGTCACCGGTGACGCGGCGGAGTCCCTTGAGGTGCTCTACCCGTACCAGCGCCTGCGGGAGGAGGGCTACGACGTCAAGGTCGCGGCGCCGACGCGCAAGAAACTGCGCTTCGTCGTCCATGACTTCGAGGAGGGCTTCGACACCTACACCGAGAAGCCCGGATACACCTGGCCCGCCGATCTCGCCTTCGCGCAGGTGGATCCAGCCGACTACGCCGCGCTGGTCGTCCCCGGCGGCCGGGCGCCCGAGTACCTGCGCAACGACCCCGAACTCCAGCGGATCGTGCGGCACTTCTTCGAGGCCGACAAGCCGGTCGCCCAGATCTGCCACGGCCCCCTGATCTCCGCCGCCGCGGGCGTGCTGGGCGGTCGGCGTACCGCCGCCTATCCCGCGCTGGAGCCGGACGTCACGGCGGCCGGGGCGAGCTACGAGGACGGCGAGGCCGTGGTCGACGGAGTGCTGGTCTCCGCCCGTGCCTGGCCCGACCACCCGGCGTGGATCCGGGCGTTCATCGAGGTGCTGCGCACCAAGGCACCGACCGGCTGACCCCTCCCCCGCCGCCCGGCGACCTGCCGCGTTGGATGATGTACCGGTGGCGCGCGGGTGCGTGAGGTACGGCGGGAAGGGCGTGGGCAGGTGGCGGACGGTACGGGGATCGCGACGGCCGAGCAGGCGGCGGACGACGCACGGGTGCTGGCGTTCGGCCGTCTGCTGGGGGCCGCGAACCGGCTGGAGTACATCCTGGGACGCGCCATCGAGGAGGAGTGCGGGATCAGCCATCTGATGTTCGAGGTGCTGCTGATCCTGGGCCGGGCGGGCGGCGCGGGGCTGCCGATGCGCCGCATCGCCCAGGAGCAGGTGCTGACCACCGGTGGGGCGACCCGCCTGGTGGATCGGATGGAGACGGCGGGTCTCGTGGCGAGGGAAGCGGCGGCGGACGACCGCCGGATGCAACTGGTCCGGTTGACCCCGCTCGGCGAGCGGACCGCGGTGCGGGCGGCCCGGGTGCATGTGGCCAACATCGAGCGCTACTTCCTGGACCCGCTGCCGGCCGAGGATCGGGATCGGTTCGCCGAGGATCTGCGGATCCTCAGCCACTCGGCCCGGGACATGCTGCCACGGCTGCGCTGAAGCTTCGCCGCCCGGCGGAATACCTGACGCGTCAGATACTGTTTCCGCAGGCGAAATGATTCCGCGCCTGGAAGGCCCCCTCCATGAAGCTCCTCTACGTCTTCGACGCCTACTGCGGCTGGTCCTACGGATTCGCCCCCACCCTGGCCGAGATCGCCCGCCGCCACCCGGAGCTGCCCGCCGAGGTGGTCTCCGGCGGACTGTTCACCGGCGCCCGGCGGGTGCCGATCCGCGAGTTCGGCTATGTCCAGGGCTCGAACGCCAAGATCAGCGAGCTGACCGGGGTGCGCTTCGGCGACGCCTACCAGCGGCTGATCGCGGACGGCTCGTTCGTCATGGACTCCGAGGCCGCCGCGCTCGGTATGGCCGCGCTGCGCGCCGCCGCCCCCGACCGCGCCGTGGACCTGGCCGCCGCCATGCAGGAGGCGTTCTACCTGGACGGACTGAGCCTGTCGGACCCGGCGACGTACCGGAGGATCGCCGAAGCCGCCGGACTTGACGCGGAGGCCGTGGTCACCGCGCTGCGCTCACCCGCCACCCGGGCCGCCGCCGAGGCGGACTTCCGCCGCTCCCGTGAGCTGGGCGTCGACGGCTTCCCCACGCTGCTCGCGCTGGGCGGGCAGCGAAGCGCGGTGCTGGCCCGCGGCCACGCCACCGCGGACCAGGTCGACCGGCTGCTGGCAGTCATCCGCTGAATCGTTTCCGCGGCGGTCGTCGCGGCACCGAGCTCAGAACACCGAGCAGCCGGTGACCGTGGAGAAGTAGTCCAGCGCCACCGTGGCACCGACGGAGTTGCCCGCGGTGTCCAGGCCCGGACTCCAGGCACACAGCGCGCCGACCGCCGGGATGATCGCCAGGATCGCACCGCCCACCCCGCTCTTGCCGGGCAGGCCGACCCGGTAGGCGAAGTCGCCCGCCGCGTCATAGGTACCGCAGGTGAGCATCACCGCGTTGACCCGCTTGGCGTCGCTACGGGTGAGCAGCCGCGACCCGTCCGCCCGTAGGCCGTGCCGGGCCAGGAAGCCACCGGCCAGCGCCAGGTCACGGCAGCTCGCGCGCAGCGCGCAGTGCGCGTAGTAGTGCTCAAGGACCGTCTCGACCGGGTTGACCAGGTTGCCGAAACTGGCGATGAAGTTGGCCAGCGCCGCGTTGCGCAGCCCCGTCTCCGACTCGGAGGCGGCCACCTCCGGGTCGGTGGCAATCGACGGGTTGCCCGCCTCGGCGCGCAGGAAGTCGCGCACCGCGCCGCTCGCGTCGCCGGTCAGGGTGTGCAGCACGTCGGTGACGACCAGGGCGCCGGCGTTGATGAACGGGTTGCGCGGGATGCCGTGCTCGGTCTCCAGCTGGATCAGCGAGTTGAAGGGGTTGCCGGACGGTTCCCGGCCCACCCGCTTCCACAGCCCGTCGCCGCCCTCCGCAAGGGCCAGCGCCAGGGTGAACAGCTTGGAGACGCTCTGTATGGAAAACGGCGTCTCATGATCGCCCACCCCGTGGAACTCCCCGTCGATCGTGGCGAGAGCCATCCCGAACGCCTGCGGGTCCACCGAGGCAAGCGCCGGAATGTAGTCGGCGACCCGCCCGTGGCCGAGCACCGGCCGGGCGGCCTCCATCGCGTCCTGCAGGATCTGCTGGTAGTCCATGGGGTGTTTCACCAGGCCATTGTCCCTGCCACACGCTCCCTGGCCGTACGCCGGGGGCGGCAGTCGGCGGGGGTGCGACCACCGGCCCTGCGCCGTTTCCCCTGACCGGTGCGGCCGTGCGGGTGACGCCGGGGGCGGCACACGGGAGCCCCGGTCCGTGCCCTCACGGACCCGCGTTCCGCCACCCGCCGTGACCACCGGCATCGACAGCCCGCGAGGCGGCGTGCCTCGGGCGAAGCACGGTCGGCCCGTGGCGCTCACGTGGAGCCGTGCTCGTCAACGCCGAGGACCGACCCTGCGCCCCGGACGCGACCGCGCGCCTCACCGCCCTTCCGTCAACTCCCTTGCTTCGGGCCGCTATTCGGCGTCCGCCACAATCGACCCCACCCGCTCCCCCAGCGTCCGGTCCCGTGCGTTCAGCACCAGCGCGTACCCCACGGCCACCACGATGATCGCCGCGCTGATCAGCGGGAAGACGTTGTACGGCGCGGGCTGGCCGGGCTTGACGAGTTGGTAGAGGGGGTAGCCGATCGCGGCGACGCCCGCGAGGGGCAGGATCAGGTGCCGTACCGGCGAGAACAGGTCGGGGTGGTGGCGGCGGTAGTACACCGGGAGGGCCAGGTTGGCGACCAGCCAGGTGACCACGATGAGGATGGTGCCCAAGGTGGCCGACTGGCCGAAGTAGGTGACCGGGTCGATGTCCCAGCCCCAGCCGAAGGCCAGGCCGAGGGCGACCGCGAGATAGACCACGAAGCTCACCCAGGGGGTGCGGCCCCGCGCGGTGACCTTGGCGACGACCGGCGGAAGCAGGCCCTCCCGGCCGGAGTTGAAGATCAGCCGGGACTGGGAGTTGGCCGCCGAGATCAGTGACCCGATGATGGAGGTGAACCCCGCGAGATAGGCGAGGAAGGCCCCGCCGCCGAGGATGCCCAACGCCACGTCGACGAACGGCACATCGGACTTGGCGAGGGCCGCTGTGTCGTAGTCGAAGCCGACCACCGTGACGTACGCGAACAGCAGATAGCTGACCGTCATCGCGGCGATGGACAGATAGATCGCCCGCGGCACCGCATGCCGCGGGTTGGTGGTCTCCTCCGCGAGCGCCGCCGAGTTCTCCCAGCCGACGAAGAGGAAGACGGCGAGTGGGAAGCCGAGCCCAAGTCCCTTGAAGCCACCGGCCAGTTGGCCGGGATCGAAGGGAGCCATCGTCAGCTGCCCGCTGTGCCGGACCAGTACCCAGACGCTCACCAGCACCAGCAGCCCCATCTCGAAGGCGAACAGCGCACCCGCCCACTTCGTGGAGACCGCGACGCCCTTGACCACCAGGGCGAAGGAGACCAGCGTCAGCAGGGCGGTGAACCACTGCCAGGCGATGTGCGCCCCGGTGTAGTGCGCGATGATCGTCGCCGTCCAGCCGCCCGAGATGGCGACGACCGCGGAGACCGCGATGATGTAGCCGAGTGACACCACGATCGTGGTGGTGATGGCGGCGACCGGACCGAACGTCTTGCCGATGAACGTGATGAACGAACCGGTGGACGGAATCGACCGGGAGAACTCGGCGAGGGTGTTGCCGAGCAGCGCGACCACCACCGCCGCCGCCAGGATCGTCAGCGGCGCGGCCACCCCGGCGGTCTGCGCGATCAGCGCGAAGCCGAAGAAGAAGCTCATCGCCGGGCCGATGTTGGCCATGGTCGACGCGGTGATGTCGGCCAGCCCCAGCGCACCGCGGCGCAGGCGTTCCGGTTGGACCGAAGGGGCGGCCCCGCCGCCCGCTCCGAACGCTGTGGTGTCCACGGCTGCTCCTTGTTCGAGGGACGCGCGACGCACCGGGCGCCTTGCCGGTCGCACGGTCCATGGGCGGGTGAAGGGGAGGGAGAGTGCCACTGCCGCGCGAACGCCCCCAGCGAGCCGTGCGCGCCGTGCGCCTCACCGCCTGAATACCCACCGACCGGCCGGTTGTACCTGATGACCAGCTACCCGTACCAAGGCGCACCGCGATCGTTTGCGCTGGATCACTGCGGGGAAGGGAAACCGGCGTGGCTGGTGCGGGCTGGCAGTTCTGGGTGGACCGCGGTGGCACGTTCACCGACATCGTCGCCCGCGGCCCGGACGGCCAGGTCACCACCCACAAGCTGCTGTCGGAGAACCCGGCCCGCTACCGCGATCCCGCCGTCGCCGGCATCCGCGCACTGCTCGGACTCTCCCCGGACGATCCCGTTCCGGCGGACCGGGTGGACGCGGTGCGGATGGGGACGACGGTGGCGACCAACGCGCTGCTGGAGCGCAAGGGCGAGCGCACCGCTCTGGTGATCACCAGAGGGTTCGGAGACGCGCTGCGCATCGGCTACCAGAACCGGCCGGAGATCTTCGCCCGCGAGATCGTGCTGCCCGAGCTGCTGTACGACCGGGTCATCGAAGCCGATGAGCGGATCACCGCGGACGGTACGGTGCTGCGCGCCCCGGATCTCGACCGACTCGGCGAGGAGTTGCTGCGGGCGTACCGTGACGGCATCCGCGCGGTGGCGGTGGTGTGTCTGCACAGCCATCTGCACCCCGCGCACGAGCAGGCGATCGGCGAGCTGGCCGAGCGGATCGGTTTTCCCCAGGTGTCGCTGTCCAGCGAGGCCAGCCCGCTGATGAAGCTGGTGCCGCGCGGCGACACCGCGGTGGTGGACGCCTACCTGTCGCCGGTGCTCCAGCGCTACGTCCGGCAGGTCGCGGACCAGATGCGGGGCGTGCGGCTGATGTTCATGCAGTCCAACGGCGGGCTGGCGGAGGCCGGGCACTTCCGGGGCAAGGACGCGATCCTGTCCGGACCGGCCGGAGGCATCGTCGGCATGGTCCGGATGTCGCAACAGGCCGGGTTCCACAAGGTGATCGGCTTCGACATGGGCGGCACGTCCACCGATGTGTCGCACTTCGCGGGCGAGTACGAGCGGGTCTTCAACACCCAGGTGGCCGGGGTACGGCTGCGCGCCCCGATGCTGGCCATCCACACCGTGGCCGCCGGAGGCGGATCAGTACTGCACTTCGACGGCAGCCGCTACCGGGTCGGCCCGGACTCGGCGGGCGCCGACCCGGGGCCGTGCTGCTACCGCGGCGGCGGACCGCTGGCCGTCACCGACGCCAATGTGATGCTCGGCCGCGTCCAACCCGCCCACTTTCCCCAGGTGTTCGGGCCGGACGGCGACCAGCCGCTGGACGCGCGGCTGGTGCGGCGGCGGTTCACCGAGCTGGCCGCCGAGATCCGGAAGGCCACCGGTGACGACCGCTCGCCCGAGGAGGTCGCCGAGGGATACCTGCGAATCGCGGTGGCCAACATCGCCAACGCCGTCAAACGCATCTCCGTGCAGCAGGGCCACGACGTCACCGAGTACGTGCTGACCACCTTCGGCGGAGCCGGAGGCCAGCACGCGTGTGCCGTCGCCGACTCGCTCGGCATCCGTACCGTGTTGGTGCCGCCGATGGCGGGGGTGCTGTCCGCGCTGGGCATCGGGCTTGCCGACACCACGGCGATGCGCCAGCAGTCGGTGGAGGTGCGGCTGGAGCCGGAGGCCATGGAGCGGGTGCGCTCGGTGGCCGAGGCCCTGGAGTCGGCGGCGCGCGGCGAGCTGCTGGACGAGGACGTACCGCGGGAGCGGATCCAGGTCACCCGGCGGGCCCATCTGCGTTACGACGGCACCGACACCGCGGTACCGGTGGAGCTCGCCGAACCGGCCGAGATGATCGCCGAGTTCGAGGAGAACCACCGGTCCACCTACTCGTTCCTGATGGACCGTCCGGTCATCGTGGAGGCCCTCTCGGTCGAGGCGACCGGGCTCACCGAGCACCCCGACCTCGACCACCTCGGCACGTCCGGCGCGCCCGGGGAGCCCGCGGACACCGGCACCGCCCGGATGTACACCGACGGCGCCTGGCGCGACGTACCGCTGCGGCGGCGGGAAGGGATGCGTCCCGGCGAGGCGGTGAGCGGACCGGCCGTCATCACCGAGGCCAACGCCACCACCGTGGTGGACGACGGATGGCGGGCGTCGGTGACCGGGGCCGGGCATCTGCTGGTGGAGCGGGTGCGGGCGCGCACCGAGGCGGAGGTGGGTACCGAGGCCGACCCGGTGATGCTGGAGATCTTCAACAACCTCTTCGTGTCCATCGCCCAGCAGATGGGCGCACGGATGGAGTCGACGGCCCAGTCGGTCAACATCAAGGAGCGGCTGGACTTCTCCTGCGCCCTCTTCGACCCGGAGGGCAACCTCATCGCCAACGCACCACACATCCCGGTGCACTTGGGCTCGATGGGCACCAGCGTCAAGGAGGTGCTCCACCGCCGCGCCGGAACCATGAAGCCGGGCGACGCCTACGCGGTCAACGACCCCTACCACGGCGGCACGCACCTGCCGGACATCACCGTGGTGACGCCGGTCTTCGGCGACGGCGCCGACGGCGAGCAGCGGATCCTGTTCTTCGTCGCCTCCCGGGGCCACCACGCGGAGATCGGCGGCATCACTCCGGGCTCGATGCCGGCCAACAGCCGCCGGATCGAGGAGGAGGGGGTGCTGTTCGACAACTGGCTGCTGGTGGAGAACGGTCGGCTGCGCGAGGCGGAGACGCTGCGGCTGCTCAGCGAGGCGCCGTACCCGTCCCGCAACCCGGCCACCAACCTGGCCGACCTGCGCGCCCAGATCGCCGCCAACCACAAGGGAGTCGACGAGGTCGGGGCGATGATCCGGCACTTCGGGCTCGATGTGGTGCAGGCCTACATGCGTCACGTGCAGGACAACGCGGAGGAGGCGGTGCGCCGCGTCATCGACGCGCTGGACGACGGCGAGTACCGCTATGAGACGGACTCCGGCGCGGTGATCTCGGTACGGGTCCGGGTGGACCGGCAAGGGCGTTCGGCGACCGTGGACTTCACCGGTACCTCCGCACAACTCGACACCAACTTCAACGCGCCGTCGTCGGTGGTGACGGCCGCGGTGCTGTACGTCTTCCGCACGCTCGTCGCCGACGACATCCCGCTGAACGACGGCTGTCTGCGCCCGTTGCGCATCGTCATCCCCGAAGGCTCGATGCTGGCCCCACGGCATCCCGCGGCGATCGTCGCCGGGAACGTGGAAACCTCACAGGCGATCACCGGCGCGCTGTACGCGGCGCTGGGTGTGCAGGCCGAGGGGTCGGGGACGATGAACAACGTCTCCTTCGGCAACGAGCGCCACCAGTACTACGAGACCGTCGCATCCGGTTCGGGCGCCGGTGCCGGGTTCGACGGGGCGTCAGTGGTGCAGACGCACATGACCAACTCCCGGCTGACCGATCCGGAGGTGCTGGAGTGGCGACTGCCGGTCCTGCTTGAGGAGTTCGCAGTCCGGCCGGGCAGCGGTGGTGCGGGCCGCTGGCGCGGCGGTGACGGGGCGGTGCGCAGGATCCGGTTCCGGGAGGCGATGACGGTGAGCACGCTTTCCGGCCACCGCCGGGTACCGCCGTACGGGCTGGCCGGGGGTACTCCGGGCGCGTTGGGCGCCAACCGGGTGGAGCGCTCGGACGGCACGGTCACCGCGATGACCGGTTGCGACTCGGTGGACGTGCGGCCGGGTGACGTACTGGTGGTGGAGACGCCCGGTGGTGGCGGGTACGGCGCACCGTGAGCGGTTGCGCCATCTGCCTGAGCGTCAGCTCCACAGGTTGTACGTCATGGTCTGGGGGGTGTCCGCGGGCCTGGCGCCCGGGTAGTTCACGGTCAACCGGCCGTACTGCCATTCGCGGGACTTGCCGTTCCACTGCCGTGCCCGGTCCAGCCGTATCTGCGCCGGGTAGCTGTGGAACTTGCCCGCGGCGCAGTAGGGCTTGCAGTCGTTGACCACGTCCTGCCCGGTGGCGGTGGCGGCGTCCGGCCCCCACTGCGACCAGCGCAGATTGCTCAGGTAGTTGTTACCGTCGGCGCAGGCGATCAGGAACGACGCGGGGCGGACCTGTGCATGGAAGAAGCAGTCGACGACCACCCGGTTGGGTGACTGCGGTCGAGAGTTGGCGGACGCTGAAGCAGACGACGGGGCGGCGATCGCCGCGAGTGCCGTACCAGCACAGACCAGGATCGCTGTCTTTGCCACACGACTTTGCATGTTCGCTCCTCAACCGCTCCGGCGGAGCTCGTAACGGCTGTTGCCTTGTCGACGCTACGTCCGGATGGGGGGATGTACCACTCGTACGGGTCACAACTTCGCAACACGGTTATGGCCCCGCCGCCGGGCCCGCGATGTCACATGCGGTGTCCGCCCACGTAGAACAGCAGCCATATGAATCCGGCGAACAGGTGGGTGGCGAAGACGTAGACGAAGACCCGCAGGAGCACCCCGCGTTCCTTGAAGCGCTCGCTTCCGGCGCCCGGATCCCTGGGCAGCGGGCGGTCCTGACCTGCGATGTCGTCAGTCACGAAGGCTCTCCGCTCCGGCCGGCAGGCCCTCGTAGCTCGGCCAGCAGGCCCTGCCGCCCCGCCAGCATCTCGGTCAGGATCCGCCGCGCGGCGCCCATCAGCTCGGCCACGTCGCCGCCCGCCAGCTCGTACACCACGGTGGAGCCCTGGCGGGTGGCGGTCACGATCCCCGACCGGCGCAGCACGCCGAGCTGCTGCGACAGGTTGGAGGGCTCGACCTCGATCGCGGCCAGCAGGTCGCGGACCGGCATCGGGCCGTCCTGGAGCAGTTCCAGCACCCGGATGCGCACCGGGTGTCCCAGCATCCGGAAGAACTCCGCCTTCGCCTGGTACAGCGGGACCCGCCCTCCGGACACCTCGCCTCCCGCCCTTGCCGTGACTCACGAATTCAGGAATTCTTCAATTCATCCTAACGGCAACCGGTCGGACGGCGGGCGGGTCTAGTCCGCGCCGTGTTCCTGGAAGGCGGGCAGCGCGAGGACTCGTTCCTTCGCCGGGTCGTCCATGAGCTCCACCCGTGGAAGCACCGCCTCCCACAGGTTCTGCTCGTGCGCGGCGCGCACCAGCGAGTCGAGGTGCTCCGGTGCCTGGCGGGCCGTGATGGCCGCGGCCAGCCGCTCGGTGCCCATCAACTCGATGACGCTGTCGACGCGTTGCGGCTGGTCGATGAGGAATCCGACGCGCAGCACCACGGACGCGTCCACCAGCCCCAGGATCCGGCGCAGCGCGGCGTCCGGCAGGTGGCCGACGAACCGCCCCATGGTCACGTCGTCGCCGCGCTCGGCGAGCGCCACCGCTATCCGCACCAGCAGGTCCTCGTCCAGTCGCTGCACGATGCCGGCGATCCGGCGCGGGTCGAGGTGCGCACAGGACTCGGCGGTGGCGGTGCGGCCAGTTCGCCGCGCAGCCGGTCCATTGCGTCGGTGTGCACGGATGCCTCCAATGGGTGCCCTCCGGCCCACGGCTCAACGGTCAACCCTCCGCGCCGCCAGGGGCGTTGGTTGGGATCTGGGTGCGTTCGACGGTGGCCCGCCGGTCGGGCGGGCAGTCCCCTCCGTGGTGCCCGGGCACCGCGTGCATCGCCTTCCGGGTCGGGTCTGCCGGAGCAGGAGCAGCACGGTCGGTGCCGGCAGGACGGCGGCGAACAGCAGCGTGAGCGCGCAGGTACGGGTTGGCCGCCCAGCCGTCCAGCCGCCCAGCCGTCCAGCCGCCCCGCCTCCCAGCCGCGCGGCGGCCAACCGGCCCGTCCATAACTGGAGTTGGCATGCCGCCGACAGCGCGAAGGTCGCCCCGATGGCATGGGCCCGGAACGGTGCTGCCTGGATCTGGAACACCTGGGGCCTCCCCGCAGCGTGGGTTCAACCGGCCCGCTGAGCGGTCAGTTTCGGGGACGGCGCACGGCGGCCGGTGGGTGGCGCGCCTGGAGCGCAGGGCCGCCTTTGAACAATAGTCAACGTCATGGACAAGATCGCGTCCATGCGCGGGCGCACGACAAAGGTGCGAAACTCAGGACATCGCGGTTACACCTTGTGTCCTTGCATGTGCTCAATGGGAGGTGCCATGGACCAACAACCCACCGCATACGAGCTGACCTTCCCGCACAGTGAGGAGGAGGGAGCGGCCGACACGGTGGTGGTCCGCCGTACGGAGACCGCCGGGCCCGGCGGCAGCGCGGTGTACGAGGACGACAGCGGCATCATCCGGGCGGAGATCAGCGACAAGGGAGAGGTGAGAATGCTGGCCAGCGGAGGGCGCCAGGCCCTCAGCCGACCCACGAGTGCGCGTCCACTGGACTGACGGGGACGGACCGGGGGCGACCTCCCTTACGGAGCGAGCCCCCCAGGCCCCGAAAGCGCTGCGCCCGGCCTCCGTTGGGGCGGCGGGCCGGGCGCGGAGCGAAGCGGTCAGCGGTGGTGCCTCTTGCGGACGTGGTGGCGGGCGGGACGGTGGTGCGCCGGGCGGTGGTGGAACGGGCGGCGCGCGTGGTGGCGGGCGGGACGATGCGCCGCGGGACGGTTGGCGTGGGCGACGGGGCGGTCCACGCGATGCGGAGCGGGGCGGTCCGCGTGGTGCTCGACACCGTGGTCCGCGTGGTGCGCGGTGGCGCACTTGCCCTTCTTGGCGCCGCTGGGGCCACCGACACCGCTGCCCTTGTCGTGCCCTTGGAATCCGTCTTCCTTGTGCGCGCAGGAGTTGCCCGCGGCGGGGTTGAGGAGTCCGATGATGTCGACGGTGTTCCCGCAGACGTTGACCGGAATGTTGATCGGAATCTGCACGACGTTGCCGGACAGGACGCCGGGTGAGCCGACGGCGGCACCGTGGGCTCCCGCGTCGGCACTGGCACCGGCCGCGCTGGCCAGAACCAGCGCGCAGGTGGTCGCGGTCAGCACCGCGGCCTTCTTGATGGCTTTCATGTGGGCCTCCGTGGTGTGGCGGTGGGGACGGTTCCCGCAGCCGACATGTCACCACGCACCACCCGACGGCGGCGGTCCGCACACGAGGGGTCATCCGATTGCACCGGTCGGACGAGCCGAAATTCCCTCGAACAGCCCCCATCCGATGGTCATACAAAGGCCCCGCACGGTGGAACGCGCCTCGCCGAACGCCCGTCCGTCTTGACGGCCGTCCGGATGACCTGCCGTCACTCGCGCGTACCAACGCCCAACCGGTGGGGAACAGAAACCCACTCGGCAAAAAATTAAGCCGCGTTCGGGGCCTGGGAAATCCCAGAAGCAACTCCGCCGAACTAATTCCCCCGTGGATTCAGCGGATTTGCCGCCCCGAACGCGACTGACTTCAGTGTGTCAAAAAATCCGTCAACCCGCAAGGATGGCCGCGTTTCTCACCAGGCGAGAAACCACGCCACCGCAATCCACCGTTTCGGACATAACGCTGCCACGCTTTCTCGCCGTGCGAGAAAGCGGCTGCCGGACCGCCGTGGGGCCGCCGCAGACCATGGCCTAGCCTGTCGGAGCGGGCGCTCCGCACCGTCCAGCCAAGGAGAGACATGCGCGCGATCACCATGCGTCAGTTCGGCGGGCCAGAGGTGCTCGAAATCGCCGAGGTACCCGACCCCCAGCCCCGCGCGGGGCACCTCCTGGTGAATGTCACCCGAGCCGGTATCAATTACGCCGACGTACACGTCCGAGGAAACACGTATCTGGCCCCGATCGAACTGCCCTATATTCCCGGCAACGAAGTGGTGGGCACCACGGAAGACGGCCGCCGCGTCGTCGCGCTCACCATGGGCGGCGGTTATGCCGAAAAGGCCGTCGTACACCGCCGGGTGGCCTGGGACATTCCCGACGACGTCACCGACGACCAGGCGGCGGCGCTGGCCCTGCAGGGCAACACCGCCTGGCACCTGCTGTTCACCGCCGCCCAGTTGACCGGCGGTCAGAGCGTGGTCATCCCGGCCGCGGCGGGCGGCGTCGGCTCGATCGCCGTACAGCTCGCGAAGCGGATGGGCGCCAAGGTCATAGCGCTGGCCAGCACCGAGGCCAAACGGCAGCTGGCCAAAGGGCTCGGCGCGGACGCGGTACTCGACTCGTCCACGACCGACGGCCTCACCGAGCGCATCCTGGACGCGGCGGGCGGCCCCGTGCACGCAGCCCTGGAGATGACCGGCGGCCAGACGCTGCGGGCGACCCTGGCCGCGGTCGCGCCGCGCGGCCGAGTGGCGGTGTACGGGTACGCGTCCGGGGAGACCGGCGCCGTGCCGACCCAACTGCTGATGGAGAAGTCCGTCACCGTCTCCGGCTTCTGGCTGCCGCACCTTTACTCGGACCGCAACGCACTGCCGACGAGCATGAAGGCGCTGACCGCCGCCGTCCGCTCCGGCGACCTGCGTCCGGTGATCGGCGCCAGCTACCCGCTCGCCGAGGCCGCCCAGGCGCACCGCGACCTGGCCGCCCGTACCCAGACCGGAAAGCTGGTACTGGCCACCGCACCGTAGGATCTGATCGCACCGTGGGCACTCCTCGCCGCGCCGCCCGCCTTGGCCGAAACACGACGGCTGGCCTGGCGCAATACGTGGAAGGCTGTGTCCCCGCGGGGGGACGGGGGACACGGCCACAGCGAGTAGAGGGCGGGCTCACTGCATGAACAGGCACAGTGCGCGGGACGGTCAGGCGGCTACGGGCGGCACCAGCCACGCCGAGCGGGTCTTCCGGGTACAGCGGGCCTTCGCCGAGCTGGGCGGCACCTCACACGGCCCCGGGGAACTGGCCAAGGTCACCGGACTCGACGACTCGGCGGTCCACCGCATCCTGCAATCCGGTGTCTACCAGGGAAACTTCATCCGGGCCGGGCGCGGCCAGTACCAACTCGGCCTGTCGGCGGCCAAGTTGGGTCTGCAGGCGCTGGCCCAGGGCCCGGAGGGCGACGCCGGGCACGCCGTGCTCCAGGAGCTGCGGGCGCGGACCGACGGCGGTCTGGCCTTCCTCTACATGCTCGCGCCGTTCGGCGGCGCTCAACGCCAGTGCATCGACATGGCGGTGGGCGACTCCGACCTGGTCGAGCTGGGGATGACGCCGCGCGACGTGCTGTCGGTCACCCGCTCGCTTCGCACCGGCGCCTCCGGCCGCACGATCCTGGCCTATCTGCCCGAGGCGATCCAGGCCCGGGTGCTCGCCGAGCCGGTACCGGAGGAGGCCGGGCCCGGGGTGTTCCGGGACAACGACAAGCTGCTCGCCTCGCTGGTGGAGGTGCGGGACCAGGGCTTCGCACTCGGCCAGGAGGAGTGTATGGCCGGCTGGAACTCCTGTGCCGCGCCCATCATGTGGGACGACTCCATCATGGGCGCCGTGCTGCTGCTCAAGCCGGTGAGCGAGATGCCGCGCGCCCCGCGCAACGTCATCGACGCCACCAAGGCGGCCGGCGCCGGGCTCAGTCGACTGGCCAGCGGACCATGGCCATCGACGGTGCAGTGGCCTTAGGGTGACCCACGCCAACCGATCAAGTGCCGCTGGTGCCACAGACCTCGGAGGTCCGTCACATGAAGCGCAAGCACTGGGTACCCCTCGCCGCCGCGGCGTCCGTCGTCCTGACGCTGACCACTGCCGCGTCCGCCAACTCGCGGACGAACGAGCGCACTTCGGCCGCGCCCGCCCCGGCACCGTGCGGCTTCACGAAAGCGGTGCCCGCCGACAGATTCAAGGGCATACCGGTCTTCGACCCGGCCACCGCGGCCCGGCCGTACTCCGCGACGCTGCGGACCGGTCAGGGCCGCATCACGTTCCGGGCGCTGACCGACAAGGCACCGTGCACCACGTTCTCCTTCCGCTTCCTCGCCCAGCGCGGCTACTTCGACCACACGCACTGCCACCGGCTGACCACGCAGAAGATCTACGTACTGCAGTGCGGCGACCCGACGGGCACCGGTAGCGGCGGTCCCGGCTACTCCTTCCGCGACGAGAACCTGTCCGGCGCCACCTATCCGGCGGGCACCGTGGCCATGGCCAACTCCGGCCCCGACACCAACGGCAGCCAGTTCTTCTTCGTCTGGAAGGACACCAAGCTCTCCCCCGCCTACACGCCCTTCGGTCAAGTCACCGGCGGCATGGACGTGTTGCGCAGGATCGCCGCCGGCGGCGAGGACGACCAGAACGGCCCTGGCGACGGCTTCCCGACGCTACCGGTCGACATCAGCCGGGTACGGACCGCGGCGCACTGAACGCACGCGCCCCCGTCGGGACGCGTTCCGCTCTCCACGGCGGTATACAGGAGAGAGCGGGTTCCACGCGTCCCGAGGAGGGGTGGACATGCAGTTCGTCACCCAGAGTGGACGACCCGACTACATACCGATAGAGGACCACGGCATCATCGGCGATCTGCACACCGTGGCCCTCGTGGGAGACGACGGCACGATCGACTGGTGCTGCCTGCCCCGCTTCGACGCACCGTCGGTGTTCGGCTCCCTGCTGGACGCCGAGAAGGGCGGCTCCTTCTCCGTGTCGGTGGCGAAGGCCGAACGCACCAAGCAGATGTACATGCCGGACTCCAACGTGCTGCTGACCCGGTTCCTGGCCCATGACTCCGTCGCCGAGCTGTACGACTTCATGGTGCCGGACCACCCCTCGTGCCCCAAGGCGAGCGTCCGCCAGATCGTCCGCCAGGTACGGGTGCTCAGGGGGCGGGCCAGCGTGGAGGTGTACTGCCGACCCGCGTTCGACTACGCGCGGGTGCCGCACCAGGTGAGTCTGGTTCCGGATCTGGGCGCGGTGTTCACCAGCGCCGTCGGCACGTTGACGCTGCGCGCCTCCGTGCCGCTGCAGGTCGACGGCGACGCCGCGGTGGTCGCGGTCGAGCTGGAGCCGGGGCAGACCCTGGAGCTGGCCGCCGAGTGGGGCAGTGAGCTGCGCCCGCTCGGCGACAGCGAGGTCTCCCGGCTGCTGGACCTCACGCTGGCGTTCTGGGACGGCTGGCTGCGGCACTCCCGCTACCAGGGCCGGTACCGGGAGATCGTGGAGCGCTCCGCGCTGGCGTTGAAGCTGCTGGTCTACCAGCCCACCGGGGCGCTGGTCGCGGCGCCGACCACCTCGCTGCCGGAAGCCATCGGCGGGGTGCGCAACTGGGACTACCGCTACACCTGGGTGCGGGACGCCGCCTTCACGCTGTACGCGCTGATGCGGCTGGGCTTCACCGAGGAGGCGGCGTCGTTCGTGGACTGGCTGCGCAGCCGCTGCCTGGAGGCGCCGCCAGAGCGCGGGCTCCAGGTGCTGTACGGGATCGACGGGCGCACGGAGCTGCCGGAGATGGTGCTCGACCACCTCGACGGCTACTGCGGTTCACGGCCGGTGCGCATCGGCAACGCCGCAGCGGACCAGCTCCAACTCGACATCTACGGCGAGGTGATGGACTCGGTCTATCTGTACAACAAGTACGGGCAGCCGATCTCCTACGACCTGTGGGAGGCGTTGAGCCGCCAACTGGACTGGTTGGAGAAGCACTGGGAGGACCCGGACGAGGGGATCTGGGAGGGCCGCGGCGCCCGCCAGCGGTACACCTACTCGGCGCTGATGACCTGGGTGGCCTTCGAGCGGGCCCAGCGCATCGCCCGGCAGCGCGGCATGCCCGCGCCCATCGAGCGCTGGCGGGACACCGCCGGCGCCGCGTACCGCTTCGTACAGGAGATGTGCTACGCGCCCGACCACGGCGCGTACGTCCGCTACCCCGGCAGCGACACGCTGGACGCGGCGCTGCTGGTGATGCCGCTGGTGAAGTTCGCGTCCCCGACGGACCCCAGGTTCCTGTCCAGCGTGGAGCGGATCGAGGAGTCCCTGGTCAGCGACAGCCTGGTGCACCGCTACCGGATCGACGGCAGTGACGGCTTCACCGACTCGGAGGGCACCTTCAACCTGTGCTCCTTCTGGTACGTCGAGGCGCTCTCCCGCGCCGGACGGGTGGGCGAGGCCCGCTACGTCTTCGAGAAGATGGTGACCCAGGCCAACCATGTGGGCCTGTACTCGGAGGAGATCGGTCCGGCGGGCGAGGCACTGGGCAACTTCCCACAGGCCTTCACCCACCTGGCGCTGATCAGCGCGGCCACCAACCTGGACCGTTCGATCAGGTCCCACCCCGGACCCGCGGCCCGGCACTGCCACCAGACGTGACCTCGCTCACCCCCGCCCGACCCGACGCGCTGCTCAGCGGCGCACCGGCGCCGCGCTGGCAGTAATCGTCAACAGACTGTCATTGCGGCCAGGTTCGGTCGCCGACACGCTGTGATCGTGATCCAACGACGTGTGGTGGTCGTGGTCTACTCCGGCGTGCAGGCGCTGGACGTCACCGGGCCCATTGAGGTGTTCGACACGGTGAACCGCCGGTTAGCCGAGCAGGGGGTGGGCTACCGCATCGAGTACGTCTCCGCCGACGCGCCCCTGGTGCGCACCTCCGTCGGGCTGGTGGTCCAGGCCGCGCGGCTGGACGAGGCGGTCGGCCCCATCGACACCCTGCTGGTGCCCGGGGGCTGGGGGCTGCGCGAGGCTTTGCGGGAGCGGGAGTTGGTGTCCTGGATCCGCGACGCCGCCGCCCGGTCGCGCCGGGTGGCCTCGGTGTGCGGCGGGGCGTTCCTGCTGGCCGAGGCGGGTCTGCTGGACGGGCGGCGGGCGACCACGCACTGGGCGTACTGCGAGGAGTTCGCCCGCCGCTATCCGCGGGTGACGGTGGACTCGGGGCCGATCTTCGTGTGGGACGGCCGGTATGTGACGTCCGCGGGGGTCTCCACCGGCATCGACATGGCGCTGGCGCTGGTGGAGGCCGACCACGGTGCGGCCGTCGCCCTGGACATGGCCCGCTATCTGGTGCTGTTCTTCAAACGGCACGGCGGCCAGTCGCAGTTCAGCTCGGTGCTGGAGGCGCAGTTGGCCGACCCGCTGCCGATCAGGGCGGCCCAGGAGTGGATCCTGGGCCACCTCGAACAGCCGCTGCCGGTGGCCGAGTTGGCGCGGCGGGCGAACATGAGCCCACGCAACTTCGCCCGGGTGTTCCGCCGTGAGGTGGGGACCACACCCGGCCAGTACGTCGAGCGGATGCGGATCGCGCGGGCGCGTGAGCTGCTGGAGAGCACCGAACTGCCGATCAGCCATGTGGCCAGGCGCTGCGGCTTCCCGGCCGTGGAGACCTTCCTGCGGTCGTTCGGCCGGGCCATGGGGCTCACTCCGGGCGAGTACCGGCAGCGCTTCCAGGTGCTCTCCCCCGCGGGCCTGATCGTCGCCCCCGGCAGGGACGGCTTCGCGGAGGTGGGCGCATGACCGCGGACGCCCGGGTGCGCCTGGTCGACTACCTGGCCGGGGAGTTGGCCCGGATCGGCGCCCGGTACGTGTTCGGCGTGGGTGGCGCGAACATCGAGGACCTGTACGACGCCGTGCACCACCAGCCGGGGTTGGCCGGCGTGGTGGCGAAGCACGAGTTCTCCGCGGCCACCATGGCGGACGGCTACGCCCGGGCCACCCGGCGGACCGGTGTGGTCGTGGCCACCTCCGGCGGCGGGGCGATGAACCTGGTGCCGGGGCTGGCCGAGGCGCACGCCTCACGGGTCCCGGTGCTGGCACTGGTGGGGCAGCCGCCGACCGGGTTGGACGGGCGGGGTGCGTTCCAGGACTCCAGCGGCAAGGGCGGCTCCTTCGACGCGGCGCGGGTCTTCGCGCCGGTGTCCCGGTTCTGCGCCCGGGTGACCGAACCGGAGTCGTTCGCCGGACTGCTGGCAGAGGCGATCCAGGCCACGCGGACCCACCCGCGGGGTCCGGCGGTACTGCTGCTGCCCAAGGACGTACAGCAGGCCCTCGTCACCGTGCCGAGGAGCACGCCGGTACCGCCACCGGTGGTGCGGGCGGATCCGGCGGCCCTGGACGAGGCCGTGCGGCTGCTGGACGGCGCCCGGCGCGTCCTGCTGATCGCCGGGGAGGGGGTGGCCGCCTCCGGTGCCCGCGCGGAACTGGCCGAACTGGCAACGGCGTTGGGGGCGTGGGTGGCGGTCAGCCCGGACGCCAAGGACGTGTTCCCCAACCACGACCCCCGGTACGTCGGGGTGGCCGGGGTGATGGGGCACCTCGGCGTCCAGGACCGCCTGCGGCGGGCCGACGCCTGCCTGCTGGTCGGCACCCGCCTGCCGTTGATGGCCCGCGGCGGCCTGGACGAAGCGCTGCGTACCACCCCCGTGGTCTGCGTGGACCCGGAACCGCCGTTCGTCCCCGGCATCGCGCTGCGCGGCGACCCGCGCCAGACGCTGGCCACCCTCAACGCCCGACTGACGCCACGGCCCCGCCCGCACCCGGAACCCGCGGGCGACCCGCGCCCGTTGGCCGTACCGCCGCCGCCCGGGGCCGGCTTGTCGTATGCCGAGGCGCTCTCCGAGATCGCCTCGGCGCTGCCCGAGCGCGCCCATGTCTTCGTGGACGCCGGGAACGTCGGAGCGAGCGCCATCCATCTGCTGCCCGCACCGCGCGACGGCCGGTTCGTGGTGGCGGTGGGCATGGGCGGCATGGGCTACACCTTCGGCGCGGGCATCGGCGCGGCGCTCGGCACCGGTCGCCGTACCTATGTGCTGGCCGGGGACGGCGCGTTCTTCATGCACGGGATGGAGGTGCACACCGCGGTCGAGTACGCGGCCCCGGTCACCTTCGTCATCCTCAACAACAACGCGCACGCGATGTGCGCCACCCGCGAGCAGCTGTTCCAGGGCGGCGCCCGTGCCGAGAACGTCTTCCGCCCGTCCGACATCGCCGCCGGTGCGGCGGCCATGTTCCCCGACCTGGACGTGAGCCGGGCGCACCGCGCCGGTGATCTGCGCCTGGCCCTGCTGCGCGGCAACGGCAACGCCGGTCCGGCGTTGGTCGCCCTGGACTTCGACCACCGGGAGATCCCCCCGTTCCTCCCCTTCCTGGCCGCCCCGGACCAGGAACCCGACCACACCGAGGAGAGCACCGATGACCGCGGACCACTCCACGTTGGCTGAAGTGCCCGGCCTGATAAGGGTGGAGAACACCACCCCCGAGCAACTGGCCGAGCACTGTGCCCGGATGACCCGGGAGAGTTATCCGCACCAGCAGGTCTACGGGCGGTACTGCACCATCGAGCAGTATGTCGACTGCCCGCCCGAGCAGGTCTACGACTATCTGCGCCAGGGGCACCACCTGGAGGAATGGACCTGTAGCCTGCGGGACTTCGGCCCCACCGACACGCCCGGGCTGTGGCTCGGGCGCGACCTGCTGGAGCCGGGCACCGGCATCTACTGCAAGGTGGTGGCCAACTCCGAGGCGATGACGGTGGACTACCACTGCGCCTGGGACCAGGGCGAGACGCTGTGGATGGTCTATCTGATGCGGGTCGTCCCGGCGTCCCTGGTGCTGGACGAGCCGGGCTCGGTGGTCACCTGGACCAACTGCCGCCATCCGTACTACGACGCCAACCCGTTCCCGGAGCGCGCGCCGCGCCCCGACCGGCGCTGGGTGGGCGAGTACTGGGACCTGTTCTACGCCGGTCACACGGTGGAGATGCACAACCTCAAGGCGATCCTGGAACACCGCCACAAGGCCGGGCTTCCGGTCAGCGTGCCGCCCACGCGGGCGGTGGCCCGTTGACTCCGGTCAGTCTCACCGATGTCGCGGCACATCTGCCGGGCGAGCCGGTGCCCGCGGAGTTCTACACCGGCTACCCCGGGGCGGAGGACCGGCTGCGGGACAGCCCGATGTTCCGGGTGCCGCCGTTCCGGCACCATGTGGCGGAGGGGGAGAGCAACGTCGATCTGATCGAGCGGGCCGTGCGGTCGCTGATGGAGCGGCACGGCCGGGCGGCGATCCGCGGGGTGGACGTACTGCTGGTGCACAGCCAGTTGCCGGACGTGCCGTTCGTCGGCGCGGGCACCGAGGTGGCGCGCCGCCTCGGCATGTCCCCGGAGTGGCTGGTGGACGTGGCCAACGGGGGCTGCGCGTCGTTCGTCCACATGCTGGGCCTCGCCCGGCAGCTGCTGACCACCACCTCCGCGAGGTCCGCGCTGATCTGCAACGCGCAGACCGCGGCCGGGCAGTTGTTCACCCAGTCCGAGGTGCGCGGGCTCGCCCAGGCCGCGATCCCGGGTGACGGCTGCGGGGTGGGGTACGTCACCGCGTCCGGCCCGAATCCCGTACTGGACGTGCGGGTGCGGCACATCGCCGAGTACGCGGGGGACATGACGATGGTGCGCGACGACGGCCGCAGGTACTGGGAGCCGGGTGAGGCGCAGTTGCGGATCGGCTTCACCGAGACCGGTGTCGCCCGGGTGCTGGAGCGCGGCAACCGGCTGGTCCCCGAGGTGGTCACCGAGTTGTGCAAGGGTCTCGGCAGGGATGCTGCGGAGATCGGTACGCTGATCACCAACCAGCCCAACCGCACCTTCCTGCGCAACTGGCGGGAGGCGCTGGGCCTACCGCCCGAACGCCACCCGGACACCTTCGACACCTGCGGCAACCTGTTCGGCGCGGCGATCCCGATCACCCTCGACCGTGCCATCCGCTCAGGCGATTTGGAGGACGGCTCGTTGCTGGTCCTGGGCGGCTTCGCGCACGCAGGTGACTTCGCGGGCGCGGCAGCGGTGGAGTGGCACGGCTAGCAACCACGACGCTCCAGCCCGCGTGCCGGACAAGGCGCAACCGGGCCGGAATTCGCCCCCGGCCGAAGTGGTGCTAGCCACATCCACCCAGCGCAATGGGCAACCTTTCCGTCACGCCTCGTAGTCTACGAGGGCAGCCGTCGACACCCGTCGGCCATGGCCAAAGGGAGCTCAAGATGTCGGTACCCGCGCACATCGCCTCGGTGCGGGCGATCACCTCAGGCACCGCCAAGGACGCCGAGAGCCCGTCAGACGTCATTCATCTGCCCAGTACACGGCCGTTAGGCGGGCACGACTCGGTGGTGCCCGCGCTCGCGGAGGCACTGATACGCCAGGCTCCGCAACTCATCGAGCAGCTCGTCGAGTTGGCCGCGGGCCGGGACGTGGAGCATGTCCAGCAGCTGCCACCGGCCGACATCCGCCGCTCGCTGCGCGAGCACGTACTGGGCTTCCTGCGGTTCCTCGCGGACAAGCCCGTCCCCGCCGACGACCCGCTCACCGTGCCCATGGCCTGGGGCCACCACCGCGCCCAGGAGGGGGTGGCCCTGGAGTCGATGCTGCGGGTGCACCGGCTGGCCACCCAACTGCTGTGGGAGAAACTGTTCGACGAGGCCCGCGCCAGGTCACCGGAGGTGCTGCAACGGCTGCTGGACGAGAGCGGGCCGGTGTGGGACGTGCTGGACAGCTACTCGCTGGCGCTGGTCAAGGGGTACCGTTCGGCCGAGTTGACCGCCCGCCGCGAGGACGCGGCGCGCAGGGACGCGCTGTTCGACGCGCTGATCGAAGGGCGCGGTGTGGAACCGGCGGTCGCCGCGGAGGCGCGGGTCACGCTGGGGCTGCCGACCCGCGGCCGGTTCGTGGTGGTCGCCGTGGACGCGGACGCGGGCGGCTCCTTCCGTACGTTGAGCGCCGCGCTGCCCGCGCGCTCGGTACAGGCCGTGTGGCGGCTGCGCTCGGACCGGGAGATCGGCGTACTGGAACTGGGCCGCACCGCGCTGCCGCGGCTGGTCGAATGGCTCTCCGCCGGTGCGGGGCAGCGGGTGGGGGTCTCCGGCGAGGTGGACAGCCTCGCTGACATCGCCACCGCCTACCACTTCGCGGAGACCGCGCTGCAGACGCTGCGCTACGGGGCCACGGGGGTGGCGGCCTTCGACGACCGGCTGCTGGAGGCCTTCGTGGTGACCAGCCCGAACGTCGCACAGCGGCTGACCCAGCGGGCCTTCGGGCACCTGCTGGACTGCGCGCCGGAGGAGCGGGACGTACTGCTGACGACGATGGACGCCTGGTTCCGCAGCGGCTGTTCGGCCGCCAAGGCCGCACAGCGGTTGCACTGCCACCGCAACACCGTGCTCAACCGGCTGCGCCGGGTGGAATCGCTCACCGGCCACTCGCTGGACGACGACCGCCATCAACTGGCCTGTCAGATGGCACTGGTGGCGGTCAACACGCTGCCGCTCACCTCGCCGCCCCAGTCCGACACGGAGAACATGTAACGCGCATGTAAACCCGTGGGGCGGTTGTGCTCGGTGCACAGTCTGGCCGTGGGAATCCGCAGCAGGCGGCCATCGACGCGGCCCGTAGCCAGACGGAAGCATGGAGCAGGGGGCGCGAAGGCGCAAGGGGTTTGGCGCCTTCAACCGGAAGCGGTGGCGCCCTGGTGAGCGCTTGAACCCTCACCAAGCCGACGGTCCCGTACGCGATGGAGCGGACGGTACGACCGCGGTGCGCGCATGGTTCGTTACGGGGGGCTGGGAGTTGTCAGTGACGGATGTTTTCGTCGACTCGTTCGTCTACTCACTTGGCGAGCGCAAGATCCATGTCAATGAGACGGCGGCCGCGGGCGGACTGATCTCGTCCGCGCAGGACCTCGAGTCCGCCGGGTTCCGCTGGCATCACGTGTGCGAACCGACCACCAGTGCCTACGACCTGGCGAGCGCGGTCACCCGCCGGCTCGCCGACTCCGACCGGCTCGGCGACGTCGACGCGATCGTGTACGCCACCTGCCTGCCGCTCAACGGCAACGCGGGCGACGCCGCCGAGTGGGAAGCCACGAAGGACGTCAAACACCTGATGGACTTCCCCGCGAGTCGGCTGCAGGCCGACTTCGGGCTGCACAAGGCGGTCGTCATCGGCCTCAACCAGCAGGCCTGTACGGCCATGTTGGGCTCCGTCCGGCTGGCACAGGCGATGCTCCTGGTGGAGAAGGACTGGAACCGGGTGCTGTGCGTGACGGCCGACCGGTTCCCCGAGGGGGCCAAGTACGAGCAGGCGTACAACCTGATCTCGGACGGCGCCGCCGCCTGTGTGGTCAGCCGCCAGCCCGCCGCCTTCCGTCTGGTGACGGCCCATCAGATCACCAACGGCGGCCTGGGGCAGGCGGGCGACGACGAGACGGTGGGCAGCTACTTCTCGTACACCCACCGGCTGGTGCGCGAGACCCTGGAACGTGCCGGTCTGACCGCCGCCGACCTCGACTGGGTGGTCACCCAGAACACCAACGACAAGGCGTGGCAGATCCTGGCCAGACTGCTGGGAGTCGGTTTCGAGAAGGTGTTCTTCTCGTCCATGCCGGACGTCGGCCACGTCATCTCCGCCGACAACGTGGTCAACCTCGCCGAGCTGCTCGCCACCGGGCGGGTGCGCCCGGGCCAGCGCATCGCCCTCATCATGGCGGGCTTCGGGCTGAACTGGCAGTGCCTGATCCTCGAAGCCACCGAAGCGGTGGCCGCTGCCGCCGCCCGGGACTGACCCGGCCCGTACATCCGCCAAGCAACCGACCACCGGATGAGGACCGCTTGAGTACATCGAACGTGCCCAAAGCCCGGCTGGCCGAGGCGCTCGCCTCGCTCGGCCCCACCGTCAGCAGGCTCAGCCACCTGTCGCAGCGCTCGTACCAGAACCCGTACACCGAGCTGGCGGCGTGGCCGAAGGAGGTCCGGCCGGAACAGGAGTGGTTCAGCAGCCCCGAGTACCTGAGCCTGCACGGCACGGAGCACTGGGAGCGGCTTGACGAGACCGCCCGTCGCCGACTGGCCTTCCACGAGGCCGCCAACTTCTACAGCCTCAACATCCACGGTGAGAAGTCCCTGATGCAGGGCCTGGCCGAACGGCTCTACCGCAAGGACCTGTTGGACGTCTCGGAGTACCTGCACCACTTCCTGGACGAGGAGAACAAGCACAGCATCTACTTCGGCGCCTTCTGCACCCGATACTCGCGGGTGTACCGCAGCCGCCAGTTCTCCTTCGAGGAGTCGCACGACTCCCGGTCGCGCGACATCGAGGACTTCCTCTTCTTCGCCAAGACCATGATCTTCGAAGAGATCGTGGACAACTACAACTGGGTGCAGTCCAGGGACTCCCGCCTGCATCCGGTGGCCCGGTTCATCAACCACAACCACCACTTCGAGGAATCCCGCCATCTGATCTTCGGCCGCCGTCTGGTGACCGCGCTGTGGGAGGCCTGCGCCCCCTCCTGGGGCGGGCAGACCGTCGAGGAGCTGCGGGCCTACCTGCGGCAGTACTTCACCATGGCCTGGCGTGAGTACTACAACCCGGACGTCTACGCCGACGCCGGGCTCGAAGATCCATGGGAGATCGCCGAACGAGCATGGTCCGCACCGGCGCAGCGGGAGCACCGCCGCGAGGTGTCGAAGAAGGTCGTCGGTTTCCTCACCTCGACAGGCATTCTCGACAAGGAGCCCGCCGATGCGTTCTGAGCAGGAGATCCGTGACAGCCTGCGGTCCTGGGTACTGACCAAGGCCGCCGACCGGGACGGTGCGACGATCACCGACCAGACCGCGCTGTTCGAGGAGCGGTACCTGCGGTCGGTCCATCTGCCCGAACTGCTGCTGCTGTTGGAGAGGCTGAGCGGTACGCCGATCGACGTGGAGGACCTCAACCCGGGGGACTTCCGCGACATCGACTCGATGGTGCTCCGGTTCTGCACGACGGGAGCGACGCCATGACGGCCGTCGAGGCGCCCGCCGTCGATCCGGTACGGGCGGCGCGGCTGGCCGAACTCGGCCTGTCCTGGCAGCCGTCCGGCCAGGCGGCGCTACGCGGACCGCTGCTGCGGCTCGCCGAGGAGTGCGACCGGGCCTTCACCACCCTCGCCCAGATCTGGCAGGCGGACGAAGAGCGCCACCCCGCCTCGCTGCCCGCCCAGCGCCTGCAACGGGTCGACTACCTGCGCTCGTTCCCGCACCAGGCGACCCTCGCCGCCCGGCTGGCCGAGCAGGAGGCCAACCTGGACGCGTTCCTGGACGGCCCGGTGCTGCGCGAGGACGGCACCGTCGCGGTGACCGAACTCGCCGCGGTCACCCAGGTGCTGACCCCGGCGGCCTGCTACCACCTGTTCAACGACCACCTGGGCGAGACGTTCGACGCGCCCAGGTACCTGACCACCCGCAACACCTGCTTCCGGAACGAGCGCTACTACGTTCCGCTGCGCCGGCTGAGCAGCTTCACCATGCGCGAGGTGGTCTGCCTGGGCACCAGTGCCGAGGTGGTCGACTTCCTCGAACAGGCCCGGGCGGCACTGGACGCGTTCTTCGAACTCGTCGACCTGCCCCTGGAGTGGCTGACCGCGACCGACCCGTTCTTCCGGCCGCGCGCCAACCCGCGGTACATCATGCAGCGCGTCGAGCCCGTCAAGCACGAGGCCACCTACGGCGGCGATCTGGCCATCGCCTCGATCAACCGCCACCACGACCACTTCGGGGTCAACTTCGAACTGACCCGGGGCGAGGAACCGGCCCACAGCGGCTGTGTCGCCTTCGGCATCGAACGCTGGCTGTTCGCCATCACCGACCGCCACGGCACCGACCCGGCCGACTGGCCGAGGCTGGCGGACGCCGCGGCCAAGGTGCGCTCCGGGCTGGGGGGAGGCAGGGTATGAGGGGAACCACCGTCATCACCGGCGCGGACGGCTATCTGGGCCGTCAGCTCGCCGCGGCACTGCTGGCCGACGGCGACGACGACCTCGTGCTCGCCGTACGCGCCGACGACAGCTCCGAACTCGCCGCGAAGAAGGAGCGGTTGGACCAGCGGCTCGGCCCGCAGGCGCGGAGCAGAACCCGCGTCGTCGCCGCCGACCTGTCGCGGGACGACGCGCTGGCGGACATCGACACCCGCTCGGTGACCCGTATCGTGCACGCCGCCGCCGTCACCCGCTTCAACGTCGAGCGGGACCTGGCGCAGCGCGTCAACGTCGACGGCACCGCACGGCTGCGGGCGTTCGCGGCGCGCTGCGACAACCTCCAGCGGCTGGCGATGCTGTCCACGCTGTACGCGGCGGGCCGCCGACGCGGTGACGTCCACGAGGAGCGGCTGGACGACGTGGGCTTCGTCAACCACTACGAGTGGTCCAAGTGGGCTGCGGAGGAAGAGGTGTTGGGCGCCGCCGGGGAGCTGCCGGTCTCCGTGCTGCGGCTGCCGACGCTCGTCGCCGACGACGACGGCGGCCAGGTCACCCAGTACAACGCCTTCCACAACACCCTGAAGCTGTTCTACTACGGGCTGCTGTCCCTGCTGCCCGGCGACGGCGCGACGCCGCTGAGCCTGGCGACGGCGTCGTTCACCGCCTCGGCGGTCACCAGACTGCTCGACCCCGCGATCGCCGACGGCGTCTACCACATCTGCCCCGACCCGGCCGACACCGCGACGCTGGACCAGCTCGTCGACACCGCCTTCACGGTCTTCGAGCGCGATCCGGGCTTCCAGCGGCGCGGGTTGATGCGGCCGCTCCCCTGCGACCAGGAGAGCTTCGAGGACCTGCTGTCCGCGGCCGACCTGCTGCGCGGCGGCCCGATCAACCAGTCGCTCTCCTCGGTCTCGCCGTTCGCGCACCAGCTGTACCTACCGAAGACCTTCCGCAACGACGCGCTGCGGGCCGCCTGGCCCGGCTACACGGCTCCCGACCCGCTCGCGCTGGCGGAAACCACCTGCCTACGGCTCATCGAATCCAAGTGGGGCCGCCGGACCCAGGAGACACCGTGACGACGCTTTCCGAGAACGACCTGTGGCTGCTCAGCTTCTACCGCTCCTCCGAGATCAACGGCGCGCTGTTCTTCGGCCGGGTCGCCCGCACCCTGCGCGGCGGACCGCTACAGGCCGATGTCACCCACCACTTCGCCGACGAGGCCAACCACGCCAAATACTGGACGCGCTGCATCGAGGACCTCGGCTACAACGCCGAGAAGCTCTCCGGTGCCTACCAGGACCAGTACCTGGAAGCGGTGGGCCTGCCCGCCAACCTCATGGAGGTCATGGCGATCACCCAGGTCTTCGAGAAGCGGGTGATCGGCCAGTACCACCGGCATCTGCGGGCGCCCGACACCCATCCGCGGGTCCGGCAGACCATTGAGACGATCATGGAAGACGAGCGCTGGCACGTGAAGTACGTACGCGACGCGCTCCAGGAGATGGCGCGCAAGTACGGCCAGCAGCTCATCGACGACACCCTCGCCCGGTTCACCGCGGCTGACGAGGAGGTCTACGCCAAGACTCTCGCCGAGTACGGCGAACGCATCGCCTTCCTCGGCGACGGCGCCGTCGACCTGAGCGTCCCCGGCAAGGCATGACCGAGACGGTGCTCGCCGTGTGGACGCGGCAGCCACTGGCCACGCACACCCTCACCCGCCGGGAGCGGGACCGGCTCGCCGAACTGCCGCGGCGGGCAAGGCCGCAGTGGCTGGTCTCCCGGCACGCCCTGCGGGTGCTGCTGGGCGTGCTCGGGCTGCCGCGGGAGACCACCGGGTACGCGTTTCCGCACCGCCGGCTGTCGCTGTCGCACATCGAGGGCGCGGCGGTGGCGGCGGGCGCGGTGCGTCCGGCACCGCGGCTGGCGGGCATCGGGGTGGACCTGGAGACCGACCGGCAGGCCCGGGTGGACACCGCCCGGTTCTTCCTCGACGAGCACGAACGGTCATGGCTGGCCTCGCTGCCCGAACACGCCAGGCCCAGTGAGCAGTTGCGGCTGTGGACGGTCAAGGAGGCGCTGTTCAAGGCCGATCCGGACAACCGGCACACCGTGCTGCTCGACTACCGCACCCTCGACGCGTCCGCCCGCCGCGGCAGCGCCCGCGCCGGCCCGCACCGCGAGCCGGTCTTCGGCTACGCCAGCACCCGGCTGCACGGCGCCCACCTGTCCGTCGCCGCGGCGTTCCACGGCGAGACCCGCACCCCGCAAGCCAACGCACCAGAAAGAGAGCCGACAGTGCCAACCGCCGTCACCTTCGACGAGGTCGCCGACCGCATCAGCACGACGCTGTCCATACCGGTGGAGAAGCTGACCCCGGAAACCACCCTGCGGGAACTCGCCGCGGACAGCTTCCTGCTGGTCGAGATGGCCGTCGACCTCCAGGAGGAGTTCGACACCATCTTCACCCAGGACGAACTGCGCGAGATCACCACCCTCGGCGAACTCGCCGGGCTGGTGGGCGCGAAGGTCTGATCCACCGGCCGCCTCCCCCACCCGCTGGGCCCTCCCCCACCCCACGGAACCCCTCTCACCGGAGCTAGGTATGTCGGAACGTCTGATCCGCGCGATCGCAAGACTCCGCTGGCCGCTGCTGGCCGTATGGCTGGTGGCGCTGGTCGCGGCCGGGGTTGCCGCGCTGCCCATCGCCGACCGGCTCAGCGGTGGCGGCTGGTACGTACCCGGGTCCGGCTCGCAGCAGGCGATCACGGCCACCCAGTCCGGCTTCGCCGACCGCGGCGCCAGCGACCTCACCCTGCTGGTACGGGACGAGCGCAACGCCGCCGGAACCCCCGCGTTCGACCAGCGGGTGGGGCAGGCCATGCGGCAGGTCATCGGCGACAAGCGGCTCGCGGTGGTGGGCAGTTACGGCTGGCTCGACCTGTCCCCGGCGGCCCGTGGGAAGTTCGTCGGCAAGGACCGGCACACCGCCATCACCCTCGTCGGACTGAAGCTGGACGACGGCACGGCTCGCCGGGTACTGCCCGGCGTCCAGACCGACGTCGACCACCGCTTCGCGCCACAGGGACTGCGGGTCTCACTGGTCAGCGCGGGCACGCTGTGGGGCGAGATCAACACACTGAGCCAGAAGGGCCTGCAGACCGCCGAACTCATCACGTTCCCGCTGCTGTTGGTGATCCTGCTGCTGTTGTACCGGGGCATTGCGTCGGCGGTGGTCTCCTTCGTGGTCTCCGCGACGGCGATCGTCTTCACCCTCGGGCTGATGTCGGTACTCGCCCAGCACTTCGAGCTGTCGATCTTCGTGGAGAACGCCGCCACCATGATCGGCCTCGGAGTGAGCGTCGACTACTCGCTGTTCATCATCTCCCGTTACACCGACGAACTCGCCCGCGGCCGGGACCGCACGGCCGCGCTCGCCGCCACACTGCGCACCAGCGGCAAGACCGTCACCTTCTCCGGGCTCATCGTCATCCTGGCGATGTCGAGCCTGTTCCTGGTGGACCTCAACGTCATCCAGTCGATCGCGCTGGGCATCCTGGTCGTGGTGGCCTTCGCGGTGCTGGCCGCGGTGCTCGTACTGCCGCTGGTACTACTGCTGTTGGGCGACCGGATCCTGTGGGGCCGACTGCCCATGCAGCGGCGTGGGCCCGAGGAGCAGGGGCGGCGCTGGCGGAACGTGGCACGGCAGATCATGCGGCGTCCGGTCCTGTTCCTGGTGGTGGCGATCGTCGCGATGGTGGCGCTCGCCTCCCCTTCACTCGGCTTGCGCACCTTCACCCCGGACGCGCGCATCGTGCCCGAGTCCTCCCCCGTGCGGCAGGGGTACGACGCCATGCGCGAGCAGTTCGGGCCCGGTTCCGCCTCGCCCAACGAGGTGGTCATCAGCTCGGACACCCCGCTGAACACCGCGCGGGACAGCGGCCGGATCCTGGCGCTGCGCGACGAGTTGGCCAGGCTTCCGCACGTCACCGACGTCAACTCGCCGGTCGACGCGCTACGGGCGGTCAGTCCCGCTCGGCCGTTCGCCGCGCTGGACCCGGCGGTCTTCGACCGGCTGCCGACCGACGCCCGCGCCACTGTCAACCACTTCGTCTCCAGCGACCGGCGCACCATCGTGCTGGAGGTCATCGCGGACAACTACGCGTCCAGCGCGCCCTCCCGCGGCCTGGTCGCCGCCATGCGGTCCACCGTGGACCGGCTCGGCGCTCCCGGCCTGCACACGGTGGTGGGCGGTGAGACCGCGGAGGGCATCGACGCCAACTCGGCGATCTCGGACGGGCTGCCCTCGGTGGTGGCGGTCATGCTGGTGGTCATCTACGTGCTGCTGCTGATCACCTTCCGGTCCGTACTGCTGCCGATCAAGGCGATCCTGATCAACCTGCTCTCCCTCGGGGCGACGTACGGCGCCCTGGTGCTGGTGTTCCAACACTCCTCCGGTGCCGCTCTGTTCGGCTTCCAGCAGTTCGGCTACCTACAGAACTTCGTGCCCATCCTGCTGCTGGCGATCCTGTTCAGCCTCAGCACCGACTACGAGGTGTTCCTGCTGCACCGCATCCGCGAGGAGTACGACGGCGGGGCGGACAACACCTCCAGCGTGGCGACCGGCATGGCCCGCACCGCGCCGCTGATCTCCGGTGCCGCACTGCTGATGGTCGCGGTGTTCGGCGCCTTCGCCTTCACCGGCATCATGCCCATCCAGCAACTCGGCTTCGGCCTGGCCGTCGCCATCGCACTGGACGCCACCATCATCCGGCTGGTCGTGGTGCCCGCCGCCATGCAACTGATGGGCCGGTGGAACTGGTGGCTGCCCGGCCGCCCGGACCGGCCCGCACCCGTCGTCAGGGCGCAGGAGTCCGAGGAGCCCGTCGTCCGGTCGTAACCACCGCCACAGCCGCCGCATCGTAACCGCCAGAAAGGATGCCACCCTCACGTGGATGACTCCGCCCTCCTGCTGCTCCTGCTGGACTTCGTCTTCATCGGCGCCCTGCCCCGACTCTTCTTCCGCTCGGACGGCAGCTTCAACCTGAGGTGGTGGCTGACCGCGCTGCCGTTCTTCCTGTGCCCGCTGTACATCGCGGCAGGGCTCGCGATCGGCTGGCAGCCGTTCGCCTCGGGTACCCCGCGCACCGTACTGACGCTGATCTCCGTGGTGTTGAGCGTGGCGTCCATCGCGCTGATCTTCATGACGCTGGGCACCCACCGCATTCCGCTGGCGCTGTGGCACCAGGACAACGACGCGCCACGGCACATCGTGACCTATGGCGCCTACCGCCGGATCCGGCACCCGTTCTACTCCTCGTTCCTGCTGGCCTTCCTCGCGGGCCTGCTCGTCTACCCGCACTGGGGCACAGTGCTGTTCGCGGTCTACGGACTGGTGTCGCTGAACACCACGGCCGCCCGCGAGGAACGGCGGCTGAGTGCCTCGGAGTTCGGCGCCGAGTACCGCCGGTACATCGCCCAGAGCGGCCGCTTCCTGCCCCGGCTGGGCAGGATCGAGGACACCGCCGAGCCCGCGCGCCCGGCGGAAACCGCCCAGGTCATCGAGGGATAGGACGGTTCTGGACGTGTCACGTCTGATTTCCTGGCTCACCGACCCGCACCCGCAACGCGGGGTGCGCTTCGCCGCCGACGGGGGCGACTGGGAGTTCGTCTCCTACCGTGAACTCGCCTCCTCGGCCCGCCGGATGGCCACCGAGATGGTGTCGGCCGGGGTGCGCCCCGGGGATGTGGTCTGCCTGCTGATGCCGTCTGGCCGGGACTGCCTGGCCGCGCTGTTCGGCACCTGGGCGGCGGGCGCCACGATCTCCCCGCTGCTGCCGCCCTCGTTCCAGTCGGACAACGAGTACACCGAGTACGTATCCGGAATCCTGCGGCAGGCCGAGCCCGCCCTGGTGGTCACCGCCGAGACGTACCGCCCGCTGGCGGCCGAGGCGATGGTCCGGGCGGGCCGGTCGGACGAACCGTGGATCCCGCGCGAGGGTGCCACCGAGATCCCCATCGAGGACCACAACCGCGAGGGGATCGCGCTGCTCCAGTTCACCTCTGGCTCCACCGGACAGCCCCGCGGCGTCCGGGTCTCCTGGGACAACCTGGCGGCCAACCACGCGATGCTGAGCCGTCTGCTCGACTGGCGGGACAGCGACTCCGTCGTCTCCTGGCTGCCGCTCCACCACGACATGGGACTGATCGGCTGCTGCCTGTTCCCGTTCGCCGCGCAGGGCGAGCTGTGGCTGATGCGGCCCGAGCAGTTCATCCGCGACCCCGCACGCTGGCTTGAGTGCCTCGCGCCGGGCAAGGCGACGCACTCGGCGGCGCCGTCGTTCGCCTTCGCCTACGCCGCCCGACGGGTGAAGCCGCAGCGGCTGGCCGAGCTGGACCTGTCCGGCTGGCGCAGTGTGGTGGTCGGGGCCGAGGTGGTCGATCCGGCGGCGCTGGACGCGTTCGCCCGGTTCGCCGAGCCGGTGGGTTTCTCCCGCGACACCTACCTGCCCTCGTACGGGCTGGCCGAGAACACCCTGGCGGTCACCGGAGCCGAGGGACCGGTCGTGGTGGTGCGCCCCGACTGGTCCTCGATGCGGCTCGGCGAGCCGGTGCGCATCCAGGAGGCGGGGAAGCTGGGCGACCGGCCCATCGAGCCGGGCTCCGGCTGGCTCGTCGGCCACGGCGCCCCGCACGAGGCGGACGGCGTGGGCGTGCGGATCCTGGACGACGAGGGGCGTCCGCTGCCGGACGGGCACCTCGGCGAGGTCGCCGTCACCGGTAGTTCGGTGGCCCAGGGCTACCACGGCGGCCGGGAGGGCGGCTCCACCCGGTTCGTCGACGGTGAACTGCGCACCGGGGACGCCGGGTTCGTGTACGACGGGCAGCTGTTCGTGCTGGGCCGGATGGGAGACAGCCTCAAACTGCGCGGCCGCAGTGTGTACATGGACGACCTGGACGCGAAGGTCGCCGCGGCGGCCGGGCTGGACAAGGACCGGATTGCCGTGGTGGCGGTCAACGACCGCGGCCGGGTCGGACTCGCCGTCTTCGCGGAGTCGGCGCCCGGGCCGTGGACGGACGCGGTGACCGAGACGCTCCGCGGCGAACTGGGCCCCGAGCCCTCGCTGACCCTGGTCGCCGGGCGGCGCGGCCTGCTCAAGCGGACCACCAGCGGCAAGCTGCGACGGCGGCACATGTGGCAACTCCTCCAGGAGGACAAACTCAAGTCGGTGACCGTCATCAACTAGAGGCCACCGCCGCGCGCAGCGCGCTGACCACCGACCGCCAGCCGTGCCGGCTGCCGAGCCAGCCGCTGAGGAACCCGACCGGGACCGAGACGATCCCGGTGGTCCGCAACGGGAACCAGTGGAAGTCATGGTGGGGAAAGAGCGAGTCGGGCCTACCGGACACGGCGGTCGAGAACGTCATCAGCAGCAGCACGCACGCCGTACCGCCCAGCAGCGTGCACAGCAGTCCGGTACGGGTGTAGCCGCTCCAGAACAGGCTGTACACCAGGGCGGGCGCCACCGCCGAGGCGCCGACGCAGAACGCGGTGGCGATGAGCACCTGGAGGTTCCGGTCGCGTACCAGCGCGGCGAGCACGATCGCCACCAGGCCGATGCCCAGGATCGCCCACCGGGCGACGGCCAACTCGCCGCGCTCGGTGGCCCGTTCACGGCGGAGCACCCCGGCGTACAGATCGTGCGCCACCGAGGTGGCGGCGGCCAGCGTCACTCCGGCGACCGAGGCCAGCAGCGTCATGAAGATCGCTCCGCCGATGGCGGCGAACAGCACCGCCTCGCCGAGCGAGGGGTAGTCCATGCCCAGCGCGCTGGACAGCAGCAACAGTGAGGTGCTGCCCTGTGGATCGTTGGCGGTGATCACCTGGTGTCCGACCAGCGCGGCCGCGGCGGTGCCCATCACGGTGACGAACAGCCCGATGACGACCGTCGCCCCGACCGCCCAGGACATCGACCGACGGACCGCGGACGCGCTGGACCCGCCGTTCATCCGCATGGTGACATGGGGCAGGCAGGCGGCGCCGAGGACCACGCTGATCTGGACGCTGAGGAAGTCGAGTCTGCCTCGGGCGCCGCGGCCGAACTCCAGCCCCTGCCGCAGATACGCGTCCCCCGCGCCACTGCCCCGCCGGGCGGCGGACAGCAGTGCGTCGGGGTTCCAGTGGAAGCGGCTGAGCACCAGCAGGGTGATGGCCAGGCTGGCGCCGAACAGCATCACCATCTTGATGATCTGCACCAGCGCGGTGCCCTTCATCCCGCCCATCGCCGCGTAGCCGATCATCAGGGCACCGACCACACAGATGCACGCCGCCTTCGCGCCGTCCACCGAGATGCCCAGGATGAACGTCAGCAGCGAACCGGCGACGGACAGTTGGACCAGCAGGAAGGGCAGCGAGGCGGCGAGGATGACCGCGCAGGCGGCGCCGCGCACCGCGCGGCCGGGCATCCGCCGGGCCAGCACGTCGCCCATGGTGAACCGGCCCGCGGTGCGCAGCGGTTCGGCGAGCAGCCGCATCAGCAGCAGCAGGGACAGCACGGTGCTCAGCACCAGGACGACCCCGTCGTAGCCGCTGAGCGCGATGACTCCGGAGGTGCTCAGCACGGTGGCCGCCGAGACGTAGTCGCCCGCGACCGCCAGGCCGTTGCGCAGTGGGGTCAAGGTGCGGTAGCCGGTGTAGAAGTCGGCGAGGTCGTCGGGTTCCGAGCCGGTCAGGATGCACAGCAGCATCGCGAGCGTGGCCAGCACCGAGAACATGATCAGGGCACCGGTCTGCGCCGAGGTGGAGTTGGTCATCGGTACGACTCCACGGGCTCGCCGAGTTCACCGACCGCCGGATCGCCACGGCAGTCGGTGCGCAGTCCATGGGCGGCGAACCCGAAGACGGCCGCGAACTGCGAAAGGCCGAGCAGCACACCGACGTTGCCGAGGCCCGGCACCGGAAGGCTCATCACGTCGCCCAGGAACGAGGAGAGCAGGACGTACAGCAGGAAGGCGCACAGCGTGGCCATGCTCGGCGCCCGGCCCAGCCAGTAGCCCGCCCGGCTCAGCCAACTCCCGCAGCTCGCGAGGGCGTTGAGGGTCGCGGCGGAGGTTCTCCGTTCGGCCGCGCGGTGCCGTCCCCGCCCGTGCGGGCGCAGTGACAGCAGTACGTCCAGACAGGTCATCGCCTGACCTTTCCGTTGGATCCGGTCCCGTTCGGCTCCCCGGTACACACAGCACCGGCCCCGACCCGGGGGAGGCGGGTCCGCGGGGCGGTGCTGTGTGACCGTTCAGTACGGGCGCAGACCGGCGCCGGTTCACCGCAACACATTCCGTTTACCGTCTCTTTGCCATTTGGCACGGACTTTCCGACGAACGGCGGGGAGAATCGTGCGGCATCCTCCCGAATTTCTCCAGGACGCCGGGTAACCCCCGTCGGCGAATCGGCAGGCCAGACCGGCCGTCATCCCATTGATATGTACTCGGGCTTGTGGTTAACCTTCGCGGTACTCCGGGGTAACTCCCCCGAAGTGGCGGGCGGTTGACCTTCGACGGCGCTCGTCAGCTTTTCCAATTCCGATCTCAGCACCCTGTGATCGCCAACCTGAGGATGCCCCACCGGGCCGCCTTCCATGCACGCACTGCGCACGCCATGCAGGCGGCGGGCCACCCCCACGGCGCGTCGCGGCAGCCGCACTGCCCCCTGACCGTCACGTCGAGGAGCGTGTTGCCATGTCCCCCCACCAACGCCGCGGAGCCGCCGCGGCTTCGGCGTACGGATCGTGTCCGGCGGCCCATAACGCCGCCACCTTAATCTGTTTCCCGTTCAACGAAGGCGTCCCCGAATTCACAGGGACGACCCCGCCGCAAGGCGGCCGATATCGGCCCCACCCACATAACGTCCCGATAAATGCGACGGTCGGGTTGACCGGCGGTGATGCGCCGGGATCGGCGGGTGAGGACTGACCCATGCTAATCCAACGCAGACGGTCAAAACGTTCTCAAGCTCCCACCGTGGAATCCGAGTTGGTCCGACGGCTCTACCGGGAACACGCTTCCGCACTGCTCAGCTACGTGATCACGCTGACCGGTGGTGACCGCTACTGGGCGGAGGACGTCGTCCAGGAGACCCTGCTGCGGGCGTGGCGGCACGCGGCGCAGCTCACCGACCCCACCCGCAGCGCCCGCCCGTGGCTGGCCACCGTGGCCCGACGCATCGTCATAGACGACTACCGCAGCCGCCGGTCCAGGCCGCAGGAGATGGGCGACACCGCGCTGGAACTCCTTGCCGCACCGGACGAGTTCGACCGGGCGCTGTCCGCCATGACCCTCTCGGAGGCACTGGCCACCCTGACCCCGGCGCACCGAGAGGCCATCGTGGAGTCCTACCTCGCCGGGCGCACCATCCAGCAGGCCGCGGCGGTGCTCGGCATCCCCAACGGCACCGTGAAGTCCCGGATCTACTACGGGCTGCGCGCGCTCAGAAGAACGCTGGAGGAACAGGGCGTGCCGGGGTAGCGCCGCGAGACAGTGCTACTCCGGTACGGAGACGAGCCGGTGACCGTCGACGGTCTCCACGTCGAACCGGCTGATGTCGCCCGGCTGCATGGCGGTGGCGCCGGGGATGGTGAGGTTGCCCCGGCCCTTGGCGGTCCAACTCGCCGCGACCTGGCGTTCACCGTGCCGTCCGATCGCGACCAGCGAACAGGTGGAGCCCGGCGGCGCGTTGTGCAGGTCGAGGGTCAACCGGCTGCCCCAGGCAACCGGTTGGACCGAAACCGATGCGCCCACCCCGGTGGCGTTGTCGGTGGCCGACGCGACATGCGCGGGCGCGCCGTGACCGCCGCCGCCCGTACTCAGCGTCCAGGTGGTGCCTATTGCGGCCAGCACCGCCGCCCCCGCCACGGCGACGGCCAGCCGGCCGCGGCGGCTGCGGCGCCGCCGCCCGTGCCGCCGAAGTCGCACCAGCGGGGCGCACTGGGCGGGGGCCGGGGCGGCCGGGGCCGAGGCGGCACACACCGCCTCGGCCTCGGCCTTCGACACCAGCGAGAGCAGCGCGGGCACCCCGGCCAACTCGTCGTGTTCCTGACGGCAGTCGGGGCAGACCGCGAGATGCTGGCGCACATCGAACGACTCGCCCGCGTTCAGCGCACCGAGCACGTAGGCGCCGAGCGAGAGCCGAACCGGCTCGCACTCCTCGTGTGTTCCGGAGAACGTCATCGGCTCAACCCTCGCTCCTCACATTCGACGCGCAACGCGCGAACCGCGTAGTAGGCCCGCGACTTGACCGTGCCCGGAGCGATGCCGAGCGCCTCGGCCGCCTCCGCGACCGAGCGCTCCCGGTAGTACAGCTCCAGCAGCACGGCACGGTGGTCCGGGCTGAGCCCGGACAGCGCCTCTGCCAGCTGCCAGGACAGCAGGGTGCGGGCGAACGCCTCGTCCGGGCCGGGAGTTGACGAGGGTTGCAGCACCAGTGACTCGTCGCCCACCTCGGTGGGGCGGGCCCGGCGCATCCGCTCCTGGTCGATGACCAGGTTGCGGGCCACAGTGAACAACCAGCCCCGGGTCGACCCGCGCTCCGGGTCCAGCGCGCCGGAGCTGCGCCAGGCCCGGAGCATGGTCTCCTGCACCACGTCCTCCGCGCGCTGCCGGTCACCACTGGTCAGCCGGAGTACGTATCTCAGCAGCGAACCCGCGTACGTGTCGTACAGCGTTCGCAAGGTCTCGTCGTCCGCGGTCCGAGAACCCATCCATCCCCCCGCGTCATCCGCGGGGCTCGGTCGCGGAGGGCCCGGCGGCCGGGACACCGCCTCCGCCGGTGGTTACCGGACTGGTTATGCGGGCGTAGCCATCCGCTGCGCGCATGGACACTTGTTCACTCCTATCTCCCCGCCTGCCGCGGAATTCCGGTCAGGCCGTTGCCGAAGTGGCCGATACCAGTGACGCGAAGACCACGACATTGTCCGGATAGGCGTGCGTCGTGGGGTTCTTCGGACCACCGCAGGTAATGAGCCGGAGTCCGGCGTGGTCGATGTTTCCGTACACCGCTTGGCTGGGGAACTTCTCCTTGGGGTATTCGGCGGTCTGGTCCACCGAGAAAACGGCGACACTGCCGTCCGCTCTGGACACTGACACCTTGTCACCGGTGTGCAGTGCGGCGAGTCGGAAGAAGACGCCGACGCCGAAGTTACCAAGGGTCACGTGACCGAGTATGACGGAAGGGCCGAGTTGTCCGGGGGTGGGCGAGAACTGATACCAACCGGCTGGCGAGTTACTCTCGATGGGCGGAACTTGAACAGTTCGGTCCGAATTCAGTCCCAATCGCATCAGGGGCGTGTGGACACCGATCGCCGGGATGTCCAAACGCACCGGAACCGATCTGGCCAGGGTCAGCCCGCTGGACGGTTTGGCCGAGGGCCGGGGGGCGGTGCCGCCCGGCGCGGCCAGCACCGCGGGGGGTCGCGAGGACGCCCGCCAGTCGGCGTAGCCGAACCCCAGCCCCACCGCCCCGGCCAGCGCCGCCACCGCCGCCACCGTGGTGGCCACCCGGCCCCCGCGGCGGCCCGGCGGCGGGCTGCTCCCGACGGCGTGCCGGGTCAACGGCCAGCCCTGGCCCGGCGGCGAAGCAGCAGGCCAGCACCGCCCGCACCGAGCAGCAGACCGCCGACCACACCCGCGGTGGCATAGCCCGGCAGGCCGGAGGACACCGCCCCGGTGTTGGGCGCGCCGCTGGGCATGGTGCTGATCTGCCCGGGCGCGCTGGACATCGGGGACGAGGGCATCGGCATGGTGCCGGAGGCCGGTTGGGAGGCCGACATGGTGGGGTGCGGCATGGTCATCGACGGGCTGGGCTTGGGGGTCGGCTTCATGCCTCCGGTGCCCGCCACGACGACCACGATCCGCGTGGTGACCTTCACGTTTCCGCACCAAGCCTCGATCGCGGTGGCTCCCGGTTTGGCGTGCTGGGATATCTTCGCCCACCCCGACCAATTCATGGGGTTGGTGGAGGTCATGGTGGCCGAGCCGCCGTATCCGGTCATGGCCGTGTAAGGGTCGTTCATCCTCGGGGAGAACGCTGCGGATCCGACCCACTTCAATGCGCTGCCGTTATTCGGGCAGGTGCCGATGACATGCACCGTCTGGCCGACGCTGACCGTTGTCGGTGAGGCGGTGATCTGTCCTGTTCCAACGCCCGCGAAGGCGGGCGCGGCACCGACCGCCAGGGCCGCTCCGGCCGTTGTCAGGACCGCCAGGTGAGAAATGCGCACGGGGCTACTCTCCTCCACGCTGCTTTCGCTGCCCCGGGCCAACTCCCCGTCGGACTACCGACCTTGCCGAGGCGCGTACGACGGTAACAACACGTAGGGCGTGGGGTTCCGGTTCAATTCCGGTACGACTGGCCGGAATTCTTTCCCAGCGCTTGACCCGGCGGCCCGGCGGACGGCGGACGGCCGTACCGCGGGCCAGCAATCACAGTTGTGGGGTTTGGCCTCTGCGTTTGTAGTGGCTGAGCCGGGCGCGGGTCTGGCTGAGTCGTCTCCACCATGACCGGCGCGGATGGTGGGTCGGGGTGGGGTGTTGGGGGTGGAGGATCAGTGCGATCAGGCGGCGGATCTCCGCGACGGAGGGGGGTATCAGGCGGGTTTGTCCAAGATCGCTGCCCCCTTTGACAGTTCCCGGGCACGGATGGCGCTCAGCGCGGCAAGTGCGGCCATGGACAGGGTGATGTGCCGGTACCAGGCGTCGTAGCGACGCCGACCGGCAGACCACCCGGCTCTCGTCCTGCCCCCGCTGCTTGCAGCGGGGGCAGGCTCCCGTCACCCGTGATGGCTCCGCATAGTGGCCGCGTCCGTGTTCCTGATGTCCGAATGGAACTTCCAACGGCCGGAAGTTGAGGTGGCCCTCCTCGTCGATGTCATCGAGGACATCCAACGGTCGCAACCAGAGGCCTGCGGGATGCCTGGGTTCCGTTCCCTGCGCTGCCTGTTCACGAGTCGCGGTGGTCCACCTCGCCCAGCCATCGCGTCAGGGTCTCGCGTACCTCATCCGGATCGGGGTCCTCGGCTGCCCAAGCGGCATAGCCGTCGGGTCGGACCAGTAGCGTGGGGTGCAGGCCGGCTGCTGGAGAGGCGGTCACTACCCGCCCTTCCCACGGCGCGGCGACTGCGGCGAGGTCGCGGCCCACCAGTACGAACGTGCCTTGCCGCAGGGCCTCATACAGCCGTGCTGGTTCCCCTGCCAGTCGGAGGTCCGGTATCCGGCGCCCGGCAAGCGGGTGGGAGCCCCGGGGTGCGGGGTAGGTGATCCCGATGCCGGAGATGCTGCGGGATGCACGCGGCTCTATGACACGTAGCTGGTGCGCGATGGCGGCCAACGAGATCCGCAACGCGCGGACTGCCGGTGACCCGGTGATGACGGCCGTAAGAAGTGCGTGACTGACGTGCAGCACCCTTCGGGCCACCGGATGGCGCTCCGTGTGGTAGCTGTCCAGCAGCGCGTCATCGGCCCAGCCGCGCACGACGGCTGCCAGTTTCCAGCCGAGGTTGACGGCGTCCTGCATCCCGGTGTTCATGCCCATGCCCCCGGCGGGCGAGTGGACGTGCGCGGCGTCGCCCGCGAGGAACACCCGCCCTTGCCGGTAGCGGGGTACCTGGCGTTCGTCGCTGTGGAAGCGCGAAACCCAACGGGCATCGTGCATCCCGAGGTCGTCACCGATGGTCCGCCTCGTGATGCCCCGGACCTCCTCCATCGTGACCGGCGCATCGTCGGGCAGCTGCTGCTGTTGCCGGTCCCAGGCGATGACCCGGTACCAGCCGTCCCCGAACGGCGCGAAGAAGGTGAAACCGTGCTTGTTCGAGGCAAAATTGAAAGCTTCGTCAGGTGCGCGTTCAAGCAGTACATCGGCCAGCATCACGGAGCGGATGGCCGACTTGCCGGGGAACGGCATGCCCAGGCTCTGCCGGACGGTGCTGCTCGCTCCGTCGGCACCGACCAGGTAGCGCGCTCGAAGCGTGGCCGTGGCACCGTCCGGATGGTTCGTCTCCACGTCCACGCCGCCCGGGTCCTGCCGTATCCCTGTAACCCGGGTCCCCCGCACTATCGTCGCCCCCGCTTCCTCGGCCCGGCGCAGCAGAAGGCGCTCCACCTGCCATTGGGGAACTATCAGCAGGAACGGAAAGCGTGTGCGAAGACCGGAGAAGTCGATACTGATGCGGCCGAACGGATGCAACGCCCGGACCGGTGAGCCGAGAGCGAGCAGTTCGTCGGCCAGGCCCCGGGCGTCGAGTTCCTCCATGGTTCGTGCGTGAACGCTGAAGGCGCGGCTCAAGTTGGACTCATGGTCGCGCCGCTCCAGCAGCGTGACGTTGACCCCTGACTTGGCGAGATCGCCCGCCAGCACAAGCCCGGTCGGCCCGGCCCCGACCACCAAAACATCCACCACTGATGCCCCGCGTTCGCCCGAAGCGTCACGAGCCGACCCGTTCCGTGCATTCATATTTGCCATGATCAGCCCCTCTTGACAGACTCGCTCGACGAGTCGGCGAACCCCGTGTCCCGGCCGTTTGCCATTCGAAGACCTCAACATCCCGCCGAATCCCGCCGCCCCAAGCGTCTCGGCGCCGAAGGGATACGAACGGTGGCCGGTCGCGTGCGAGCTGGTTTCGGAACCGTCGGAAATCCTCACTCCCGGGGTCACACTTCGCTGAGGCCGAGTTGGCGTAGCATGCCGAGTTCGTCGCTGCTGCCCCAGCGTTCGACAAGCTTGCCGTCACTGTCGAAGCGGCTGATCTGCATGCCCCGGTAGCTTGCCTTCCTGCCGGTCGCCGGTCGTCCCATCAGCGGCCCCAGATGGGTCCCGGTGATGGTGTAGGCAAAGGCCAACTCGTCGTCGGTGGCCACCAGATGCTCCACCGCGACATGCAGGTCGGGAAAGGCTGCCCGCAGGTCGGCGAACATGGCCTTGTACCCTTCGGCCCCCGGCAGCTGTCCTGGGGCTGGATCATGGTCGATCGAGTCGGGTGCGACGATCTCGTCGAGGGCCGCGAGGTCGCCGGTGATGACCGCCTCTGCGAAAGCGGTCTGTGCGGCGATGTTCGTTCGCTGAGACATGGCCACTCCTCGGGCTCGTGCCGACCACCGGTCTGTCGCAGGCCGCGTGAGCGCGGGAAGACCGGTGAAACGACACCTGGCCGGTCAGCCGCGTGCGAATCCAAGGAGGTCGTTATTGAACCGCTCCGCGAACTCCGGCACCATCGACAGGCCGTGCGGAGCACCCGAATAGACCTTGAAAGTTACGTCCTTGACCAGTTGCGACGATTTTTTCGCGGATGCCACGATGGGAACGATCTGGTCGTCGTCGCCGTGAACGATCAGCGTGGGGATGTCGAACTCCTTGAGGTCCTCCGTGAGGTCAGTCTCAGAGAACGCTTTGACGCAGTCGTGGGCGCTCTTGATGCCTACCGTCATGCTCCAAAGCCAGAACTCGTCGCGGGTCCCCTGCGACACGGTCGAGCCTTCGCGGTTGGCACCGTAGAACGGGGCGCTGAGGTCCTTGTAGTACTGGGAACGGTCCGTCAGCACACCTTGCCGGATCTCGTCGAAGACCTCGATCGGCAGCCCCTCCGGGTTGGCTTCCGTCTTGAGCATCAACGGAGGGATGGCGCCGAGCAGAACCACCTTGGAAACACGACTCGAGCCGTGCCGGCCAATGTAGCGCGTGACCTCTCCGCCACCCGTCGAGTGACCGACCAAGATGGCGTCCTGAAGATCAAGGCTCTCCATGACCGATGACAAGTCGTCGGCGTACGTGTCCAGGTCATTACCCGTCCACGGCTGGTCGGACCGTCCGCCTCCACGTCGGTCGTGGGCCACGGCCCGGAAACCGTTGTCCGCCATCAGCTTCAGCTGCGGATCCCACGCGTCCGCGATCAGTGGCCAGCCGTGGGAAAACACCACCGGCTGTCCCGCCCCCCAGTTCTTGAAGTAGATCTGTGTGCCGTCCTTGGCAGCGACAAAGGCCATAATCGCCTCGCTAGCACTTGTCCGGAAATCCACCCTTAAGGGGAACTCAGCGCTCGATCCGGGCACTGGAATTCCACGTCCGCCCAGCAGTGAACGCTCACGGGCGACGGAGAAACTCGTGAAGGCGGCCGATCAGAACGTCCGTTCCCCACGTTACCCGGGATCCCCCCACTTCGGCACGCCAGGGCATGCCGCGCACCGGCGCACCCGCCCTGTCATGCCTCTACCGTATGCCCGAGATCGGACACTCTCCGTGAAACTGACCCAGTGAACGTCACGTTTCGCTACGTGTCAGTTCGTCCGCCGCTCGTTAACCTCGTGCTTTCACGCGGTGGGCCGTCCGACAGGTGATCAACCTACTAGGCCAGCGGCAGTTCGGCCCAGATGACCTTGCCCTCGCTGGTGTAGCGGGTGCCCCAGCGCTCGGCGAGCTGGGCGACGAGGAACAGTCCGCGACCGCCCTCGTCCATCGTGGCCGCGTAGCGAAGGTGCGGGGAGGTGCTGCTGGCGTCGGAGACCTCGCAGATCAGGGTGCGGTCGCGGATCAGCCGGACCCGGATCGGGCTGGTGGCGTAGCGGATGGCGTTGGTGATCAGCTCGCTGAGCACCAACTCGGTGGTGAACACCGCCTCGACCAGGCCCCAACGGGTCAGTTGCTCGGTCACCTGGGCGCGCACCCCGGCCACCGCCGCCGGGTCGAACGGCACGTCCCACTCGGCGATCTGGTCATCGGCCAGGAACTGGGGGCGGGCCACCAGCAGCACGATGTCGTCGCTCTGCCGGACGGGCAGCAGGGCGTCCAGCACCGCGTCGCAGGTCTCCTCGGCGGGCCGGTCGGCATGGGCGAGGGCGGAGGCCAGCAGGTCCAGCCCGACGTCGATGTCCCGGTCGCGCTCGTCCACCAGACCGTCGGTGTACATCACCAGCTGGCTGCCCGGCTCCAGCCGCAGTTGCGCGTTCTGGAACGGCAGCCCGCCCAGGCCGAGCGGCGGACCGGCCGGCAGGTCGGCGAAGCGCACGGCGCCGTCGGGGCCCACCAGCGCGGGCAGTACATGGCCCGCACGGGACATCGTGCAGTCCCCGGAGACCGGGTCGTAGATCGCGTACAGACAGGTGGCCCCGGTGATGGCACCCTCGCCACCCCGGCTGGTCTCCTCCCGGTCGATCCGGGTGACCAACTCGTCCAGATGGCCGAGGAGTTCATCGGGCGGAAGGTCGAGCGTGGTGAAGTTGAGCACCGCCGTACGCAGCCGTCCCATCGTCGCCGAGGCGTGCAGACCGTGGCCGACCACGTCTCCGACCACCAGCGCCACCCGGCTGCCCGGCAGCGGGATGACGTCGAACCAGTCACCGCCGACGCCCTCCTGCGCGGGCAGGTAGCGGTACGCCACGTCGACGGCGCTCTGCTCGGGCAGGCCCCGCGGCAGCAGACTGTGTTGCAGCGTCACCGCCATGTTGTGCTCGCGGGTGTAGCGGCGGGCGTTGTCGATGGACACCGCCGCCCGGATGACCAGTTCCTCGGCGAGCGACACATCGTCCTCGTCGAACGGGTTCGGGTCCCGGGAGCGCCAGAAGCTGGCCACCCCCAGCACCACGCCGCGGGCGTTCAGCGGAACCGTGATCAGGGAGTGGATGCCGTGGTCCAGCATCCTCCTGGCCCGCACCGGGTCCTGCGCCTTCCAACCGGAGGCGATCCGCAGATCCGGTTCTATCACCGACGACCCCCGGCCGAAGCCGCGAGCCTGGGGGGTGGAGCGGAGGAACTCGATCGTCTTGCCCACCGAGTAGAAGGGATGGTTCTTCCGCACCCCGCCGACCGCCACCCGCACCATCTGGGTGCTCTCCTCGATCGGCGGTTCCTCGCCGCGCAGCACGGGCTCGGCCACGTCCACGGTGACGAAGTCGGCGAACCGGGGCACCGCCACCTGCGCCAGTTCCTGGGCGGTGCGCTGGATGTCGAGGGTGGTGCCGATGCCCACACCGGCGTCGTACAGGAGTTTGAGGCGCTTTCGGGCCGCTTCGGCGCGCCCCGACAGCAGCCGCAGTTCGGTGGAGTCGCGCAGGGTGGCGACGCTGCCCGGTGGGCCGCCGTTGCGGTCGGTCGGCCGGTTGTTGACGGCCAGCAGGCGGTCCCCCGACTGCAGCATCTCGTCCGTGGCGACCCGTCCGGAGGCAAGCAGTTCGGCCATGTGGGGGGCGATGCCCAGTTCGTTGACATGCCGGCCCTCGGCGTTCGGGGGCAGTTCCAGCAACCGGGCCGCCTCGTCGTTGGCCAGCAGCAGCCGACCGTCGCCGTCCACGATGAGCACGCCTTCGCGCACCGCGTGCAGCACCGCGTCGTGGTGCTCGTACATCCGCGCCATCTCGGCCGGTTCCAGGCCGTGCGTCTGGCGCCGCAGCCGTCTGCTGACCGCCGCCGTGCCGCCCATGGCCAGTGCCAGCGCCACGGCGGCGGCGCCGAACAGGATGGGCAGCTGACGGTCGACCGCCCGGCTCACCTTGCTGATGGTGATGCCCGCGGACACCAGGCCCACCACCTTGCCGCTGCGGTCGGTGACCGGCACCACGGCCTGCTCCAGCGGACCGATGGTGCCCTTGATGGTCTCGGTGACGGTCTGCCCGGCGAGCGCCGGGCCGATGGTGCCGACGTACTTCTTGCCGATCCGGTTGGGGATGGGGTGGGTGTAGCGGATCCCCTTTGTGTTCATCACCACGATGAAGTCGACCCCGGTGGAGACGCGGGCGGCCTCGGCGAGCGGTTGGAGGATCGCCGTCGGATTCGGCGACTGCAGGGCCGGCACGATGCCCGGCGAGTGCGCGAAGGTCTGGGCGACGGCCACCGAACGGTTGCTGGCCTCGCGCTGGCTGTCGCGCTGCGCCTGGAGGATCAACTCCGCTCCGGCGGCCAGCACCAGCAGGATGACGATGAGCACCTGGAGTACGAACACCTGGCCGGAGACCCGGCGCAGCGGGCGCAGCAGGGCGTGGCGCCGCGCCGGACGCGGTGCCTGCTGATCGCCCCGGCCTTGCCGGTCACGCTCTGTCCTCACGCGCTCACGCCGACCCCAGGGGCGCCGACCGCGGAACGCAGGGGCCGACCGGGCCCAGGGTCGGCCCACACCTCGGGCCATAGCCCCTGTCTACACTGCCGACCCGGCAGAGGCGAACGCTGAGCGCCACCGGAGGTTGGCCGCCACGCCGTCGGCACAGCACTGTTACCGGCCAGTAGATTTGGCCGATCGCGCACTCACCCCCGCCACTTGGGTCCCCCTAGGCTCCCTGCACCCGTACCGTACGCGTGCCGCAGGGGCACCACGGTCTGAGCCTGATGGGACACCGATGACGCGATCCGGCCCCACCCGCGAGCGCCGCAACCGCGACCAGCGCCGCGCCCGCCGCCGGCTGACAACCACCGTCGCCGCCACGGCACTTGCCCTCACCGGAACCTTCGCCGCCGTTCCCGCGTCCGCCGCGCCGGCCGGTCAGCCGGTGGCCCGGGCGGGCTCCACCGGGTCCTTGCGGCTGGTCGACATCCCCATGAAGGACGGTGTCGTCCTCAAGGCCGATGTGCTCACCCCCGCCCCAGGCACCCCCGGTGCCGACGCGCAGGGTCGTTATCCGGTGGTCGTCGAGCCCGCTTCCTGGGGGCAGAACGACCTCGAATACCTGATGCAGAGCCGCAAGCTGGCCGCCGACGGCTATGTGGTGGTCACCTACACGGTGCGCGGCTTCTGGCTCTCCGGCGGCCAGGTGGACGTCGCGGGCCCCAAGGACGTCGCCGACATCTCCTCGGTCATCGACTGGACGCTCGCCCACACCCCCGCCGACCCCCGCCGCATCGGCATGACGGGCTTGTCGCTGGGCGCCGGAATGTCGCTGATGGGCGCCGCATTCGACCCGCGGGTCAAGGCGGTGGCCGCGATGAGCGCCTGGGGCGACCTGGTCAACGCGCTCTACGGCGGGCGGACCCGGCACGTCGGAGCGGCCGGCATCCTGACCGCCGTACAGATCCCCACCGGCCGCCAGAGTCCCGAGACCCACGAGGCGGTCAACGACATGTTCACCAACCAGAACATCCCGGAACTCGTCAAGTGGGCCAAGACCAGGTCCCCGGGCACCTATGTGGACCGCATCAACGCCCACCACACCGCGGTGTTCATCGCGAACGCCTGGACCGACAGCATCTTCAACCCCAGCCAGGTCGCCGACTTCTACCAGAAGCTCACCGGCCCCAAGCGGCTGGAACTGCGCCCCGGCGACCACGCCACCCAGGAGATCGGCGGCATGCTGGGCCTGGACAACCCGGCCTGGGACGACGGCCGGGCGTGGTTCGACCAGCACCTGAAGAACCTGGACGGCGACGCCGCCGACCACCGGGTACAGCTTCAGGTCAGGGAGAACGCCGGGCAGGAGCAGTACCCCGACTGGCGGTCGATCAGCACCCACGCCCAGCGGCTGGAGCTCGGCCGGGCCAACCTGCTCGGAACCGGAACGCTGGGCGGCGCGCCAGACACCGGATGGCAGACGTCCATCATGGGCGGCGTGGACTCCGGCGCCGACTCCGGCATCACCGAACTGTCCGGCGGGATGGACCAGTTCCTCGGCATCCCGCCGACCGTCGAGGTCCCGCTGCTGCCCCGGGCCGTCGCCGCGGTGTGGCAGTCCGCGCCGTACTCCGACGTCCAGCACATCCGCGGGGCGGTCGGGTTCCACACCACGGTCACCTCGTCGTCGCCGAAGGGCACCGTGTTCGCCTACCTCTACGACGTGAACGCCCTGGGGGTCGGCAGGTTGATCACTCATGCTCCGCAGAGCTGGTCGAGCACGCCTGGGCAGGCCGTACCGCTGGACCTCTCGCTGTTCGCCACCGCCTACGACCTGCCCGCCGGGCACCGGCTGGCGCTGGTGCTGGACACCAAGGACCCGATGTACGGCAGCGACACCCCGCTCGGCAGCCGGCTGTCGTTCGGCTCCCCGGCGAACGACCCCTCGCGGCTGACGGTACCGCTGCGCTGAGCGACGGGCTGAATGAACGTCCCCGGCCATGGTGTTGGTGTGACCGGCGGTGCGACCGGCGGGTTTCTCCTACGATGGCGCACGTACAACACCCCACGCAGATAAGGCAGTTGCCATGGTTGAGGACGTTACCGAGGTGGACCAGTCGAAGCCGAGCATCGCCCGGGTCTATGACTACCTGCTCGGTGGCAAGGACAACTACGCGGTGGACCGGGAGATCGGCGACAAGTTCATCGACGACCTGCCCGGCTCGGTCGCCATCGCGCACAGCAACCGCCAGGTACTGGTGCGCGCGGTCAGCGACATCGCGCTGCACGGGGAGGTCCGGCAGTTCATCGACATGGGCAGCGGACTGCCGACCGCGGACAACGTCCACCAGGTGGCCGGACGGCACGCGCCGGACGCCCGCGTGGTCTACGTGGACAACGACCCCATCGTGCTGGCACACGGCCGGGCGCTGCTGGAGGAGACCACCAACACCCGGGTGATCCGGGCCGACGTACGAGACCCCGAGGCGATCCGCGAGCACCCGGACACCGTCTCGCTGATCGACTTCGAGCAGCCGGTGGCGGTGGTGCTCAGCGCCATCCTGCACCACATCAACGACGACGAGGACCCGGGCGCGGTGGTCAACTACTGGCGGGACCGGGTGCCGTCCGGCAGTTACTTCTTCATCAGCCACTTCCGCACCGGCCACAACGCGGAGACCAGCGAGGCCGAGCAGGTGCTCCAGGCGACGTTCGGGCGCGGCCGGTGGCGCAGCGACGAGGAGATCCGCGAGCTGTTCTGCGGCATGGAGATCCTGCCGCCCGGCATCGTCCCGGCGGCGCGCTGGCGGCCGGAAGCGGCGGACGGCGTGGCGCACGTCGGGGACGCCGATCGTGAACTGACCGTGTGGGAGCAGCTGATCGTGGCGGGGCTGGCGGTCAAGCGGTGACGGCCAGCCGGGGCGGCTGCATCAGGGACAGCAACCGCTGGAGCCTGGTCAGCCCCTCCGGCCGTACCGAGTAGCAGATCTGCGCGCCCCGGCGGCGGGAGGCGACCAGACCGGCCTCCCGCAGCACCTTCAGGTGCTGGCTGATGGTGGGCTGGGTCACGTCGAACAGATCGGTGAACTCGCAGGCGCGGATCTCCGGTTCGGTCGCCAGCGCTCGCATGATGCCCAACCGCACGGGGTGCCCGAGCGCCCGCAGCATCGCCACTTCCGCGAAGTCATCCGCAGTCCGTGTCACGTTCGACACCGTACCAACGGTGTCCGCGCAGCGGGTCGCGAATGGTCAACCGCCAGAAGGACCAAGGAAGTTAGACTCGTCCCGTCATCAGACTCCTGCCCGTGGGAGGTGCGGATGTCCGGCAGTCGGGACCGATCGCAACCGGCCACCGGGCGGCAACTGCGGCACATGCGCGCCGCGTGCGAAGCGCTCCTGTACGGCCTGCGTGTGCCCGAGGGCGGCGACATCCGCCAGCTGTGCGAACACCTCGGCGCCCGGCGCGGCCGCCCGATCCGGCTGCTGCCGATAGAGCTTCAGTGCGCCCATCTGTACGGGCTGTGGCTGGCCACGGACGTCGCGGACCTGATCGTCTACGAGGCGCACACCAGCAAACCGCACCAGGAACACATCATCGCCCACGAGCTGTCCCACATGATCTGCGGGCACCACAGCGGCGGAACGATGAACGACGGTACGGCCGGACACCTCTTCCCGGACATCAACCCGGACGTGGTCCGCGGCATGCTGCGCCGCTCCGGCTACTCGGACCACGACGAGCAGGAAGCCGAGACGATGGCTTCGCTGATCCTCACCCGCTACCGGCGGCGCACCGCGGTCCCCGCACCGAGCGCGCCGCTGGAACAGGCCGAGGCCATCGCCCGCATCGAGAGCGTGGTGGGCCGCCCCGACCCCGGGCGCGACGGTCGCGCCCACGGCCGGATCTGACGCATGGAGTACCAGTTCCTCTCCTGGACCTGCGCCGTCGCGGGGTTGACGGCGTTCCTCTACAAGCTGCCCGCGCTGTCGCGCAGCCGCCGCAATCCGGCGATGATCGCGCTGTGCGTGTACTTCCTGTGCTCCGGGCTCAGCTTCCTGGTCGACCTGGACGCGTTCCGCGAGCACATCTGCCGGTTCCTCGCCTATCCGAACATCACCACCATCCTGGTGCAGGCCGCGGTGGTGGTGCTGACGGCGGCCCAGCAGGTGGTGCTCATCCACTGGTCGCACCCACCGGCCGAGGCACGTCTGAGGACCCGGCGCAGGCTGCTCGGGTTCGGCATCGCGCTGTCCGTGCTGCTGGTCGTGTTCTACGTGGTGGACCCCACCCGGCATCCGGCCAGCGCGGAGTCCGCGGTCCTGCTCAACATGTCCAATCCGCGCTACGCCGCCTACCTGTGCTGCTACCTCGGTGTGTGCACGGCGGGCCAACTCTCGGCGTTCCGGCTGTCGTTGCGGTACGCCAGGATCGCCAACCGGCAGTGGCTGCGGCTGGGCATGTGGTCGGTGACCGCCGGAGCGACGCTGGTACTGCTGTACTGCGCCGTCCGGTACGCCGAGATCGCGGCCACCCGGCTGGGCTTCGACACCGCGTCATGGGACTCGCTGTACTGGTTCACCGGGGACATCGGGTCCCTGCTGCAACTGTTCGGGTGGACGGTGCCGTCCTGGGGCCCCCGGCTGTCGGCCGCCGCCCGCTGGCTGGAAAGCTACCGGGCCTACCGGCGGCTGCGCCCGCTGTGGTGGGCGCTGTACCGAGCGGTACCCACCATCGCCCTGGACCCGCCGCCGTCCCCGCTGCTGGACCTGCTGCCGCCGCGCGACCTCGACTACCGGCTCTACCGTCGGGTCATCGAGATCAGGGACGCCCAGCTGGCGCTGCGCCCGTACGTCGGACCGCAGGCCGAGCGGCCCGGCAGCGCCCTTGACGAGCCGCCCTCGGCAGCCCGTGAGGCGCTGCGTCTGAAGGCGGCGCTACGGGCCAGATCGGACAACGCGGCACCGTCCGGCGGACCAACAGTGGCGTTCCCCGGCGCGCGCAACGAGGATTTCGGCAAGGAGATCGTCTGGCTGACCCGGGTCGCCGACAGCTTCCGCAAGGCGCCGCATCGCTGAGCCAGGCCCGAGGGAGGAGCACATGGAGAGCCGCGGCCCCGGCTGCCGTGCGTCCGTCGTCGCGACGACCCGGCGGTTGCTCACCCTCGACCAGCGGGTGGGCGCCCGTGCCGCGGCCCGGTCCGCCGCACTCGCCGCCAACCGGTCGTACCAGTCGCTCGCCGACCGTGAACTGTGCGCGGCGGTGGCCGAGTTGCGGGAGGTGGCGGCCTGGATCCTGTTCGACGCCGAGGAACAGGCACTCGCCCACCGCCTCAACCAGCGGGCACTGGCCATGGCCCGGTGCTGTGCGGACCGCGCGACGGAACGGCTGGTGCTGGCCAACCTGAGTATGCAGCAGGCGCACATCGGCCAGCTACGCGCCTCGTACGACACCGCCGCCCTCGGTCTTGCCACCGCGCCCACCGCCAGGGTCGCCACCGTCTTCGCCGTACGGCAGGCCCGCGCGCTCGCCATGGCGGGGCAACGGGCCACCGCGCTGAGGACGTTCGACCGGGCCGACAGCCTCTTTCTGGACGGACTGTCCGACCGGGATCCGCCCTGGGCCTGGTGGGTGGACCAGCACGAACTCGACGGCCACCGCGGCATCACCCTCGCGGCGCTCCAGGACTGGGACAGGGCGATCGAACTGCTGGAGGGCGTCAGCCAGGACGGCGGCTGCGACGCCCCCGCCTATCGTGTGCTGTTCAGCACCGAGCTGCTCGCGGCGCTGGTCGGCGCCGGAGCCTGGCGCCAGGCCAGGGAGTCGGCGGAACGGCTGATGCCGTACGCGCACGCGATCGGTTCCGGGCGGGCGGTCAGCTCACTGCGGCACACGATCCGGTCCATCGGGTCCCGTTCCGGCACTCCCGTCCCGCTACGGGACGCCGCACACCAGCTCGCCCTACTGCTGCCCCTGCCCGACACCCCGGCATGACCTCCCCGGATCGAAGGGACCGCCGCGTTGTACGTCTCCAAGCCGCATCTGTTCCTCGCCGCGCTCACCGCGCTGTTCGCCGCGCTGTTGGTGCTGGTCATCGCGACTCCCGCCGTCCACGCGACGCTTGGCTCCGCCCAGCGGTCCGCGCCCGCTGTCGGCCCGCTGCGCGGCGACGCGTACGTCGACACCCGGCTGTTCTTCGGCACCGGGCGGCACAACCATCAACCGCCCGTCACCGACCAGCAGTTCCTCGCGTTCGTCGCCCAGCACGTCACCCCGCGTTTCCAGTCGGGGCTGACCATCGACAAGGGCCGGGGACAGTGGCGGGACCGTTCCGGGAGCATCAACCGCGAACGGTCCTATGAGTTGATCCTGCTCTACCCGGCCGCGCAGGCGCGGACCCGGGACGCGGACATAGAGGAGATCCGCGACGCCTACAAGCACGCCTACGGCATGGAGTCCGTCGGCCGCGCCGACGAGGCGGCGCGCGTCGACTTCTAGGTCACCGCGGCGGCTTCCAGGTCAGGCCCGCGTCGCGCGCCACATGGTCGGCGATGTCCGCGTGGGTGGCATACCAGACGTCTCCACGGTCGTGGACGTAGTCCAGCAGCTCCTCAAGTACGACGAGCCGGGAGCGGTGCCCGATCACATGCGGGTGCAGGGTGAGTTGGAACAGTCCGCCCTGCGCGTAGGCACCGTCGAACTCGTCGCGCCACAGCCGCCCGACGTCCCGGGGCGTCACACCCGGGCCCGCCGCGGTGCCCGGGTGCCGGGGGAAGTACGGGGCGTCGTCGCGTATCCACTCGACGGGGATCTCCACCATGCCCGTGGGCCGGCCGTCCGCCACGATCTCGTACGGCTCGTCGTCCGCCATGAGCGAGGAGTCGTACCGCAGCCCCAACTCCGCGCTGATCTCCAGGGTGTGCTCGCCGAACTCCCATGAGGGGGTGCGGATGCCCACCGGCCGTTTGCCGCAGATCCGCTCCAGGGTGTCCGCGCTGCGATGGGCCAACTCCCGTTCGGTGTCCGGGCTCAGCACGGTGTTGCGTTCGTGGATCCAGCCGTGGATGCCCACCTCGTGGCCGGCCTCGACATAGCCGCGCGCCTCGTCCGGGCGCAGCAGCGCCATGACCGCGGGCACGAAGAACGTGGCGGGGATGGACCGCCGCTCCAGCAGCCGCATGATCTTGGGCACCGCGACCCGGGCCCCGTACTCGCCCTGGGAGAGCCTGCCGGGACCGGTCTGCCGGTCGCGCAGCGGGATCGACTCGTGGTCGGCGTCGAAGGACAGTGCCACCGCCGCCTTCGCGCCGCCGGGCCACCGCTCGGGTGCCAGGCTCCGCCCGGCCCGTACCCGTTCGACATGCGTCCGCCAGACGGACTCGCTCCACTGCCAGGGTTCAGCCGGTTCGCCCGCGCCCTGCGACGGAGGCATCGCCATGGGAACTCCCCTCCTTGGAGCCTCTTACGGTAACGCCGGGTCACCGCCTGTCAGCGCGGGAATTCCGCCATACCGTCGGGGGCGGTCGCCGCGCCCTCCGCGAGGTGCCGACGCCCCGAGCGCACCGCCCAGCCGAACACCCCGAGGCTGAACGCGGCGACCGCGAAGGAATCGTAGGGCTGGGGCAGCACAGCGGTGCCGCCGAAGGCGCCCAGCGCGGAGCAGGCCAGCAGGCCGAGCAGCCAGGCGGGCAGCCAGGCGCCCTTGCGAACCTCCCTCAGGAGTACGGCGGTTGGCTCGTGCCGCCGTACCCACCAGAACAGCGGCACGCCCAGCAGCGCCAGCGGCAGCGTCACCCGCAACCGGTGCCAGCTCGACCAGTACACGAACAAGGTGGCCACCACGAAGCTGACCGGCGCGATCCAGCGCACCCCCGGCACCCGCCCGGGGCCCGCCACCCGCAGGGTGTACGCGGCCACCGCCGAGGTGGCGTACCCCAGCAGGAACAGGTTGCCGATGGTACTGACCACGTCCTGCCAGCCGCCGAACGGCAGCAGGAACAGCAACGTCACCGCGAGGTTCAGCGCCAGCCCCCGGCGCGGAATGCCGGAACCGGCGTGCACTTGCATGAACCAGTGCGGCAACATCCGGTTCTTCGCCAGCGCGTATGTGCGCCGGGCGTGCGCCGCCACACCGACGAAGGCCCCGCCGGCGGGTGAGACCACGGCGTCGGCGTACAGCAGGAGGGCGAGCCAGTGCAGATTGAGCAGCAGCGCCAGCTGGCCGAACGGCGAGTCGAAGCTGACCCCGTGCCAGCCGTGGGCCAGTGCCTGTTCCGGCACCGCGCACAAATAGGCCAACTGCAGCCCGACGTAGAGCAGTACCGCCAGCCCGATCGCGGTCAGCACCGCGCGCGGCATGTCCCGCCGGGGGTCGCGCGCCTCGCCGGAGAACTCCACCGGTGCCTGGAAGCCGTTCACCGAGTAGACGACACCGCCCATCGACAGCGCGGTCAGCCCGGCCGACCACCCGTAGGGGGCGAAGCCGCCGTGCTCGGTCAGCCGGTGCGGATGGAATCCGGAGACCAGCAGCAGGACCACGGTGATCGTGGGCACGGCCAGCTTGAGCACCGAGACCAGCAGGTTGACCCGGGCGAACAGCCGGACGCCGAACCAGTTGAGCGCACCGAGCGAGACGGTGACGGCCGCGGCCAGCGCCAGCCCTGCCCAGCTCAGCCGGGCACCGTGGTAGAGCCAGGGCAGCCAGTGCGAGACGTACCGCAGGATCGCGGTCACCTCCGCGGCGTGCGCCCCCACCGACAGCAGCACCGCCCAGCTGATCACACCCGCAACCAGCGGCCCGTTGGCGTACAGCGGCCAGCGCACGGTGCCCCCGGCCTCCGGCCGGCTGGCACCCAGCTCGACCATCACCAGGGCGACCAGACCGGCGAGCGCACCGGCCGCCAACCAGCACAGCAGGGACAGCGGCCCGGCGATCCGCGCCGCGTACATCGCGCCGAACAGCCAACCGGAACCGACGATGTCGCTGAAGCCGATCGCGCCCAGGCCCCAGCAGCCCAGTCGGCGGTGGAGCTTGCGTTCCTCGACCCTGACGTCCTGCGCGGCGCCCGGGACCGGGGTGCGGGCAGGGCTCACCGCGCGGGGTGGCGGCGTCTCCTCCAGCGGCGGTTGCGACACCAGCGATGGGTACCCCCGCGCGCCGCGGGAGCCACGCACCGTGACCGCACTTCACCAGCCCGCAGCAGCGTCCGGGTTCCTCCGGGCCGCCGAGGGGGTGACGCGCGGCCGATTCGTTTCCCCGCCGCATGGTGCCGGGGCCTTCCGGTTGCTACCTTCCCCCGGCTGAGGCCACGTCTGACCAGCCGACCGAGGGGGTCGCCCGAGCATGGTGGACATCGTGGCAGGGCCATCGGAACCGGAGCGCGGCCTGTTCTCGCTGGCCGACCTGGCGCCCGCCGCCGTCATCCGACTGGCCCGCAGGTCAACGGAGTTGTTCGACGACCGCGAGGCGCATGACCGCCCGCTGCGCGACCGGGTCGTCGGCACGCTGTTCACCGGGCCCTCCACCCGCACCCGTACCGCCTTCACGGTCGGGACGCTGCGGCTGGGCGGCACACCGGTGCCGTACGGACCGGACGACCTCCAGTCGTCCGCCGGGGAACCGCTGCCGGACACCGGCAGAGTGCTCGGCTGCATGCTGGACGCCCTGGTGGCCCGCACCACGGGGCCGCTGGAGGGGCTGCGGGTGCTGTCCCGGTACGGGCAACTGCCCACCGTCAACGCGATGGCCGCCGACGAGCACCCGACCCAGGGCATCTGCGACCTGGCGACGCTGCTGCTGCGGTTCGGCGACCTGTCCGGCCTGCGGCTGCTCTACGTGGGCGAGGGCAACAGCACCGCGGTAGCCCTGGCCCATGGGCTCAGCGCGGTGCCGGACGCCCGCGCCACGTTCGTCTGCCCGCGTGAACACGCCCTGCCCGAACGGGAGTTGGAACGCGCCGCGAAGCGAGCCGTCGGCACCGGGGCGCGCCTGGACCAGCTGCACGACCCACGTCGCCTCCCGCGCGAGGTGGACGTGGTCTACACGACGCGCTGGGGCGGCAGCGGAGCCGACGGAGCCTTCCAGGTGAACCAGGCGTTCGTTAACCGCTGGCCGGACGCCTGGTTCATGCACGACCTGCCCGCCCGGCGGGGCGAGGAGGTCTCCGCGGCGGTACTGGACGGCCCGCGCTCGCTGGCCTGGACTCAGGCGGCGATGAAGCTGCCCAGCGCGATGGCCGTCCTGGAGTGGGTGACCAACTCGGCGCCATAGCACGGGCGCCACGTTCCGTACCGACGCGCTGACACGGAGTGGCTGCACCCCTCACGGACAGGGGTCGTTCATCCGGGCGATCGGGGCGAGAATGGGCAGACGTGGAGGTGCCCATGGCTCGCGACTCACGGTCCGCGGCGCCGGGCTCCGGGACGGACGCCATCGACCAGGGTGTGCGCCAGGATCTCGACGCCCTGCTGGCGCGCCTGGACGCGGCGCGGGACCGGCTGGGCTGCCATATCGCCGCGCTCTACGTTCCGGAGCCGGACGCGGAGCGGCTGGGACTGGTGATGATGCTGGGCCTTTCGCGGGAGTTCGTCCGGCCGTGGGAGCATGTGCCGCTGTCCACCACCACGCCGGTGACGGACGCGATGCGCGACCGCCGACTGGTGTGGGTGGCCGGCGAGGAGGCGATGGTGCGGCTCTACCCGGCCCTCGCGCTGGTCCTGCCCTACGCCTTCTCGCTCGCCGTGCTGCCACTGGTGGCGGGGGGCGCGGTGCTCGGGGTCGTCCTCACGTGCTGGCCGGGCTGGCACTCGGCGGAGTTGTCGGAGACCGAGCACGACGCCCTGATGGAACTCTCCGCCGACCTGGCCCGCCTGCTGCGCGACGCCACCGCGGCGGGCCGCCCCGTACGCGCCGGGCCGGAGCCGCTGATGATCACCGCGGAGAGCGGCGGCCCCGGGACCACGGAGAGCCTCACGGCGATGGTCGAGCGGCTACCGGAGGGCATGTGCGCGCTGGACGCGCGGGGTCGGCTGACCTGGGTCACGCCCAGGGCGGCCAACCTGCTGGGCGCCCCCGTCTTCCGACTGCTCGGCGCCCGCCCCTGGGACGTACTGCCGTGGCTACGGGATCCGGTGTACGAGGACCGCTACCGGGCGGCGACGGCCAGTCGGCAGATCTCGTCCTTCGTGGCGCTGCGACCACCCGACCGCTGGCTGGCCTTCCGGCTGTATCCGGACGCTTCCGGGATCACCGTGCGGATCAACGAGGCCGACGTGGCACCGCAAGACGCGCCGGGCCCGATGCTGGCCGCGGACGCCGAGGTCCCCACCCGGGCGGGCGCGTATTACCACATACTGCACCTCGCCAGTAAGCTCGCCCAGGCCGCCGGGGTGGTGGACGTGGTGGACCTGGTGGCCGACCAGATCGTCCCCTCGTTCGGCGCCCGCGCGGTGGCGGTACTGATCGCCGAGGGCGACCGGCTGCTGGTAGCGGGCCATCGCGGCTATCCGCCGGGCCTCATCGACGCCTTCGACAGCACGCCGCTGACCGCCGCCACACCGGGAGTCCACGCGTTGGTCTCGGGGGCGCCCGCATTCTTCGAGTCCCGCGAGGAACTGGAACGGATGTATCCGGTGCGGCCGCAGCTGCGGGACACCATGTCCGCCTGGGCATATCTGCCGCTGGTGGCGTCGGGCCGACTGGTGGGCAGCTGCGTCCTCGCCTTCGACCAGCCGCACCACTTCACGGTCCATGAACGCGCGGTGCTCACGTCGCTCAGTGGTCTGATCGCCCAGGCCATGGACCGGGCCCGGATGTACGACGCCAAACTGGAACTCGCCCACGGCCTCCAGGAAAGCCTGCTGCCGCATGCCCTTCCGCTGCTGCCCGGGCTGGAGACGGCGGCCCGCTATCTCCCCGGGACCGAGGGAATGGATATCGGCGGCGACTTCTACGACATCCTGCGAATAGACCGCGGCACCGCGGGCGCGGTGATCGGTGATGTCCAGGGACACAATGTGGCAGCCGCGGCCCTCATGGGCCAAATCCGGACGGCGGTCCGCGCCTATGCGACAGCGGGCGCCGACCCGGGCTCCGTGTTGTCCCAGACCAACCGCCTGATGAATGACCTCGATACCAATTTGCTCGCGAGTTGCATATATCTGCGGGTGGACCTCATCGGGAGGTACGCGCTGCTGGCCAGCGCAGGCCACCCCCGGCCGCTGTTGCGCACCCCGGACGGCGAGGTGCGGGTACCTAAGGTGGCCGGAGGGATCGTGCTGGGCGCGGAGGCCGTCACCAGCTATCCGCTGACCCGGATCCCCATGCCGGTCGGCACGGTGCTCGCGCTGTACACCGACGGTCTGATCGAGGCGCCCGGGGTCGACCTGGACGACGCGCTGCACGCGCTGGGCGGCAAGCTCGCCCGCTTCGACGACGGACCGCTGGACGCCCTGGCCGACGCGCTCACCAGGCACGCGGAGCAGGCCAGGCACCGGACCGACGACATCGCGGTACTGCTGCTGCGCTCGGTCTCCGCCGAGCGGGACGGCGCCCTCGCCTGACCGTTGACCTCGGACATAGGCTCGACGCCCGAACTCCACCACCCGTCGGACATGGCCCGAGGAAAGGTCAGTGCGTATGCCAACTTGGCCTGGACGTACCGCCGTTGAGATATCCGCCGCCGTACGCGAGGGCCGGGTCACCCCGCGCGAGGTGGTGGCCGAGCATCTGGCACGGATCGAGCGCGAGAACGCCGGAATCGGTGCCTTCCGCACCGTGCGCGCCCAACTCGCGCTGGACGAGGCGGACGAGGTCGCCGCCCGCCCGGATCTCGCGGGGCTCCCGCTCGCCGGAGTGCCGGTGGCCGTCAAGGACAACCTGCCGGTGCGCGGGGAGTCATGCCGAAACGGTTCCGCGGCCACCACGGACACCCCTGCCACGGCCGACCACCCCACAGTGCGACGACTGCGCGCCGCCGGCGCCGTGGTCGTCGGCCTGACCAACGTGCCCGAACTGTGCGTCTTCGGTACCGCGGACAGCGTCTACGGAATCGCCCGCAACCCGTGGGACCGGGCGCGCACGTCCGGTGGCTCCTCCGGCGGCAGCGCGGCGGCGGTGGCCAGCGGGATGGTACCGATCGCCCTCGGCAACGACGGGATGGGCTCGTTGCGGATACCGGCCGCCAACTGCGGCCTGATCGGCCTCAAGCCGGGTTCTGGAACGGTGCCCGCCGCAATCGGCAACGGCGACTGGTTCGGCATGTCGGAGAACGGCCCGCTGGCCACCACCACCGCGGACACGCGGCTGATGTTTCGGGTGCTGGCCGGTGAGGATCCGCCGGACGCGGCCCGCCCGGCGGTCGGCCCGTTGCGCGTCGCCGTCTCGGTGCGCAGCCCGCTGCCGGGCGTCGGCGTCACCGCGCCGTACGCCCAGGCCGCCCGTCGCGCGGGCGAGTTGCTGGCCGCCGCCGGGCACCACGTCACTCCGGCGGACCCGCCGTACCCGGTCTGGCTGGGCGCGGCGGTGTTCGCCCGCTGGACCGCGGGCACCGCGGCGGACGCCGAGGGGTTGCCGGTGCGGCTGCTGACTCGGCGCACCCGGCGGCACGGCGCGGTCGGCCGGGTCCTCGCCCGTACCGGGCTGCCGCAGGCGGATCTGCGGACCCGGTTGCGCGAGCGCCTGGCGCCGTTCTTCGCCCGTTACGACGTGCTGGTCATGCCGGCGCTGGCCCGCCCCGGTCCGGCCGCGGGGCCGTGGTACGAGCGCGGTTGGCTGGCCAACCTGGTTGGCAGTACGCGGTGTTCACCGCTCACCCCGCCGTGGAACCTCGCCGGCTGGCCCGCGATGAGCGTTCCCATGGGCGGCCAGCCTGGCGCGGTGCCGGGTGCGGTGCAGCTGGTGGCGCCGCTGGGCGGTGAGCACACCCTGCTCGACCTGGCCGCCGAGCTCGAGTCCCGGCACCCCTGGCCGCGTTGTGCCACGGGATGACGCGCGCTGACGCGGGAATGCGTGGAGCCCGGCCGAGGGGACCGGCCGGGCTCCACGTGTCGGGAGGGGGGAGGCTCAGTGGCCGCCCTCGTCCACCACGGTCACCGAGTCGATGTTCCGCTGGATCTCCTCGCTGGACAGCGCCGTGGCGCGGGCCCAGTAGTAGATGCCCAGGGAGAACGCCGCGATGAGCGCGATGTCCCACCACAGCGGGATGGCGCCGGTGCCGTTGCCGAAGCCGCCCTGCCAGGAGATCACACCGATGCCGATCAGGTAGACCGGAAGCCACTGCGCCGACTTCCAGTTCAGCGTCGGGGCGTTCGGCAGACCCTTGCGGTTGGCGTACAGCGCGTACGAGCCGAGCAGTACGTAACCGAGGATGATGGCGACGCCCAGCCGCCACAGCGTGTCCCAGCCGGACCAGTAGATGATCAGGCTCGCGATCACGAAGGACAGCGGCGAGACGAGGCCGCCGATGGGCAGCCGGTAAGGCCGGTCCCGCTCCGGCAGCCGGGACCGCAGCGCGCCGAAGGCGAGCGGGGCACCCGCGTACATCAGGACACTGGCCGAGCTGATGAAGCTGACCAGCTGCTGCCAGCTCGGGAACGGCAGGAAGCAGATCACGCCGGTCACGAAGGCCATGACCAGACCGAACCACGGAACGCTACGGGCGTTGGTGCGCTCGAACAGCGTGGGAGCGTAGCCGTTCTTGCTCAGACCGTAGGAGATACGCGACGTGGAGGTGGCGTAGATCAGACCGGTACCACCGGGGGAGATGACCGCGTCCATGTACAGCACCCAGGCCAGCCAGCCGAGTCCGACGACGGTCGCCAGACCGGCGAACGGGCCGCTGATTCCCGCGTAGTTGAGGTTGGCCCAGCCCTTGGCGAAGGAGCTGCCGGGCAGCGCGCCGATGTAGACGATCTGCAGCGCCAGGTAGATGCCCGCGCCGATGAACACCGACCCGATGGTGGCCCGCGGGATGTCCCGCTTGGGGTTCTTGCTCTCACCGGAGATCTGGATCGCCTGCTCGAAGCCGAGCAGCGCGAAGATGATTCCGCTGGTGCTGATCGCCCCCAGCACACCCTTGGCGCCGAACGGTGCGAAGCCGTGCGAGGTGAAGTTGCCGCCGTGGAAGTGGGTGGCCGCCAGCACGAATATCGCGAGCAGCGGGATGGCCACCTTCCACCAGGTGGCGGCGCTGTTGGTGTGCGCCAGTAGCCGGACGCCGAGGAAGTTGACCGCGACGAAGACGGCCATCAGGATCACCGCGACGATGAAGCCGCTCACCGTCAGCGTCTGATCCTTGTTGAGGAAGCCCTGCGCCCAGGACCAGTGACCGGCGTAGCCGATCATCGCCTCGACCTCGATCGGGGCGACGGTGGCCGCCTGCAGCCAGGAGAACCAGCCGAAGGACATACCGGCGAGCCCGCCGAAGGCGTAGTGCGGGTAGCGGGCGGTACCGCCCGCTACCGGGAAGAGGCCGCCGAGTTCGGCATGGACCAGGGCGAGCAGCACGATCGCGATCGCGCCTATGGTCCACGAGATGATGGCGGCCGGGCCGGCGACGACCACGGCCTTCTGCGCGCCGTACAACCATCCTGAACCGATGATGGAACCGACAGACGCCCAGAGCAGCCCGATCAGGCCTACATCGCGACGGAGCGTGCTGGGGTCCCGCGCCGTCTGCGGGGCGAACTTGTCCACACTGACCATGAGGGGCCTCTCCATTAATGGCAGAGCGTGCTGAGAAGAGTTGCCTCAGAGTAGGGATCGTTCATACGTCCGCAAAGACTCGACGATGAATAGTTACCTTCCAGAGATAATTTCCATGCGTCCGGCGCGTTTCCCTTGGACAGCCCGCTCTCAGCTGCCTCTGGGGCCCCTGGTAAAGAAATGGTCAAGACGCGCTTCAGGTGGGAGGACCTCCGGCTCCGACTATTACCGGGTGGTCACGAACCAGCGGAATGACTTGAGCGTAATTTGAGCTGCGGCGCGCTTTCCCGCCGGTTTCCCGGCGGGGACGCGTCGCGGTCACTCGTCGTCGCTGTCGTATGGCAGCAGCCAACGGGCCTTGTACAGACTCGCCCCCGCGGTGTCCTGGCGGCCGTCGGGCGCGTGGAAGTCGATGGTCGAGGTGCACCACTGACAGGGATTGCCGGACTGCGGGGTCACCGTGAGCACCTGGCCGGTGACCGGGTCGTCGCCGACGCTCTTGACCCCGGCCCGGTCGATCCCCGCCTGCCCGGGATATCCGACGAAGGCGTCATCGGAGATGGAGTACTGCCGCACGTGGTGGGTACTGGTGACCCACAGCCGGTTGCGGTCCCGCGCGACCGCGGACAGGTCATGGCCGCCGGTGTCGGGGAGGTTGACGGTCACCCCGGTGGACACCTCCGGTTCGGCGTCGCTGCCGTCCACCTTCAGGCCGACCAACTGACTCTCGCCCAGGGCCCACAGCGTGCTGTTGGCCTCGTCCCACTGCACGCCGTGCGCACCGGGCAGGCCGTACTGGACGTAGCGCGCGGAGCCCGGCCCCTGGGAGGCGGTGTAGATGCGGACGAACCCCCCTGTGCTGGCCGCGACCGCGACGTTGCCGCCCGGCAGCAGTTCCAGGCTGTGGGCGTTGCCGCCGACCACGGTGGCCCAGGCGACCCGGCCGTGCGGGTAGGACACCACCGCGACCAGGCCAGCCGACGCGCAGGTCAGCAGCCACTGCCTGCCGTCCACCACCCGGTGCTTGGCCTCGCTGACGTTGCGCCAACTCCTCTGCGGATTCAGGAAGTTCAGGCTGCCGTCGTCAGTCGGCGACCAGGACCACAGCGCCGCCCTCGCGGCGGAGCGCAGAGCGGCGCGGGTGCCGTGTTCGGCCCAGGACTCGTCGGTGGGGTCGAGGACCAGTACCCGCTCACTGGCCTGGTCGGCGGCGAGCAGCAGGCTCCGGGTCCTGGCCTGCGCCTCGGTACTGGCGCGCGGCCGGATGGTCAGCGCCGACGCGGGCGCGGCTCCGGTGGTCAGGGCCGCCGCCATCATGCCCAGCACGGCGCGTCGGGACCGTACGGCCGGCGCGCTCATGAGGCTCTACCTTCTTGCTGGGCCTGCCCCAGCCATTCGTAGGGTTGGGGGACCCAGGGGAGCCGGGTGTGGCTTTCATGAGGCTGCCGACCATGGCTTGGGAGGCTTGGCCGCCCGGCTCCCCACG